>NZ_LCYG01000079.1 GCF_001017175.1 Microvirga vignae | reverse complement strand
CTTGCCCTTGTTAGTGATTTTCCAATCAACAGTAACTACACCGTGCCGGACCTCACATAATCCACTCAATCAGGTTTATCATCCTTCCCGCATACGCACTGTATACGTTGATATACCTTTCGTCGGGACGTCGCGCGAATTATTGAGGCTTCAAGGACGGGGTTCAATAGATCTCCGAGAGCAATCAAAGGTAGTTTGGTACCAATGGACATACTGCAATCTTTCAGAGAAGGCATGTCAAAGTCTATACAGCGGTCTATGCGAGAGCTTCTTGAGCGCATGCGAGAACCCGCATCTTCGTTAAAAGTACATCAGCACATTATTTCACTTCTCCAAAAGCCGAATCCCGTTGTCTTGGAAATCGGCTGCAACGACGGAACCGACACGCGACGTTTTCTCAGGCTGTGTCCGAAGGCTCAGCTCTACTGCTTTGAGCCGGACCCCCGAGCGGCTGCTCGCTTCAAGAAAAACATGGATCTGTATCTTGAGAAAGTGAAGCTATTTGAGATCGCGATCAGTGATCGAAATGGCAGGACCGATTTCCATCCAAGCAATGGAGATGGAAATGCGAAGGAATGGGATCTCTCTGGGTCAATACGCCGACCCAAGAATCATCTTGTGGAATATGATTGGGTCCGGTTTGATCATCCCATCTCGGTTGAAACTCGACGGCTAGATGACTGGTGCAGCGAAGCGAACCTGAACACGATCGATTTCATTTGGATGGATGTGCAGGGAGCCGAATCCGATGTCATCGCTGGCGGCAGACAGACCTTGAGCAAGACGCGCTTCATTTACACGGAATACAGCGACCGGGAGCTCTATGAAGGGCAGCTATCCCTGCAAGCGATTCTCGAGCTCTTACCTTCGTTCGAAGTGGCGAACCAATATCCCCGGGCAGTGGAAGGTGATGTATTGCTTAGAAACAGGGATTTTTAGAACAAGCTCGTTTCTGCTTCCCGCCTGCTGCAGCCCTCCCCATCCTCAATTAGAGAGTCCATAAACGGTTGGATTAGGTCAATCGCGTTGACCATAGGTCTTTCGAAGGAACTCGGCGAGTTTGATATAGTCGGAGAGTTGCAACTTATTGTCCATCACAGCCTCCACCGCACCTGAGGACGCATGCAATGACCTCCTCTTTCTTGCCGTTCTTGAGGGACGCATCTTGCGGTCGAAGCAGCCGCGTGATTGGCGCACGTCAGACGCTGTCGTCAGCGATCGTGATGCTAGCCAATTGGGCCGAATAACCTTCATAGCACCGAGCTCCAGAGCTGATGGGCCCTCTCAATTCTTCCCGTTCTTCCTGCGCCACTCGTAAATTTTGCTCTCGATGTACTTGAATTCGGTCGAACTGATATTTTCGTCATGCAGCATTCCGTAAGGATGGTAAAATTGATTGTTTCGATGGTACCCATTCACCCTATGGATACACTGAGACATGCGTTTTAAGGGCCTTGATCTCAATCTCCTCGTCGCGCTCGACGCTTTGACGACCGAGCGTAACCTCACGGCGGCGGCACGCAGCATCAACCTGAGCCAGCCAGCCATGAGCGCGGCCGTTGGCCGGTTACGCGCCTATTTCCGCGATGAGCTATTCACGATGAGGGGCCGCGAACTTGTCCTAACACCGCGTGCGGCAGGGCTCGCCCCCGCAGTTCGCGAGGCTCTGCTGCACATCCAGCTCTCCATCATTTCCTCGGACCGGTTCAACCCAGCCCAATCGGAGCGCCGCTTTAGGATCATCCTTTCCGATTTCATGACACTCGTATTTTTTAGAAAGGTCGTGGAGCGTGTTGCCCGGGAAGCTCCCGCCGTCAGCTTCGAGTTGCTGCCTCTCGACGACGACCCCGATGAGCTTCTCCGGCGCGGCGACGTCGATTTTCTAATCCTTCCGGAAGTGTTCATGTCGAGCGCGCATCCTAGAGTGGCACTGTTCGACGAGAAACTTGTGTGCGTAGGCTGCCGCATGAACAAGCAGCTACCGCGGCAGCTTACATTCGAGAGATACATGTCGATGGGGCACGTTGCGGTCAAGTTCGGACGGACGCAGAAGCCCTCCATCGAGGAATGGTTTTTGCTCGAGCGCGGTCTCAAGAGACGTCTTGAGGTCGCGGTGGACAGCTTTAGCATGCTCCCACCCTTGGTATCAGGCACCAACCGTATAGCAACCATGCCCTTACGGCTGGTTGAGCATTTCGCAAAGACGATACCCCTGCGGATCGTCGAACTGCCGCTGCCATTTCCTGCATTCACCGAAGCTGTCCAATGGCCTGCCTTTCACAAGAATGATCCAGCAAGCATCTGGATGCGAGAGATGTTATTACACGAGGCATCCCACATGGCTTCCCCGCGTGAGACCACGGGATAGCTCAGGCATTCCTATACCACCTCGGCGTGATTGCCACCCCGCTGGATCTTGCGACGGCAGGCGATCTTCCCTTCGGCATCGAAGCCGACAAGGGGAAGACGTCTTTGCCGATGTCGACGCCTCTCCAGCGAGCGGGTGAGTTGACACCGGTCTGGGTGCCGGAATGAGGCTCATGAAGCCATACGTGACCTGATCCGCTTGCGCAGCACTGTGCGACAGCTGGTGACGCGGGCTCGTCAGCACCTGCAAGGCTTCCTGCTGCGGCACGGCCGCTCCCAAGGGTCTGCGAGAGCCCGGAGTGTGGCGTACCGCCGCTGGCTGTCGACACTCGCCTTCGACCATCCCGCCCAGCAGATTGCCTTTCAGGATTATGTCGATGCGGTCAGCAATGCGGAACGACGGCTCCAGCGGGTTGAGGAGCAGATCCACGCGCTTCTGGGCCAGTGGACTCTTTGTCCTGCCGTTGAGGCCCTGCAGGCTCTGCGCGGCATCGCTCTGATCGATGCTGTGGTGCTGGTCAATGAGGTCGGCGACTTCACCCGCTTTGCCAACCCGCGTCAGCTGATGGCGTATTTCGGCCTGGTGCAGGGGGAGCGCTCGACAGGCCGGACGGTGCGGCGGGGTGGCATCACCAAGACCGGCAACAGCCATGCCCGTCGAGCGCTGGTTGAAGGTGCCTGGGCCGATGGCATGAAGCCGCGGGTCGGTCGCCACAAGGTTGACCGGATCGAGGCCCTGTCTAAGCCAGTGCGCGAGATCGCCTGGAAAGCGCAAGTCCGGTTGTGTGCCCGATATCGGCGGCTGACCGTTCTGGGCAAGACCGCCAATGTGGTCACTGCCGCCATCGCGCGGGAGATGGTCGAATTTGTGTGGACGATTGCCTGCATGGTCCAGTTGCCAAAGGCCGCGTGAGCATCTTCCGCAACTATCCAGCAGGGGAGGATCACTGAACACAGAGCAGAACCCTCGGGGCGGTCCGTGGCGCTGGGGGTGGGACAATGCCGGGGAGCCCTCGTCTCCACTATGAGCCTGTGATGCTCACCCTCTAGAGCGAGCAGCCCCAAACGCAGCAAGGTCATGCGGGTCAACCCGCAGATGAGAGTTTGTTGACCGACGTTGGCGTCCCGCCTCCTGCACCATGGATCCGCCGTACACACGCCTCTGTCGTCGCGTCGACGCGACGGGCCGACGCTCCATGTCAAAACCCCTTGTCCACAATCATGAGAGTAGACCGTTGTTCCGAAGCGAGCGAGCTTCAGGCCCAAAATGAGAAGAAAATACCTGGCCAGAAAGGCAATATTGCCGTCGGCGCTTCGGTCTGGCGGTTATACTTCAAGGGTTACAGTAAGGGTTGAGGCAAAATAGCGTGGCACTCGGCACAAGCGGCTTTAACGATTCCAATGCGCTGGCGTCAACACATCATCGCAGCCTTTCCGCGACGTGCAAGTTCAAGAAGGTTTCGAACACTAGCGATTCTTTTGATAATCGGCCGAGTTTATCCCGTGGCGTTTCAATTTATCGTAGAAAGTTTTGCGAGGGATTCCAAGTGTTTCGATCACTTGTTGCATATCGCCGCGATGTTCCTGCAAGGCTTCGTGAATTACAGTTGC
This sequence comes from Microvirga vignae, assembly GCF_001017175.1. GTDB lineage: Bacteria > Pseudomonadota > Alphaproteobacteria > Rhizobiales > Beijerinckiaceae > Microvirga > Microvirga vignae. The sequence continues at coordinate 2,888 of NZ_LCYG01000079.1, read as the reverse complement.
TTCGTAACGGCGCACCTTTTCAGCAAGACTTAGGCTTGGTGCAGTCACGCATTTTTGAGTCGATACAACCGAGGTTTCCAATTCCGGTTCGAGCCCCAGGGCGACACGGTCGGCAAAATGAACGAGTTCGCGAACATTGCCGGGCCACTTGTGGCCCATGAGATGGTCGCGCACGGCCGCGGTCATCTCCCGCACCGGCTGGCCGAAGCGTTTCGATGCACGCTCCAGGAAGTGGCCGAAAAGCGCCGGAATGTCTTCGGAGCGCTCGCGAAGCGGCGGGATGCGCAACGTCACTACGTTCAGCCGGAAATAGAGGTCTTCCCGGAAATCCCTGCGGGTCGCTGGATCGCCGAGATCGACCTTCGTCGCGGCGACGACACGAAGGTCGATGCTTCGGGTTTCATTGGTGCCGAGCGGCGTGATCTGCCGGGTTTCGAGCACCCTGAGCAGCTTCACCTGAAGCAGGGGCGGCATAGACTCGATTTCATCGAGGAAGAGCGTCCCACCGTTTGAATGCTCGATCCGCCCAATCCGGCGCCTCTGTGCTCCCGTGAAGGCGCCTGCCTCATGTCCGAAAAGCTCGCTCTCGATGACGCTTTCCGGGAGCGCGCCGCAATTCAACGCGACGAAGGGTTTCGCGTGCCGGTTGCTCCACCGGTGCAGCAGCGCGGCGACCACCTCCTTGCCGGTGCCTGTTTCACCTTCCACGAGGACGTCCACGTTGGTATCGGCGATTTGGCGAAGCGTTTTGCGCAGCCGCTTCATGGCCGGCGCCTCGCCGATGAGCGGCATATCGCCAGCGGATCGGGCGACCGCGTCCTTTAGACGCCTGTTTTCCAGAACCAGGTGCCGTTTCTCCGAAGCACGATGCAGCGTCTCTAGAAGTCGCTCCGTCGCATATGGCTTCGGGATGAAATCGTAGGCGCCGTCCTTGATGGCTGCGACGGCCAACTCGACATCGCCATGTCCGGTGATGAGGACGACTGGAATATCCGGATCGATCGCCTTCACCCGCTCGAAGAGCTGGAGTCCGTCCATTCCGGGCATGCGAATGTCGCTCACTACAAGCCCCTCGAAATCCTTATCTATCGTGGCGAGCGCCGTCTCGGCCGAGCGGAAAAGGATCGGAACGAAGCAGGCAAGCTCCAGCATCTGCTTGGCTGCCCGTAGCAGATCCTCGTCATCGTCCACAAAAATAACCCGTCCTTTTTCAGCACTCATGCCGCACGCCTCAGCTCGACCGTGAAGGAAGCCCCTTTGTCATGGTTCGTATCGAGCCGCAGTGAGCCGCCGAGCTCCCGCGCGATCTCTTCTGAAATGACCAGGCCAAGACCGAGGCCTTTTTCCTTATTGGTGGTGAACGGCATGAAAAGGTTCCGGCGGATGTCGGGGGCAAGGCCGGGACCGTTATCCCGAACGGAAATGGCAACCATTTCTTCCTTCGCGGTGAGCGCGATCTCGACCTGGGGCTCCGGTTGGTCCTCCAACGCGTCGAGCGCATTCTGAAGAAGGTTGACGAGGATCTGCTCCAACCGGATGCGGCTTGCCATCACCATTGGAGACGAGTCGGTCCGCGTTCGTTCGATCATCACCCCGGAATCGCGGATTCGGCCTGACAGGAGCGAAAGCGCACCATCAATCGCCTCTTCCGCTGGTAACGGCCATATCGCTCCGGTCGCGCGGCGGGAGAAGGACCGCAGCGTTTCTGTAATTGACCCGATCCTGCCGGTCATGGCGACGATCGAGCTCATATTCTCAGCGGTGTCTTGCGACCGGCCGTTCTGAAGAAGGCGCGCGGCACTTTCAGCATACGTTCGGATCGCTGCCACCGGCTGGTTGATCTCGTGGGCGACCCCGGCCGCGATCTGCCCAAGAATAGACAGCCGGTTTGCCTGGGCGAGTTCATCGCGCAGGCGGCGCACCCTCGCCTCGGCGTTCTCGCGCTCGGCGATCTCGTGGGCGAGCGCTTCGTTTGTGCGGCGGAGATCCGCCGTGCGCAGATTGACGCGGTACTCGAGTTCGGTATTCATGCGCGCAAGTGCTTCCTGCCGCTGTCGGATCGCCCGCCGCCGTCGGACAATGACGACAACGGCGAATCCAAGGAGAATGAGGGCAAGCAATGTCGTTACGCGGCCCGTTATTGCCGCCGATGAAATCTCAGCGTCAGCAGGAATGAGCAGGGAAAGACGCCAGCCCGGAACTGCTTTCCCAAGATCCTGCGAAACCGCAACGAAGCCGGCTGATCTGCCCGCAGGACTTGCGGTGACCATGTTGCCGCCACGCTGGGAAAGCGGCACCGGCTTGAAAGTCGCGCCTGATAGCTGCAGACGATCTCGGGTGGTTTCCGTCTCCTCTTCGGAAAGAGGTGAGAGAGCGCCAAAACGCCATTGGGGCACGCTCGTCGCAAGGACAGCGCCGCGCTCATCCGTCGTGAAGACCACGAAGCCGCTCTCCCTCCAGCTCGACTCGACCCGGTCGAGCTCCACCTTCACCACGACCACGCCGAGCGGACCCTCCGACCCATCAACCCGGCTCGCCAGGTATAGGCCCGGGCGCGCGCTGGTTGTGCCGAGCGCATATTGCGTGGCCGTGCCATTTGCCATCGCCTCGGTGAAGTAGTGGCGGTAGCGGTAGTCGTTGCCGACGAAACTGGTCGGCTCGCCGGCGTTGCTCGCGGCAATCGCTATGCCCTCGGTGTTGATGACATAGACCACGGAAGCCATGGCGTCGCGGGCAATGCCGCGAAGCTTGTCGTCGAGCGCGGCTTCCTTGGCAGGGCTCGGACTGCAAAACATCTCCTGAACCGCACCGTCGCGGGCCAGGATCAGCGGAATCAATCTCTGCTTCTCGACGTCCGCTTTCAAACTGTCGGCTGCAAGCGGGAGGGC
>NZ_LCYG01000078.1 GCF_001017175.1 Microvirga vignae | reverse complement strand
GCAGGTCGGCTATGCCCTGCGCCGGCATGGCATCAAGCTGAAACAGTTCTAAACTCTGGTCTTGCTTTCGTTTAGATACTGCGGGCGAACGGGCGCGGATTTTCAATCCGCCTGTGACGGGAGAAACAGAGCGCCCTAATGTGTTTGGTGGCAGAACGTTGTTGGGACCGGGTGCGTTGCGCGATTGAGGAGTACGCTTGGCGCTTTGACGGCCTGCGACGCCGAGCTCCTCACCGCAGGAGGCCGTGAAGCTGTCCATCCACCCGCAAGCCCGTACCACCCCAGCTGTCCGCCAGGAGATCGCCCGCTCAGTCGAGCCCACGGGCGTGCTGGCCCAGCGCTATAGCGTGAGCCCCGAGACCATCCGCAAGTAGCGCAAGCGCGGAGTTCAGGATTGCCCGGACCATAGCAGCCGACCGCACAAGCTGCTCTGGAAAGCCCCCGTGGAAGAGCGCGATCGTCTGCGCTCTGCGCCAGGCCACCGGTCTTCCGCTCGATGGCCTCACTTTCGTGGTCACGCACTTCCTGCCGCATCTAAACCGGGACGCGGTCTACCGCATCCTCAAGGCTGAGGGGCTCGGGCGCCTGCCGCCGGCGCCGCAGCACCAGCGCAAGAGCGGCACCTTCAAGGACTACGACCTCGGCTTCGTGCATCTGGACATCAAGCACCTGCCCAAGCTGAGAACCGTCAATGGAGAGAGCTGCAAGCGCTTTCTCTATGTCGCCATCGACTGTTGCTCCCGCTGGGTGCACCTGGCGGTCTATGATGACGAGACGGCAAGAAGCGCGATTGCTTTCCTCCAAAAGGCGATCGGCGCGTTTCCCTTTACGGTCACCCACGTGCTCACCGACCGTGGCTCGTGCTTTACCGCCGACGGTTTTGAGGCAGCCTGCCGCCAGCTGAAGGTGCAACACCGCAAGACCAAACCCTACACGCCGCAGAGCACTGATGTGATTGAACCGCGCCGAATTTTCCGGAGGCTGATTGGCTTGGATTCTACGCGGCCATTGGCATGACCTCAAGCTGGGCATCGTAGGCGGCTTCCGCCTCGGCAGGCGGGATGTGGCCGATAGGCTCGAGCAGACGCCGGTTGTTGTACCAATCCACCCATTCGAGCGTGGCGAACTCGACGGCCTCGAAGGAGCGCCACGGACCACGCCGATGGATCACCTCGGTCTTGAAGAGGCCGATGACGGTTTCCGCCAGGGCAGTCGTACGAGTCGCCGACACTGCCGACCGATGGCTCGATGCCGGCCTCGGCGAGGCGCTCGGTGTACTTGCCGCGCACCACCCCTTGGAGGCCCATCTGCCGCATGAGCCGGGCAACCGTGCAGCGCGATCCCCTCACGCTGCATCGTATTCATCCGGTGTAGCCGCGGATGCGGAACCGAGGCGATAGCCAGGTCAACGCCGTAGGATCTGCATCTGTGTCCGCGCCTGCCAGCCCTGGCGCTCGAGTTCCGGCGTGTCATCGCTGTAAGCGGGATAGCCCAGACACAGGTAGCCGATGAACGTCCAGTGCGATGGGACCTCCAGGATCATGGCAACGGCAGCGGGATCCAGAATCGACACCCAGCCGACTCCAATCCCCTCGGCTCTCGCGGCCAGCCACAGGGTGTGGATGGCCATCACGGCCGAATACTGCACCGTCTCGGGCATGGTACGTTGCCCCAGACCGTGACCTTGCTGCGTGGCGCCCTCGGCAAACACAGCCAGGTGAACCGGTGCCTCCTGTAAGCCGGCCAGCTTAAGACGGGCATAAATCTGAGCCCGTTCCGCAGGCTCGTCCATCAGCACTTGTGCGTTGCAGACCTCAAAGTTCTGGATGATGGCGGTTCGCCGGTGCGGATCATCCACAAGAACGAAGCGCCAGGGTTGGCTCAGGCCGACAGAGGGCGCCAGATGCGCCAGTTCGAGCAGGTGCGCGAGCACATCGGGCGAGATCGGGATGGACCGGAAGTGACGAACATCGCGGCGCCAAACGAACAGCTTGCGAAGCTGATGGCGGAATTCCTGCGCAAAATCAGGAATGGGCGACGAACGTGCCATGCTCACACGTTAACCGCATCGAGCGCAATCGGCGAAATCTCGGCGGTGGCGCGTCCACTGCGCACGTTGCCGGCAATGTCGGCCAGCTTGAAGAACCCACGTCGGGCATGGCTCCAACAGAAGGCAGGCGTGATCGGCCCACCACTGCGTGCAGGACCGTAGAGATCGTTGTAGCCCGCATAGGCGTCGGCTTGCAGGATGCCAGTGAAGGACTTGAGGTGCCACTCGGGATGCTCGCCGCTGCGATCCCGGGAGGCGTAGTAGAGAGCGGCAGGTGGATCCGATCCACCGAAGGGGCGACCATCCCGCACATAGGTCCAGATCCGGCCTGTCGTGGTCTTGCTCTTCGCGAGGATCGGCACCGTGGTGTCGTCGGCATGCAACCGCTTGGCCTTGAGCACATGCGCTTCGCTCAAGGCGTGCAGCGGCTGAAGGGCTGCCGTGCAGGCGCCGACTTGGTCGGCTAGTGTGGAGACGCTGAGATCGATCCCTTCGCGCTTGTAGCGCTCGCTCTGGTGGTTCAAGAACTGATGCTGGCTGAACTTCTCGAACAGGATCTGAGCCAAGAGGTTCGGTCCGGCAAAGCCGCGCGGCCTCACGTCGAAGGGCGCCGGCGGCTGCATGATCTTCTCACACCCTCGACAGGAGAGCCTCTCGCGCACGGTCTGGATCATCTTCCACTGCTGGGGAATGACCTCCAGCGTCTCGGTGATGTCCTCGCCGAGCTTCGAGAGGCGATCCGACCCGCAGCATGGGCAACTCGCAGGAACGGGGATCACCACACGCTCGCGCGGCAGATGCTCGGAGAAGACTCGGCGGGCGGATAGCTTGAGTGGCCGAAAGCGCGGCTGCCCGGCTCGGAAAGCCGCAATCTCTGTCACTTCGGTATCCTCGCTGGCATCAGCAGCGAGTTCCTCAAGCTGCAACTCCATCTGGTCGAGCAGGCGCGCCTTGCGTTCCGAGCGGGTGCCATAGAGCTCGCGTCGCAGCTTCTCGATCTCGAGCCTCAAAAGGGCGATCGGAGCGTCTCGGCTCGACAGATGGGCTTGCGTCCGGGCGGCCTCAGCGCAGGCGCCCGCAAGCTGACGTTCCGCGGCACAGCGTTCCTCGCGCTCGGCGAGGATCATCGCGTGCGCTTCGGCGAGGTCGGAGGGGAGAGAATCAGGAGCGGATACTATCACATCGGCAGTGGAGCAGATCCGTCAGGATTTGCAACGCAATTCCGCTAACCGGCTTTGCTCGGCCGCCAGGTTTGCTGGGGATGCCGTCAGTCGATGCCATCGAGGAGTAGGCGAACTGCCCAGATGAGATCGTCACGGCGCCGTTGGTGACGGCTGGCCACTGGAAACGACCACGCTCCAACCTCTTCGTGAACAGGCAGGCTCCGCAGCCAACCTGCCAATTCATCTTCAAAAGATCGCCTTTACGCCCGCGAAAGACGAATAGATGCCCGCTGAACGGATATGTGGCGCGCCACATATCCACTCTTATGCGTCGTGGGAGACTATGTGGCGGCGGCAGAGCCGATGGCGGCATTCCGGCGCTTTGCGGCTCTCAGCCGCCACATAATCTGAGCCATTTCTCCGGTGGGCGTTGGGCTATCCGCGCTCGCATGGAGAACGCACATGCTGGAACGCTACTTCAAGTATCCGAGGGTCCTGCATCGCTTGAGAGGCGGCGGCCTGGGCAACGAGCTCGATTGCATCGCAACCTATCTTTTCGAGAACGGCTATCGACACGCTTCGGTGAAGATCTACCTGAGCCGATTGGGACGGTTCAGTGGGTTGGGATCGCCCGCGAAGCCGATCAGCGATGTCCTGATCGATGGCTTTGTCGCCGGTTGCCCGACCGAGGCATCACGTGTCGCCGCACGCACCGCGATCGCCCTGGCCCGAAGGATCGTTCTTCACCGTTTCGAGGATCGTCATCGCGAGCACGACCCACATGAGCCACTGCTGACGAGCTACTCCAGCTACCTGCGTGAAGTGCGTGGTCCGGCAGTGAAGACGCAGGACGGTCAGGTGCTCCTCGCGCGACGGCTGCTTGCCTGGTGGGATCGGTATCACGCCAGCGAACCGCTCTCGGCCATGACCGGCAAGCATGTGCTGGCGCTCACCGGTCACCTCATGAGCCTGTCGTTCATGGACAACACGCGGGCCGCGAACGGGTCCTATGTGCGCCGGTTTCTGAGGTTCCTGCACTGGGCCAACCTCAATGACCAGGACCTTGCGCGATTCGTGCCGCGAACGCCATGCTACCGTCTCGCGCATCTGCCGCGACAACTGGGTTGGGAGGATATCAGGAAGGCGATCGACGCCATCGACCCTGCGCCCCACCGGCAGCCGCGATCAGGCCATCCTCCTGTTGCTGGCCACGACCGGCATCCGCAGCAAGAAACTTCGCTCACTCGTCCTCGACGATATTCGCCGGCGCGATGCGCAGGTTCGGGTACGCCACACCAAGGCAAGGAGCGATCGGAGCGTGCCCCTCATGCGGGAGGCGGGCAAGACACTCGCCGATTATATCCTGCGGGCCCGGCCCGATTGCGGCAGCCGTCGCGTGTTCCTCGTGCACCTCCCGCCAGTGCGCCCGATCGACGGCAGCACCAACATCTCCCGCATCGCCCGCTCCGCACTGCAACGCGCGGGCATCGCGCTGAACGGTCCCATCGCCGCCCATCTCATCCGGCATAGCCTGGCGACCCAGCTCGTCAGCCGGTGACGACCGATCAACGAGATCGCCGACCTGCTCGGCCATCGCAGCAACGACACGACTGCCATCTACGTGAAGGTCGCGGTGCCGCAACTCGCCGAAGTCGCCCTTCCTTTTCCGGGAGACGCGTGATGAGCACATTCTCCAGCAGGCTCAGCGAGCATGTCGAGGCCTATGTCGCACTTTGACGCTCGCCCGGCTTCTCGCTCAGCAAGCAGGCCGCGATCCTGCGCGCGGTTGTCACCTACGGTGATGCCGAACAGCACGATGGCCCACTCTGCCGTCGAACGGTGCTCGGCTTCATACGCTCCTGGGCGGGCACGGCGAACGGACGAGCCGTTCGTTACGGCGTGGTTCGCAGATTCAGCGAGTATCTCGCCATCTTCGATCCGCGCACCGAAGCGCTTGAGCCCAAGGCCTTTCCCAGGAACCGAGCCATCCCGCCACCCCGGATCCTCACCGACGACGAGCTTGCACGGCTCATGGCCGCATGCCGCTCGGTGTCGCCCGACTATCCCGAGCGCGCCGGGTTCCTGACGCCGCTCGTGGGCCTGCTCGCGAGCACCGGCATGCGGTCCGGCGAGGCGTTGCGCCTTGATATCAGTGATGCCGATCTCGCGCAGGGAATTCTCCACATTCGAAGAACCAAGTTCCGTAAGGATCGCCTGGTTCCCGTCCACTCCTCGACACTGACGGTTCTGCGCGAGTATGCAAGACACCGGGATTAAGCCTTTCCAATGCCCGGCACCCCGGCCTTCTTCGTCAGCTCGCGCGGGAGTCGATTGTCGAAGTCCGGTTTGAACGCGGCCTTCGGCGCGGCGCGTTCCCTCGCCGGCCCAATCGTGGCAAGCCGGTGCGTCTCCACGACCTGCGTCACCGTTTTGCAGTCAGGCGCCTGGCGATCTGTCACCGGCCAACCGACGCCGACTGTCGGGTTTGTCGAGTCCGCGACACGGTGGTGTGCGGCCCGGCTTCCTGCCGCACTCTCAAGCCATTGACCAGTGTGCAGAAAATTATTTCTGAGGCTCTTTCTGCGCAGTTGGCACGACTTTTGAAGACCCCCGTCGGGAGCCCGAAGGAGCTGCCCACCGGCACTCATGTCGTGGATACCCGCGATCGATGGACCGCAGGAAGGAAAGCAACATGTCAGGTCTGCGTCAGAACCGCAGCCCGTGGGAAACAGGCATCCCTCGTGGACTCCGAATGTCCTTTTGGTCCGATGAGCGACGACACTCACAATCGCGCAGCATCGGCCAATGGCCGATCGACTTGGAGACCGGGTTCGACCAGCATGTGCTTGCCTGTGTCCTCTCACGAGCGCTCAAGGAGGTCGAGGCCGGCGAGGCGACGGCGACGGAGGCAACCGGCCTTTCGCGTGCCGAGCTGCAGGATGTCCTGACCCGCAATTTCCCCGCTATCGCTGTCAGCGCCTTCGCCTTGGATGAGGTGACCGACCGCGAGCCGGATATGGAGGAAGAGCTTTTGCGCGGCCTTCTGTTCGCGCATGCCCGGCCGGGCGACCCGGTGAGTGCCCGCTTCGCCAAGATCATCGCCCGGCGTGCCTTGTGCAATAACCATCTCTGGCAGGACCTCGGCCTTTTCAACCGGGCCGCGCTCAGCCGCTTGCTTGCCACGCATTTTCCGATTCTGGCGGCCGGCAACACCAAAAACATGAAATGGAAGAAGTACTTTTACCGCAAGCTCTGCGAGGCTGAAGGTTTTTCGCTCTGCGCCGCGCCCAGTTGCCGGGAATGCAACGAATTCGACAGCTGCTTCGGCCCGGAGGAGGGCGAAAGCCTCCACGCAGGGATCAAGAACGGGCTCGCCTTGGATTAAGAGTGGCTTTCGCCAGCGGGACACGGCCGCCAGTCTTGATCGCCATTCGTCAAAATCCACAGGCGCTTTTCCCGGCGGCGTTGCACGGAGGAGGGGATGTTCATCACCTTGCGGTATTTTGTGACGGTGCGGCGCGCAATGTCATGTCGGTTTCCTCGAGCCGGACGACGATGTCATGTCGGATAGCACATCTTCGGGCGTTCTCCCCGCGCTGTTCGAGGTAGGAAAATGCCGGGTCTCGAAGATTTCGCTCGGGTAGGCGCGCAATCCGCTCTTCCGGCTAGCCCGCTGCCCGGTGAAGAGGCTTACAATCTTGTCGGATGGCGAACGCTATGCCGCGCAACCTAGGGAGTCATTAGGTGTGACTTTTCGTTCTTGGAGACCCGACGCGCCATGAGGGCCGATGCGCGCCGTTATAAATCAGACGCCTTCCTGAGCGAAGCCATGAAAATGCTCGCCGTAGGGATGATCGCCCTGTCGGCGGGCGCCTGCAGCTTCTCCTTCGGGACCGTGGGACTGCAGGAGAAGGAGCCGCAGGTCACGGACTCGGTCAGCCGGACGGCCGTGCGCCTGTCGCCCGACCTCAACGAGGAGGATTGGCGCCGGGCCAAGGCGGCCCTCTCCGTGGCGCTCGATCCGCAGCGGCCCGGCACCCAGGTCTCCTGGGACAATCCGGCCTCCGATCGGAAGGGCACCTTCACGCCCACCAGCGCTCCCTTCGTGAAGGACGACCAGATCTGCCGGAACTTCACGGCTCTCATCAACGGATCGTCCTCCTCCTCCGTCCAGGGCATGGCCTGCCGGCCCTCGGGCGGCGGATGGGTGATCAAGGGCATCAAGCCGGACAAGACGACCGCCAAGGTCTAGCCGAAGATGAGGAGAAACCAAGTGGCGAGCAACCCGGTTCCAGATCATGTCCCACCCGAAATGGTGAGGGACTTCAGCCTGTTCACGTCGGCTGGCATGCTGCCGACGCCCAACGGGGATCCGCACGCAGCTGTCGCTTGCGTCCATGCCGGGCCACCAATCTTTTATTCCCCCTACAACACACGCAATGGCCGGGGGACCTGGGTCATTACGCGCGCCAAAGACCAGCGCAGGGTGCTGCAGGACGCCGAAACCTTTTCCAGCCATCGCAGCATCTTCGCCTCCGTGCTCGGCGAAAACTGGCCGATGATCCCGCTCGAACTCGATCCACCAGCCCATGGCATTTTTCGCTCACTACTCAATCCGCTGTTCTCGCCCAAGCGGGTGATGGTGCTGGAGCCGGTTGTCCGGGAGCGAGCGATCGCGCTGATCGACAGGATCGCCGCATCGGGCACAAGCTGCGATGTTATGAAGGATTTTGCATTTCCTTTCACAGTCAACATCTTCCTTGGCTTTCTAGGGCTATCGGATGATCGACTCGATATATTTGTCGGCTGGGCGAACGATCTGCTCCACGGCGACGATGTCAAAAGACCGGCGGCGGCCCGGATGATTGTGGCGTTCATCGACGAACTTGCAGCCATGCGCCGCAAGGAACCAGTCGCCGATTTCATGACCTTCGTCGTGCAGGCAGAGGTCGAGGGCCGCCCGCTGACCGACGAGGAAGTCCGTGGCACTGGGGTGCTTCTGTTCGTCGCTGGACTCGACACAGTTGCAGCAGCGATAGGCTTTGACTTGGCCTATCTCGCGCGCAATCCCAAAGACCAGGACTTGCTGCGGAGCGAACCGGATCGAATCGGGCTCGCAGCCGAAGAATTGCTGCGCGCCTATCCAACCGTGCAGATGATCCGGGTGGCAACGAAAAATATCGACTTCGAAGGCGCGCCGATCCGTAAAGGGGACTATGTTTCCTGCGCCACGATGATTGCCAATCGTGACCCGGCGGAATTCGAATGTCCCAACACGATCGATCTTGCGCGAGAGGACAACCGCCATGCTGCCTTTGGCTATGGCCCGCATCGTTGCCTTGGCTCACACCTTGCCCGGCGGGAGATTGTCATTGGCCTCGAGGAGTGGCTGGCGCGCATTCCGGGCTTCCGGATCAAGGAAGGTACGGCGCCCATCACCTATGGCGGCCATGTGTTCGGGATCGAAAATCTGATCCTGGACTGGTCCTGACCAAGGCCGCCGGGGCACAAACATGGAGGTAGAACCATGCGCATCATCGTCAACCATGCCACATGCCAGGGTCACGCGCGATGCTGGGCGCAAGCGCCGGACATCTTCAAGCTTGATGACGAGGGCTACATTCTGCCCGGTGACATCAATGTTGCGGAAGGAGACGAACTGCTCGCGTCACGAGGCGCGCAAGCCTGCCCCGAACGTGCACTGGAAATTGATCGCACAGCCGCTGCGCCTGAATCGGTGTTTATTCAATCGAGAGTCTAGTGGGCTTAAATTGGGGTCAGCGCGACCTGGCCGCACCGCGAAAAGGACGGCGCGCGGCCTCTGTCCTGCCACCGTCCTCGTCCAACTGGGCAGTGGGGTCATCCTCTCCGGTATCGAGCTGCTTCACATGATACGCAAACGGCAGGCGAGGTTCGTCTTACAGTCCACCTCCTAGCGCCGACCAGTTCGAAATCGTTGCAGCGGACCGGAGACACGAAAACGCCTCTTCCTGGCCAATCTCAGCATTCGCGATAGAGCCGATGAACCAGGCAAGAATTTCCGAACTACGCGACCGGGAGGCGATCCGCGACTGCCTCTATCGGTACTGCCGTGGGATAGACCGCGCGGACGAGGCGGCGCTGCGCAGCTCGTACTGGCCCGATGCACATGACCATCACGGGGCCTATTCCGGCTCGGCCGAGGGCTTCATCCAGTTTGCGCTCGGTGTCTTCAAGACCGGACCGCGCAACATCCATCAGATCACGAACGTCCTGATCGAGTTCATCAGCCCGGAAGAGGCCGCGGTCGAGAGCTACTTCACCGCGCTGCAACGCGGACCGGACGAGGCCGGAGAGATACGCCAGGTGCTCCTCTGTGGCCGCTATTGCGATCTGTTTCAGGAGAGGGCAGGGGAATGGCGGATTGCCGAACGCACGGTGGTCTACGATTGGGTCGAGGAGCAGACCCCGCCGGCGGCCTCCGAGACAGAGCAGTTCAGCCCCCGGCAGCCGCTCGGAGCATCGTACCCGGATGACCCGGTCTACGCGCTCACGAAGCGCCGCATTTCTTCAAAGATATGAAAGTGTACTGCATATGAATGTAACGCTTGAATGCTCCGCTCCCATAGCCACGGTGCCTTCAGAGGCTCCCAACTGGAGAGCCGCGTCGGCCGCGGAGACGAAAGACTATAACCATCCTGCAATGCCCCAGCGCTTCTCCCGGCAAAGGCCTTGCCGGTGAGGATGCGGCCGTGAGGATTGCCTTTCCGAGCCGAAACGGCGCGACCGCAACAGCGGTCTGCTCCGTCACCACGAGCCCGCCGACGGTCCTGGTGGGCAATGTTGCCCTACGGTTCGTTATGCTCTCCTGAGATGGGCCTCACTCTCCGAAACCCCACGCTGCTTCTGCGGTGATGGATCAGACCAGAGGCGGAAGACGGCTGATGGCCGATGGGTGTTCACGACAGCAGGGAGGGGAGATCTCGCCCAGGCTCAGGCAGCCGCAGGACGTGGCGCATTGATCGGGTCGCTTACGCCATCGCTCCTGCCACCTTAAGCTTCAGTCCACCCGTTTCTGACGCGCCCTCTTGTTCATCCGGCAGGTCAACGTATTGTGGGCTGATCCCTTCCTCCCAACGGCTTCCAACCTCATTCTCACCACCATCCTCTTTGGCGGCACCAACCGCGACACTTCGTGTCGGTCGCTAGCACCCAGACGCTGGCGGAAGCCTTGCCGGAGGCTGAGCTCTGGTTCTGGCGCCGCGACGGCCTCGTCCAGGTCTGCTCCCGTGACGTTCTGATGAGGCACGCGCGGCCGTTCGAGGTGGACCTACCGGTGACGGGCGAGCCGATCGGCAGCCTTGAGGTGGCGCTTGACCGTGCCAGTCGGGAGCACAGGCTTCTGGTGCTCGGTCTCCACGGCGGGATGGCCGAAAGCGGCGAGTTGGCCGCCCTGTGCGAAGCTCGCGGCGTCCACTTTGCCGGGGCGGGCTCGGCCGCCAGCCGTCTGGCCTTCGACAAGGTGGCTGTGGCGCAGACCAGCCTTGCGACACCGCCCACTCTCACGCTAGCGTCCGCCCCGGCTGGTCTTGCCACCTATGGCAAGCTCGTGGCGGAGCCGGTGGCGGACGGATCGAGCTACGGTCTGCTCTTTGTCGAAAGCCCTGACGATCTGCGGACACTTGGCGAGGTGGCTCAGAAGGAGATCTATCTGATCGAGCCCTTCATGGCGGATGTCGAGGCGACCTGTGGCGTTCTGGAGCAGAATGGGGCCTTGATCGCCCTGCCGCCCGTGGAGATCAGTCCGGCCGACGGTGTCTTCGACTACGCCGCCAAGTACTTGACTTCCACCACCCGTGAAATCTGCCCGGCAGGCTTCAAAGGCCAGGTCAACGCCGCTTTGCAGGATGCGGCTATGAAGGCGCATGCCGCGATCGGGGCGAGCGGGTACTCACGCAGCGACTACATTGTCGCGGGAGATCGTGTGACCTTTCTCGAGATCAACACGTTGCCCAGCCTGACGCGGGCGTCGCTGTTTCCGAAGGAGCTGGCGGCGGCACGGCCTCGGTGAGCGCCATCGCTGCCGCGGACACCGTGGGACTATCCATAGACGTTTTGAACAGCTTGAAGCTGCTTTGTTTGCACGAAGAGGCGAGTTGGTAACCAGCAGCCTTGGCTGCTTGGATGACGAGAGTGGAGAGCTGCGGAATTCTTGGCTGATATGTGCGGAGGCCGTGGTTGTCTCCTAACGGAGCTCAGCTCGCCGATTGGCTGCCCCGCGAACTCCTATGCTCCCCTACCAAAACGTCAGGCACCCGACACCTGCTGTCGGGTTTGTCGCGTCCCCGCCACGATGCGGTGCAGCCCGGCGCCTGCCGCACTCTCATCGAAGCTCTTGGAGACGCTCGACAACATTGCGATTATTGTAGATCCAGTCCGGACAGGCGAGCGGTGCTTCATTGGACTTGGATGGGATCGCCGATCGGGCTCGCAGGCTCCAGATGTGCTGGCGAAAGGCATGGCTGGTGTAGCCGCGATCCGCCACGACCCCGGTTGGTACGCAGGGGAGGCTGTCCAGCAACGGAACAGCTTGCGGCAGCTCGTGCGCCTGACCGGGCAAGATCCGAAAGGCGATAGCGCGTCCGAGAGCGTCGGCGATCACGCAAGCCTTTGTGCCAATCCCCCACGAGACCGGCCAAGTGCTTCACGATCGTCTCGTTGAGCTTGAGAGCCCCTTTTCGGCACGCTCCTGCCGCCTTCTGATGCGCGCGCACGCTGGTGCCATCGAGGAACGTCATTCCAAGCTGGATCCCACGTTCCTGCACCAGATTGAGCAGACGCTCCCAGACACCCAGGGGAGCCCAGCGGATAAAGGTCTGGGCCGCCCGCCACCAGGGGCCCAGTTCAGCAGGCACAGCACGCCACTTGGCGCCATTCTCGTGGCGCCAGAGGATGGCCTCAACCGTGCGACGCAGATCGTGCGGTGGGGTTTTGCCCTTGGGACGGCACTGTTCCACCAAAGGCTCCAGCATCGCCCATTGTGCGTCCGTCAGCATGGCTCCTCCTCAGATCAGGACGAGCAAAACGCCCTCAGACGCAATGAGTTCAAGCGCTAACAGGCCTTAAGCATAACATGTCTTCTGAGGCGCTTGAGCGCCGTCGGCACGCGATTTGCCACTCTCGCTGAGTAAATCATTCAGCATGCGCTGAATACCGCCAGGTCCTAAAGGTTCAAGATGCAGGAGGATACAAAACGTGGATAGTGGCAGCAGTGGCAGGACGTTGGCGTGGCGCCAGCCGATAAGTGGTTTATGGGCGGATCTGGCCGTTCTCGGAATCGCATTTGTTTGGGGGGCCAGCTATCCAGTGGCGAAAGGTGCGCTCCTTTTCGCACCAGTTCTCGTCCTCATTTTTTACCGGTTCCTGATCACTGCAGTCGTCATGTCTTTTGTCGCACACAAGGAAATTGCGGCAACCATTCGTGGCGATTGTGCCCGCGGCGTTGTACTTGGGGCCATCCTGTTTGCGATTTTCTTGGCCGAAACCTATGGCGTATCCTTGACGAGCGCCTCAAATACCGCGCTTATCATCTCATTGTGCGTTGTTTTCACGCCCATCTTTGACTACGGACTCTCAAGAAAGTTGCCGCCGATTGGCGTTCTGGCCGGCGCCGGATGCTCTTGTCTAGGTGTCGCCGCCCTGACGGGAGGAATGACCGCTTTCACCTTCGGGGATCTTCTTGTTCTGAGCGCCGCCGTACTGCGGGCTATTATGGTGGTCACGACGAAGCGGCTAACGGCCGGTCGCCCTGTATCGTCAGCCGCCTTGACGGCCCTTCAAGCCTCCACTGTCGCCATCCTTACGATCACGCTCTTGCTGCTGCAGAGTGGTGTTTCCGAACTGACGATCAAAGGCGGTGGTCAGTTCTGGGCATCCGTCGCCTTCCTCTCGCTCCTCTGCACAATCGCAGCCTTCTATGTTCAGAACGCTGCCGTTCGGGGCAGCACGCCGACCCGCGTGAGCCTGCTGATGGGAACCGAACCGCTCTTTGGCCTTCTGCTCGCCCCCATTGTTGTGTCTGAACCGCTGACACTTCCCAGCCTCTGCGGGGCCGCCCTCATTATCGTCGGAACCATCGCCGGCATTATCTTTGAAAGGAAGATGGGATCATGATCAATCCAGCTTCACCCATAAAACGGCTGACTGGTCGCATTGAAAGCTTTGAAGATATCGTGACCTTTGGCGATCACTCTAAACCGGTCGTCACAATGTTCAGTGGCGGCTTGGACAGCACTTATCTGCTTTTCAGGCTTCAGGAACTCGGCTTTCAGAATATCGATGCCGTCGCGGTCAACGCGGGCGGGCCCATCGACCAGCCACTGCTGGAGCAGACGGCCGCAAGATTCGGCGCCCGTTTTATCTGCCTTGATGGCCGGGAGGCTTTCATCGAACGAGGCGTCAAGCCGGCCATTCGGGCCCATGCCAAGTATCTCGGCAATTACCCGCTGAGCAGTTCGTTGAGCAGGCCGGTAATCGCGAGTATGGTTGCCGATCATGCGGCGATCATTGGATCGGAGCTGCTCCTTCATACGGCAAATCTGTCGCAAAATAGCTTGGCGCGCTTCAACAACAGTATCAAGCGACACGGCTTTTCCGGTCTTTTCGGCAGCCCCTATGTCCAGTCCGTTGTCTCGAGGCAACAAAAGGCTGCGGCCCTTGCCACAATCGGGCTCACTTTCCTGGCGGATCGCAAGCTGAGTGGCGACGAAAACCTCTGGTGCCGCGAATTCGAGTCCGGGCCTCTGGATAATCCCGAAAGCTTTGTTATTCCAGATCAAGCGTTCCGCTGGACCCGCACGAAAGGCAATCTCCCGGCAGAGGAAATCACGCTGGGGTTCAGCGACGGCGATCTTGTTTCGGTCAATGGGTGTGATCTTGCGCTCATGGAGGCGATCGCTCTGCTGAACGAGGCTGTCGGGAAATTTGGGCATGGTCGCTTCGTTGGTCTCGAGCATATTTCAACAGACGATAAGGTTCTGGAGGCTCGTGAAGCGCCGGCGGCCGCCATTATCATGGATGCGCTCAGGCATTTGGAGACCGCTTCTCTCCCTACCGCCACCATAATCCTAAAACAGGGGCTGGAACAAACCTGGGTGCAGGAAGCCGTTTCCGGAAACTGGGGTAGTCCCAGTCATAAGTTGTGCGATAGCGCGATCGCTTCTGCCCTCGAAGGCGTCGCCGGTACCGTGACCTATGTAATCGACAGCCATCGCTTCCTGCCGCGTTCGATAATTGCGCACAACCCACGCTATGTCAGGGACCGTGACCTCTGGGAGGACCGGCGGCGAGCAAGGGGCCTGTTCAAGTAGGATCGCACCCGTGTGATCAAGAGGAGAATGCCATGCCGGAACGAGTAGGGAAACCGATCAAGAAAGACTACCTGCAGGAATGCGTCGAAAGTCTTCGCACCCGCGGCTGGTGGTTTTCACGCAAAGAATGGACCGAGGAAGCGTTCGATATCGCCACCGATCCAACGTGGAACGACTTTGCCGATCATTGGAACCACCTCTTTCGTGACGAATACATGCGGGATGGCGGAACCTATCGCTATCGGCGCTACAGTGCGTTCGAGTTCGATGCAGCAGATGGATCATTCCGCTTGTTGCCACATGAACCATACGAGCAGTCGAAGAGTGTCAATAAATTAAACGGCGGGTTCCCGCGCCATTTTGAACCGCTGGAGCTAACGTTTGTTGAACATCCGACCCTGGAAAAGATCCTGACGAACTTCGGCCGCATCTTTTCCAGTACCACTGGACACAGGCACTGGAATGTCAAACTTCATCCCTACAGGATTATCGCACGTGAAGGCGTGAGCGGCGAGCCAGCGCCTGAGGGATTGCATCAGGATGGTGTGGATTTCATTGTTTCCTATATGATCGGTCGCGTCAACGTCATTGGAGGGCTCAGCACCGTGACCGATGTCCGCAAGCAGCCGATCGGAGAGGTGGAAATGGATCGGCCGAATGATTTCTTTGTCTGCAATGACAGGAATACCTACCATGACGTCTCTTCCGTCGTAATCAAAGAACCAAAGAAGCCTTTTGCGTATAGGGATGTGCTTGTAATCGCATTCGAGAAGATCTGACTGACCCTCGGTCAATCATTGTACACTCTGGTGGCGGGGCACTGATGGGGCTCCCCACCTTCTAACAAGCCGGATCTGAGTAGCTGCGCGTCTGGGGATCATGAGGTGGTGGGAAGCGCTCGGGCGGCCTCAGGGTTGAAGAGCGTATCATGTCTGAGCATGGCGCAGGCCACGTTCAGAAGGTGGTCGGCCACACTGCGCAGGGCGCGGGGACGAGAATGGCCGCGTTCGCGAAGTTGAGCATACCGGCTTCGGCTTGCCGCATCGTGTTGGATGGCAAACCGCGACCAATGGGACAGCTCCAACCGAAGCCTCACGTGAGCCGCCAGGCGCATGCTCACCACACAGCGTTTGCCGCTGTGGCGGGTCGCAGCCAACCTGTCGGGGCATATGTCCCATCAGGGTGCTCGCAGCACAGGTAGAGGCTGGTGCTCCCGGCAGATCAGCCCGTCCAATAATCGTAACCGACCAGTTCCGGACTCAGCGAATGGCACAGGGTGGACTTGCATTGCTTTCGATACTGCTGGCGAATGGGTTGGAGTGGTTGAGGT
>NZ_LCYG01000077.1 GCF_001017175.1 Microvirga vignae | reverse complement strand
CAAATCCTGTCCCCGCAACCAACGACACTTGATGTCAATACTGAGGCCCCTCGCTCGGAAACTCCAGCGGGGGTTTTCGTCGTTCAAGGCCATGAAAAGCACGCTCCGTGGCGGGTTTGTGCGTTCGGCGGTTAGACCCGAGAGCGTTCTCGGCGTTCCTCGGTCTTGGAGCGGTTCTGCTTGTGTCGATCTTTCTTCAGCTCCGGCCTTCGGCCTTTGTGCTGCCGTTGCTTTTCATTCGCTCTCTTCCGGCGAGCGATCGAGGTCGCAGTCAGCTTCTCCTCGATCTTAGAATTCAGATCTGATCGCAAGTTGATGACGGATTCAACATCTTCGTAGACATGCGGATAACGCTGCGCTAGCCAAAGCCAAGTCGTTGCGATTTTCACCCTGGCCTCAAGCTTCAGAAGATCAGTGTGCAAACCGAAGTTTGGCGGTTGAACAAAACCATTCACAGCGTGCTGCCTGGCCCATTCGAGAAGAAGTTCGACAGCCATGCGCTCCCGGACTTCGACGGGAGCCATCGCATAGGATAGGCGATCCAGAATTGGCATATCCACCGTATCGAGGAGAAGCGCGAGCTCGATCATCTCCCCCATATCGGCCATGCGAAGGTCTGGATGGCCGGCCACGAGAGTGTCATTCAAGTGACGAAGAATGTGGCCGAGCCGGTCGGTCTGGAGAACCTCGCTCGCAGACATGACCGTCTCCTGATTAGGGCGCACATAGGCCTTGCCGCGAAGCTTTGCGCCCTCTCCTGTCAGTGCATTCGAGATGATACCTTCGGCACGTCCATAAGAGCCAGCCTCGGGAAGCGCAGTGACCAGTCCTTCGTCATGATGGCCGAAGCGCCCTGCTCTACCGGCAATCTGCTTGATCTCCATCGAAGTAAGCTGTCGTTCCTGGACACCATCGAACTTGCGGAGTGTCGAGAAAACAATTCTTCGAAGTGGACCGATATTGAGGCCCATTCCGATTGCATCTGTTGCGACGAGGATTTCCGCTTCGCCGTTGCGGAAGCGTGCAGCCTCGGCTCTGCGGACTTCCGGACCAAGGGCACCATAAACGGTCGCTACCGAGCGTCCTGACTGAACGAGCCGGGCGCGGAGTTCATGGACATTCGCACGCGAGAAGGCGATGACCGCGTCGCCCCTGGACAGCTTGCTGAGTTCGACAGGAGCACGCTCCACATGAAGCGGTCCCTTTCGTTTGAGGATCCTGATATCCAACGACTCTCCCGTCATTGCCAGGAGATGCTCGACGAGGGGGATCGCCTCAGGAGCTCCGGTCAGAACGACGAGGTGGGCCGGAGCCCCAACAACGGCCTGCGTCCACGCCCATCCTCGATTGGGATCACTGAGCATTTGCACCTCATCGATCACGCAGACATCGACGACCCGGTGCAGGTCCAGGGTCTCAATGGTACGGGCGACATGTGTCGCACCTTCGGGAAGAATGCGCTCTTCACCGGTGACCATACCGGCCGAGAAATCGCCCTCGCTCAAGCGCTCGTAATGCTCAAGCGCAAGGAGCCTCAAGGGTGAGAGGATCTCGGCTGTCTGAGCCTCTCCGGCCAATCGGAGAGCCTCGTGGGTCTTGCCTGAATTGGTCGGCCCGGCGAGGAAAACGAACTTGCGCTCCAGGGATCGGGCGACTGGGAAGATCGTGGCGTACCGCTCGTAACCGGACGCCTCCCGAATCTGAGCCTCACGCATGTGCCGGAGCCGCTTGGCGGAGGCTCTGGATCGGATGTCATCAAGTTTCTGACGGAGCCTGCGCCCGGCACCCGCAGGTCCGTGCTTGTCGGATCCATGGATCCGGTCGAGTTTTTCGAGGGCCGAACGGATGCCCCCAAGGATGGCTTGTCGCTCTTGGTCATCCTGATAGGCGGCCAGATAGGTATCGAGTTCGTCCCGCCAGCTCGCAACCTCCTGCTCGCATGCCTCATGCGTCGCATACCGCAATTCAGCCAACCGAGCCTCGAGGGCTTCGGCCGCGATCTTGATCTCGGTTGGCCCGACCCGGGCCGGCGACAGAACGACAGCAGCAACCTCCGGCGGCTCGGCAAAAGCGAACTCGACCAAAATCTCAGCCGGACCGCCATCTGGCAGGATCTGGATGTCCTTGCTGAAGACGGCTCGATAGCCGACAAATGCACGGTCAGACCCTGGTCCGGGGTTCCGCTGCTGTCGCTCCGTATCACGGTTGTTGCGATCGAGCCTGCGGATATCCTCGACGATATAAATCCCCGTATTCTTCCGAATGGGCGCCAGGATGCTCTGCCGACGCCGGTGGGAGATATCATCGACAGGGTTCACCAGCCTGCTCTCGTAATCTGCATCATTCCGGGCTTGCGCAGCGTTGCCGCGCCGGTCGTGCATATGGGCTTCATCCCGAGTCCGCCATGCAGGAACCTCCACCGCCAGCTTGGCGATGACCTCCGGGTCGAACATTCGAGTCTCGTATGTGCGCCCCGACTTTCGATATGTCTCCCGTCCTGCAATCGGGACAAGCCCAGCCTCGATCCACCTCTCGCATTCAGCGGCGCTGGCGAGAAGAAGCCCAGGTAGGTGATTGATGGTGACGAGATCTTTCGATTTCTTGGACATTCACAGATCCGACGGAAACGATCGGAACCGGGAGACGATACCCATACCTCGGCTCGCGGGGCGTAGCGCCGTCTCCCGGTTCCAGATTTGTCCTAGGACAAGAAGGGCGGAATAGGGACAGTTGGGAGATAACCACCTGCAGGTCCTGTTGTTCGATCAGAGCTGGAACCCTGTGCAAAGGGCGACTTTATGGAAAGAGCGGCTTCGGGCCAAGAAGCGCTCCCCTATCCCCAATAAGAGCTGATAACAGGTGCTGCCCCATGGGGCTTTGAGAGAACGGATACTTTGACGATCGGCGGCCTGCCCCTTGAGCCTGTCAGGCTGCTGCTATCCACTCCCGCAGTTTCGTCCAGCGCCTCTTCATCTGCCCGCCCCTTACCGCCATTGCCACAGCTTTCTTTTGGCCGACCAATACGACCAGACGTTTGCCTCGCGTAACGCCGGTGTAGAGCAGGTTGCGGGCCAGCATCGTGAAGTGCTGCGTGACGACAGGAATGATGACGGCGGGATACTCCGAGCCTTGCGACTTGTGGATCGTGGTCGCATACGCGGGCACCAGCGTGTCGAGTTCGCCAAACGGATATGAGACCTCCCGACCATCGAACGCCGCGATCAGCGCTCCCTCTTCGTCGTCGATCCGTACCACTGTCCCCAGATCGCCGTTGAAGACCTCCCGGTCATAGTCGTTCTGAGTTTCCATCACCCGATCTCCCGGCGAGAAGCGCCAGCCAAACCGCTCCACCCTGGACGCAGGATTGGGGTTGAGCACCTCCTGAAGCTGGATGTTGAGGTTGCGGGCACCGAGGACACCCCGATTCATCGGGCACAGCACCTGAATGTCCTTCATCGGATCAAGGCCGAAGCGGCGCGGAATTCGCTCCTTGATCATTTGGATGATCTTCGGCACACCTTCTTTGGGATCGTCGATTTCGACGAAGTAAAAGTCGCTCTCCTCGCCTGCCTTCGGCGGCTCGGGCATCTGACCTTTGTTGATGCGGTGTGCGTTCACCACGATCCGACTCTCGGCGGCCTGGCGGAAGACTTCTGTAAGCCGGGCAACCGGGATGCGATCCGAGCCGATGATGTCGGCCAGGACCTGCCCTGATCCAACGGACGGCAACTGGTCCACATCTCCCACCATGAGCAACCCGGCATGCGCTGGAATGGCCTTGGTCAGGGCATTCATGAGCGGGACATCCACCATGGAGGTCTCGTCCACCACGAGCAGATCGCAGTCGAGCGGGCTCTCCTCATTACGCGAGAAGCCGCCGTGTTCGGGGGCGATCTCCAGAAGGCGGTGGATGGTCTTCGCGTCCAGTCCGGTCTGCTCCGTCATCCGCTTCGCCGCCCGCCCGGTAGGGGCCGCCAACGCCACCTTGACGCCCTTCGCGACCAGGAGGCGCAGGATCGTATCCAGAAGGGTCGTCTTGCCGACTCCGGGACCGCCCGTCACGACTGCCACCTTGGAGCCGAGGACCAGCCTTAGAGCCTCCCGCTGTGAGGCCGCCAGGGTCTTGCCCGTGCGACCCTCCACCCATGGAATGGCACGTTCAAGGTCGATCTCGGGCCATGGGGGTGGACCGGACGCCCGCTCGATCAGCCGGGAGGCAATGGCCTGTTCGGCCAAGTAAAGCCCCCTCAGGAAAAGGCAGGTTTCAGTGCCGATCGTATCCGAGACGATCTCTCCCGTGGCAAGCTCCTCGACAATTGCCGTCCGGATCAGTTCTTGGTCAACATCAAGCAGTTGTCCTGCCAGCCGGGCCAGAGCCTCGATCGGCAGAGCGCAGTGTCCCTCGTCCGTGGCGGTCTGAAGTGCAAACGAGATACCGGCCCGGATGCGCTGTGAAGCCGTCTTCTCCATTCCGAGCTTGGCTGCAATGGCGTCGGCCGTTCTGAAGCCTATTCCCCGCACGTCCTTTGCGAGACGATACGGGTCCTCGGTCATGACCTGGACGGCGTCAAAGCCATAGGTCTTGAAGATGCGCACCGCTCGCGCCGTGCCGACGCCATGCGCGTGCAGGAAGATCATGATCTCCCGCACCGCCTTCTGCTCGGCCCAGCCTGCCACGATGCGGGAGGCCCGCAAAGGACCGATCCCCTGCACCTCGATCAGACGATCAGGACTGGCCTCTATGATCTCGAAGGTGTCCTTGCCAAAGGCTGCCACGATCCGCTTTGCCATCGCTGGTCCGATCCCGCGCATTTGTCCCGAGGCAAGATACTTCTCGATACCTTCGACGCCAGTTGGCGGGGTTGTCTTGAGCACCTCGGCCTTGAATTGAAGCCCGTGGGTGCGGTCGCTGATCCAAAGGCCGCTCGCCGTGATCCATTCTCCTGCCGAAACCGCAGGGGTGTGGCCGACCACTGTCACGAGGTCCCGCTTGCCTCGTGTATGTACCTTCAGGACAGCAAAGCCGTTTTCTGCATTGTGGAAGGTGACACGTTCGACCGAGCCCGCGAGGGTCTCCAAAACAGGTTTCTGATCAGCCTGTGGCATTCGGAACATCTGATGCATGCTGCTTGCTAGGGGGTCCCCAGCCTCTTCAAGTTGATCCGTGCACGATCTTGCTGACGAGGTGCTCTCCTCCGCTCACTCTTCCCCGCTTGGATGAGCCAGCACGGGCTCCGGGACCGTTCAGGGGGAGCCAGAGATAAGCAGCAAAATCGTGCAATTCCTTGACGTCCCTTATGTTCTATGTTTGTTCTTTTTGCGACAATCGTACAGGAGAGGCTAACCGGACCGTGATGAGTACAGGAACAAGGCGAAAGCTCACAGAGCCCAGCGCGACTGAGCAAGAGTTGAAGGATATGCAGCGGATGCTCGCGAAAGCCGAGCAGAAAATCAGAACGCTGCAAAACAAGATAGCTGGCCAGCAGCGAGAAATTCGTGATTTACGGGCGCAGGTTAAGCGCGAGGAGAACCTCATCGCCGAGCGGAGCGAACTCAAGGCCGAAATCACCGACCTTCGGATCGAGAACAAGGAACTGACCCGCGCCAACCGAGAGCACGTCGAGAGAAACGAAGCTCTGCAGGCTGAGAAAGAGAGGTTGAAAGCCGAAGCGAGGGCCCGGAGGTCGAATAGCCTGAGCGCAGGTGCGAGCCTTGGGAGAATCCCGCAGTCGTCAGTGACTCGACCTCTCCTTAAGCAGCAGACCTCCTGATCCCCGGAATTTCCCTTGTTCGCTGTCGGAGCGCCGCTACGCTGGGCTCTCCTGTATACTGCGGGGGAGAGCATAGACATGGACGACGGCGCTACTGACCATCGAAGCCTGTGGTTTCTTAACACCCACGTCACCATCCGCCTTTCGGCGCAGGAAGGTTCGGACGGCATCTCTGTGCTTGAGCATCGGGCTTCACAGGGAGACTCACCGCCTCTGCACATCCACCATGATGAGGACGAGATCTTCCACGTGCTCGAAGGAGACGTGCGCTACCGCGTGGGCGACCAGGAGCGCCGGGCCGGAGCGGGTGAGACGCTGCTTGCGCCCAAGGGCATTCCCCACACCTACAGGGTCGAGTCGGCTGAGGCCTGCATGCTCACGATCACGCGAGGCGAGTTCGAGAACTTCATCCGTGCGTTTGGACGGCCTGCCGAGCGAGAGGGACTGCCGGATCCATCTGGCCCTCCCACTCCTGAGCAGGCAGAGGCTCTTGCCCGCGCCTGTCGGCAATTTGGGATAGAACTCGTCGGCCCGCCCCTGTCGTGAGAAACGGGCGCATGTTCTTCCACCAGCGAGCCTCGGATGAAGCATGTCCTGCTTCATCATGCAGCCACATCCAAGGAGATGCCGCGGGCCTCTGCGAAAGCAATGAGAGCAGATTCGCCGTCGATACGACGACGCTGGTCGATGACCCAACCGTCGCCGTCCTGCACGACAATATAGCCCCGCGCCTGCAGACGGGAGACAAGAGTCTGAATGCCATTCGTCTCCGTCTTCGTGACCCCACGCTCCGCGATGAAACGCTCGATGGCAGCCTGAGCTGCTTGGGCGAGATCGACGGCGTCCGCACGGTTCGCCGGTTTGGCTCTGGCCTTGGCCTGAGCCATGACGCGCGCCGGATCCCGGCGTACCGATTTCCAGCCGCCCCGGCCAGACACCTGGGTGGGAGTTGAGTCTGCGCCTGGCTCCGGACGAGCCGCCACGGGTGTCTCCACCACGACGATCTTCGGTGTCGGAGGCGACGCAGGCGTCTGCATCTGACGAGGGACTGCAGCCTGAGACACGCCCTGCGCCGCAGGCACGACAGCCTTCTTGAGGGCAGGTTTGACGACTGCGCGCTTTGGTTTCTCCAAGGGGGATTTTCCATCCCGAACCGGGAGCCCGACATCTTTGGCCTTGCGTTTAGGTGGCGCTGCGGCTTCGGCCATTTTGGCTTCGACCTTCATCGGCTCCGCTTTCGCAATGCGCTCGGCTTGAGCATCGGCGATCCGCTTGCCGAGATCAGCAAGGCGCTGGTCGATCCGGCGCTTCTCGGCAATGGCGTCCATCGCAGCTCGCACCATGCCGGCCTCTGCCTCCGAGACTAAGCTCTTCAAGCGCTCGGCCAGCGTGGCCTCGAGGCGCTTGAGCGCGCGCTTGAGTGCCGCACGGGGGTCGATCGGCGCAGGGATCATCGGCGCGGGAACTGCCGCGAGCGCAGGGGCCGCCGCCCGTGCCCGCTCCCCTGCGGGCATGGCGGAAATCCTCTCCTGCGGTGCAGGTTTTGCATGGTGCACAGGCTTCCGTGTCAGGGGCTTCGCGGCTTTGGGTCTCGCCATTTCCGAGGCCGTGTTTTTTGCGAGCTTTGAGAGATCCCTGACGCCGATCAACCCGAGGTCCTGCATCTTCCAGCGAATCTGGGTGATCGTTCTCCCGAGTTCTTCCGCAATGCGCCTGTCCGTCATGGGCGGATCGGCTGACACCAACTCGCGCAGGCGCGTTACGCCCGCGTCGTCCCAGGGTTGATGGGGTTGGACAAGAGTGCCGATCTGGCGGGCCCTGGCATAGGTTGCAGGCACCGGCCTTCCGAGTTTCGCGGCGGTCACGGGGACCGGAACTTTCGCAGCCCTGTCACGGCGCAAGATATCGAGTTCTTCTTCAGTCCATACCCTGTTCACGGCAGGGTTCTCCTTCTCTCAGCGAGGCTGGGATCCGGCGACCCTGCATCACGACCGAATGGGGATGCGCAACGAAGGGAGGTCGCCGGGTCTAGCCGGCGACGATGAACGGTCAAGCCGGCTGTGAGGGGAAGAGCACCAATAACATGGTGCCGGTTGGTGTGGAGCTTGTCGCTTGGGGCGAGGGTGCGGATCCGAAACTGGATCGCTGCTCCTGTTCATGCTCTGGCAGACTGAGCCTGCTGGCGAAGCAAATGCTTCGCCATGCCGACCAGTGTGGTTTGACGAGATCGAGCTGCCAGTGCATGGAAAGGTTTCGAAGGGAAACGAGCCCGTTATGTAATCGGCTTTTTTCTGAAACTCAATAAAAGTTCCGCAAGTCCATCGAGACGATTAGGACCGACGGTCGTGCGCAACCTCGAACGCGATCCAAGCTTCGAATAGAGACACGATCCTCGTGCGGCAGAGCCTCCTGACGCCTGCATTGCAGGCATAAGGCAGCTGAAGTCCACTGCTCCCAAGTTGGGCCAGAGGGAACTCCTTCGCGTCCGTTCAACTGTGCTGGGCGATCAACTCCATCCAAAGAGTAGAGCTGATCGTTGGTCGCGTGTGTGAACTAATCCCTAAGAGCGGCTTACCCAAACCAGTTGAATGGTTAATATTCTTGCCATGCCCCGGTACAGATTTTTTGTCTCAAACCAGCAGGATCGCGTCAGATATCCGCGAAGTTTTGACCTGGCTGATGCCGACGTCGCGAAAGGCGTTGCGTTGCAAATAGCCAGAACCTTCGCTGAGGTCGTGCCGTATTGGGATGAGCTATCGGCTGACCAGCGGAATGACTTCGTGGTTGAGATTGTGGACGAGGCAGATCAAACGGTTCTAACGGTTCCCTTCGTGGGTACAAAATAGCAAGCGCTGAATGGGCGAGCGTAGCACGAGGCTCGGCCCAAGGCGTCATGCACCGGCGATGGACAGAGGATGCGACCATGGGAGGCTCGCCCCTCAGTGGTGATCGTCGTCAGGCGGCTGATCAGCCAGCCTCTTGATCTCGATCACCGCAGCCGTGACAAAGGCAGAGATGGCGATGAAGGTCACAATGATCGTGAGGGTTCCTTCCTGAACTCCTGGATTCATGCCGACCAGCGGGATCAGCAGCAACGCCGGGATGCCAAGGGTGATTGCGGCAAGGATGTAGACTAGGCTTGTTGATCCCCGATCCTCATGGCTCTCCGGCTCGACTTCATGAACCATGGGGTGATGCTGAGTTCGCTCCTGCTTCTGGTCGTCTCGCAACTCCATAGCTTCGCTGGGCTGGGATAAAGAGCTTGCAACGTCTTGATCGGGCTCCTTCGGAGCAAGACCCTCCGCGAATGCGACTGTCTGCACCTGTTGCTTGACTTCGTCTCTGTTCCTATTGTGTGGGCCTTGCTGATCCTCCCCACGCTGAATGCCCTCCGCAGTCAAGCTGGGGGCACTTGCGGGAGCGGCGTCCTGTGGCGGCGGAACGCTGGAGACAGTGTTTCCTTCTGCGCTTTCCATCACACCATTGAGTATCTCGGTGCTCAAGGGGGCCGGAACCATCTCCACCTTGCGTTTCGATGCCGGGCGCGGCTTGCGGGTGGCTGCTCTTGAGCGTGGCGAGCCATCCGCATCATTCCGTCGGTTTAGGTCATCAGTTTGGCTTGGGTGCTTCGGAGGTTTCCTCATAGCGGAATCAAGAGCAGATACCTTGGCGTTTTCATGACGTCAGGTTGAATATGGCGCTTTTAATCTGCTGACGAAGCCAAAGCGGTATCTCTATCGTGCTGTCGGCAGCCATGGCTGCCGACACGGTCGAGTTCTGGTTCAGCGAGCAACGCTCGTGTGATGCTGAGCGGGATCGAGCTGGTTCGCATGATACGTATAAGGACAGGCGAAGTACGTCTGTCACTCAGATCTCTCGCTCGCTCGCCAGTTCGAGTGGCTCGCCGCATGAATCGCCATCATTCGACATTGCCCAATGCTGTTCTCTTGAACCGGATGCCAGACAGCTTCTCGAGCAGCGCGCGCTGGAGCCCGAATGTCATGATGAACAACACAGCAATCCAAATCCCGACGGCAATCGGGCTGCTGTAGAACACGGAGATGTCTCCGAGGCTCATGAATAGTGCTTCCCGCAAATGCTTCTCGATCAAAGGCCCAAGCACCAAGCCCACCACCATAGGAGCCAGTTGGAATTCGAACATGCGCAGCACGTAGCCTATGCAGCCCAGAAGCAACAGCATGTGAAGATCCAGCATGCTGTTGCGTACGCTGTAGGAGCCGATCACGACTAAGATGAGGATCAAGGGTAGGAAGATGTGATGTGGAATTCGCAACAGGCTAACCCACAAACCGATCAGCGGAATGTTGAGAATCAGCAGCATCAGATTCCCGATAAACATCGAGACGATCACACCCCAGAAGACTTCGGGATGGTTGGTCAGCAGGAGCGGACCCGGCTGCACGCCATGCACCATCATGGCTGCCAGCATCAATGCGGTCACGGAGCCAAATGGGATTCCAAGGGAAAGCAGTGGTCCCATCGAGGAGGTTGCCGCCGCGTTGTTGGCCGTCTCGGGTCCAGCGACTCCCTCGATCGAGCCCTGGCCGATCTCGTCGCGATATTTCGAGACCGCTTTCTCCAAACGGTAGCTCGCGAAGCTCGACATGGTTGCGGATGGACCAGGCAGCAGCCCGAAGATGAACCCGATGATGGTACCGCGCCCATATGGAGCCCAGGCGCGCCGCATCTCATCGCGGGTCGGCAGCATCTCCCGTAGACCGACCCTGATCGGCTTTACCTGATGCTGGATCGTTTCGACGACGCTCATGATCTCCGCCAAGCCGTAAAGGCCCACCACGAGCGCTACTAGCTCGACGCCTTGCCTGAGATCGTTGAATCCCAACGTAAAGCGGTTCTGGGCCGTCACCTGCTCTTCGCCGATAGTGCTCAGCACTAGTCCGAGCGCCATCGGCAGGACACCGGCTGCCAGCGAGCCGCCCGACATCCGGGAGAGGATCAGAAGTCCGCCCGCCGTCAGCGCGAAAAACTCCGCCGGCCCGAACATGATGCCGAAATCGGCCATTGCCGGCGAGAACAGCATGACCCCGATCACCGAAGCCGTTCCGCCTAGGAACGAGCCTATCGCCACAACGGACAAGACGCCGCCCGCCCTTCCCTTCTTCGTAAGCTTGTACCCATCGATGCACGTCATCACTGACGCCGATTCACCCGGCATATTGATCAATATGGCAGTGGTGGATCCGCCATACTGCGCGCCGTAATACATACCCGCCATCATGATGAGGCCGGCGCTCGGGCTGAGCGAATATGTCACCGGCAGCAGCATGGCAATCCCAGCCACAGGTCCGAGCCCGGGCAGCACGCCGATCGCCGTGCCGGCCAGCGCGCCCAGGAATGCCGCCAGAAGATTCTGATAGGTCAGAACGACACTGAGACCGTATAGCAAACCATCTATGGCACTCATGACGGTCGATCCACGTTAGCTGAACAGCATACCGCGTGGCAGCGGCACTTTGAGCAGGTAGATAAATACCACGTACAGTGCCCCCGTTATTATCATCGAATACACGGCAATACGCGGCCATGGGAGGTTAGACAGGATGCGCATCAGCAATGCGCAGAACAGTGTGCTGCTGATCAGCTGGCCTGCCCACGGCAATAGGATAAAATAGCCCAGCAGCAGACCGATTAGGCTCAGCAGCCGCACAAGGTTCGTGCCTGCCGGGACAGCGATCTGCTCGGCCGGATCCATCGTCCAGCCCTCCCATAGGGCGGCTAGGCTGCCGAGCAGGAAAAGAGCGCCAGCAATGAGTGGGAAAACCGCCGCTCCGGGCTGCTCCAGTTGGCCGAGAGGCAACTGGAGCGCCATGCTGAGATACCCGGCGGCAAGGAATGTACCGATGCCGCCGATAGTGAGATATCCCTTACGCTTCTGGAGAGAAGCAGACATCATTTGGCGGCACTCTTCTTATCGAGCCACTCGATCAAGCCAACAAACTCATTTCTGAGTTCACCCAGCTCGGCAGAGACCTCATGGGGACTTTTCAAATCGAGCACGAAACCGTTTTTCTTAGTGAACTCCTTGAACTCCGGGCTCCGCACCGCTTCCTGCGAGGCCGCAACCAGCTTTTCTCGGACATCATTCGGCAACCCCTTCGGCGCGATCACGGAATAGCCGGATGGTATGGTGGCATTATAGCCTGCATCGGGGATCGACATTGCGTTCGGAACAGGCTCATACTTTCCTTTCGCAAACACTCCCAGCACCTTCAGCTTGCCGGCTTCAATCTGAGCGATCGTGTTTCCACCGTAACCGACAGCACCCTCGATCCGGCCGCCCATGACCGCCAGCAAGGCCTCGCCGCCACCGCCGGTGAATGGAACCGTTGTGATCTTCACATCGGCAGCGCGGTTGAACTGCTGGACCACCATGTCCGAGATCGACCGCACACCCGACACCCCGACCCGGATCTTGCCCGGGCTCTTCTTCACGTCGGCCAGGAACTCTTCGAACGTGTTCCATGGGGCATCCGGACGCACGACCAGCATGCCCGGCACGTCTGCGAGCTTCGTGATGATCTCGTAATCGTCGGTCGTTTTGTAGGCCAAGTCCTTGTTGACCAGCGGTTGATACATTAGCGCTGCGCTGTCGCCGAGGCCGATAGTGTAGCCGTCCGGATTGGCGCGCACGACAAGATTGGTGCCGATCGTCGCGGATCCGCCGGGCTTGTTTTCGACGTTGACGTTGCGGGACAGGGCTTTCTCCAGTTGGGCGGCGAAGGCGCGCGAGAGCGGATCGGAAGAGCCGCCCGGATTGAACGGGACGATGAAGGTGATGTCCCTGCTTGGATAGTCCTGCGCCTGGGCCGAAGGAGCCGCGGTCAGTACCAGCGCGGCCGCCAAGCCCTGAACAATTCGTCTTGCGACATGTCTCATATTTCTTCCTCCCTTTTCATAAGCTCTCCGAACGGAAGAGCTGTCGGTAAGCAAGTACCGCCCTTTTTTGGCAGGTCCCTTTCATGACCTTGAGCATCAACATGTCGAACCCGCGAAGGCTGGCGGCTTCATCGCTATCCAATCCGTGGCGCGCTCATACGCGGCCGCTACCCGGAAGACGACATCTTCCCGTTGCCGGGGCCCGATGAGCTGCATGGCGATGGGCATGCCTTGTTGCGAGAGCCCGCACATCATCGACAGTGCCGGATGTCCAGTCACGTTGAAAGGCGCGCGTGCGTGCTGGAGATAGTTTGTGGCGATAGCTTTCTCATCGTCGATCCTGCAGGCGGGATTCATGGCGTTGGCGGCGAGGAGAACATCAACTCTGCTGAACGCATCATCCACATCCTGCCGCAGCTTCGCGGCTAGCATTCTCGCCCGAATGTAGTTTTCCGATGTGATGAAAGCTCCGACCAGCAGTCGCTGCCGACTCAGCTTTCCGTATTTTTGCGGGTGCGCACGCATTGCCTCGCCATGGATCGACCAGCCCTCGGACGTGAGGATCGTTCGGCTGACGGCGGCGAAATCCTGAAGTGGCGGCAACTCGATATCTGTGACGATGGCACCGAGTTCTGCCAGCACACTCGCTGCTGTCTCGAGCGCAGCGGCGGTATCTGGCCCGGCAACATAATCCTGCTCATGAAATCTTCGCACGAAACCGATACGCATGCCGGTAATATCCCGGTCCAGCTGAGGTGAGGAACGCTCCCTGCCTGTAAGCACATCCAAAAGGAGAGAGACATCCTCGACACGCCTGCCCATCGGGCCGACATTATCCAAGGTCCAGGAGAGCGGAAAGACACCCTTGCGCGAGACCCGCTCATAGGTTGGCTTCAACCCGATGACTCCGCACGCACCCGCTGGGTTACGCACAGAACCTCCGGTGTCGGTCCCGAGGGCCAGGGGGAAGAAGCCAGCCGCAAGACCAGCTCCGGATCCAGATGACGATCCACCGGGGTGGTGATCCGGATTCCAAGGATTGCGTGCGGGGGGATAAGGAAGATCGAAGGAAGGCCCACCTATCGCAAACTCATGTGTCGCGACCTTGCCGAGAATGATCGCTCCGGCATCTCGCAGGCGCATTACGCATTCTGCATCCTCCCTGGAGATGTTGTCGGTCAGCATGCGGGAATGGCAGGTCGTCGGCAGACCCGCAACATCGATGATGTCTTTTATGCCGACCGGAACGCCATGAAGGGGACCGCGCTCCCGTCTGGCGAGGATGTTGGTCTCCGCTTCTTTTGCCTGCCGGAGGGCACCCTCCACATCGAGATGCACGAAGACGTTGATCCTCGCGTCGAGGCCCGAAATCCGTTCGAGCAGATGCTCGACGACGGTCACGGGCGACAGTTCGCGTGTCCGGTATGCCGAAGCCAGCTCTGTTGCCGAAAGCCATGCGATCTCGCTCATGGGTTCGGCTCCGGCACGAAAATCGCCCTGAGAAGCCGCTTCGGGATCTTCTGCTCTGAAATGGCTTTGTTGTATCGGACGGCCTGCTCCATCGCCATCAGCACGTCGTCGGGAAAGGCAGCAAAAACCGTCTCAAGGTTCGCGGCTTCGACCTGTGCGCGAGCTGGGTCCGGCCTCTTCTGCGCTCGCGCCGGATCCGTATCATGAGAACTCATCAAAATCTCCCGATCCTTGAGCCATGCATGAGAGGTAGAGGAGCATTGTCCAAGTCGAGTTCCTCTGCTGCCTGCTGCCAAGCATATATTTGAATTATCGGACCTCTTTTTCGACAGCACCAATCCCGGCGCCGGCTGTTGTCATGTTCGGATTGTAAAACCTGAGAAATAGCTGTCAACAGTTTACTGTAGTAAGTATAATGCTGCGAAATCTGGTTGGAGTGTCTCTGGATTTATAGCGGCGCGGCCACTTCGTTGGTCAGGATGTGACGTTGATTGCGCAGGGCCAGCGACGAATGCACGTTCGGAGCCCTGTTTCGACGTGGCGGAACCAAAATACGATCAATGTTGGATGTATCGCTCACATTCTACGCAGTTGCCATTCCAGCCGCGATGCTGGTGGGATTGGCGAAAGGAGGCCTGCCGGTCGTTGGGATGGTCAGCGTACCGCTTCTGGCGCTCGTCACGTCTCCGCTCGAAGCCGCCGGTCTGCTCCTCCCCATCTACGTCATCACGGACATGTTCGGGCTGTGGTTTTATCGCCGCGACTACGATCCCCGGAACCTGAAGATTCTTACCCCGGCAGCGATTGCCGGGGTCGGCGTTGGGTGGGCGACAGCGTCGTTTGTCACCGAAGCGTCCGTGGCCGTGCTCGTCGGAAGCGTCGGCATCGCATTTTGCCTCAACAACTGGCTGAGACGGCACGCGCCCATCAAGCCTCAGCCGGCCGATGTGGGGCGGGGCCTCTTCTGGGGGGCCCTATCGGGATTTACGAGCTTTGTTTCTCATGCCGGAGGACCGCCATATCAACTCTATGTGCTCCCCCAGAGGCTGGAAAAAATGATCTATGCGGGCACGACGACCATTCTGTTCGCAATCATCAACGCGACGAAGCTCGTGCCCTACTGGGCTCTCGGCCAGCTCTCGCCGGCGAGCCTGCGATCTTCAGCTCTTCTCGTTCCAGCCGGAATCCTGGCGACGCTTGTCGGTGTGCGGCTGGTTCGTATCATTCCGGAACGCGAGTTCTTCGTTGTTGTCCAGACTGGACTTCTCCTCCTTTCCCTCAGACTGACCTATCAAGGACTGTCTCACCTTCTGGGGTAAGACGGCATCCTTTGAGGCTGTGGCGCCGCATCACTCCCGATTTAAGGCGCGGTTCTCCTTAAGCCACTCGTCGTAGCTCAGACGTTTCATCTCGAACCGGTCACGCGTGCGCGTGTAAAGGGAAGCAAACAGGCGGCCGACAGGCCTGTAGGCGTCGATGTCGATCCGCAGCGTATCCGGGTCCATCAGGCCATCGCGCACGTGCATCATCATGACCTCTCCGATCGCGATCTTGCGCTGGGGCGCGACCTGGACCAACGCAATGCGCTTGCATTCCAAGGTCACTGGCGCTTCTACGACCCGCGACGCCTTCACCAGATCGCAGGGAGCGAGCGTCAGGCCGGCCATGTCGGCCTCATTGATCTCCTCTGGAAACTCGGTTGCGCAGATGTTCATCGCATTGGCGATGCCCTCGTCCACCAGGTTGATCGCGTATTCGCCGGTCTCCACGATGTTGAGCGTCGTGTCCTTGATCCTCCGGTCATGGTGGTCCTGAAGGCCCAGAATGACGACGGGCGGATCCTCGCCGAACATGTTGAAGAGGCTGTAAGGCGCGACATTGTCAATGCCAGCCGGAGAGCGGCTTGAGACCAGCGCGATCGGCCGCGGCACCACGACCGACGACATCACCTTATACTGGTCATTCGCCCCGAGACTGCGAATATCGATTTTCATGTGCATCCCTCCGCCGGCCGGGAATGGTACCGGCGTGCCAGAAGCCGGGAGTGCGCACTCCAGAGCTGGTCTTGGCGTGCGCGCGATGCGCAGGCGCGAAGCCTGCGGTTAATAGTCGTCACCGGGCACAGTGCCTTCGGGCAGGCCCTCGATGTGGCGGCTGATGTCGCCCGGACGGGTCAGCCAGACCTTGTCGCGGTGGCTTGCAATGTGTTCCAGCGCGCGGCGCAGCTCCCGGAGCCGGTAGGGCCGGCCGACGAGGAACGGATGCAGCGAGATCGGGAACACCAGCGGCCGGTCCTTCGACTGCTCCAGCATTTCGTCGAAGGTGCCAACGATCATGTCGGCGAATTCGGCCGAGCTGTAGCGGTACCAGACGAGAGCCCGGTTGTCGTTGTTCTCGATGGGATAGGGCATTAGCAGAATCCGCCCGGAGCGCGTCTTCGCCCAAACCGGCTGGTCATCCATCGTCCAGTCCATGGTGTAGCGGTAGCCGGCCTCCTGAAGGAGATCCAAGGTGTTATTGGAATTGGAGAGCCAAGGGCTCATCCAGCCGGTCGGCCTGATCCCCTCGTGCTTTTCGATGACGGAGGTACAGTCCTCGATGAGCTTGCGCTCCTCCTCTTCCGAGAGGCCTCCCTGCTCGTCCGAGTTGGTGATCCCGTGTCCGAGAATCTCGTCCTTGCGCGCGCGGATCCGCTCCATGATTTCGGGGCAATGCTCATAGACGGCGGTGTTGAGCTGATGCTCGACCGGGAGATCCAGCTTGTCAAAGAGATTCATGAGCCGCCAGAAGCCAACGCGGTTTCCGTAGTCGCGGAACGAATAGACGCTGTGGCTGTTGGCCTGGTCGGGCGGCGCGATGGCAGCGCCCTTGCCCTTGCCATAGCGGAATACCTCGATGTTCATGGCGATGTACACGGCAAGCCGCTTGCCGCCCGGCCAGTCGTAGACGGGCCGTGAATCGATGCTGGAATAGGCGTAGCGTCCATGATCTTCGAGCATACCCGGTTCTCCCAATTGTGCTGATGTCTAAGACGCCATGCCCCAGTGACGTCACTCCGCAGTGGCGCGGCTCGTCCGCTCCGCCACCGCAGGCGCTTGTCGATGAAAATCCGTCGCCGTTTGATAGGCATGCCCAACGACGAAGAGGCGCGCCTCCGCGAAGGGACGCCCGATCAGCTGAAATCCCATGGGCAAGCCGTCGCTCGAGAAGCCGCAGGGCAGATTGAGCGAGGGGAGACCCAATAGCGAGATCGGACGCGTGAACTGCGTCATGCCGCTGACGACTTCCAACACCCGCTCGCCGGTGGCGGCCTCGACGTCGGTATCCTCGATCCGTGGGACCGGGAAGGGAATGGTCGGCAGATGCAGGACGTCGATCCCATCCATCGTGTTATGGAGGAAATCGCGCGTGAAATGTGTACGCAGTCGCAGGGCATCGATGTACTGCGTGGCAGTAATTGCAAGACCGGCCTCGATCCGCACCCGCACATTGGAGGCGTAGTCCTGCGGCCGGCTTGCAAGCCACTGCCTGTGCATGGCGGCGGCTTCCGACTTGATGATCGTTTCGGCGGCGCTGTAGAGCGGCTTCAGGTCTGGATGCCGGGTGCGCTTAATCGTAGCGCCCAGGCGCTCCAGCACCCTCAGGCTCTCTTCCAGCGCGGCGCGGACCTCCGGGTGGACACTCGCCAGTGCCTCGTCACCGGGCACGCCGACCCGCAGGCCCTTCAGGTCCTGGTCGGCCCGAAACTCCGGGAGTGTGAAGGGCGGCTGATGAGCCGTGGTCGGATCGCGCGGATCAGGACCTGCGACGGCCTGGAAGATCAGAGCAGCGTCGCGCACGGTGCGGGCGAGAGGCCCGATATGGTCGAGGCTCCAGGAGCGCGCGACCGCGCCATGACGGCTGACCCGCCCGTATGTCGCCTTCAGGCCGACAAGGCCGTTGGCTGCGGCTGGCAGCCGGATCGATCCGCCGGTGTCGGAGCCGAGCGCCCCGTAGACGAGACGGGCGCCTACCGCCGTCCCCGAGCCGCTCGACGATCCGCCGGAAACCCGGTCCTGGTCATAGGCATTCCGGCAGGCGCCGTAATGGACATTGTGTCCCGTCGGTCCAGCCGCGAACTCCGACATGTGCAGTCCGCCCAGGTCCACCGCTCCCGCGGCGTCGAGCCGTTCCAGGACCGTCGATGTCTCTTCTGCCACACGATCCCGCAGGATCTTGGTTCCGCCGGTCGAGACATGGCCGGCGCGATCAAACATATCCTTATGCGCCAGCGGGATGCCATGCAGGGGGCCCCGGCTGTGGCCAGCCGCGAGTTCCCGGTCGCGCTCGTGCGCTGTCTCCAAGGCCTCTGCCGCATCGACGCGGATGAAACAGTTCAGTGTTCCATTCAGTGCCTCGATCCGACGCAGCGCGTTTTCGGTCAGCGCTACGCTGGTCACCCGCCCTTCGGCGATTGCAGCGGACGCTTGCGACAGGTCGAGCAGGTGCAGATTATTCATCGGCCTTCTCATCCATGAGCAGCACGGCGAAATGCGACGGCTCGTCATAGTAGGACAGGAGGCCGACATGGGCTGAGAGGTTGCCAGCAAGCCTTCCGGCCTCGACCGCGATCTCGGTTACACGCGTGCCTGTCCTGGGAACGCCCTGCAGATCGAGACTGGCGCGAGCCAGATCTTCCATCGCTCGTCCCCGCCCGTTCTGCTCGGCAGCCGATGCTGTTCGATCCTCGGCTCTGGATGATCCAGCCATCACCTACTCCATCATGTTGGGAATGAAGAGCACAATGCTTTGGTCAACTCGGTTGCGGTACCCGCGTGCCTGACTGTCTGTTAAACAAATTTGAACACTGAGCTGCTGCAGATTGTCAACAGTAGACTTACCACGTATCCTGAAGTCCGGCTGTGCTCGAATATGGCTGGACCCCGCCGACAGCTCATAGTGCAGCTGTCATAATCCTATGGGGTGGGCGCTCCTGCAGCCCCCTCTCCGGCATGCGGCTGGCTTAGCCGCAGTACGCAATTCGATGGAGTCTGATGTTGATCGACCTCGTAATCCGCTCAGACAAGGTGGCGACCTCCCATGGGGCCGGGGCCTATGACATTGCCATCTCCGGCGGCAGGATCGCCGCAGTCGCCGCGGCCGGCACGTTCGAAGCCGCCCCTGGCCTCC
Organism: Microvirga vignae; assembly: GCF_001017175.1. Lineage (GTDB taxonomy): Bacteria > Pseudomonadota > Alphaproteobacteria > Rhizobiales > Beijerinckiaceae > Microvirga > Microvirga vignae. The sequence goes on along the minus strand of NZ_LCYG01000077.1, from coordinate 24,203 downwards.
GTTTGATCGACGCCACGGGCAGGATCGTGATTCCAGGCGGGATCGATCCCCATGTCCACTGTGCTTGGCATGTTCCGAACCCGGACGGCACAGCGGGCCTCTCGGATCCCCCTCCTATCGTGAGCAAGGCCGCTCTCCACGGCGGCACCACGACAATCATCGATTTCGCCCGCTGGACACACGGCACCACGATCCGTGACACCATCGAGACGCGCGACAAGACCTGGATCGGACAGTGCTATTGCGACTACGCCTATCATGTCATGGTGGAAGGCACCCTCCCCGCCGATCTCTTCGGCCAGATCGCCGAGACCATCCAAGCGGGCTATCCGACGATCAAAATCTTCACCACCGACATCCGTCCGAGCACCCGTGGCCGGATGGTCAAGTTCGGCGACATCTGGGAGGTATTCAAGGTCATCGCTGCGAACGGCGGCATGGGCGTCATCCATGCGGAAGACAACGACATCGTCATGCACATGTATGACAAGCTGATCCGCGAAGGCCGCACCGGTTTCGCGAACATGGCCGAGGTGCACAACGCCCTGTCGGAGGACTTGTCCTTCCGGCGTGTCATCCGGCTTGCCGAGCAGGTGCCGGGAACTGCGCTCTACATGATGCATGTCAGCGCCGCCAGCGGCGTCGAGGCGATCCGCGCCGCAAGGGCAAGGCAGCTGCCGATTTACGGCGAATCGCTCCACCAATACATCATGTACACCAGCGAAGACTACAAGCGCGAGAACGGCCAGATCTATCACACCTATCCGTCCCTGAAGTCGAAGGAGGACCAGAACGCGCTCTGGGCGGGAACGCTCGACGGCACGATCAATGCCATCGCGACGGACGAAATCTGCTGCACCCTTGCCACCAAAACGCAAGGGAAGCGCATCGACGACACGACAGGCGGCAATGCCGGGGTCGAGCCGCGCGTGTCGCTGATGTACACGGAAATGGTCGAGCGGCGGAAATATTCGCTGGAGAGGTTCGTCGATCTCGTTTCCACCAATGCGGCGAAACTGATGGGACTTTATCCTCGCAAGGGCGCCATCGCCGCCGGCAGCGATGCCGACATCGTCATTCTCGATCCCGGGCTTCGCCGCGTGCTGCGGCGGGAAGAGCTCCATGAGGCCGATTATTCGCCCTGGGAGGGCCACGAGGTCGCCGTCTGGCCGTCGCTGACCATGCTTCGGGGCATGATCGTGATGGAGAACGGCGAGTTCTTCGGAGAGGCGACGGATGGAACATATCTTCCCCGCAAGATCTCCTCGGACATCCTGGCGGGCCCATGTCTCTGACGGACGACAGGGATCAGGCAGAGATCATGCAGGCGCTCCATGCGCTGCTGGCGGAGAGCCTCGTCCTCTGGGACGCCCGACACTGCGTGCAGCCATTGGACACCTCCTCGGCCATCGTTCTTTGCGACGAGACCGGAGCGCCTTTCGCCACCATCGAGCCTCACCGGCCGCAATCCGACCTGATCCGCTGGTCTGTCACTATCGTGGGTGGATGTTCCACTCCGCGCCCGCGGGCGTGCAGCTCAATTCTTGGTGTGCTCGAGACCGTCAGGGCGGCGCTCGACATTCCCCCGATGGAATCCTCCGCGATGCGGCTTGGCGTTTCTCCCGGTGCGGTATGATCCCGGTTACGCTTCTCACGGGGTTTTTAGGCAGCGGCAAGACGACGTTGTTGTCGCGCCTGCTGCGCGAGCCCGCCTTCTCGAAAGCCGCCGTGCTGATCAACGAGTTCGGCGAAATCGGGCTCGATCATGATCTCGTCGAGACCGGAGACGAAACCCTGATTGCTCTCAGCACCGGCTGCCTGTGCTGCCGGGTATCATCAAGTCTCGCCAAGACACTCGCACTTCTGGAGGCCCGCCGCTCAGCTGGAGAAATCAACTTCGATCGCGTCGTTATCGAAACCTCGGGGCTTGCCGACCCGGTGCCGATTCTCCAAGCGCTGGCTGGCGACCGGATGATTGCGTCGAGCTTCTTTGTCGATGGCGTGGTCACCACGGTCGATGTGATTTCCGGGGCTTCGACGATTGAGCGCTACGCCGAGGCCCGGCGGCAGGTCGCAATGGCCGACATGCTGCTCGTCACCAAGAAGGATGTGGCCGAAGGCGGCTTCAAAGACGTCGCAGCGACATTGGGAGCGATCAACCAGACGGCCCGCATCATGGATGCGCGCGACTGGAAAGGCGATCTCGTGCATCAGGCCGAGACTTCCCGCGGCGTGTTAAGCGCTTCCATGCAAACACTTTCGTTGCGCCTGAGACCTCATCGCCATAGCTACAACTTCTCGACCGTCTCGATCGTCAGCGATCGGCCTTTGTCCGCGCTGACACTGCCCCTGTTTCTCGAAGGGCTGGCGGCGCATCTCGGACCAAGACTGCTCCGCGCGAAGGGGCTGATCGCCATCCGGGAGTTGCCGGAGCAGCCGATGGCGATCCACTGCGTCCAGCACATGGTCCACAAGCCGATCTTTCTTCCCAGCTGGCCGTCAGCGGAGCGCCGATCCCGGATCATACTGATCGGCCACGAACTTCCGGAACGGTGGCCTGGCCTTCTGCTGGAAGCGCTCGAAGCAGAGGTCGCCAGCATTACAGGACCGGCAGAACCCACGATGCTCGCCTAGGAGGAAAAATCATGAGCAAGCCCAAGATCGCCGTCATCGGCACAGGGGGAACCATTTCGTCCATTAGCACCCACTCCCTTGAGGTGCTCGACTATCCCGAAACCGGCCGCAAGATGGAGCCTGCGGAGGCAATCGAGCGGGTGCCCGAAGCTGCGCAATTCGCAGAGCTGCTTCCCCTCCCTTTCCGCGCTGTCGGGAGCACCAAGATCGCGCCGGCAGACTGGCTGGAACTCGCACAGCTGATCACGAGGACGGCCCGCGAGCAGGCCGACATCAGCGGCTTCGTCATTCTGCACGGCACGGCCACACTGGAAGAAACCGCCTATTTCCTGAGCCTTGTGCTGAAGACCGACAAGCCCGTGGTTCTCGTGGGTGCTCAGCGCCCAGCCAGCGCCCTCAGTTCTGACGTGGGGATGAACCTCGTGTCGGCAGTGCGGACGGCGATCGACCCGCAGGCCGGGGGCAAGGGCGTGCTGATCGTGCTCAATGACGAGATCCACAGCGCACGCGACGCTTCGAAAACGTCCACTTACCGGCTGCAGACCTTCAAGAGCCGAGACTTTGGCCTGCTCGGTCACGTCGACGGCGATGGGGTATATTTCTACCGTGCACCGCTGCGGCGACACACGTTGGAATCCGCTTTCGACATCGCCAGGATCACCGAATTCCCGCGCGTGGATATCGTCTATTCCTACGCCGGCTCCGATGGCTGCGCGGTGGATGCTTTCGTCGCTGCGGGCACGCGCGGCCTCGTCTCCGCTGGCCTGCCGCCGGGACTGACAACGCCCCTCGAGCGCGAGTCGTTCGAAAAGGCCGCGCAGGCGGGCGTCCTGATCGTGCAGTCGAGCCGTGCCGGAAGCGGCCGCGTCGCCCGGCGCTCCTATCTGAAAGACAAGGCCATGATCGGAGCGGATAACCTAACCCCGCAGAAAGCGCGAATCCTCCTGGCGCTTGCGCTCACGCAGACGAGCAATCCCGACGAGGTGCAGACCCTTTTCGACACGCATTAAGGTACCAGGGGTGGCGGACCTGTCCTGTCCGCCACCCTTGCACGCTGCTCACCGAGATAACCTTCCCGCGACCTCTACCTGGCCGGGCTCCTTGGCAGATCGAGACGCCTGCGCACGTAACGGCCCGTCCCGCTTGCTCCGTCGACCAATGCGCCCTCTCGCAGAACTGGGCGTCCGCGGACGAAGGTATCGTTGATCCGCCCCCGGAAGGTCTCGCCTTCATAGATGGAATAACCGGCGCTCGACACGATGTCCGAACGTTCAAGGGTCCACGTCGCGTCGAGGTCGACCAGCGTGAGGTCAGCATCGAGGCCGGGAACGATGGCTCCCTTGGCGTGTCCTATCCCCATGATACGCGCAGGGTTCGTGGCCGTGACCTCGGCGATGCGCTCAAGTGAAAGCCCGCGGCGGTGATGTCCTTCGCTCAGCAGCACCGGCAGAAGCGTCTCAAGGCCGGGGCAGCCCGGTGACGCCGCCCAGACGCCACCCTCCTTCGAGGAGATGTCACGATGGACATGATCGGTTCCAACGGTATCCACTTCTCCGTCAATCAGTGCCCGCCACAGTCTCTCCCGGTCGGACGCCTCACGGAGCGGTGGATTGATCTTACCAATATCTCCGCCCGCCCAACCGATATCGTGAGTCAGATAATGGGGGCAGGTTTCGACGAAGACCTGCGCACCAGCCCGGCGATGACGCAAGGCGGCTTCGAGCGCTTCGGCGGAGGAGGTATGTACCACATAGAGTGGCGCGCCGGTCTGGGAGGCGATGTAGGCGGAGCGCTGGACGGCATCCGCCTCGACAAAAGGCGGACGGGTGGCGTTCCAGGTGGCAAGGCCGTTGCGGCCGTCCGGATCCTGCTTCTTCACCCGATCCCGTAGCACCCAGGCGATCTCAATCGTTTCCGGGTGAGGGCAAACCATGCCGCCATGCGCGGCAGCTGCCTCGCAGAGCCGGAAGAGAAACCCGTCGTCAATATCTGGCAAGCCGAGGCGCGCGCCCTCTCCACCCCGATTGTTCATGAAGATCTTGAAGCTCGGTGCTCCGTATTCGCCGACATAGCGCGGCACGCCAGCCAATTGCTCCTCGGTCGAGATGATGAAGTGATAGCCGAAATCGATCCGTGCACCCTGTTCCGTGACAGCAATCACCTCATCGAAGATTGCCTCGAAGGGGTCGGTCGCCATCAGATAAGGGATAAAGCAGGTCACACCGCCCTTGGCGGCAGCTGCCGTTTCGCGATCTGCATCGCCGGGCTCGCGTGGCCGCGAAATGTCCTTGCCGTGGCCGAGATGGAGATGGACGTCGATTGCACCGGGCATGACCACAAGTCCCCGTGCAGAGATGTTCTCGCGCGCGGGAGCGCTCTCGCCAGGCGAGAGTATCGCCGCGATGCGGCCGTCACGGATGGCGATGTCGCAGGCGGTCCGACCCTGGCCGGGCAAAATCGCCTCGCCGTCGCGGATGGTCAGATCATATTCCATCATGTTGTCTCCCTGTCATCGACCTTCGCGGATCTCGTGCGCGGCGGCGAGCCCTGCCAAGCGCCCAAGCGCCAGAGCGGAGAGGAGACCATTGCCAGATGCGTATCCGAGCGCTCCTTCCCGTCCGCTGATCCCAGCCGCCGCGCCACCGCCGGCGAACAGATTGCCAATCGCCGATCCGTCCGGCCTGAGCACTCGCCCGTCGGCATCGATCCGTAGGCCGCCCTGGGTGTGAAACAATCCCGGCACAACACGGCAGGCATAGAGCGGCGCGCGCAAGGGACCGGTGCCGAAATCCTTACGGCCGAACCGATCCGCCGTCGCGCCCGACGCCGCGGCGTTGTAGGCTTCCAGCTCCGATGCCAATGCACTTGGATCAAGGCCGTAGGCCTGTGCGATCTCCTCGGGTGTATCGGCTTTCTTCAGTCCGCCATACTTCGCAAGCTCGAGAAATTCCTCTTCGCCCGCTGCGATGTCGAAGATCTTCTGGTCGAATATCGCGTAGGCGTATTCGCCCTGCTCGAGCACGACGCGGGCAAAGCCGGAATAGCCGAGGCTCTCATCCCCGAAGCGGCGGGCATCCGCGCCGACAAGGAAGCCGCCCTTCTCGATAGTCGTCCAGGACAGGAGACTGCCATGGGGGTGAGCAACCGCCGCATAGCCCTGGTAGGCGGCCATGTTCGCCAAGTCGGCTCCGAGCTTCTCACCCCAGATTACCGCCTCGCCTGTCGAACCAAGTGCGCCAAAATACTGCGCGCCGGCGATTTCAGGGCAGAAGCGCTTCACGAGATCCGCGTTCGCGGCAAAGCCGTTCAGGGCGAGAATGGTCTTCTTCGCACGGATCTCGCTCACGCTGTCGCCAGTGTCGATGACCGCGCCCTTGACGACGTCGTCCTCGACAATGAGCTCGCGGGCGCTGTTCCCGACCGCAATCGGTACGCCACGCTGCTCGACCGCCGAGACGAGATCGTCGACAAGGTCTTGGCCGCGACGGGAGACGGGCGCATGCAGGCGCGGCACGGAATGGCCGATATGCTTGTAAGCCGTCACCAGCGTAATCCGCGCGCCCACTGTATCGACGAGCCATTCAACAGTCTCGGCCGAAACAGAGGCGAGCCGCCTCACCAGATCAAGGTCATCAGTTTCTTTGGCGATGGCCATCAAGTCGCGAACATAGGTTTCCGGATCATCGACAATGCCGGCTTCCCGCTGGAAGCGGCTGTTCGCCGCCGGCACAGAGCCAGTGGACAGGGAGGAGTTCCCTCCCGGCCGATCGAGTTTCTCGATGATCGCCGCCGAGGCTCCGGCGTCGTGAGCCGCGATCGCGGCCGCAAGACCACACGCGCCAGCGCCGATGATCAGGACATCGACATCCTCGTTCATGAAGCGTCTCCTCGAAGCATCTCTGCCGCAGAGGCGCGCCACGGACGGCGCAGTGCATCGGGCTCGCAGGCGACGATCGCCGCGAGCGTTTCTGCCATTCTGGGAAACGTATCGCCGGTCGTCTCAGACAGCTTTTCGAACAGCGTCGCCTGATCGAAGGGCTGATCGGCTCCGCCTCGCGCACTATCGCAGGCTGCCGTCCAGGTCTCGCCGTCGGAGAAGCGCCAAGAGATTCTCGCCGGACGATCCTTGGGCCAAGCCCCGATCTCGGGATGAGGCACAAGCCTGACACGCTGGCGCAAGGCGGCAATATCGGGATCCGAAAGTGTTGCGTCAGAGAACGCTTTCTGTCCTCCGGTTCCAACAACTGCCGATGCTGCGACCGCATGCGGCATCGAGAACTTCGCGGCGAGCGTCGTCCGTGGCTCGACGGTCGCGAGGGTCAAGCCGTGCGGATGAGTTTCGACGACGATCTCGAGAATGTCCGCGCTCCTGCGCCCGGATGCAGCGAGCTGGGCATGAAGGTCGAGCGTCGCCTCGATTGCGGAATGAGCATATTGGCAGCAGGCGAAGATCTTATGGTAGCCGCCCGCAACTCCCCAATGCTCGCCGAGCCTTTCCGTCAAGGCTTCAGGCACCCAGCCAGTGCCGAAGGTGCCGACAAACACGTCGTAAGCGGTCTCCGCCATCCCTCCGATGCCTGCCTCAGCCCAATCGACAGAGCGCAGACCGACCCAGCTTCCGGCTGACGTCCATGCATTGCGCACGAGCGCGCCTTCGATTGCATGATTGTAGGGGCCGGCGAAGGACATGCCCGCGGCGCCGCTTACGGCCGCAAGCAGGGTTGCGGCATCGGTCTTGCGGACCAAAGCCACGCCTGCGGCGGCACCGATCGCGGCGAAGGCTGCGTGCGGGTGAACGGTGAGCGTGGCGACGGGAAAGGCCCGCGCGATGCGGGTCGTGATCTCATAGGCAACGGCAAGGGAGGCCAGAACGCTCTCCACCGACGCGCTGCAGGCTTCGGCTTCCGCTAGAAGCGCGGGCAGCGCATAAGCGCCGGCGTGGCAGGGCACGCCTCGGAATCCCTCGTCCAACTCGCACCAGGTCGCGGCCATCCCGTTTGCCGCGGCAGCCGAATAGCGGTCGAGCCGCGATGCGCCCTTTGCAAACACCGTCGCCTCCGGGACTCTCGACGTTCGGGCCAATCCGGTCTGGACAGCGACGACCTGTGGCTCGGCCGCTCCGGCGACCATGGCGCCGAGATCATCCGCGAGGATAAGCGCCGCGCGGCGGCGGACTGGCTCCGGCAAGGGCGCCCTGACGGCCTCGGCAGCCCATGAGACCAGAGTGGAAAAGGCAACAGCCGAGCGCTGCCGTCTGGATTGATCGACTTGGTCGATATGGGGCTTCATCATAACCATCCTCAACGATCAGATCTTCTGGCGGCCCCCTACGCTCCGCCGAAATACCGCTCGTGTCGAAATGTCATTCGATGGCGTGCAGAGTCGCAAGGGCCTTCTCGGTGGGCATCACGTCCGCATATTTCGACGCCATGTCGAAGAGATTGACTGCGTGCGATGTCGCTGAACGATCGTAGACAGCATCCTCCGGGACCAGGACACGGAAATTGTACGCGAACGCATCGACAACGCTGCTGCGAACGCAGCCGCTTGTCGAACATCCGGTTACGACGAGGCTGTCGGCACCGAGATTGATGAGATAGCTCACGAGCGGCGTTCCGAAGAATGCGCTCGGATGCTTCTTCGGGAGGAGAATATCCTTATCCGAAGGCGCAATTTCAGCGACGAACTCGTATCCTTTGGAAGCAACATTCATGATCGCGGGCACCTTGTCGGACAGGCGACCGTAATCGAAGGACTCCTTGGGAGCGACGTGCGGATAGAGGACGGGCCACTGGCGCTCGCGAAACACATCAAGCACGCGCCTGATGTTGCCAACGGCTTTCCATGCCACTTCGCCGCACGAGGTAGGGAACTCCTCTATCGCTTCCCAGAACGGCTTTGGAGTCGTGCCGACCGTGCGATATTGGACATCGATGATGAGCAACGCCGGGCGCTTGCCGATGCCCGTCGCACGCCCGAATCCGGCCGCGTTGTAGGCGCGCTGCTCTTCTTCCGAGATGATTCCGTCCCAGGGTTTGGTCATGACAGGCTCCTCAAGCTTCTGCGCGATAGCGCGCCTCATGCGCATCCCATTGATCCTTGGCGACTGCGCGCTGGCGCTCCTCAAACGAGGCGAGAAGGTTTCCGACCGTGCCGAGCGAGCCTTCGTTCTTCAAGGCGCCGAGCACTTCATACGAGGCCTTGAGTGCTACCTGCAGGGCAGCATTGGCATAGAGCACAATCGAGAAGCCCATCTCGGCCAGCCTCTCGCGCCCAGGATCCGGCGTCTTTCCGCCATACACGATGTTGGCCACCTGCGGCATCGACAGCTCGCGGGGAATGCGAGCCAGCTCGTCGAGGCTCGTGGGTGCCTCGACAAAGGTGACATCCGCCCCAGCCTCGATATAGGCCCTCGCGCGGTCCATAGCCCGATCGAAGCCTTCGATGGCCCTGGCGTCGGTGCGGGCGATGATCTGAAGATCCTGATCCCGCCGGCTGTCGACGGCAGCTTTGATTTTCTGAACCATGTCGCCGACCGGGATAACTTCCTTGCCGCTGAAATGCCCGCATTTCTTCGGGAAGACCTGATCCTCGATCTGAATGCCGGACGCCCCTGCCCGCTCGAATGTCCGGATGGTTCGCACCATGTTGACGGCGTTTCCGAAACCGGTATCGGCATCGACGATGAGCGGCAGGGACACCGCGTCAGCAATCGTTGCGACAACCTCTGCCACTTCTGTCATTGTGGTCAAACCGATGTCGGGAGCGCCAAGGTGCATGTTTGCGACGCCTGCACCTGTCACGTAGACGGCCTCGAAACCGAGATCCTCAATAACCCGGGCGAACATTGCATTGGCAGCGCCAGGTATTGTAACGGCGGCACGCCGGTCCAGAATGCTTTTAAGCTTTTGTGTTGAATGCATAAACCATCCCGCCTCTAGCAGAACGAATAGCGACTGCCGGCGACCGACGGCTGCCGACCTAAATTCACCTTAGCGAGTTCATGTAAACTGTCAACAGTCTGTAGCGGCTCGCCCGAGCAGTTGTTGGATCGGTCTCTGGTGTCCGCCGTAATCGCTCAGGAGACAGATCGGCCGAGTTGAAGGCGGAAGAGGTCATGGTTCATCGTAGCATCTGAGGGAATGAAGATGAGACAGAACCAAGGCTGGCCAAGGAGTCGGGCGAGACGGTAGTGAAGGAGATCCGCCGCGCCCGCGCTAAGCACTACTCCGCCGACGGGAAGATCCGGATCGTGCTGGAGAACCTGCGCGGTGAGGACAGCGTCGCCGCGCTCTGCCGGCGCGAGGGCATGCTACCCAATGTGTGCTACCGCTGGTCCAAGGAGGCTCCTGGAGCCGACAAATGGCGCCTAGCGGATGACACCACTCGGGAGACCATCTCAGACGAGTTCGAGAGGCTGCGCCGGGAACCCACCCTGAAGGAGGTCGTGGCTGATCCGCCCCTGGAGAACCGCCTGCTCCGAAAGCATGTGCGAGGATGGGGAGGACTGCGCATGAGGTACCTGGCTTGCGAGAAGATCGAGATCATCCGCTTGGTCGAGCAGTACCATCTCCATGTTTCGTGTCGACAGTTGACCATGTTACTGCTGCGTGTCAACGTCCATCTGGGTTCTCACACTCGGAGGTTCGCCTTGCGTCTGCCCCACCACAATCGCTACCCGTTCTCTCCCATCCACAAGCGCCCGGTATACGAGTGGCCGAACGGCACACGACTGGCAGTGACGTTCTGCAACAACATCGAGGTTTTCGCCTACCGCGCTGGGCTCGGTTCCGACAGCGCCGCAGGAACGGCTCCGCAGAACCAGCGTAACTTCGCCTGGCGGGAATACGGCAATCGCGTTGGCTTGTGGTCCTATCTGGATCTGCTCGATGATTATGGGGTGCCGGGCTCGCATAATGTGAACTCGCTCGCGCTTGAGCTAAGTCCGGACATTGTGGAACGGATCAACGCCCGTGCCGGTGACGAGTACATCGCCCATGGCCGGACCAATGCCGAGCGGCAGGACGTGCTGTGGGAGGTCGACGAAGAGCGAATGATCGCCGAGTGCACGCAGTCCATCACGCGTATCACTGGACGAAAGCCGGAGGGCTGGATGGGTCCCTATCTGGCACAGTCGGACCGAACCCTCGATCTATTGAAGGAGGCAGGCTATTCCTACCAGTTGGACTGGCCTGCCGATGACCAGCCTTTCTGGATGAAGACACGGTCTGGTCCGATCCTGTCCGTGCCGTACCCGCTCGAGATCAATGACTCCCCAGCCTTAGTGTTTCGACAGCACAGCGGACGTGAATTCTCGGATATGGCGATCGATCAATTCGATGAGATGCTGGAGCGCTCCAAGCGCTATCCATTGGTCTTCGGCATCTCGGTTCATCCGTTCATCATTGGCCAACCATTCCGGATGCGCGCTTTTCGTTGGGCGATGGACCACATCCTGAAGCACCGCGATCAGATCTGGATCACTACCCCGGGCGAGATCGCTAAATTCGCAGCCCAGCTTCCATCCAACGTGCTTCCCCGGCCCGACTGACGGCCCGCGGGCCGTCTTCGCGGTGGCGCTCCTGGTCCGTTCCGCAACGGCCAGGTGGCCGGTCAAATTCCAAGATAAGCTCTCTGCACCCGGGGATCCTCGGCGATTTCTGCCGCTGGGCCCGTCATCGTCACACGACCGAGCTCAACGATCACTGCTTGATCGGCAATGGAGAGCGCCCAAGCGGCATTTTGCTCTGCAAGTATGATCGAGAGCTGCTCAGCCCTTTGGATCTCCTGCAGGACATCTCCAATGCGCTCCACGATAACGGGCGCAAGGCCAAGAGATGGCTCGTCCAACAGGAAGACTGATGGACGAGCCATCAAAGCCCGACCAATGGCAAGCATTTGCTGTTCGCCGCCGGAGAGGCTTCCAGCTCTTTGAGACGCTCGTTCTTTGAGCCGCGGAAAATAGCCAAAGACCCGCTGGAGATCCGCTTCGAACTCGCCGCCCTTTCGACTGTACGCACCAACCTTGAGATTCTCCAAAACGGACATCCCACCGAAGACGCGGCGCCCTTCCGGCGAATAGCCGATCCCGGCACGCACGATCTCGAAAGCAGGCATTTGCTTTATGCTTTTTCCCGCAAGCAGGATGTCTCCGACGGGATACTTCGCCAGACCCATAATCGCTTTCAACGTGCTGCTCTTGCCGGCGCCGTTCGAGCCCACGAGCGCAACGGTCTGCGCGCTCTCAAGGCGGAGAGACAACTCCTGGGTACCTACGATATTTCCGTATCGGACGCCGACGTTGCGCAACTCAAGCTTTGACATACCGGCGCCCCAAATAAGCCTCGATAACATTTGGATCGCTGAGAACGTCCTGCGGCAACCCGTGAGCAAGCTCCTGGCCATGATGAAGAACGAGAATCCGATCACACAGACCGGCCATAAACCGCATGTTGTGGTCTATGACGACCACGGAGATGCCCTCTGCTCTGATCTTTCTGATCGTGTCGCGGACATTGTCAGCCTCCGCCGCGCTCAATCCCGCCACTGGCTCATCCAGCATCAATAGCTTCGGCCATGCCATGAGCGAGATCGCCATCCCGAGCGTCTTCTGCGCACCGTAGGGCAAATCCGCAGCACGTACATTCCGCACCCGATGGAGATCTAGCCACTCCAGAACTTCAGCCACACGTGAGTCCGAGGCCTGCCGCATCTCGCCAGCCTTTGACGTCGAGAAGAACGAGTGAAAGAATCCTGGGTATCGCGCGAGATAGCTCCCGCGGCGGCAATTCTCCTCCACGGTGCAGTTACCGAAGACCGTCGTTGATTGGAAGGTGCGGGCGAGGCCATACTGCACCAGCTTGTGCGGAGGCTGACCTGTCACGTCGGTCCCCTGGAAGCGGACCTTGCCACTCGTAGGTTTCGTGACCCCGCTGACCAGGTTTACGGCGGTGCTCTTGCCGGCCCCGTTCGGCCCAATGATGCCGAAAATCTCTCCGGAAGAGACCGTGAAACTAAGATCGTTGACGGCCCTCAGCCCACCGAAGAAGCGGGAAAGTTTATGCACCTCAAGAAGCGGGCTCACTGCTCCCCCCTGCGATCGTGTGGAATCATGCGCCTAGCAACCCAGTCCTTCACGCCCACGACGCCTGCCGGTAAAAATGCCATGACGAGGATCAGGATCACGCCAAACATAATGTGCTGGAGTTGGACGTAGCCGCGCAGGAACTCAGGTACGAGCACAAGGAAGATGGCACCGAGCAAGGGCCCAACTAAGGTTTGCATGCCACCGATGACGTTCATGATCACGAGATTCAAAGACTCCAACGGTCCGAAATTCGGCGGGCTGATATAGCGCGCGTAGTGGGCAATCAACGCACCGGCGAAGCCAGCAAAGCCGCATGCTATGACGAAAATCATCACCTTGGTGCGGATGACCGGAACGCCGACGCACTCGGTGAGTTGCTCGGACTCGCGAATGGCATTCACAAAACGGCCGGTTTCTGAACTGAGGATGCGGCCACAAACGGCGACGCAAGCGGTCGCGGCGAGAAGAGCAAGGGCATAGAAGTACTTGGGCTCGGCGAAAACCGGAGCGGGCGCGGGGATTCCCGACAGTCCATTGGCTCCGCCGGTGATGCTCTGCCAGTCGACAAAGACCATTCGCAGGATTTCCCCGAACAGAAATGTGATTAGCACGAAGTATTTGCCTGTGAGCCTCAAAATGACCGGACCGATCATAAGACCTAGGCCCGCCGCCGCGAGCGTGCCTGCGACCAGACCACCCACAAACGGAAACCCCAGCTTCATCACCACGTTTGCGGACACGTAAGCTCCGACACCGATGAAGGCTGCATGGCACAATGAGACATGGCCAGTTCGAATGATGAGATGCAGACTGCTCGCGCCGATTGCTGCAAAACACACCAAGATGGCGATATGGTAGAAAAATCGCTCGTCGAGCAAGTAGGGCATGATTGCAAGGGCAGCGACGATGGCTATCCCACCTCCTATGAGGGCGGAGGACGTAGAGCGCCCCAGGCGAACTTTCGAGATTACGGGGACTGTTTCGGCGGTCGAGTTCATGTCGGATCCTGCGAATGGTTAGATGAACAATGCTACTCTGGCTTGCCCAGCAATCCCCACGGCCGAAAAATCAGAAGCAGAATGACGGCTCCGAAAGACGCGTATGACGCAACGGACCCGCCATAGAACGTGCCCAGGAAGCTCTCTGTAAAGCCCAATATCAGCCCTCCGAGCGCCGCACCCGGGATGCTGCCCATTCCTCCCAGAATGACCACGATGAATGCAACGAAGAGTGGGCGCTCCCCCATGAATGGCGACACAGCATAGACTTGCCCGTAGAGCGCTCCTGCAAGCGCGGCGAGCAGGATCGCCACAAAAAAGGCAACCCGGTAGATCTTGCGGGTATCGATCCCCTGGGTACCGGCGATCTCCACGTCTTGTGCAGCCGCCCGCATAGCCAAGCCGATACGGGTATGAACCATGAGGAAATAAAAAGCGCCGAGCGCGAGCGCTGAGACGCCGATAGTCACCAACCGGTCGATTGGAAGGATCACGCCGGCAAACCTCAGAATCCCGTCGAATGCGGCAGGGATATTGCGTTCAAACGCATCCCAGGTCAGCAGGGCCGAGTAGATCATCACGATGCTTAGCCCGAGCAGGCCGATCATGCTCTGAAACATCTTCTGGTAAAACCAGCGAAAAACGAGCCACTCCAGGAAGAGAGCTGGAATTGCTACAGCTAGCGGGGCAAGCAGAATGGCGGCCACCCATGGAAGACTGAACACCGCGTATAAATAGTACATCGCAAAGCCGCCCAGCATCGCGAATTCGCCGTGGGCAAAGTTTACAACGCGCATGATCCCGAAAAGCAGGGTGAATCCAAGGGCAACAAGGATGTAGATGGAGCTCAAACTCATCCCGTTTACGACAATCTGCCCCAGAATGGTTGGATTGGTCAGCATCGACAGCAAGGGCTGGTCTCCAAATGCAAGGACGCAACTGGCACAGCGCTTTCTCGCGCTGTGCCGCCTCGACAGGCAAGGATCAGTCGACGGAGAGAACGGCCCGGGTCACCGGCTTCCCGTTCTTCACCTCTACAACGTAGAACGGCAGAGCAAGTTGGTGATCGACCCCGTAGATCGCCTTTCCGGTCCAGCGCACGGGACCGTAGACCCCGGCATCGTATCCCGCCAACTTTTCAACTGCATCGCGAATCTTGGTGGTATCGTCGACAGTGTCCGCGCGACGTATCGCCTCGATAAGAATCTTGGTCGCGTTGTAGAACGCTGGCGTCTGGGAGTTGATGATACCCTTTCCATACTTGGCCGCGTATGCTTTCACGAAGGGCTGTGCCGAAGGTGCATCGAAATCGAACATTTCGTAGGAGATGAAGCCTTCAGAATGCTGGCCGGCCACCTCAATGATTTCGGGAACGGACGGCCCCCCCATTTGGTAAACGAGCTTGTCATATCCAATCTGGCGCGCCTGCTTGACCATCAGCCCCGCTTCTCCCGGGGCGTTGAAATTGATATCGAATCCGTCGATCCCCGCAGCCATGAGGCGCGTGATGAGAGGCGAAAACTCCTTCGAGCCGCGCTCATAATAATCCACCACGGTTTGAATGCCGTTGTCTTGGTAGAGCTTCACCAATGGCGGAGCGACGGACTGCCCGATCGCGTCGTTCGGCACGAGAATACCGACCTTGGTGACTTTCAGGTTCTCCTTGACCCATTTCATCATGCTGGGCGCATATTCCAGGTTCGTAAGAGTAAACCGGAAATTATAGGAAGCCTTGTGCTCATTATCGAGAATTTTCGGCGTATAGCCGTTTGACATTAGCAAAACTTTTTGAGGGGTTGTGACCTCCATGGCGCTGAGCACAGGATTGGAGCCTATCGGACCAACGATATATTTGACTTTATCTTGGAATACGAGCCGCTCAGCTGCAGTTTTGCCTCCTTGGCCAGTGTATTGATCGTCATACATCAGGAGTTCAAGGTTATAGTTCTTGCCGCCGACGCTCAATCCACCAGCCTGATTCACCTCGTCGATTGCGAGCTCGGCGCCCCGCTTGATGGCGAGACCCCACGCAGTGCCCCCGCCGGACAGGCTTCCGATCGCTCCAATCCTGAGCGTTTCAGCCGCGAGAGCAGTGCTGGAAACAGTCGCGATCGCGGCGGCTGCTGCTATTCCAGCTAAGGCGTTTCGCCTCGAGATCTTGATCATGTTATCCCTCTTCTGTTGTTTTCTAAGTGAATACTGCCAACCTTGGGCAGGCCGCTCACGTCTTGGGCAGAACTACAAGTCAAGATAGAAACTCAAAAAAAAGCTAGCGTCAACTGTCGACAGTATAGCAGCAAAAGGGGTATACTCCTCCGCCGGACAAGCGAGAGTTCACTGATGAACGCTACGATTGTGCCCATCGGGCCCCCTACTACTCCGCCGAGCGGCACCACTGATGCCGAGGCGGTTCTGTCATGGATCGCAAAGCGCTATTCCTGTCGAGAGTTCGACGGCTCGACTATCGACCCGGAGATTGTCGATGCGATAATCGAGAGTGGCCTTCAGGCACCTTCATCCTGCAATCAGCAGAATTGGCATTTCGTGGCGGTCAGCGATACCGCTATGAAGAAGCGCGCAAGGGAGATTTCCGGCGGCAACCACCACTTCGAATTCTGCTCGGTCCTCATTTACCTCTGCTTCCAGAAGGGCTGGACACACGACAAATTCTCTGTCGTACAGAGTGTTGCTGCCGCTTGTTACCAGATGATGATCAGCGCCCATCTGCGGGGCTACGCCAGCATCTGGAACGCTGGTATCGGCGACACGAAAGCGATAGCCAAGATGTTGGGAATACCGCCAACATTTGAAATCCAGGGCGCCCTGTGTATCGGGCTTCCCAAGCCAAACGCTCCCGCCGTTAAGGCTCCGCGCCGCCCGAGAGGTGAAGTTTGGTCCTGGAACAAATTCCAAAGACCGCACTACGCGATCTACCCGGCCAAACCAGCTCAGGAATATCCATTCTTCCGGATTACCAACAGCAAGAACCCATTCGCTGAATGGCGGCCCCGCATCTGGGGCTGGGATCGCGTGGCCGACTTCCGCGGGTACTCAGTCTGGGCAAAGTCCCCAATTGCGGGAGTCTACCGATCCCGCCGGCAGGGGGATGCGACTTCCGTTGAGGTTGGGCTCTTGAGTGATGTCCCGCCCGGCTCGCGCGTACTGGACGTCATGCCATGGGGCGGAACCCACACGACTGAACTGATCCGCAAGCTTGGTCCAGAGGTGGAAGTGGATGTCGCCGAGCTCGCGCAGGCAAATCTGAGCTTCATTCAGGAGCGTCTGCGACAGGAGGGGATCTCCCGTCCGGTCGGCGAGGTGACCATAAAGGATGGTCATATCCCGCTGGCATCGGACAGCACTGACGTTGTCACCATGTTCCAGGTGCTTGAGCACGCACCTGAGCCTGAGAAGCTCCTGGATGAGGTCCACCGTATTCTCAAGCCAGGAGGAACAGCGCTGATTTCCGTTCGTAACCTTCTTTCTCTCTACGGCTGGAGGTACTTGCGCACGGAGTCCAAAGCATCTGTCCCCAACCAGGGTCCGTTTGTTCCGATGACTGCCGGAAAGGTCCACGCGATGGTCACCCGTCGGTTCAGAATCGAGCGCGAGATCGGTATCTCATTGCGGGCGGAGGCCGACGCGGCGGTTTATGAAGGGCGCCTCACCCGTCGGATGTGCCGTCTCTTTGCCCTGCGTTTGGTAAAGCCATGACCATGGTTAGGAACCCGTCCCCTGCTCCAACGGGCGGCGATCGCGTGATCTACTCGCCCATCATCGCGCGCCCACATTTTGAATGGCCAGGAAACGCTCGAATAGCACTTTGGGTGGTGCCCAACATCGAGCACTATGAATATCTGCCGGACAAAGGCGTCCGAGATCCGTGGCCACGCACTCCGCATCCGGACGTGCTCGGTTATGGATTGCGGGATTACGGAAATCGCGTTGGGCTGTGGCGGATGTTCGACGTCATGGATCAATATGGCATCCGTTGTACAGCGTCCCTCAGCCTGGCCGTGTTCGACCATTACCCTGAGATTCTCGAGGCATGTGAGAAGCGGCGATGGGACGTGCTCGCCCATGGAATGTACAATACGAGATACCACTGGGATCTTGAGGAGGCTGCAGAGCGACGAGAGATCGAAGCCTGTGTTGCGGCCTATCGCCGGCACACCGGCAGACAACTGGCAGGCTGGTTCTCCCCGGCCGCAACGTTCACGATGAACACACCTGACCTCGTCGCAGAGGCAGGCATCAAGTACTACTGCGACTGGTTTCACGATGATCAGCCATTCCCGATCAAGGTGCGCTCGGGCAAGCTAATTACGATACCATACCAGATGGACATCAATGATGCGATGACATGGCGCCACCATATCGAGGCGGAGGATTTCGCTCGAATGGCCACGGACCACTTCGATTGCCTTTACCGTGAAGCAGAGGCTCACCCTCTGGTCATGTGCATTGCGCTTCACCCTTATCTGATGGGCCAGCCGCACAGGATCAAATACCTTGACCGGGCGCTCAACCATATTCTCTCGCATGAGAAGGTCTGGGTAGCGACAGGTGAGGAGATCGCCGACTGGTATATCGCGAATGCCCTTCCTTCCATCGAAGCTCATTTATCGGCGGACGCCCCATGACCGAACCCAAGCCGGGAATGGATCATCAGCTCTATCCGTTCTCACCGATCATCGATCGGCCGCCGCTGATTTGGCCGGGCAATGCGCGTTTGGCCGCAACCGTATTTCTGTATCTGGAGCACTGGGATCTTCTGCCCGAACCGGGCGCCATACGTGATCCACGGTTCCGCGATCATTACGGAGACTTTCGGCCAGACTATCGCACCTATACGTTACGGGAGTACGGCAACAGAATCGGTATCTTCCGGCTCCTCGAAGCGTTGGACAGGCTGCCGTTGAAAGTCACAGTAGCCGCCAATGTCTCTGCTCTTGACCGGTATCCGTACCTAATTGAGCAGTTGCTGGGCAGAGGCTATGAATTCGCTGCGCACGGGCATGACGCGACGCGAATGCTGACAAGCCGGCTAAACGAGGATGAGGAGCGCTCGTTTATTCAAACGTCGATCAACGCCATAACCAGTGTCACCGGTACGAGGCCTGAAGGGTGGATTAGTCAGGATTACTCCGAGTCCACCCGCACCCCAGCGCTGCTTGCCGAAGCGGGCCTGACCTATCTGGCTGATTGGCCCAATGACGATCAGCCGTACCTGATGAACGTCGGTCCTGGTAACGTCGGGCCCGAGATCGTGTCCATCCCCAACCAAGCAGAGTGGGACGACATCCAGTTGATGTGGCATCGCCGCGTCCTGTCGCCACGGTTTCCGAAGATTATCGACGACGTCCTCGAAACCCTTTCCGACGATGCTGCAAAATCCGGATCGGGCAGGTTCTTCGGTCTCCATCTGCATCCTTGGTTGTCCGGAATGCCGCATCGTGTCGCTTACGTAGTAGAGGCGATGGAAAGGATCGCACAGACTCGAAACGTGTGGTTCGCGAATGCCGCTGAGGTCGCGAAGCACGCCGAGGGACAATTGCAGGACGCACAGAATACGAAGAATGGGAGATGCATTCCTTGACTGAGTTTAGAATGATATCAACCAGTGGTCTTCTGGGTTACGGGTTTCCCGAGGCGTCCCTGAAGGCCGGTCTTCAGCGCGATCCTCACCTCATTGGTGTCGACGGCGGGAGCACGGATCCGGGGCCCTATTATCTCGGCTCCGGCAAGACTCTGAACTCGCGCTTCGCGATGAAGCGAGACATTGCGCTAATGCTTCGCGGCGCGCTCGCTCACCGGATCCCCCTTGTCATCGGCAGTTGTGGTGGCGCGGGTGGAGCTCCTCACCTCGCGACGGTGGTGGAGATCGTGCGGGAGCTCGCGCGGGAGGAAGGCCACCACTTCAAGATGGCGGTTATTCAGTCTGAACTACAGAAAGACACCGTACTGCGCTTCTTCGAAGGCGGTAACATGCGCCCGCTTCGAAACGCGCCGGACATCACGGCCGAGTCCATTGCCCGGGCGACACGCGTTGTCGGAATGATGGGGCCGGAACCCTACATGCGTGCGCTCGACAACGGCGCTCAGGTCATCTTGGGCGGTCGCACGAGCGACCCTGCGCCCTGGGCGGGAGCGGCTATCCGCGCGGGTCTTCCTCCTGCCCCATCCTGGTACGCGGGCAAGATGCTGGAATGCGGTGCCACTCCTTCGCTGCCGAAGGGCCACGACTGCCTTATCGTCACAGTGAGGGATGACTCCGTTGAGGCAGAGCCTCTAAACCCAATCCGCCGCTGCACACCGCTCTCAGTCGCGAACCACAGCCTCCATGAGAATTCGAGCCCCTGCGTGCATGTCGAACCAGGGGGCATTCTGGACACGACCGATTGTGTGTTTGAGGCTGTCAACGATCGTGCCGTCAGGATCTCCGGCATGAGTTGGCGCTCAATGCCTTACACTGTGAAACTCGAGGGCACTGAGCTGGTCGGCTTCCGCGCGATGACAATCTGCGGCACCCGTGATCCGATGCTGATCGGAAGATTTGACGAGTTTCTCGACTCGGTCCGAAAGGCAGTTGATGAGAAAGTCGGCGGCTTCGGTCTTACTCCGGACAAATACCGGTTGGTATTCCGCGTATACGGAAAGTCGGGCGTCATGGGCGAGATGGAGCCTGTGAAGTCCATCAACAGCCATGAACTGGGGATTCTCGTCGAGGCGCTCGCCGACACCCAGGAGATCGCCAATGCTGTGCTCGCATTCGCACGAGTCTCCTTGCTGCACACGGACTTTCCGGGCCGACTTTGCCGAGAAGGAAATATGGCATTTCCCTTCTCGCCCTCGGACGTCGAAATGGAGCCGCTCTATAGATTCAATATCTTCCACACAGTCACTCCGAAAGACCCGTGCGAACTGTTTCCAATCGAGTATGAGGTTATCTGATGGCTCGCATCGCCGACATCGCAACGGTCTGCAAAAGCAAGAATGCCGGGCCGTTCGAACTCACCATCGACATCGTTTTCGGGTCGCGGGAACTGTTCGAGAAAGTCGCTGCCACGGGCGTGGTGAATGCCAAGCTCTTTGCCAAGCTTTATGGCATTTCCGAAAGTGAGGTGCTGTTCACGCCCTACCCTGCTGGCAATGCCTTCAAGGCGACGATACCCCGACGCATCCCGTCAGGCGATGTTGGTGATACCGATATCTATGGTGCTCAACAGCATGCCCCGTTATTGGACGTAGACATTCCGCTTCCTGGCAACGCGTGAGGCCAGACTGGGACGCCGAGCCGGTCCAATTATCAAGGAGAACCTCAGCGCAGCGCACATGCTCTGCGTAGGCATACCCACCAAGGAGCATTGGAGACGCCCCAGCCCGTCAAATCCTTTTCGCCTTCTGCACAATTGGACCAGTCATGCAACCCAATCGTCTGACGCTCACCGAAGCAAGAGCCGCTATTGCGGAAGGATCGATTACAAGCGAGGACCTTGTTCGTGCGTGTCTTGCCCGCATCGCCGAGCGTGAGCCGGCCGTCCGTGCGTTCGCAGCCGTGAATGCCGAAGGGGCGTTGGCCGCGGCGCGGAATGCGGACAAGGCACTGTTGCTGAGTGACGGGCCGCTCGGACCCCTGCATGGTATCCCGGTTGGCATTAAGGACGTGATTGACACCGCAGATCTCCCGACCGAGCATAATTCAATTATCTATAAAGGATTCCGACCGGGACAGGATGCCGCCTGTGTTGCAACATTGAGGGCAGCAGGCGCCATTGTGCTGGGAAAGACAGAGACGATTGAGTTCGCGGCGCACGGGCGCAATGCTGTGACCCGCAATCCCCGCGACCTGTCGCGGACACCCGGCGGATCCTCCAGTGGCTCGGCGGCAGCCGTTGCGGACCAGATGATTCCAGTGGCTCTCGGGACCCAGACAGGAGGCTCTCTCATTCGCCCGGCGTCGTTCTGCGGGATTTTTGGGATGAAGCCGACGTTCGGAACCGTGAGCACCGAGGGGGCCAAGCGTTTCTCTTCCAGCCTTGACACTATTGGTTGGTACACACGCTCCTTGGAAGATCTCGCTCTGATTACGGAAGTATTCGAGGTTTCAGATGCGTCCCTTCCACCGCCACCACCGCTCCATTCCGTCAAACTCGCGTGGTGCCGGACTCCATATTGGGACCGCGCCACAGCCGGGATGCAGGCCACCTTTGAGGCGGCCGTAGCGGCATTGCGATCTGCTGGCGCCACTCTGACCGAGCTCGATCTTGGGGAAGCCTTTGCGGATGTGAACGACCTCAAAGAGCGGATCATGCGTGCGGAGGGGCGCGTCGCATTTTTGAATCTCCAGCGCACTGTGCCCCATCTACTGTCACCCGGCATTCGCGCCCGTATGGAACGGACTCAGGACAGGTTGCTGCTCTCCGCACTAGACCGTGCCGCATTGCTGCGAACGGAGTTCGACAGGGTCGCAGCGCCATTCGATGCGGTAATTACCCCGGCCGCGACGGGCATTGCTCCCGAGGGCTTGTCTTTCGCCGGAGATCCGATCTTCAATGGCATGTGGACGTTGCTGCATGTCCCTTGTATCACGCTGCCGCTCCTGGAGGAGTCGGGATTGCCCGTGGGTCTTCAACTCGTTGGCCCACGCTACAATGACGGTAAAATACTCGCCGCGGCCGCTACTGTCTGGGGCATTCTCAACTCCCCTGATCTCGATTCTCTAATTCGGCGCTGACGCAATGATCGACATCCCGCGTCACACAGATATCCTTGCAGCTTCGGCTATCACACTTGGCTGGAGCCTTGTCGTTGCCGCTGCTGGGTTCTTAACAACCATCGTTAGTAACGCGAACCTATAGTTCCATCATGAACCAAGATTTCTCTTCAGACGAAACCGTAAAGTTGATGGCACAGCTGGCCGGCCTGCAGAAAGCGCTGGAGGAATTTCCTGCCGACGTGGCGCTCGCGGTTCAAGACGCCGCCCACCTCGTGGCGCAGTTTACGGATCTAACAATGGATCCTGACGTGGAACCGTGGCCCCCGATGCGAGTGCGAGATAGCCGATGAAACAACCCTACTGGCTTTCTGCCACCGAGATGAGCGACGCCTTTCATGCACGCCATCTTTCGCCGGTCGAATTGCTGCAATCGCTGCTCCAGCGTATCGAGGCTGTCGACTCTAAGATCAATGCGTTTACATGTCTCGACGCGGAGATGGCCATGGCGCAGGCCCGTTTCGCCGAACAGGAAATGAGCCATGGCCGGTCGCGCGGCCCACTGCACGGCGTGCCAATCGCGATCAAGGATATTATCGATGTGGCTGGACTGCCAACGACCTGCCATTCGAAAATCCTGCTTGAGAACGCTCCA
The DNA here is from genome assembly GCF_001017175.1 of Microvirga vignae. GTDB lineage: Bacteria > Pseudomonadota > Alphaproteobacteria > Rhizobiales > Beijerinckiaceae > Microvirga > Microvirga vignae. The sequence continues at coordinate 1,113 of NZ_LCYG01000077.1, read as the reverse complement.
GCCGCTGATGCTTACGTCGTAAAAAGGTTGAGGCAGTGTGGGATGGTGATCCTAGGCAAGCTGGCGACCTGGGAATTCGCATTCGGGGGGCCATCTTTCGATCTTCCCTTTCCGCCTGCTCGCAACCCCTGGAACCTGGATCATCAGCCCGGCGGCTCCTCATCCGGATCGGGTGCAGGGCTTGCGGCGGGGCTGTTTCCCCTCGCGCTCGGCACTGATACCGGTGGCTCAGTCCGTCATCCATCGGCAGCATGCGGCGTTGTCGGGCTAAAGCCAACGTACGGATTGGTGTCTCGACAAGGGGTTTTCCCTCTGTCGTTCACGCTCGACAACGTCGGGCCAATGGCGCGCAACGTTGCTGACGTCGCAATGCTGCTCGGGTCTATAGTTGGCCACGATCCAGCCGATCCGTCCAGCGTTGCCGCTCTCGGAACGCGCTTCGATAACGATCTCGAACGTGGCGTCAACGGAATTCGAGTAGGCTTCGTGCGGAATTTTCACGAGACAGATCTGGAGGCCGATCCTGAAGTGACCGCTGCCCTTAATGACGCGGTCGGGGTATTGAGAAATCTAGGCGCCGACGTTCGCGATATACAGTTGCCGAGCCTCAAGGAGTTCGCAGCCGTAAACAGGATTATTCTTCACAGCGAGGCATGGTCCATTCATTCCACGTGGATGCAAAATCGACCAGGCGATTATGGACAGGCTGCCCGCCGAAGAATCATGGTGGGCGCCTTTATCTCTGCTGGTCACTATGTCGCTGCTCAGCGCCGCCGAAACCAGCTCATATCTGCGGTCGATGATGTATTTCGAGACGTCGACGTATTGCTGGCAGCAAATGCCCTGGATCCTGCTGCCGCATTCCCGACCCAGCCCCAAGAGGCTCCGGCGAATGTGCGGCAGGCGCGGACGCCTTTTAATGTGACGGGACACCCAGCGATTTCCGTTATGTCCGGCCTCTCGAAAAGCTCTTTACCCCTCTCAATGCAGTTGATTGGGCGTGCCTTCGATGAGGCATTATTGCTGAGAGTGGCGGCCGCTTATGAGCGTGCAACGAATTGGTCTTCACTGAAGCCAGCAATATGATTGACTCTGTGGCAAATCCTGACTGAA
>NZ_LCYG01000076.1 GCF_001017175.1 Microvirga vignae | reverse complement strand
ATCTACGACCGGGCCAAGGGCTATCTCTACTACGATGCCGACGGCTCGGGGGCGGCCGCGAAGGTGTTGATCGCCCAGTTCACCAACAAGGCCGTGCTTGCCTATTCCGAGTTCACCATCATCTGAGGCGATGAACCTCATCGGGCTGCAGCCGAAACGGCAGCTCTCATCGACAAGTCCGCTGGCGGTCTTCCATATCTTGGAAGCGGGCCGATCCAGCAAAAGCCTGGGCGATACAATGATGGCCCAGGCTTCTTCACTCAGCTTAAGCCCGCTCCTCATTCGAAGAGCGGGCGTTTTGTTTTTGCCTTATGCCGCAAGCTGGCGCAGCACGTAGTGCAGGATGCCGCCGTTGCGGAAGTACTCGACCTCCTCGAGTGTATCGATGCGGCAGAGCACCGGAACGCGCTTCACCGAACCGTCGGCGGAGGTGATCTCCAGATCCATGCGCTGACGCGGCTTCAGGTCGCCGGCGAGGCCCTTGATGGTGATGGTCTCGTCGCCTTTCAGGCCCAGCGACGCCCAGGAGGTGTCGCCTTCGAACACGAAGGGAGCCACGCCCATGCCGACCAGGTTCGAGCGGTGAATGCGCTCGAAGCTCTCGGCGATCACGGCGCGCACGCCAAGCAGGCTCGTGCCCTTGGCCGCCCAGTCGCGGGACGAGCCGGTGCCGTATTCCTTGCCGGCGAGAACGACCAGCGGAACGCCCTCGTCCCTGTAGCGCATGGCGGCGTCGTAGATGAACATCCGCTCGCCGGAGGGCTGATGGATCGTGTAGCCGCCCTCGACCACGTGGCCGCTCTCGTCCTTCACCATCTGGTTCTTGATGCGGATATTGGCGAATGTGCCGCGCATCATGACCTCGTGGTTACCACGACGGGTGCCGTACTGGTTGAAGTCGGCGACCGCGACCTGGCGCTCCTGCAGGTACGTGCCGGCGGGCGATGCCGCGCGGATGTTGCCGGCAGGCGAGATGTGGTCGGTGGTGATCGAGTCCTGGAAGAGACCGAGGATGCGGGCGTTCACGATATCCGTGACCGGCTTCGGCTCCTTGGTCATGCCCTCGAAGTAAGGCGGGTTCTGCACATAGGTCGAACCGGGGGGCCACTCGTAGGTGAGGCCCGGTTCGAAGGTGACCTTCTTCCAGTTGGCGTCACCGGCGAACACGTCCGAGTAGCGGGTCTTGAACAGCTCGCTCGTGATCGTGCGATCGATGAACTCCTGCACTTCCGCCGAGGACGGCCAGATGTCCTTCAGATAGACCGGCTGACCGTCGGAACCCGTGCCCAGCGGATCCTTCGTGAGGTCCACGAGCATGGAGCCGGCGAGAGCGTAGGCCACGACCAGCGGAGGCGAAGCGAGGTAGTTCGCGCGCACGTCGGGGTTCACGCGACCTTCGAAGTTGCGGTTGCCCGAGAGCACCGACACGGCCACGAGATCGTTGTCGTTGATCGCCTTCGAGATGTTCTCCGGCAGCGGACCCGAGTTGCCGATGCAGGTGGTGCAGCCGAAGCCGACGAGGTTGAAGCCCAGCGCATCCAGGTCGTCCTGGAGGCCAGCCTTCTTGAAGTATTCCTCGACGATCTGCGACCCGGGCGCGAGCGAGGTCTTCACCCACGGCTTGGACTTCAGCCCCTTGGCGACCGCATTGCGGGCGAGAATGCCTGCGCCGATCATCACGCTCGGGTTCGAGGTGTTGGTGCAGGAGGTGATCGCCGCGATCACCACGTCGCCGTGGCCGAGATCGTAATTGGCGTTCTCAACCTTCACGCGCTTGGCCGTTTCGCCAGCCTTGCGGAATTCCTTCTCCATGGCGCCGAGGAACTCGGTCTTGGAGTTGTCGAGAGTCACGCGGTCCTGGGGACGCTTGGGGCCGGCGAGTGAGGGAACCACGTCGCCGAGGTCGAGCTCGAGGGTGTCGGTGAAAACCGGGTCCGGCGTCTCGGCCGTGCGCCACATGCCCTGGGCCTTGGCGTAAGCCTCGACCAGAGCCACGCGCTCGTCCGTGCGGCTGGTCGTGCGAAGATAATCGATGGTCTTCTGGTCTACGGGGAAGAAGCCGCAGGTCGCGCCGTATTCCGGGGCCATGTTGCCGATGGTGGAACGGTCGGCAACCGACATGTCGTTGAGGCCGGGGCCGTAGAATTCCACGAACTTGCCGACGACGCCCTTCTTGCGCAGCATCTGGGTGACGGTGAGCACGAGGTCGGTGGCGGTCACACCTTCCTTCAGCTTGCCCGTGAGCTTGAAGCCGATGACCTCGGGAATAAGCATGGAGACCGGCTGGCCGAGCATGGCGGCCTCAGCCTCGATGCCGCCCACGCCCCAGCCGAGAACGGCGAGGCCGTTGACCATGGTGGTGTGCGAATCGGTGCCGACGAGGGTGTCCGGATAGGCCACTTCCTCACCCGAGGCCGTGTCCTTGCGGGTCCACACGGTCTGGGAAAGGAACTCCAGGTTCACCTGGTGGCAGATGCCGGTGCCGGGGGGAACGACCGAGAAGTTCTCGAAGGCGGTCTGGCCCCACTTGAGGAAGCGGTAGCGCTCGCCGTTGCGCTGGTATTCCAGCTCCACGTTGCGGTCGAAGGCTTTCGGCGTGCCGAACTCGTCCACGATCACCGAGTGGTCGATCACGAGATCGACGGGGACCAGCGGGTTGATCTTGCGCGGGTCGCCGCCGAGGTTCTTCATGGCGTCGCGCATGGCGGCGAGATCCACCACGGCCGGGACGCCGGTGAAGTCCTGCATCAGGACGCGGGCGGGGCGGTAGGCGATTTCCTTCTCGTCCTTGCCCTTGTTGTGGAGCCAGGCGGCCACGGCCTGGATGTCGGCCTTCGTGACCGTGCGGCCATCCTCGTAGCGGAGCAGGTTCTCGAGCAGCACCTTCATGGAGAAGGGCAGCTTCGAGGCTCCGTTGAGACCGTTCTTCTCGGCCTCGACGAGGGAGTAGTAGGTGTAGGTCTTGTCACCGACATGAAGTGTCTGGCGAGCATTGAAGCTGTTGTTGAGCGTCACGGCGAATCCTCGCGTGCATTGGGTTACGAACGAACAGTTTGTTCGGCCGAAAGCGCGAAAAGCGCGCGCCGCTCCGGGGGCGCCCGGACAGGGGAAAAGCGCGCGAGGCGGATTGGACGCCTTGGCGCGCGGCGCAGCCGAGGGTGCTATAGATCATTTCCAACCATCCCGCTACACGGTTTAGAACGGTTCTGGGGTGCAAAGAGGGCAGTGCTCCGAAAGTAGGGGACGAGTTTGCGTCTGAGCGTTAACAATCTGGCCTGTGATCGAGGCGGGCGCCGGATCTTCGAGGGCGTGTCGTTCACCCTTCTGTCCGGTGAGGCCCTGGTGATCACCGGGCGCAACGGTGCCGGGAAGTCGACCCTGCTCGAGCTGCTCGCCGGGCGTCTCCATCCTGCCGGCGGAAAGATCATCTGGGAAGGAGCGGGCGAGCGCAGCCTCACCGAATGCCTTCATTACGTGGGCCATCGGGACGCGCTCAAAAGCGCGCTGACCGCCCAGGAGAACCTGGACTTCGCCCGTGATTTCCTCGGTAACCCTGCATTGTCCCCTGCTGAGGCGCTGGAGGCCGTGGGCCTTGCCCATGCGGCCCGGCTGCCGGTGGGCTATCTCTCGGCGGGACAGCGCCATCGCGTAGCATTGGCCCGCCTTCTCGTGGCGCATCGCCCTCTCTGGCTTCTCGACGAGCCGACCTCGGCGCTCGATGCCGCCTCGCAGGAGACCCTCCGTCAACTCCTTGAGAATCACCGCGCACAAGGCGGCATGATCGCCGCCACCACCCATTCGCCGCTGTTTCTCTCCGAACCGAAAGAGATCCGGATCGAGCGCCAATCGGCTCGCATCGAGAGAGAGGTGCCATGACCCGCTCCTTCCGTGCGCTCCTGATTCGCGACCTGAAGCTCGCCGCGCGCGTGGGCGGTTCGGGCGTCATGGGCCTCATCTTCTTCCTGATGATCGTCACGCTGATCCCCTTCGCGCTCGGGCCGGATCTCAACCTGCTATCGCGAATCGGCCCGGCGATTCTCTGGATCGCAGCTTTGCTCGCGACTCTCATTGGCCTCGACCGGCTGTTCCAGGCTGACCAGGAGGATGGTTCGCTTGAACTGCTCCGTCTCTCGCCCGCGCCGCTCGAACTGATCGTGCTCGCCAAGGTCACCGCCTATTGGCTAACGACCGGACTGCCGCTCGCGATTGCCACGCCGCTCTTCGGGCTCCTCGTGGCGCTCTCGCCCGAGGGCATGCTCGCCATGGTGGTGACGCTTCTGGTCGGCACGCCCGCGCTCACCTTCATCGGCGCGGTGGGCGCGGCGCTCACGGCCTCGCTGCGGCGCGGCGGCCTGATCCTCGCGATCCTGGTGCTGCCCTTCATGATCCCGACCCTGATCTTCGGCGTCTCGGCGGCGAATGCTGCGGTGGGCGGCACGGTGCCCTTTGCGACGCCTTTTCTCATTCTCATTGCGCTGACGCTGATTTCAGCCGTGGTCGGCACAGCCGGCACGGCGGCGGCCTTGCGGTCGGCCGAGTAAGACGGCGCTCAGCGGGCAGCCGGGCCGAACGCCGCGTCGAATCCGTCCGCGCCTTCGCGGGTGAAAGTCAGCACGCGCCCGGACTCGCGCCGGACCCATTGCCTCTCGATCATTCGGGAGAGCACCGCTGCGCCCAGAGCGCCGCCGAGATGGCTGCGCCTCTCGCTCCAGTCGAGGCAGGCGCGGCAGACGGGGCGACGCCCCTTCTCCAGGGCCGCCAGATCGATTCCGAACGCGGCGAAGAAAGCGCGGCCCTTGTCGGTCAGGGCCAGATCCTGCCCGTCTTCGATAAGGCCCTGCCGCTGGGCTCCCCTGAGCAGGGCGACGCCCCGTTCGCCGGCGAGGTGATCATAGCAGGTGCGGGCAGATCTGAGCGCCGCATCTTTCGGGCCGGTCCGCACACGCGTTGCCCCCGTGCGCTGGGCCAGGCCCATCAGAGCTTCCAGGACCTCGGCCACGTCCGGACCCGAGAGCCGGTAATACCGGTGCCGCCCCTGTTTCTCCGCCGTCAGCAGATTGGCCGCCTCAAGTTTGGACAAGTGCCCGCTTGCTGTCTGGAGCGTGACGCCAGCCGCCTCGGCAAGCTCGCTCACCGTCAGTGCCCGTCCATCCATGAGGGCGGTGAGAATATTGGCACGGGCCGGATCGCCGAGAAGCGCGGCCACGGAGGCGATGACGGGACCTTCTTTCATACTTCGACCATAGCCGAACTATTGGCGTCGAACAATCGGGTAAGACGGCTCGTGTTGCAAATCAACTAGGATCCCGACCGATGATCACCTGCTTCATCCGCTACGAAATCGACCCATTCAAGGTTTCGGCCTTCGAGGAATATGCCCGCTCCTGGGGTCAGGCCATTCCCCGCTGCGGCGCCGATCTCATCGGCTATTACGCACCGCACGAGGGTTCCAGCACCGTCGCCTACGGGGTCTACAACATCAAGAACTTGGCCGAGTACGAGGCCTATCGCGAGCGCCTGAGGGACGATCCGCTGGGTCGTGCCAATTACGAATTCGCCCGGAAGGAGCAGTTCATCCGCCGGGAGGACCGGATCTTCCTGCGGCTCGCCTCGGCGCCCCATGCGGAGCTCGTCCGGCCATGATCGCAGTGATCTTCGAAGTCTGGCCGGCCGGGGAGGATGGCCGGCACCACTATCTCGATCTTGCGACGGCGCTGCGTTCTGATCTGCTCACGATGGATGGCTTCATCTCCATCGAGCGCTTTCAGAGCCTGAGCGAACCGGGCAAGCTCCTGTCGCTGTCGTTCTGGCGCGACGAGGATGCGGTGCAGGCGTGGCGCAACCTGCCCTCCCATCGCGCCACACAAGGCCAGGGCCGCGCCGGCACCTTCAGGGACTATCGCCTGCGCGTCGCGAGCGTGATCCGTGATTACGGCTTGAACGAGCGCGAGGAGGCGCCGGCGGACAGCCGCGCGGTGCACGAGCGACTTCCTTCTCCTGTCGTCACGGGCGAAGGCTGATCCCGAAGGCCTGCTCGATGGCGGGCTTTCCGTCCCGCTCCACGCGATAGATCGCGCGGTAGAGACCGGGCCGGAAGCCGCCTGCAGGTTGCCTGATGCCGGTAAACATCATCCATTGCGCCTTGTTGCGATCGAGCGGCGGGGCCTTGTTCTGGGCAATCGGTTTTCCGTCGGGATCGAAGAGTGTGAGAATCTGTGCGTCACCGCCTTTGAGGCCGATGGCGCGCACATAGGCCACGAGGGCAGGGGAGGTGGTCGTCGGTGTGTTCTGCTCCGCAGAACCCGATTCGATCGCCTCCATCGACACCGGGCCCGGAGCAAATCCTTTGTTCAGCACGCTGCCTGCCTGATAGGCGAGGGCGCTCCGCTCCGAAGGCTCCCAGAGCGAGGCCTGCTGCCCGGCTCCGCAGGCTTGGCTGGCGGGGCCTGAGGTGAAGGGATCGACCACTTGGCCGTCCTTGCGGACAGTGAAATGGAGATGCGGAAACTCGGTTGCGCCGGACAGGCCGATCCGCCCGATCCTGTCGCCGGCCTTGACAGTATCGCCAGGCTTCACGGCAAGGCTGCCCTTGGCCATGTGGCAGTACTGGGTCTGCCAGCCATTGCCGTGATCGACGACGGCTCCATTGCCGCATTCGGTGTTCTCGACAGACTCGCGGTTACGGCCGGACAGAGAGATATCCTCAACGCCATCGCGGGTGCGCAGAACCGTGCCGTCCGCTGCGGCCACGACATCGACGCCTGCTTTTTGCGCGGCCGTGGTCGGCACGCGGATATCGGTACCGTCATGCCCATCATAGGTCAGCGTCCCGCAGCGATAATCCTCGGCTTCAGGGGATGAGTCGTGATCCACGTAGTGCTGAATGAAGCAGGTGCGCCCGATCTCGCAGGCGGCGGGCAGGCGGAACAGCATCTCCTGCGCATGCGCAGCCCTCGGCGCAGCGAGGCTCAAGGCAATCAGGCTGAAGGCAGGAAGACGCATGGTTTTCTCCGCAACAATGATGCGGGTGACCATAGCCTTTCCCATGGCGAATGAAAGGCAAAGCCCGAGAGGGCTTTAAGGACAATACCGGATTGCCGGAATGCGCCCTCGGCGACTAAAGAACTGCCGTTCTGGCGAAATCGTTATTCAGCTTAAATAGCGCTCCTCGTTGCAGGCGTGCTTAAGGGCCGCTACATCGTGCGTATGATCCGTGAGCTTGCCAATCCCACCCGTTTCATGAGCCTCAGCGGCACCCTTCTGCCCTGGGTCACGGGCTTGGCCATGCTGCTGCTCGGCCTGGGCCTCTATATGATCTGGTTCGTCGCGCCCGCCGATTACCAGCAGGGCGAGATGGTGAAGATCATGTACATCCACGTGCCGGCGGCCTGGCTGTCCCTGTTCTTCTACATGATCATGGCAAGCTCCGCCTTGGGTACGCTCGTGTGGCGGCATCCGCTGGCCGACGTGTCGCAGAAGGCGGCAGCGCCCATCGGCGCGGCCTTCACGCTCATCTGCCTCGTCACCGGCTCGCTCTGGGGCAAACCCATGTGGGGCACCTATTGGCAATGGGATGCGCGGCTGACCTCCATGCTCGTGATGCTGCTCATCTATCTCGGCATTCTCGCGCTCTGGCGCGCCATCGAGGAGCCGAACCGCGCTGCGCGCGCCGTGTCGATCCTCACATTAGTCGGTGCGGTGAACGTGCCGATCGTGAAATTCTCCGTCGATTGGTGGAACACGCTTCACCAGCCGGCTTCGGTGTTCCGTCTCGGCGGCCCGACGATCCACCCGTCCATGCTCGTGCCGCTGCTCGTGATGGCGCTCGCTTTCACCTTTATCGGCGTTGCGCTGCATCTGTCGGGAATCCGCACGGAGATTCTGCGCCGCCGCGTGCGCACGCTCACCATCCTTGAGGCCGAGCGCCTCGATGCCCAGGCTGCCTGATGACGCATACCTTCTTCATCGTCTTTTCCTATGCTCTCACGGCGCTCGTGATCGCAGGCCTGATCCTTCGTGCAGTGATCGACCATCGCGCACAGGTGCGTGCGCTCGCCGAGCTCGAATCCCGTGGTGTCGGCCGGAGGTCGCGCCGTGGCTGAGGCGACCGCACCGCGCTCGCGGCTGATCTTCATCCTGCCCGTCGTCGTTTTCGTCATCCTGGCGGGTCTGTTCTTCGTGCAGCTCACCTCGGGCCGCAATCCGGCAGAGCTTCCTTCAGTGCTCCTCAACAAGCCGGTGCCCACCTTCAGCCTCGCACCGCTCGAAGGCCTCGCCGCCGATGGCAGGCCCGTGCCGGGCTTTTCCAACGAGGACCTGAAGGGCCGCGTCACCATCGTGAATGTGTGGGCCTCCTGGTGCGCGCCGTGCCGACAGGAGCATCCGCTGCTCGTGGACCTCGCGAAGGACCCGTCCGTGCGCCTTGTGGGCATCAACCAGAAGGACAACCCGGACAACGCCCGCCGCTTCCTCGGCGCGCTCGGCAATCCCTATGCCGCCGTCGGCGTCGATCCGAATGGCCGCGCCTCCATCGATTGGGGCGTCTACGGCGTGCCGGAAACCTTCATCGTCGGCCCGGACGGCATGATCCGCCACAAGCACATCGGGCCCCTGACGCCCGAAAATATCGCAGGCTTCAAGGAGCGCTTAAGCCAAATCCCGCGCGCTTGAGGCGGTTGATCGCCACATCCAGCGCCGAGAGAAACGCCGAACGGTCCTTCTGAGAAAACGGCTTTGGCCCGCCGGTCACGTCGCCCATGGCGCGCAGATCCTCCATGAGGTTTCGCGTGGCGAGCGCCATGCCGATGGAGGCTTCCGTGAAGGGCTTGCCAGTGGGGCCGATCACGTCTGCGCCTGCGCTTACGCAACGATGGGCTAACGGAATATCGGCGGTGATCACGATCGCGCCGCGGCGCGCCCGCTCCGCAATCCAGTCATCCGCGGCATCGAAACTGGCACTCACCACAACGCGCTCGATCAGCGGACTTTGCGGCACCATGAGGAAAGTATTGGCCACCACGAAGGTCTTCACCCGGTGGCGCTCGGAGACCTTGTAGACCTCGCTCTTCACAGGGCAGGCATCGGCATCCACATAGATTACGATGGCTTGAGAGGTCTCGGTCATGAGCCATTTATTCCTTTCGCGGCAATCTTTAGCCCGAATCGAAGAACATCCTTAGAAGTCGGGTTCATTCCCGTTGTTAACCTTAGGCCGTGTGGACGGATTGGG
>NZ_LCYG01000075.1:779-8604 GCF_001017175.1 Microvirga vignae | reverse complement strand
TTGGTCGGCTGGATCTCGAGCTTTCCGGGGCGCGGATGCTGGTGATAGAACATCGCCCCCGATTTCAGATCCTGCGAGATGTTGTCAGACATTCCGAACGCCCCCTATGGCGGGATGTTTTTTGTACCTTGGGTGTCCGGGCTTGGGTTTGCCCCGGCGTTTATCAGGCTGCTGCCGCTCGGGTGATCACCTGGGCGAAGGCCCAGTCGAGCCAGGACAGGACCGCCTGCATGTCCTCGTCCTCGACGGTCGCCCCGCTCCACAGGCGCGGACCCGGCGGCGCGTCGCGGTAGGAGGCGACGTCGTAGGCGACGCCCTCCCTTTCCAGGAGGTCCACGATCCCGCGACGAACCGCGCCTGCTCCGCCTTGCCGGGCTTCGAGCAGTGGGAGCGCCCGACCACCGCATCGTCCAGAGTCGTGGGTGTCCAGCCCGGGCGCTTGGCGCAGGGGCCGGAGGAGAAGTTGGGGCTGCGCGGGCGACGCATCATGGGTACCGGGATGCTCAAGGATGTGCTTCCTTCCTGTCGTGATCTTCAGGTCAGCCAAAACCGGATGAGGAGGCTGGCCGCTCCTGTCGTGCCGACGCCGGCAGCCCAGAGGCCGACGAACCACAGCCAGCGGCTCACGGCAGAGCCCTTTTCGAGATCGTTGGTCATCAGTGATATCCCTCGTGTCCGGTCTTGCCCCTGAACACCCAGTACGAGTACCCGGTGTAGGCCAGGATGATCGGGATTAGGACACTCGCACCGACCAGCAGGAACCGGAGGCTGGAATGCGGCGCCGCCGCCTCGTGGATGGTGACGGCGTTCGGCACCACGTGCGGGAACATGCTGACGCCCAGACCAAGAAGGCAGAGGGCGAACAGCCCCAGCGTTAGCAGGAACGGCCAGTACTCCCAGCGCCGCATCAGGCTCACCAGCAGCGTTCCCGAGCAGAGACCGACCAGCAGCGGCACCTGGGCGGTGAACAGCACCTCCGGCCAGGCAAACCAGCGCTCGTAGTAGGCCCCGCTGAGAAACGGCGTCGCCGCGCTGACGAGGCCGATACACACGATCATCCCGAAGGTGAGCCGACGCGCGAGACGGAAGCTGTGGTCCTGCACGGCGCCTTCGGTCTTCATCACCAGCCAAGTCGCGCCAAGCAGCGCGTAGCCGATCACAAGGCTGACTCCAACCAACAGGCTGAAGGGCGTGAGCCAGTCCCACCAGCCGCCCGCATAGGAGCGGCCCTCGACTACGATGCCTTGGAGCAGGGCCCCGAGCGTGATCCCCTGGGCCAGCGTCGCCACGACGGAACCCGTCGTGAAGGCGAAGTCCCAGTAGCGCCGATGGCCGGGATCGCGCCAGCGGAACTCGAAAGCAACCCCGCGGAAGATCAGCGCCAGCACCATGGCGATGATGGGCGCGTAAAGAGCCGGCAGGATGATCGCGTAGGCGAGCGGGAAGGCTGCCATCAGGCCGCCGCCGCCGAGCACCAGCCAGGTCTCGTTGCCGTCCCAAACGGGGGCGACAGAGTTCATGGCGCTGTCGCGCTCCGGTCCCGGGGCGAAGAACGGGAACAGGATGCCGATGCCGAGATCAAAGCCGTCCATCACCACATAAGCGAAGACCGCGAACGCGATGACGAAGGCCCAGAGGGTGGGGAGATCGAGGAGGGCTGTCATGATCTTGCCTCCGTACCGAGGGTGCGGTCCGGATCGACGGCCGGAGCCGGGGTGATGCCGGCGGTGCGAATGGGGTGGTCAGGACCAGCTTCAGGTCCGGTCTCGCCCCGGTGCGGTGGCTTGCCCATAAGCCTGAGGATGTACCCGGTGCCCGCCCCAAACACGATGAAGTAGACGACGATGAAGGTCAGCAGCGACGCGGCGACAGCCGGGGCCTCAAGTGGTGAGACTGACTCGGCAGTCCGGAGCAGGCCATAAACTGTGAAGGGCTGGCGCCCGACCTCCGCGGTGACCCAGCCGGCGATCACGGCCACGAAGCCTGCGGGGCCCATGGCCAGCGCCAGCCAGTGCAGCGGGCGCCAGTCGTAGAGCCGGCCACGGTAATGTGCCCAAAGGCTGAGTACCCCGAGACCGAGCATGAGAGTGCCCAGTCCCACCATGATGCGGAAGGCCCAGAACACTACGGGCACGTAGGGCCAGTCGGCGCGAGGGACTGTGTCGAGCCCGTTCAGCGGAGCGTTCAAGTCGTGCTTGAGGATGAGCGAGGACGCCTTCGGGATCTCGATAGCATAGCGCACCGTGCCGGCCTCCTGGTCGGGAAGGCCGAACAGGATCAGGGGAGCGCCGTGCGGGTGGCTCTCGAAGTGCCCCTCCGTCGCCATGATCTTGGCGGGCTGGTGCTCGAGGGCGTTGAGGCCGTGCAGGTCCCCGACGAGGATCTGGAGCGGGGCGACCACGGCGACCATACCCATGGCCATCGAAAACATCACCCGGGCGCCCTGATTGGTGCGCTCGCGCAGGAGATGCCATGCACCGACACCGCCTACGACCAGCCCCGTCGTGAGATAGGAGGCGAGCACCGTATGGACGAGACGATAGGGGAAGGACGGGTTGAACACGATGGCCCACCAATCTTCGGGAACGAACTGCCCGGCCTCGCTGACTGTGTAGCCGATCGGGGTCTGCATCCAGGAGTTGGCGGACAGGATCCAGAAGGCCGAGATGCAGGTGCCGACGGCGACCGCGAGCGTGGCAGCAAAGTGCAGCTTGCGCCCAACCCGGCCCATGCCGAACAGCATGATGCCGAGGAAGCCCGCCTCCAGGAAGAAAGCAGTCAGGACCTCGTAGGCCATCAGCGGTCCGACGATCGGTCCGGCCTTGTCGGAGAACACGGCCCAGTTGGTGCCGAACTGGTAGGACATGACGATGCCAGACACGACACCCATGGCGAAGGCCAGGGCAAAGATCTTGAGCCAGTACTTGAACAGGTTGAGGTAGACCTCGCGCCCGGTCCAGAGCCACAGGCCTTCCAGCACGGCGAGATAGCTCGCCAGCCCGATCGAGAACGACGGGAAGATGAAATGGAACGAGATCGTGAACGCGAACTGGAAGCGCGCGAGAAGCAGGGCGTCGAACTGGTCAAACATTGGGCTCTCCCTTGGATGAGAGGGCGATGATCGATTGGACCTGTTGGTTGACGTGGAAACGAAAGACGTTGGGGAGAGCAAGGTGCCCCATGACGTCGAAGTCGTACTCGCCGTAGGCGATGTCATCCCGGTCGAGCCCAGCGACTTGGATCAGCTCGCCGTCAAGGTCCAACCCGACCAGGATATTCCCTAAACGGGCCGTGATAATGGCCGTTTCGAAGTAGCGGCGGAGGTCTTCGCGCTCCTCGGGCAGGTTCTCGATCGTGCGGGTCGCATCGAACTCGACCGGGTTGGTTTGGACAACCGCTGCAGTGACTAGGGCGCTCTCCATGGTTCATCTCCAATGGTGTTGCGGTCGAACGGGAGAATGATGCAACACGCTAGCGAGTCACTGCAGGTCGCAATGCCCCGCGCTTTCTGTATGGTTTACGCTTACATGCAATTTCCATACATATGCCTGCACGCAGTGTAAAGGCCATATTTTGTCGAGGCGTGGCTATGCGGCATTTCGCTCGGCATCTGGCGGAATCGCAAGGCAGCGATTATACGTATCAACGACTCGTTTGTATGGTTAGTGTGACCATACAATGAGCATGGAAGATCAGGAGAGATGGATGGATACCCGCTTCAGCTCCCATAGCGTTGCGCCTTCGGACAGGTTTGACCCCGACCAGTTCTTCCGAGGGTCCTTGGCTGATCTCAAGGCGGACGGGCGTTACCGGACCTTCCTTGAGCTGGAGCGTCGGGCAGGGCAGTTCCCGCTCGCCGATGCTTCGGGGCGGTCCGACCCCGTCGTCGTGTGGTGCTCGAACGATTATCTCGGCATGGGCCAGCACCCGGCGGTGCTCAAGGCCATGCACGAGGCTATCGACCGGGCGGGAACCGGGGCCGGGGGGACCCGCAACATCTCCGGCAACACCCGCGACCATGTCCTGCTCGAGCGCGAGCTCGCTGATCTGCATGGCAAGGAGGCGGCACTCGTCTTCGCTACCGGCTACGTCACCAACGAAGCGGCTCTCTCGACGCTGGCGGGGATGATCCCGGGCTGCATCGTGTACTCGGACACCCTGAACCATGCCTCGATGATCGCAGGCATCCGCCACTCCAAGGCCGAAAAGCGCATCTTCCGCCACAACGACGTGGAGCACCTCGAGCGTCTCATGGCAGCCGACGACCCGGCGCGGCCAAAGCTGGTGTGCTTCGAGAGCGTATACTCGATGGATGCCGACGTCGGCCCGATTAAAGCGATCTGTGACGTAGCCGAGCGCTACGGCGCCATGACCTACCTCGACGAGGTCCATGCCGTCGGGCTGTACGGCGAGCGCGGGGCCGGCGTGGCCGAGCGCGAGGGCCAGATGCACCGCCTGACGGTGATCCAGGGAACGCTGGGCAAGGCGTTCGGCTGCGGCGGTGGCTACATCGCGGCGTCGGCTCCGCTGATTGACTTCGTGCGCAGCCATGCGCCGGGCTTTATTTTCACCACGTCGATGCCGCCGGCGGTCGCGGCCGCGGCCCGGGCGAGCGTGGCCCACCTCAAGGCCAGCGGCTCCGAACGCAAGCGCCACCAGGAGGTCGTGGCCACTGTGAAGAGCCGCCTGAAGGAGGCCGGGATTCCCGTGATGCAGTCCGAGACCCACCTCGTTCCGGTGTTCGTGGGCGACGCCCACTTGGTCCGGCGCATCTCGGACGAGTTGTTGCAGCGGCATGGAATCTACATCCAGCCGATCAACTACCCCACGGTGCCACGCGGTACTGAGCGGCTGCGGATCACGCCGACCCCGCTTCACACCGATGAGCAGGTGGATCACCTCGTTGAGGCACTAACGGCGGTGTTCCAGGCGCACGGACTTGGGATAAGGCAGGCGGCATGACATTCGAGCGCGAGAACGTGCGGCGCCTTGCCGGCTACGTCCCGGGTGAGCAGCCCACCCGGGCGGTGGCCAAGCTCAACACGAATGAGAACCCGTTTCCGCCAAGTGACGCAGTCCGCGCAGCCCTGAAGGAAGTCGACGGTGAGATGCTGCGACACTACCCGGATCCCACGGCCTGGGCGTTCCGCACCGAAGCTGCTCGCCTGCACGGCCTGACGCCGGATCACATCATCGCCACCAATGGCGGCGACGAGCTCCTGCGGTTAGCCTTGACGACGTTCCTGCCGCCCGGTGCTCCGCTCGGCCTGGCGGACCCGAGCTACTCGCTCTGTCCGGTGCTGGCGGCCATCCACGGCAGCCCGAAGTACGCAGTACCCTTGCACGCCGACTGGTCCGCTCCGGCGGATATCCCACGGCGGTGGAACAAGGCTCGGGCCAAGCTGGCGATACTTGTCAATCCGCATGCTCCCTCAGGCCGGCTGACCTCCGTGGATGAGCTGGCGGCGATCGCGCGTGCCTTCAAGGGCGTGCTGGTGATCGACGAAGCCTATGTCGACTTTGTCGATCCCGAAATTAGCCACAACACCATTGGCCTGGTATCAGAGTTCGACAACGTCCTGCTCCTGCGCACCATGAGCAAGGGCTATTCCCTCGCCGGGCTGCGCCTGGGCTACGGGATCGGCTCGCCCGGCCTGATCGCGCCCATGCTGTCGAAGACAAAGGATTCGTACAACGTGGACGCGGTGGCCCAGAAGCTTGGGGAAGCGGCCCTGCGCCATCGCGCGGAGGCGGTCCGCACCTGGGAATATGTCCGCGCGGAGCGAAGCCGAATGGTGCGGGAACTCTCCGCACGGGGGTTCGCCTGTGCGCCTTCGCAAGCCAACTTCCTTCTGGCCACAGTGCCGGGTTCTTCGGGCACAGCGGAGGGGCTGCTGCGGAGACTCGCGGGGGAGGGGATCTTCGTCCGGTGGTTCAATCAGGACCGGCTCCGCGACAGTCTCCGCATCTCGATCGGGACGCAGGATGAGAATAGCGCGCTCCTCACGGCAGTGGACGGGCTGATGCAGGGTGGTGTCTGAGGTTCAGTGTGCCGCCGCCAGGGCAGCTTGGGCTCCGGCCCGCAGGAAGCCCGTGTCAGTCCCAATGGAGACCAAGTCGAAACCCTTTCTCGCCAACTCGCCGCCCCGCTCGCCCGTTCGGGCAACGGCGACGAGTTACTGTTTGGCCGATGCATCCAGGGTCTTGCCGTTCTTCGACGGGAAGTACGTGTACGAGAGGGTAATGTCGTGCACGTCGGCCATGCCCGGGTCGTCCGCGATGGCTGGATCGATGAAGAAGACCACCGCTGCCTCCATGGTCTCGCCTGCCCTGAGGGTATTCTCCTGGAAGCAGAAGCATTCCAGCTTCATGAAGTGGCTGCCCGCGATTTCCGGCAGGACGTTGTAGGTCGCCATGGCCGTGGCCGGGGCATCACCCGTGTTTTGGATCTTGTACGTCACGGTCTGGGTCTCGCCGACCTTGACCTTGATCGACGGCGTCTCGGGGGTGAAGCGCCAGCGAAGATTGGGTGCCACATTTGCATCGAACCGGATCGTGAGCGTACGGTCGAGCACCTTGGTGGCAGGCCCGGAGGCGAGCATCGGGGTGCCGCCGAAGCCTGTGATGGTGCAGAACAGGTTGTAGAGCGGGACAGCCGCGTACGCGAGGCCGAGCATGCCGGCCGCGACCGCGAGGCAGATCAGGGCCGTGTTGCGGACCCGCCCCGCGGGCAAGGGGTTGGTATCAGACATGGCGGCAGCCTTCAGGGGAGAATGGAATGGCTCAGCCGCCAGATACGGTGGACCCAGAGGGATTAGGTGCGTTCTTCGCTGCCAGTTGCGGGTTCAGGAAGCGGCCCTCCTCGGCCTTGTAGAAGTACTGGCTCGCAACCAGCATGCCCTTGAAGGGCCGGATCGTCGGCACGCAGCTCAGCAGGAGGAACGGCAGCGTCGTGAGCAGGTGCACCCACAGGCCCGGCTCGTAGGCCATCTCAATCCACACGCCGAACGCGGTTGCCGGAACCGCCATCGTCATCATCACGAAGAAGGCGGGGCCATCGGCCGGGTCGGCGAACGAGTAGTCGAGGTCACACGACTCGCAGCGCGGGGCGAGCGTAAGGAAGCCGTTGAACAGGCGGCCCTTGCCGCATCTGGGGCAGCGGCACTTGAGGCCGTACTTGAGAACGGCCTCCCTGGCGGTAAGGGTCTTGGTCATATCTGATCCTTCAGGTCCGCGCCCCGGACCCCCCGGGGCGATGGCATATTGTATGGATTGACTGCCCCTACAATATGCCATAGCCTAAGTGCACAGGCTGATCCGATCCGTCGATAGGAGTCGAGATTTGCGTCAATCTGCTTCGCACATCATGTATGTCGTGCATGAGCCATATATTTACAAGACAAGAAGGTCAAGCAAACGTGCTGTCCTGGATGCCGCAGCTTGAGAAGGGAAGCGGGCCCAAGTACCGGGCCATCGCCGGGGCTCTGCTGGCCGACGTGCAGTCCGGGCGGCTCAAGCCCGGCCACCGCCTGCCGCCGCAGCGCCAGCTCGCGAAGGAACTCGGGGTTGATCTCACCACTGTGACCCGCGCCTTCAACGAGGCCCGCAAGATGGGGCTGATCGAGGCCAACACGGGGAGCGGAAGCTACGTGCGGCGAAGAGTTCCCGATCGGGAGGAGGTCGCGCCTGCCGGATCCCCGGTCATCGACCTGAGCATGAACATGCCGCCGCAACCGCCTGAGGCAAGGCTGCGCGAGCACATCCAGGACGGGATCGCGGGCGTGCTGTCGTCCCCGCATGGGCTGATGCACCTCCACTACCAGGA
>NZ_LCYG01000075.1:0-746 GCF_001017175.1 Microvirga vignae | reverse complement strand
CGGATCCTCGTGCAGCCGGGCGATGCCATCTGCGTCCCGGATCTCACCTACCCGGGCCTGCGGGCGATCGCCGAGCAGCTCAAGGTGCGGCTGGTCCCGGTGGCCATGGACGGGGAGGGGCTCGATCCCGACGCACTTGGTGAGACCTGCCAACGCGAGAGGCCGAAGGCGGTCTACTGCGTTCCCACCATCCACAATCCGACGACCGCCACCATGTCGGCCAAGCGACGCGAAGCCATTGCCGAGGTGGCGAGGCGCAATGGCATCGCGATCATTGAGGACGATGCCTACGGAGCGCTGCCCCGACAGGCTCCGGCACCGATTGCGGCGCTCGCACCCGACCTCACCTGGCACATCGCCACCCTATCGAAATGCGTGACGCCGGCCCTGCGCACGGCCTACGTCGTCACGCCGGGATTCGCCGAGACCCTGCGGCTCGCGGCGGAGATCCGTGCCATGTCCCTGATGATGCCGCCTCTCATGGCGGCGCTGGCCTCGAGGTGGATCCTGGACGGCACGCTGGACGCCATCACGGCAGCAATCCGCGAGGAGAGCGCCGCACGACAGATTATCGCGAAGCGGGTTCTGCAAGGGCTGGAGTTCCAGGCGCATCCGGAGGGGCATCACCTGTGGCTGACCCTGCCGGAGCGCTGGCGCCGGGCTGACCTCAACGTCCATGCGCGACAATCGGGCCTTGCCTTGGTGCCGAGCGAGGCCTTCGCGGTCGGGTCTGCGCCGGATGCCAT
>NZ_LCYG01000074.1 GCF_001017175.1 Microvirga vignae | reverse complement strand
CGATAAACGGCTTCGCTCAGCGGAATGCCGGCTGATCGATCAACAAGCTCCAACTCGACAGACAATTGATCTCCCATCCGCGCTCCCAAGAGTGATACGTCACCTAGTCAAGCATTGAAGCCACGGTTTGCCTAGGGAGCGCCTCATCAAAGCGGATCCGGCAAAGGTTCGCCGAGGCCCGGGATGACATCTTCCTGACCGGGCCGCCTCTCGACAAGTTCATGAAAGCAGAGCCGGCTCCGACTGATGCAGCCCCTCAGGATGAGGATTGGTGAGGCGGCAATACGCGTACGAGCCGGAAAAATCTGAAAGGCACGTCGTTGAGGTGCCTTCTTGCAGACATGGACTTGCAGATACTGACCTCGAGGTTCTGCCGCCTGCTGCGAAGCAATCCGGCGGAAGGCCAGGGACATTCGCAGGAGCAGTGATGCATTGAGGGCTGCAATTCCGCTCATGCCCCGGAGCAATACGCATGACACTGATGTTGACTGTCTACACCTTTCGCGCGAACAATCGCCGTAGCCAGGGAGGAAGAGAATGGATCGTGCAATCCGTTGTGTTCTCATGCGGGGAGGAACGAGCAAAGCTGTCATCCTGAAGGAGGCTGACCTGCCCGTGGATCCAGACGGGAGGGATCGAATGATCCTGTCTATTTTCGGATCTCCGGACCGCCGCCAAATCAATGGGCTCGGCGGAGCCGATCCTTTGACAAGCAAGGTCGCGCTCATCGGTCCTCCACGGGCTGGCGTGCCCAGCGCCGCTGGGGCACATCTCACCTATACATTCGGCCAGGTCGGAATCGCGCATCCTGAAATTGATTGGCTCAGCCTTTGCGGCAACATATCGGCTGCGGTCGGCGCCTTTGCCATTTACGAGGGATATGTCGAGCCGGTTTCACCGATCACGCAGGTCAGAGTTTACAACTCCAATCTCGACCGGATTCTCTCGATCGAAGTTCCGGTCAAGGAGGGGCGCCCGGTGGAAGGCGGTACTTACATCGTGCCGGGAGTTCCGGGATCCGGCGCCAGGATCGTGGTCGATTTCGCCCAAACGGCAGGGGCCACAACAGGTGCGTTGCTGCCGACCGGAAACCCGATCGATCGTCTGGAGGTGGAAGGCATCGGCGATCTTGCGGTTTCTCTCGTCGACATCGGCAACGCGCATGTCTTCGTGAGAGCGCGGGATCTCGGTCTCAAAGGCACTGAGACGGCCGCCGAGATTGATCGAGACGCGGAACTTGCAACTGTCCTTGAGGGAATTCGAGGCGCCGCCGCCGCCCGCATGGGCATGGTTTCGGCTCCTCATCTGGCGCGCGAGGAGAGCCCAGCGACGCCCTTGCTCGCCATCATCAGCCCGCCTGCAGATTATCGTGACGTGATAGGGGACAGGGACATCTCTGCTGGCGATGTCGATCTTGTCTCCCGCCTCATGTTCATGCAGCAGATGCACAAGACCTACGCAGCGACGAGTACGGCCTGCACCGGCGTGGCGAGTCAGATCCCGGGATCGATCGTCCACGAGGCGACCCGGCCGGAGGCCCGCACGGCGCTGCGAAACAGGCGTGAGGTGAGGATCGGACACCCGGCCGGCGTCATCGAAACGGAGATTGAACTGGAGCACGCCAACGACAGCTATTCGGTGCAGCGTGCGACCGTTGGCCGGACAGCCCGGCGGATCATGGAAGGATATGTCTTCGTGCCAGAAGCTGACGGGCAACTGGCTTGATCCGTTTCGGATCCGCGTCCGGAGGCTCAGCGCTCTCTCGATGATCCGATCGGTCCTCCAGGAGAGGCGCTGAACCCGGTTATCCTGCTTGGGATATCAGTCGAACGGCAGGGTAGAGGTCGTCAGAGGCTCGAGTCGAACCGCCCGCGCTTCCTTCAGCAGGGAATCCAGATCGGCCCTGTGATAGGGAATGCCCGTCGCCAAGCGCAGTTTCTCCTGGCGCGCCTCGGGCTCGCCCGGCATCAGGACTTCGTCGAAACCTTCCGCGCGTGGCGTGGAATGAACGCGCTCGACGAGCACATCCATGCGAGCCCGATATTCCTCGATGCCGATGAAGAGGTCCGGCTTGATGGCGAGGAAGAAGTGACCAACATTCTGGGGCTTCTCGAAATTCTTGTATTGATCCTCCACGTCTCCTGCAAAGGCAGCGCCTGATATGACGCCGCTGAGGATATCCATCAACATCGAGAGGCCCGATCCCTTGGGACCTCCCATCGGCAGGACGACGCCCGCGAGTGCGCGCGCCGGATCGGTCGTCGGCCGACCCTCCGCATCCAGGGCATAATCAGGGGGGATCGGCTGTCCCAGCCGGAGAGCCTTGCGGATCTTGCCGCGTGCCGCAACGCTCGGAGCCATATCCAGAATGAACGGGCCATGGTCGCCGCCTGGGGCGCCGGCTCCGAACGGACTCGTTCCCAGCAACGCTTCACGACCACCCCATGGGGGCATGGACCGGGAGGCATTCGTGAAGACCAGCGCGATGAACCCGGCTTCAACCGCCTGCAGGAGGTAGTTCGCGGCCATACCGAAATGAGTGCTCCGTTTGACGGAGACCAGCCCGAGGCCCGTTGTCCGTGCGATCTCCATGGCCTCCTGCATCGCGCGTGTGGCCACCACGAAACCGAATCCGTTATCACCGTCGAGGTGAGACGCGACAGGAGAGACGCGTTTCGGCTGCAGCGCGGGACGCGCATTGATCAGGTTTCGTCGGACACGATCGAGATAGCCTGGCAGTCGTGCAATGCCATGAGTATCGACACCGCGGAGATCGGCTCTCACAAGGCATTCCGCGACAATCCGGGCATCGTCGGAAGGAACTCCATTGGCGGCAATCATTGCCGTGACGAAACGCCGAACGTCCTCGGCTCTCGCATAGACTGTTCCTTCATGGGCTGACATATCGTTTGCCATGGTCCATCCTGTGAAGCGATTGACTGTAAACGTTAAGGTCGTGGCTCAGATCATTCCGGTGAGGCCCAGCAGGGCCGCTCCCGAGAGGACAATAAGCGGGTTGACACGGGTGAACAGAACACAGGCCACCGTCGCCGCCGTGATGAGATAGTTCGCCCAACCGTATCCTGATGCGCTTGTCAGGAGACATCCGCTTGCGACAATGAGCCCAACGGTGATTGGCACGACACCGCGCTCGAAGGTTTTGTACCATTGAACCCTGTGCCATCGCTCCCAGGCTTGCGAGGCGCCATAGGCCATAATGAAAGCAGGCCCTGTCATGGCGACGGTCGCGATGAGTGCGCCCGGAACTCCCGCTACATGCCAGCCGATCAGGGTGACAATGATCACATTAGGGCCGGGTGCTGCTTGAGCCAGAGCAAAGAGATTTGCAAAGGTCTCGCTTGACATCCAGCCATGAACTTCGACTGCAGCTCTGTGCATCTCGGGCAGGACCGCTACGGCACCACCGATGCTGATCAGGGAGATCAGCCCGAATTGAATCGCAAGCTCGGTCAGAATGCCACGTTCGTTCATCGGCGCATCATCCAGGCAACAGCGATGCTCAGCGGCACCAGCGTGAGGAGAATCCAGATGAGCGGCAGCTTCAAAATCAGAACCGCCGCAATGGCGAGAGCCATGAATACCATGGCGCGAACACTGCGGTGCAGGGGGTAGGCCATTTTGAGGGCCATGGCGACGATCAGCCCCGCGGCTGCTGAGGATATTCCACGAAAGGCATCTTGAACCGGCTTGATGTGCCCGTAAGCGTCATACAGCATGGCGAGCAGAATGACGATGATGACCGGCACAAAAAGAATGCCGGAAACGGCCGCAATGGCTCCGCGGAATCCGCCGAAGCGGGCACCGACGCAGATCGAGACGTTGGTGATGTTGGGGCCCGGAAGAAACTGACAGAGAGAGACGATGTTGGTGAATTCCTCGTCCGTCAGCCAGCGCCTTTGCTCCACGAGCATGCGCCTCGCCCAGGGCAGGACGCCTCCGAAGCCTGAAAGCCCGACCGAGCAGAACGCCATGAAGAGTTCACGGCATCCGACGTGCGGCTTGAGAGGGGCTGTTTCGGAGGTGGGGACTTGCAGCATCGGTATTCTACGCTTTACGCCCAGCCGGGTTCGCCAATATGTCGAGCATCGACAGAACATCGTCGATGGCCAGTTCGTCGAAGTGGCTCGCCTTTTCGATGGTTGTTTCAACTTGGTCGGGCGCGAGGACAGCGCTCAGGCAATCCCGTGCCTTGCCGACGAGGCGCTCGGGTTCGGCGTGGCGTCCCCAAATTCCCGGAGGGCCATCGCAGAAGCCGCTGACGGTCTGACCATTGTCGAGTTCAACCTCGACATCGAGACTCATCTGGTCAAAGCGTCCCTTGCGGTCAGGATCGACCTGGATCTCAACTCGTTCGAGCAATGCGCAGAGGTCAGGCGAGAAGCGACGTTCATCGGTGAAGCTGCGGACAGTCACGGATCCATCGAGGATCGCCACTGCAGCCGTGTATTGAAAACTGAACTTTCCAGCGAGGCCCGTGGCAGGTGCCGAGCGATGTACGTAGGGCATCGGCGGCGAGATGATACGAATGCGCTTAATAGCGGCATCGGGTGGCAGCATCTTGCGCGCGTTCAACGCGGCGGTGATGACGAAGTGAGTGCCATACTGACTGGGATAGAACTTGAATGCCGGCCCAGGCTCCACGACATGGAGCCTGCCCGCTGGCTTCGTCAGCCATTCAGGTGCAAAGGAACTGCCGAAAAAGGCCTTGCCGAAGCCACGTGCACCTGACAAAGCATCTGCATCCGCCGTGAAGCCTCGAGCAGCCAGAACGGCTGCCTCAAGTCCTGCTGCCGTAGCGCCGCCGCAATGAAGCGCCTTGGTCATGCTCCCGACATTGGCCAGAATGCCCCCCGCCCGCGAGGCCGCGATGCCAATGGCATGTGAAAGGCCAAGGGCATCGAGCCCCAGCAGCATTCCGCACGCAACCGCACTTCCGATGGGACCGACTGCACCGGGCGGGTGGAACTGCAGATGCGCAGGTTCGAACTGCCCCGAGGCGAGGCGCAACCTTGCCTGCGCCTCGATTCCGAGGGAGAGGGCGGTCAGGAGATCGATCGCGCAGGGAACTCGGCTCGCGACGCTTGTGTGCCGACGAGCCAGCATCTCCGTAAGAGCAAGAATGGCAGGAAGAGTCGTGGACAAGGCGTGGTTCGCCGGGTTCCACATAGGCTCATAGTCGAGGACATGCATCGCAGCGCCATTGGCGCGCGCGGCATCCGTTCCCGATACACGGGCCGAATGTCCAATCAGCGTTGCGACCGGCGTACTTCCTGTCTCGATAGCCAATTGCGCCAGAATCTGAGGTCCGCGTTCCCGTGCACCAAGGGCGGCAACCGCAAGCCCATCGAGAAGAAGCTCCCGCGCGGCCTTGCTCTCGGCATCGTCGAGGCCTTGGTTCCAGAGCTGGAGAAGAGACTCGGCGAAGAGCAGGGTCATGTTCGAGCTGGCAGGGTCATGATCTTCGTGCGATCTGGTCCCCTGACGCGCTGCGGATGCCATGAGCTACCGACCTTTCCTATAGAGAACAGCTCCCTCGAAAAGGCGGCGAGCGGTTCGATAAACCGCTCCATATTCAGCATGCAGACTTTCCGTCGACCCTGTGCCGCTTACCTTGGCGTCCACAACGGTAACGCCTGATGGATGAGCAATTCGGATCGGCTCATCCGTTGCGTGCGCAAGAATATTCGGAACGCTGGCTGGAATGCGGGCCGCAACTGCAAGGCAAAGCGCGCCCGTTATCGGCACGGCTCTATGAGGCTGCCCTATGGAGATCATGCGCACAAGAATGGACATATCCGAAGGCGTGAGTGAGCGACCGGACAGAGTCGTCATGGCTCGTGGAGCCGCTACAATGGCGACTTTAGGAATGCTTGGCACCCGGCCCGCTTCATCAATGTCCTTGGCAATACCCATGTGCACCGATGCGGCTCGACGGATGGCCTCCATCCTATCAAGGAAGAGCGGATCAGCCTCCAGCGCATCGGGGAGTTCGTCGCCGCGTTTGCCGAGATCGGCCGCATTGACGAACACACAAGGATTGGCGGCGTCGACCAGAGATGCATTGATCACGCCGAGGCCCGGAACTTCAAGCCTGTTGAGCGCGGAGCCGGACGGAAGAAGGCGGCCGGTCTTCGCTCCGCCAGGGTCGGTAAACTCAAGACGGATCGGGGCCGCGGAACCCGCCACGCCGTCGATGGACAGGTCGCCATCGACAACGGCTGTGCCGTTCTCGACGCGGAATCGCGAAACGATGATTTTGGATGTGTTGGTATTATGGATGCGGACCACGGCTTCGCCATCTCCTGTGGTCGGCACAAGGCCCTCCTCGACGGCAAACGGCCCAATGGCAGATGACATGTTCCCGCAGTTGGCGCTGAAGTCTACCGAAGCATCGCGCACCGAGATCTGGGCGAATGTGTAATCAACATCCGCGTCGGGCCGAGTCGAGGGGCCCACGACACAGATCTTCGAGAGCGACGAAATTCCTCCTCCCATTCCATCCAGCTGGCGACCATTCGGATCCGGCGATCCCATCACACCCAGGAAGATGGCGTCCCATTCTCGGCGATCCGCCGGAAGATCTTCTTGCCGAAAGACAACTGCCTTGGACGTCCCACCGCGCATGAAGGATGCTCGAATCCGTGCCTGTGTCACGTCAAAACCTCATAGCTTGACAATATTGAGAATTCGATCCGCCTTGGTGCGTGCTAATGACGGGCGCCTGACGATATAAAGGGCGGGTCAGCTGCCGGTATAGCGGGCTTCTAAGGCATCGAAGGCCTCCTTGGCGACAACACGTTGGCGCTCGGAAAAGCTCGCCAGTTTCTCTTCAGCGCCCGATAAGGAGCCCTGTTTCTTCAGGTGCCCGAGGACGTCCTGCACCGCGCGGATGGTCGCTTGAAGTGCTGCGTTAGCATAAAGAGCAACAGCAAAGCCGAGATCGCGCAATTCGTCGATCGTCAGAAGGGGCGTCCGACCACCGATGACTAGGTTCGCCAGCTGCGGAGCCGGTAATTGGCCGATGGCTCGCAGCTCCTCTACCGATTCCGGAGCTTCAACGAAGATGATGTCAGCTCCCGCTTCCGTCATGGCATGCGCCCGCTCAAGCGCCCGCTCGAAACCTTCGACGGCTCTTGCATCGGTTCTCGCGATCAGAAGAAGATTCTCATCCTGCCTTGCGTCAAGTGCTGCGTGGATTTTGCCGATCATTTCCGGCAGGGGCACGACTCCCTTTCCGGAGAAGTGGCCGCACTTCTTCGGAAAGATCTGATCCTCGAGTTGGAGCGCTGCCGCTCCGCTGCGCTCCAGCAGTTTAACGGTGCGGTGCACATTCAGCGAATTGCCAAAACCCGTGTCGATATCGACGATCAGCGGCAGCGAACACACATCCGTGATTCTCGACGCAGTCTCGGCGAGTTCGGTAACGCTGACGAGGCCGAGGTCAGGCATGCCGAGATGAGTGTTGGCCAAGCCCGCGCCGGTCAGATAGGCGGCCTCGAAGCCTAAATCCTCAATGATCCGCGCGTTGAGAGCATTTGCGGCGCCGGGAACAAGAAGGGCGTTCCGCTGCTCGACCAACTGCTTCAGGCGAACTCTGGCTCCAGAGGGTGATTGCGACGTCGCTTTTTGTTGAAACATGCTGCTTGCCATTATGTCCGCTAAGCTCGCGCTGGCCCCCAGCCGCGAGTTTGCTGCTCCGATTGTCATATATAAGGGCCACGCCTCCTAGTCAACTGTTGACAGTTCGCTGTATGCTGCTAGCCTACCTTAGAGCGCATAAGAGAAAACAATTCTGCTCAGTGTTACGGAGGAACGCTCTAATGATGAAATCAAGTTGGTATTCCAAAGCCAAGTCATGGCTCATGAGTGGGGCTATTGCAGCCACGGCTCTGGCGGCGGCCCTGTCCTCACCGGTCAAGGCTCAGTCTTGGGACGACACGGTGGCGGCCGCCAAGAAAGAGGGAAAGGTCGTCTTCTATAACAACCTGCAGCCTAACGGCATCGAGCCATTGCTGCAGAAATTCCGTGATAAATATCCCGAGATCCAGACGGAGCAGATCCGCCTCGGCAGCAATCCGCTCATCGAGCGCTTTCAGACTGAGTTCAATTCCGGCCGTCACATCGCCGACGTTTTCATCACCTTCCCGGACGAGCGCGTCACCGAGGGCATGAAACAGGGCTGGATGGCGCAGTGGACGCCACCGGAACTGTCCAACTTTCCTGCCGGCGTGAACCAGAACAACATGCTCTTCACGCTGCAATATGCGCGTGAGGCCATTATCTGGAACAAGGGGCTCGTGAAGGATTCCGAGGCTCCCAAGGAGTGGGCGGATCTCTTTGATCCCAAATGGAAGGGCAAGGTAGGCATGAATCCGCCCTGGCGGTCAGTGTCGATCCAGCAGATCGTGGCTTTCTGGGAGGATAAAGGCTTCCCCGATGCGGCCGAGAAGCTGAAGGCGAACGACGTTCGCTTCTTCGAAGGCTCGGGCGGTATCATCCAGGCGGTAATCCGCGGTGATGTGCGTGTCGCAGAATTGACCGATCTTCCTCTCAATCCGCTGCTCGAAGACGGCGCTCCTATCGGGTACGTCTACCCGAAGTCCGGCACGACTTCCTCGGCCAACGTGGCATTCGTTGCAAAGAATGCGCCTCATCCGAATGCGGCCCGTGTCTTCCTCAACTGGCTCATGACCAAGGAAGGGCAGGAGGCCCTTCAGCAATATGGCGGTCTGTCCGTCACTCGGAACGGCATCCCGCCGCTTTCCAAGCTCCCTGCAACCTCTCAGCTCTCGAATGTCGTGAGCGGAGAAGAAATTCTGACCCCCGAGCGGCAGAAGAAGATCGTCGAGCATTGGCGCACCGTTTTCGGCGTCCGCTAAGATGAAAAGCTGAATGGCCGCATGTCTGCCATGCGGCCATTTCCATCATTGGCGAGAAGAGTTGGGAACTGAACAATGACCGATAAGGCGATCACCGCGACCGCCGATGAGTTTGTGGCCGGGAAGATCAAGGGACGGCGATCACACGACCGTGTCCTCAATGCTGTATACGTTGCGACATATGTCATTGTGATATTGCTTGTCACAATTCCCATTGCGGCCCTCATTTACGGGAGCCTGCGCACCAGCGCTCCGGGAACCGAAGGTGAATGGACCCTTCAAAATTATGCGAACCTCTTTTCCGGAGGTGTTCTGTCGACCATCGCCACGACACTTTGGATCGGGCTTCTGTCCTCTGCTCTCTGCATTGTCATTGGAGCGGCGATCGCCCTTGTGGTTCATCGCACAGACTTCAAATACGGCAATATCATCACGGCGCTGATCGGGCTTGCCTTCTACTTCCCTTCATTCATTCTCGCGATGGCCTGGATCATCATCGGTGCGCCCGGCGGCATCTTCAACGCAGTTGTGGACGATGTCTTGGGAATGCCATGGCTTCGGATCGACATCTATACGGCCATGGGTATCGTCATCGTCATGGTGCTGCACCAGGTGCCATTCGTCTATCTGACGATGCGTGGCCCGATCCTCAGCATGGATGGAATCTATGAGGAGGCGGCCCGTACCTCGGGTGCTAAGCCTCATGCGGTTCTGTTCCGGGTGACTCTGCCACTTCTGAGCTATTCCCTGATCTCGAGCTTCATTCTCACCTTCATTATCACCATTGAGCAGTTCGCAATTCCAGCTCTCATCGGCATCCCGGGCCAGGTGACCATGTTGGCAACCCAGCTCTATCTTCTTGTTCGGTTCTCGCCGGCGGATTATGGGCTGGCGGCCGCCGTGGGTCTGGCTCTCAGCGCCATCACAGGAAGTGCGATCTGGGCTCAGCGACGGGTCACGCGGACCGGGCGTCTGACCACAATCACCGGCAAGGCCGGGCGGGCGACTCCCATCCCGCTCGGACGCTGGAAATGGGCCGCCTACATCCTTTGCTTCGGCTTCGTGTTCCTCGGCCTTCTCCTGCCGATGGTGATCCTCATCTACACGTCCCTGCTGAAATGGTTCACGGCCAATCCCATGAGCGGCATGTATACCTTGCGGAACTACATGTTCATTTGGGAAAGCGCATCGACCATGCGCAGCTTCTGGAACACGTTGATCGTATCGGGAGTTGGCGCGGCCATCGGCGTGGTTCTCGGCCTTCTCTGCTCTTACTTTACCCTGCGGCTGAGGCCGACGGGGTATAGAGGGCTCGACTTTGTCGCGAGCCTTCCCTTCGGGGTGCCGGGCATCGTTCTGGGCCTCGGACTTCTCTGGGCCTACGCCTATCTGCCGATCCCGCTTTACGGCACGCTTGCCCTGATGATCATGGCCTTCATCACGCGCTTCCTGCCG
Organism: Microvirga vignae; assembly: GCF_001017175.1. GTDB lineage: Bacteria > Pseudomonadota > Alphaproteobacteria > Rhizobiales > Beijerinckiaceae > Microvirga > Microvirga vignae. The sequence continues at coordinate 18,400 of NZ_LCYG01000074.1, read as the reverse complement.
TATGCGACCGAAACAATCGGCGGGCAGTTGGTCCAGATCGACAAAAGCCTGGAAGAAGCTGCCTGGGTGGGCGGCGCAACGCGGCTCGGGTCGGTTTTCAGGATCCTGCTGCCTCTTGCCCGCCCCTCGGTGCAGGGAGCCTATTTCCTGCTTTTCATGGCTTTCTTCCGTGAAATCTCGTCCGCGATCCTTCTCTACTCGGCGACCACCTCCGTGGTGTCGATTTCGATTTGGTCGTTCTTCGAGCAGGCAAATTGGGGTCTCGCGAGCGCACTGTCAGTGGTCGCAACCGTCATCATCTTCGCAGCAATGTCGCTCATCATCTGGCTGCTGCCATCAGCACGACGCGGCTGAGAGAAAGTGTAGGTAACGCTATGAGCATCGTCGTTCAGAATCTCGTCAAGCGTTATGGCGTCTTGACGGTGGTCCATGGCATCTCGTTCCAGGTTGCCAGAGGAGAATTTGTGAGTCTGCTGGGGCCGTCCGGTTGCGGCAAGACAACGACCCTCAGGTGTATCGCTGGGCTGGAGGATGCCAATGGCGGCATTATCAGGATCGGGGATGAAGTCGTCTCCGCACCTGAGCAGGGCGTTCTGATCCCGCCCCACGAGCGCAACATCGGTATGGTGTTCCAGTCCTATGCGATCTGGCCCCATATGTCGGTGGCTCAGAACGTCGGCTTCCCGCTCACGATCCGCAAGGTTCCGGCGGCCGATGTCGCCAAGCAGGTGGATGAGGCGCTGGAGGTCGTAGGGATGCGCCACCTGAAAGACCGCCAGCCATCGCAATTGTCAGGTGGTCAGCAGCAGCGCGTGGCCTTGGCGCGCGCCATCGTAGGCCAACCGAAGGTTCTCCTCTTTGACGAGCCACTCTCCAATTTGGACGCCAAGCTGCGCGAAGGAACACGATCCGAGATCCGCCGACTTCAGCGTGAACTCGGGGTCGCTGCCGTTTATGTCACGCACGATCAGGAGGAAGCGTTATCCATGTCGGATCGCGTCATCGTGATGGAAGCCGGCAGGATCATGCAGGTCGGCGAGCCCAAGGATCTCTACCGGAGACCGGTCAACCGCTTCGTGGCCGATTTCGTCGGGCGGGCGAGCTTCATCGACGTGACCCGGGGGCCGGATGGCCGGACTTGGGTCACGCCTGATGGCACGCAGATACGGCTCGATGCTTCCAACCTTAGTGCCAATGGTCAGTACCAGGCCATGTTGCGACCCGAGGCCGTCCACTTGTCGGCCGCAAGCCGGGAGGCGGCGCATCACGAGTCGGTGAACCAGTTGAGAGGCCGTGTCGAGGAGGGGCACTACATGGGAGCCTACACGGAATATTTCGTGAGGGCTGGAGGGACCATCGTAAAGGTGCATTCCGCGCTCGACTTCACGCCCGGAGCGGACGTGATGGTCAGCTTTGCGCCAGCAGACTGCCACCTTGTCGCTGTGCCTGAGAAGACAGCCCAAGCGGCCTGACTCCATTCTCTGATGGCGGCAGGGCAACCAGTTTCGCGAATTCCATCATCGAAGCGCTTCGGCCGGAAGTCGGGCGCTTGATAGCCTCAGCATGAGCACGCCGATGCAACTCCAAGAGATCGCTCGCGTTTTGCGCAGCAAGAACGCTGGTCCCTGTCTCGTCACCTTTGATCTGATTTTCGACCGTTCTGAGGATTTCGAACGCGTCCGTTCGCAAGTGGCTCGCTTGCGGTCTGAGGTTGCCGCCCGCTATGGCCGCTCCGAGAACGAGGTCCGGGTGATCGATTATGCGCCTGCCCAGGCGGTGAAGATCACGATCCCCCGCGATATCATGTCAGGGGATCCGGGAGATCGCGATGTCTATGGCGCGCAGCAGCATGCGCCGTTGCTGGAGATTGAAGTATGAGCGCTATCGAACGCCTCGTGAATGAGTTCTCCGGCGGACGCCGCCGGCCGCTCCGCGTTCTCGGAGCCTCGGGGCAACTGGGTTATGGGATACCGACGCCGGCGCTCAATGAAGGCTTGCGTCGCAACCCCGACATGATCGGGTGCGACATGGGCTCCATCGACATAGGCCCGCACTATTTGGGGAACGGCACGATGGCACCGACGCGGGTCGGCGCCAAACGGGACCTTCGGAAGGTGCTGAAAGCCGCGCGACAGCTCGACATTCCCTTGATTATCGGCTCCGCTGGTTCCGCAGGAGCCGCCCCGCATCTCGAGCAGACCGTCGATCTCGTACGGGAGATTGCCCGCGAGGAGGATCTTCACTTCAGGATGGCGGTCATCCCGGCGGACATTCCGCGTGACGTCGTGAAAGCCGCCATCAGGACTGGGCGCGTCCATCCCCTGGATACGATGCCGGATCTGACGGAAGAAGAGGTTGACGCCGCATCCAATCTGGTCGGGCAAATGGGCGTTGAGGCGTTTCGCAGGGCTCTGGAGGCCGGGGCCGATGTCGTGATTGCGGGCCGGGCCTGCGACACCGGTATTTTCGCCGCCATTCCGATCATGCTCGGCTTCCCGGCCGGCATTGCAACCCACATGGCCAAGATCGTCGAATGCGCATCGCTCTGCTGTGTTCCAGGCGGGCGCGATACCATTCTGGCGACCTTGGACGATGAAGGCTTCGATCTGGAAAGCATGGCGCCCAACCGTGCGGCGACGCCGAGTTCGGTGGCCGCTCACAGCCTCTATGAACAGGCCGACCCTTACGAGATCCGTGAACCGGCCGGCCGCATCGATTTGAGGAACGTCACTTATACCGCGCTCGATCCACGAAGGACGCGGGTCTCCGGGGCCGCTTTTGAGCCAGCCCAGCGACAGACCATCAAGCTCGAGGGCGCGCGATCGGTGGGACACCGGGCGCTTCTGCTGTGTGGTGCTGCCGATCCGCGCTTCATTGCACGTCACGAGATGATTCTAGAGAGCGTGAAGGCGGTCGTCCGCGATCTTGTCTGCGAGGATACCGAGGAGGATTACAAGTTGTTCTTCCGCGTTTATGGCGCGGATGGTGTCCGGGACTGGGGGGCAGCTCCGGACCCACTGCCTCGCGAGGTTTTCATCCTGGGCGAGTGCATTGCCCCCAGCGCGCAGCGGGCAGAAGAGGTGGTCAGAACGACCAAGCAATACCTTCTCCATCATGGTTACGAAGGGCGTATCTCGACGGCCGGCAATCTGGCCTTTCCCTTCACTCCGCCCGAGGTCGTGACAGGTTCAGCCTATCGTTTCAACGTATTCCACCTCATGGAGGTCGACGATATGGCCAGCCTCTTCCCTGTCGAGATCGAAGAGCTGTAGAAACGGTTCAATCTCAGTGGAGATTTCAATGCGCATTGCGATCCTCGACGATTACCAGCGTGTCGCGCTTCAGTATGCAAGGTGGGATATGCTCGGACGAGACTGCGATATACAAGTGTTCGATCGCAACCTCTCGTCCATCGATGAGGCCGCGAATGCGCTGGCGGACTTCGATGTTCTGTGTCTCATGCGCGAGCGGATGCCGCTGCCGCGAGAGTTGATCGAACGCTTGCCTCGTCTCAAGCTCGTGATCGTGACTGGTGCCCGCACCCGCACCATTGACTTGGAGGCAGCCGCCAGCCACGGAGTGACCGTGTGCCATACCCATCCGGGAGAATCGCAATATGCGACGCCTGAGCTCGCATGGGGGCTTATTCTCTCCTGCGCCCGTTCAATTCCGGAGGAGCATCGCCACGTCCGGGAGGGGAGATGGCAGGAAACCATCGGTCTCTCTCTGGGCGGCAAGACGCTCGGCCTCCTTGGTCTCGGAAAGCTGGGGAGCCACATGGTGCCCATCGCGCGGGCCTTCGGCATGGATGTCGTGGCATGGAGCCAAAATCTCACTGAAGAAAGAGCAGCATCGCTCCAAGCCAGACGCGTCGACAAGGACGAGCTGTTTCGCCTTTCGGACGTGGTATCGATCCATCTGATCCTGGGCGAGCGAACCCGCAGGCTCGTTGGCGCTCACGAATTCGGGTTGATGAAGCCGTCAGCCATCCTCGTGAATACATCCCGCGGCCCGATCGTCGATGAGGCAGCGATGATCCAGGCCTTGCAAACCCGGAAAATTCGTGCGGCGGGCCTCGATGTGTTCGACCAGGAGCCACTCCCTCCTGATCATCCCTTGCGAACGATCCCGAACGCCGTGCTGACGCCCCATCTCGGCTATGTCACGGAGGGTGCCTACCGGGCCTTTTTTGAAGATACTGTCGAGGGCATTGCCGCCTGGCGGGCGGGCAATCCGGTCCGCGTGCTCGCAGCACCTGTCTAGATCAAGTCAGACCGAGCCCGAAACATTTCACGCATTCCAATTGGCTATTCCTGTTCGCTGGTGAGCCACGATAGGACTCGACCAGCGTACACAAGTCGGTTCTTTGCTGGATAGCGCACAGGAATCAGGTGCGCCGGTCGTAGCGAAGGGCTTTCGCGAGTTGTTCGACTGAGATTGTGTCGAGCTGCAAAACAGCATCCCGGATTTCTTCCGCCTTCCAGTGCGGCACCGCAAGCGATGCCGAGGCCATGAACTTCGCCACGACGCCTTCAAGCGGCAGAGCTCGCTCTCCCGCGCCGCTGTTGACCCTGACATGCCGTGTGAGCTGACGCCCGTCCCGGGTTGTCACTCGCACGCCGCCCGAGAAGAATTTCGGGAAGGCGGAATCCGGATCCGCGTGGCAGCGGACCCGCGTGGCCAGATCCCGAACCTGCGGATCGGCGAGCGCCTCGGCCTGGAGTTCGGGCAGACCGAACCTGCCCTTGATAAGGCATGTCGCGACAACGAATTGCGCACTGAACTTGGCCTCATAATCCGTGGTCGGACGCTCCTTCGAGTTTGCCGGCTCAGCGATAATGTGAAGTGTGTCCTTCGGCAGAAACGCCTCGACCTCCGCAATGTCCTCCGGATCGAGTTCCTGATGAAGTTCGATCGCGGCATCAGCGCAGCCATGAATGAAGTGGCAGACCGGATAGGGTTTGATGGCGGTATCGGCGAAATGCCAGTACTCCCCGAGCCGGTCGCTCATCCAGCTCAGGTCCACATCTTTTGCATGTTCGTGAAGGTGGGTCTGGAAGAGACCGAATTTGCCCTCATAGGGGCGCGACGGACCCACGAAACCGTTCTCCGACAAACGCGCGGCCGTGATGCCCGCGACCGCGGCCCAGCCTGGATGAAAGCGTTTGGTCCATGCGCCCTCTTCGAGGAAGACCTGGATCCCTGCGGCCGTGCTGGCGGCAATTCCCTGGGCGGCCACGATACGCTCGGTAGGCAAGCCGAGGAGCTTTGAGGCAATGATGCTCGAGCTGAAATGGGCGACAACTCCGGTCGCATGGAATCCGACATGGTGGAACCCGCCTTTGACAGATCCGCCGATTCGAACCGCAGCTTCCATGCCGGCGGCATAGGCCGTGAGAAGCGATTGACCGCTTGCCTTCAGAGACTCTGCGAAAGTCAGAGCGCAAGGCAGGCATGCAGCTGTCGGATGAACGATGCTGGTAAGATGCGTGTCATCGAAATCCAGCCCATGGATGAGCACCCCATTCGCCAGAGCCGCGTCGCGGGCAGGCAGGCGTTCAGAGCGTCCGATCACGGAGCAGGGGCCGCTCCCACCCAGCGCAACAGCCCCTGCAACAGCCCGTTCAGCATAGTCATAGGCATTTGACGCCAGGCCCACGCCCAACGCATCGAGAATAAGCATCTTGGCTCGATCGATGGCGGAGGCGGGAATGTCGCTGTACCGCAGATCGGCCGTGAATCTTGCCAAGCTGTTCGCCGGCCCGTTGGATGTGGTGACTTCGGCATTGTGACGGGCGTCGAGCATGGGGCATCCAATCGCTGGGATTCTCTGATGCTGCATTGACAGCACTCAATGTGTATAATGTCAACAGTTTACGCAATCTTGCAATTCAGTGCGGCCCATGCTAGAAATCCATGGAGTTCAGATGGGCATAAGGGCGGGAAGGCTCGGGTGAGGCAATCAATCTGACACCGGGTATTGATCCGCAACGCCTCTCGATCATGTGCTAAAAGCATGTAACGCGTTGATGTAGTGGATGTTTGTCGGTTCCTATTGCCAGAAAGGTCCGGCGCCCATAGGAGAGAGCGCAAATCACCGCTTCCACCCTGCAATCTATTAAGGTAACAGAATTTCCTATGAGCGATCTTTTGAACAGCAGGGTTCAGGCCCAATCCTTGGTAGACGTCGTGGCCGAACGGCTTGAGGCCGCCATCATCAGCGGGGAGCTTGCTCCAGGCAGCAAGATCAGCGAGCAGGCGCTTGCGAAATCTCTCGGGGTGAGCCGCGGACCTCTACGGGAAGCAATCCGTCGGCTCGAGGGGCGCAAGCTCCTTCAGAGAACGCCGAACATCGGTGTACGCGTGGCGGCCCTGTCGGTCTCGGACCTGTCTGATATTCTTGTCGTTCGCGAAGCCCTGGAGGGGATCGCGTGTGGCTTGGCGGCTCAGCGAATGACCGATGAGGAAATCGCTGGCCTTGAAGCCCTGCTGAAGGAGCATGGCTCTCGCAAGAGCATCCAGGTTGGGACGGGCTATTATCAGGAAAGCAAGGATTTCGACTTCCATTTCCGGATCGTGAAAGGAAGCCGCAACGAGCGCCTGATTCAAATGCTGTGCGGTGATCTGTACGATCTCTTGCGTGTCTACCGCTATAAATCCAGCACCTTACGGGGACGGGCGAGAAATGCCTTCGAGGAGCACACGGAAATTGTCGCTGCTCTCGTCAAGCGCGATCCCGAACTTGCAGAACAGAAGATGCGCGAGCATATCCGCAATGCACGGCTCCACGTTGAGGCGCAACTCGGAGCGTCCTCCGAGGAGAGTGGACCATCCCCATCCGTAAAGATGCCGCCCGCTCCAAAGAAGATCTCACGGCGTAATACCAGGACGACAGCGGCTTAGCGCCCAGCTTCGCTTAGAGCGGACTTAAAGGTCTCTGCCATCTGAATGGATCGAGCCGCGCCGGCTTCCGGCGCGGCTCGATGCGTCTTGGCGTATGCCGCCGATGCATTCCCGTCTGCCCTGATCCGTCCTTGGTGCAATGCAGGAAGCATTGCATTGCGGGAATCTTTCCTGTAAAAAACTGACAACTGTCTACAGTTGGCGGTAAAGCTCCGATAGGAGCGGCAATAGAAAGATGACCGGTTGCTAGACCCTTGTCCGGCAGACCAGGCGCGGAGGAAACGAGGAAGCCCATGGAAGAATATGATGTTGTCGTCGTTGGTGCCGGTAATGCTGCATTGGCAGCCTCCGTATCCGCCAAGGAGAATGGTGCGGAGCGGGTTCTGGTGCTCGAGAAGGCGCCTCGTGAGATGCGAGGCGGGAACACCCATTGGAGCGGCGGTGTGTTGCGCTTCGCCTTCGATGATCCCCGCGAGATCGCGCCTCTTATTCCCGGAGCGGCCGAGAAATATGAGAACTTCTATGAAGGTATCTCACCCTACACGAAGGAAGATTATCACGGCGACCTGATGAGGGTGACGAACGGGCGGACGGATCCCGTTCTCTCGAAAGTCCTCGTCAACAATTCCAAGGACACGGTCTTCTGGATGAACAAGACCGGCCGCGTGAAGATGGAGCCGGCGATCACCTTGTCAGCGGTCAGAAAAGACAACGTGATGATCTGGGCGCGTGGTCTCGTAGTTCGAGCCGAGCACGAGGGAGTCGGTCTGTCCCGGAGCTGGTTTGCGACGGCGGAACGGATGGGGATCGACATCCAGTATGGCGCCGCTGCGATCGAACTATGTCTTAACGAAAATGGACGCGTCAGCGGCGTGAAAGTCCGTGACAACGACGGCATTCGTACGATCCGCACGAAAGCGGTCGTGCTCGGCTGCGGCGGGTTCGAAGCCAACGTGCAGATGCGCACTCAGCATATCGGACCTCTGGTCGGAGCCGCCAAAGTGCGTGGAACGCCTCACAACCAAGGCGACGGCTTGCGCATGGCTATGGCGATCGGCGCGATGCCGTGGGGACAGTGGAGCGGCTGCCATGCAACGCCCATCAGCGCAGATTGGGGCGAGTTCGCTCCGCGCGAGTTGACGGATCGCAGCAACCGCTTGAGCTATGTCTATGGCGTGATGCTCAACCGTCGTGGACGTCGCTTTGTGGACGAGGGTGAAGACGGGGCGCTCTTCACTTATGCGAAGTTCGGGCGAGCGATCCTCGCCGAGCCCGGCGGAAAGGCCTATCAGATCTTCGATTCGAAGGTCGTCCATCTTCTTGAGCCGCGCTATGAAACCAGCACGCCGATCGTGTCCGATACGCTTGAAGGACTTTTGGAACAGCTCGATATCGAGGACAAGGAACAGGCGCTGAAAACGCTGCTTGAGTATAATGCGGGCGCCCGTGATCCCCAGGACGGATACGATCCGACCCGTAAGGACGGGCTGCGGTCCCGTGGCCTCAATCCCGAGAAGACGAACTGGGCGCTGCGGATCGATAAGCCGCCATACTATGCCTACAGCGCCACTGGCGGCATCACGTTCACCTTCGGCGGTCTGAAGGTCGATGAGAACGCGCAGGTGATCGGGACCGATTGGCGGCCTATCCCGGGGCTCTTCGCCTGCGGCGAAATGGTCGGGGGTCTGTTCTATGACAACTACCCGGCTGGAACGGGCCTTGTCTCCGGAGCCACATTCGGCCGCATCGCCGGCCGGAACGCTGCCGCACGATCATGAGGAGGCGCTCATGAGCGACGTAAACCAACTGGCGCAGGTGTCCCTCGCGGCGCGGCTTGCCGAAAAAATCTGTGGCTTCAGCAAGCAGCAGGTAACGAAAAAGGCCCTTCAGCAGGCCAAGACATGCTTTCTCGATACGGTGGGCGTGACTTTGGCGGGCATCCCGGAGGACTGCACCCAGATCCTGCTGCGAACACCAGGTGTGGCCGAGGCGCCCGGCAGCTCTCTGATCTTCGGTACGGATCTACGCACGAGTGCTCTCGATGCAGCTCTGATCAACGGAACGGCCTCTCACGCACTTGATTACGACGATTTCAACAGCGTCTTCGGCGGGCACCATTCGGTGCCCCTCGTGGCGGCTCTCCTGGCGGTTGCCGAGGAGCGCAAGTACTCCGGCGAGGAGGTTCTTCTCGCCTACATCGTCGGGGTGGAAACCGAGCTCAAGCTCGCCCGCGCCGTCCATTTCCATCACTACGACAAAGGATGGCATCCGACGGCGACGCTCGGAACCTTCGGGGCCGCGGCTGCCGTGTCCTATCTGATCCGGCTGGACCAGCAGAAAACCACGATGGCTCTCGCGATCGCCGCTTCACTCGCAAGCGGCATCAAAGCCAATTTCGGCACCATGACGAAGCCGCTTCATGTCGGACAATGCGGGCGCAACGGCCTGCTTGCAGCATTGCTTGCCGAAAACGGGTTCGATGCCAATCCCTCGGTTCTTGAGCACCACCAGGGCTTCCTGAACGTCTTCAACGGGCCTGGAACATTTGATGCCGAGAAGCTCTTTGCCGGATGGGCGGAGCCACTCGAGATCGAGAGTTCGGATGTTGGCTTGAAACAGTTTCCATGCTGCGGAAGCACGCATCCTGCCATCATGATGATGCTGAACCTGGTCCGTGAAGAGGGGATCACGGCAGACGATGTTGCACGGATCGAGGTTCTCCCTCACGGACGTCGGTTGCGTCACACCAACACGCCGCATCCGAAAACTCCCATTGAGGCGAAATTCAGCGTTCAATATGTCGTGGCGCGTGCCCTGTTGGATGGAACTGTTCGTCTCAAGGATTTCGAGGGAGACGCTCACAATGAGCCTGCCATCCGGCACCTTCTTCAAATCACGCAGGCGCGCCCACATCCCGATATGGCCGACGATGCCGCGGAGCAGTGGGGCGCTGAAGTGGTCGTGGAGCTGAAGGACGGTCGCAGGTTGTCGAGGCGGGTGGATAATCTTGTCGGGCGCGGCGGCGAAAATCCCATGAGTTCGGATGAACTCTGGGAGAAGTTCGAGGATTGTGCGAGTCGCTCATTGCCGCGGGAGCAGATTGCTCCGCTCTTCGAGCGGCTGGAGACCCTTGAGGCTGTCGCAGACATCAGCCAATTGACTCGCCTGCTTCAGGTGAGCAGCCTTAGGGGGGCTCGAAAGGCCGAGGCGCCGGTTTCGTTCGCAAGCCGAACGGAGCAGGAGGCGCCCGAGACAACCTGGGTGCCGTAAGGAGCGATTGCATGCGCCAGGGCCGAGGCTTTCGGAAATGCCATCCGAATGCCTCGGCGGAACGGATCAGCAGCGGCCTCGCGGTTGAGCAAAAAAGGGGAGGTCATCAGGAATCTCATGGTTGCGATTCATGAGGATACGCAGGACCAGGCCAATGGGCGTTGGCGGCCCATGGAGACAGCCCCGAAGGATGGCACGGAAATTTTGTGCTTCACGAAATATGGAGATTACGAGATTTCCCATTGGCGGGCCGTCACCCAATGCTGGGTCAGCAAGCGCGGTTTCTTCGTTGATGCGACCCATTGGTGTCCTTTGCCGAAGCCGCCCGTTCACATCTAGGCACGAACAGCTTTCTCTCACTTCAGGGTCAACCTCTTCATCATAAAGGTCTAGCCTATGCGCATAGCGATCCTTGATGATTATCAAGCATCAGCTCTCAAGCTGGCGGATTGGGGCAGCATTCCCAATGCCGCTGTCGTGCCGTTCACCGATCATGTTCATGAGGAGAGGCAACTCATTGATCGCCTGAGCGAGTTCGATGTCGTTCTCAGGATTCGCGAGCGCACGGAGTTTCCCCGCTCAACCCTGGAGCGCTTGCCCAAGCTGAAACTGCTCTTGGCGACCGGCATGCGCAACGCGCGCTCCATCGATCTTCCGGCAGCCCGAGATCTCGGCATCACGGTCTGCACGACTGAGGCCTATCATCAAACTACCGTGGAGATTACCTGGGGTTTGATCCTGATGCTCATGCGCCGGATGTCACTGGAGGCGGCTTCGTTGCGGAATGGAGGCTGGCAACTGGGTCTCGGGCTGGGCTTGGCCGGCAAGACACTCGGGATTCTCGGCCTGGGAAACATGGGTCAGCCCGTCGCCCGCATTGGACAGGGCTTCGGCATGCGGGTCGTCGCCTGGAGTCCCAACCTGACGCCTGAGAGAACCGCCCCACACGGCGTCGAATGCGTGTCCAAGGAAGAGTTGTTTGCCAACTCGGACGTGATCACGATCCACATTCCTCATAGCGACACGACGGAGGGCATCGTATCAGCCGCCGACATTGCCAGGATGAAGCGCTCCGCTTTTCTCGTTAACACGTCGCGCCCGAAGCTGGTTGACCAATCTGCGCTCCTTGATGCCTTGCTCCACCACAGGATCGCAGGTGCAGGTCTTGATGTCTTCGACATCGAGCCTTTGCCGCTTGAACATCCCTACCGCTATCTGCAGAACGTCATTGCGACGCCGCATATCGGATTCGTGACCGAGGAGAACTATCGGCTGTTCTTCAACCAATCGATCGAGAACCTGAAAGCGTTTCTCGATGGGAAGCCGATCCGGGTCATAAGCTAGTGCAGTAATCCGGAACAGTCCGATGATGGTCAGGTGAATACAATGCTTCGAGGGGGCTGGATGAAGACGGATATCAATGAAGACCTCCTTAAGGTTCTGGCCCCTGCCGGAAGCCTGCGTGTTGCAATCGCAGTGGGCAGCGCAGTCTCGGCGGTCTGGACCACCCGCGATGCTGAAACGGGCGAGCCTCGTGGCCCGACCGTAGACCTCGCAAGGCTGATTGCTGCACGGATCGGAACCCCCCTGACATTGGTCGAATATCCAAGTTCCGGTGCGATCATCGAGGCCGCATCAACGGGAGCGTGGGATGTTTCCTTTACGCCTGTAGACGCTGAGAGAAAGCAGGTCGTCGACTTCGGCCCGAATTACTTCCTCGGCGAAAGCACCTACCTTGTTCCAGCAGGCTCCAGCATCAACAGCATCAGCGATGTGGACCGGGGAGGGGTACGGGTCTACGGAGTCGAGAACACGGCAACAATCCGAAGCTCACGTCGAACGCTGACCCATACGACCGCAACGGGGCTGGCCAGTCTTGATGAGGCTTTGGTGAAGTTCGGTAACGGGGAGGTGGATGCTCTGGCCCTGGGCAAGGAATCTCTCCAGAGTCTTCTTTCACAATTCCCTGGCGCCAGGATGCTGGATGGTCATTTCCATGCTGCCGGCACTGCCGTGGCCGTGCCGAAGGGCCACACCGATGCGCTGGAAGTCTTCAGCCAGATCATCGAGGATCTGAAGGGTGATGGGACCATTCGCAAGATCTTCGATACTCACGGCATGGAGGCCGCGACCGTTGCGCCTGTCGGATCACGTTCCTAAAATGGAAAGGAGCCCGACATCTCTTCAGGGGCCAGGTCTCGGTTCATCAAGCTCATGGGATGCCGCCAGCAGAGTTTGATGAGGAGGAACCCACAGTGGCAGACTGGAACGCAGGGCAATATCTGAAGTTCGAGGACGAGCGCACTCGCCCGTCGGTCGATCTGCTCCGGAGGGTGCCGCTATCGGACCCGCAGCATTGCGTGGATCTCGGATGCGGCCCAGGAAACAGCACGGAATTGTTGATCAGGCGCTTCCAAGCCGCACAGATAAGGGGGCTCGACAACTCTCCCGGAATGCTCGCCAAGGCGCGGGAGCGCCTGCCAGGTCTGACGTTCGAGGAGGCTGACATTGCGACATGGCAGCCGAAGGAGCGTTTCGATCTGATCTTCGCCAATGCCGTTCTGCAATGGATCCCTGACCATCCGGGTCTCCTGAGCCGTCTTGTCTCGTTCCTTAGGAATGGCGGCTTCCTTGCGGTGCAGATGCCCAATAATCTAAACGAGCCGTCGCACCGCCTCATGGAGCAGATCGCCCATGAAGGTCCATGGGCAACGAAATTGACATCGGCCTCCGCGGCAAAGGAGAAGATCGGCTCGTTCGAGGATTATTACGCGTGGTTGCAGCACGCCGGGTGCACGGTGGATATCTGGCAGACGACCTACGTTCATCCTCTTGATGGCGCCGACGCTATCGTCGAATGGTTCAGGAGCACGGGACTGAAGCCGTATCTCGACCCACTCTCTCCAGAGGAGCAAGCTCAATATCTCGGTCGGTACAAAGAGGAGATCGCCAGAGCCTACCCGGCTCAGGCTGACGGGAAGGTCCTCCTGCGTTTCCCACGCCTGTTCTTCGTCGCGCAACGGCTGCGATAGGGAGCCAATGCGGCGGCGTTGTCCCGTTTTCGGAGGCGGGGTGGTCCCCAGGGTTGTCCAGTGGCGGTGGAGGGCGCGGGCTTGGGCCAGTCGAGGGCTTCCTGCTCCCACAGGTGTGAGGTGGCTTGAAGTTGCAGAACCTGCTTGTAAGGGGCGGCTCCACCAAAGCTCCGGTTCTGGTATGCAATCAACCGAGGTGGGAGCGCTGACTCCACCTCTTTAAGCTTTTTTGATTGAGCTTCGGGAAGCGTCGTTAGAGGGATCATCGTCTCGTCACGACCGTCCGTTCCGCCGGAATCCATTCATCACCAAACGGGGTGTATCCGCATTTGCTACCACCTTTGAGGTAGAGGCTGCGCCCCCAAATAGCCATATAGCTACGCCGTATTCCAGCCAGATCACCAAACTGTTAAGCCAGTTCGGCTCAATTGTGAATATTACAACAAAATAAAGCTACTAACGGGGCCGTTCGCTGATGGTTAGCTCGGTACAGCCTACTAACATTTTCGCTCCAAGCGCAGAAAAATCGCGCCAAAGAGCCCAAGATGCTTGGTTGAGTCAATTTTATACCGTAGCGCAGGGATATGTTGTGCGCCTCTGCTACAGGGGAGGCGCTTACTTGGTAAAGCATAGCGCCACCCGTTTGACTGGCCGGGCTATCTTGTTCACACGTGGGTTTGCTCCCAAGCTCCAGAATGTGTGGGAGGAAACCTCACCCATCTTTCACTCGCAGGTCCGCAAGCTGTCTCCCTCTCTCCCGTTGCTATCGTCACCTGACGCAAACGGGATTGATGAGGTGGATGATGTCGGAATGGTGTTGGGCGAGTTCGAGAAGCTCAGTCGTGACCAGCAAGACAAGGTTGCCAAGAGCTTGGCGCTCCTCTGGGATACTTTCATAGAGGTGTTCGGTGGTGTGAGTGGATTTCAGACTGCCTCACCAATCGAGCAACAAGCATATATAGAGAGGCTCAGTACAGCTTCCCGCCGCATGGAAGTCGCACGGGGATCTGATGTGGCCTTTCACTATGTGACTGTCGAACTAATGCGGCAGTACGTTTCTTTCCTTCAGACCAGCAGTAAGAATCCCCGAGCTATCGTTCTTGCAGGGGCAGTAGCTCCTCTGATCGACCGTGGGCGCGGTATTAGTTAGGGTGAAGATCCGGCTCCCATAGAGGCCCTCACAGCCTCCCAGTTGGCTAGCCCATCCATCCGTTGATTCTCGGGGTGTCCGGCTACTCGAACTCGATAAGCGCCTGTTGGAATGCCTCGCGCACCGTGATCTTTGGACTCTGAGTACAGACTTTTGCGACCGCCTGATTGATCTTTGCAACCTCTGCATCGGCCTCCTCGCTGCCCGTGGATATTCCCGCGAAGGCTCCGCCCGATGAGCTTTTTGCGGCCTTTACGAAGTCAGCGCAGCGCATGTTGCCAGGATCAGCAGGTGTGACTTGTGCTACAGATGGTGAAGCAAGCACCAAGGTAAGGGCAGGGATGATCTTTGTTTTCACGGGGTATCCTGACGGCTCTAACGCGCCGTTCGGCAGTAGGATGCTCGATGCTGTAGCGTCAATGCTACATTCTCCTTACCCGCGCTTGCTCCGGGCTTCTTGTAGGCGCTCCATATAGCCCTTTAGCTTTTCCGCTCCTTGCAAGCCGCGAAGAGCAATGACGCCACGCTCTTTGCGGCCTTCCTCATTGACGCCGTTAAAGAAGGCATCGCGCTCCGCCTTGGACATGGCGAGGACGGCTCTTGCCTCGCATTCGTGCTGCCAGTCTTCAGACCAAGTATTCACCGGTTGGCCAGTGATCTCAGAGATAGCGGTTGTGTCGCGGGAGTAGGTCATTCCGTGGGTATGGCATGAAGGGGTGAACAGGAGGTTGCTGGCGGAGAACACCCGTAAGGGATTGCCCGCTAATCTGACTACCTGAAGGCTTCAGGCTTTAGGCGCGCCGGACGTGAGTTGTTGTCTCCGCAACTCCGCGAGTAGCTTGACATAGGGAGCCCGTTTCCTGCGGTATGTCGAGATAAGCGCCTCACGCATGAGCTTCTTAATGTCTTTATGTGCGCTGCTCTGCCGTAATCTGACAAATTCTGGTTCATACCGGTAGTCTATGTCGCTCAAAGTGCGCGATACCCAAAGAATTTTTAGGTCTAATTCTGTCAGCATGCCTCCGACGTCGCGGCGGGCACGGTAATTATCGGTAGGATTATCTTGTGCGCTCCGCATAATTCATCCGGATTTTTAGGATTTGCCGGAAAATATATCTTTACAGATAGTTGAGAGGCAACAGGTGCAACCTTGTCTTAGTAGGTAGATTTTTGCGCCCGTAGAGGTAATCCAGAGGTCATAACTGTATATCCTGTGCCTGAGGCTATCGCCGCACAGTCGGCTGTGCCCCAGAAATGAAAGGGCCGCGCCTGAACTCTGATCCGGTCCAAGTCTGCGGCCCTTAGCCCGTCATGCCCCCACGGACTACCTCAGCGGTATCTGATTTGGTCCCCTTGCGAACAGATACCCAAAAGGGTTAACCCCTCGGAGGCCTGCCAATTTCTCTAATGATTTGTTTACTGTTGCTCACCGGCCTTGGATTTGCATGTGCGGGCCGAAAAGCTGAGAGCGCCTTTCTGGCGCTTTTCTTCTTAGGTCGTGCCATCTCTCCGGGAGACCATGCAAGCCGCAGGGGATTGGACGCCAAGAAACAACAGCTATCAACGGCTGATTCTTACCCCTGAAGGCTGAATTCGAGCCGCTTGCCTAATCCTCGCCAAGATTTCGGTTCGGCATTTGCTTCCGTCTAGTAAGAAAGATAGGAAGCAAGATGCAAGAATATGATCGTTTTCCTATAGATCAGTTGCCGCCGAGGATCAAAAAAGCTGTTCTCAGTGAGTTCAAGGGACGATGCCCCACAATCCTAGAAGTGGTCACTACGCCTGACTCTCATTGGCTCTCAGTTCCCAACATGGGACATACATCACTCGCGCGATTGCGCTCTGTGACAAGGGGAATGCGCCGAAAGGTAGGGATTCCGACACTATCGGGATTGCCTGACGCTGAACTGGTATCGCGGACCCGGCGCTTGGAGAAACAACTCAAGCAACTCTGCAATCAGCTTAAGGCACACAGGGACGAAGTTCGGATGAGGGGCATCTCCCGCTCTCATTTCCACATTGGATCCAACGGCCCTTAGGCGTCTTCTTCTTGAGAGCTTTATGTTTACCAAATGCCAGTCTGGTGCGTTCATTTGATTGAGTAGGATCGTTTCAGGTTCACGAGAGAGCGCGAACGAGCAGGAGTTACATGCCATGGCCGAGGCGCGGGTCGGTATCCGGGTCGCGGAGGACCGGCAATCCGTGACCGTTGAGATTGGCCCTGTCGGGGGCTTGTCGTCCCCCGTCGGATTGGATCTCGAGCAGCTCACCAGATTGATCACTCTGCTCGGACGAGCAAGATCCCGGATGCTTGAGGGAACACCGAAGCAATCCCTTCATGGAAAGGCGGTCGAAACTGTGATTGATCCGCCCTGGTACATTAAGTCTGCAGATATTGACGGTTCACTTCTCGCGTTCGATCATCCCTTCTTCGGACCGGTTGCCTTCGTCATTCCAAGGGATGACGTGGCCAAGATTGTTCAAGGCTTGAGTTCTCATCTCGAGTGTCCCGCGGTTCAGCAGGGAAAGCCAAACTAGACAATTTAGGACACCTCATGCCCCGCTACTTCTTCAATGTGCATATCGGAACCGACGTTATCGAAGACCCAGAAGGGCAAGACCTCCGCGATGCGGATCAGGCGTGGGAGTTAGCTAAGGCGATGGCTAAGGGCCTCATGAGCACTAGCTTCGAGAAGCCCATCAACTGGGCTGTGTCTCATATCACCGTCAGAGATGACCTCGATGAGATCGTTCTGGAGTTTCCGTTCATTGAGGCCATCGAACTGGGTGAGAGATCGCACTAACCCTGCCAAGGCCGGTTGCTGGCCTACCAGGTGCTTGGGAAAGCGTTTCAGAGCCTTGAGGACTTACCGCCTGACAAAGGGAAACTTTTGCTCCCAAGCTGAAACCTTGGTCGCAAGGCGGGGTTCTAAGCAGGTTGTGTGGCGTATCAATCCTCTTGCCTTCCAAGGAAAGGTCCCATGCTGAAACTTCCAGTCTGCGGATTTGCCAAACGTGCTGATGATACCGTTGCTCGTGCCATGGCTATCCTGAAGAACAAACCAGACTATACAGCCAAGCCTTCCAACACCGCTCCTGAAGGTCGATCGAGAGACCAATCGGCAAGGTGAGATAAAGCCAGCATTCGCTTTCAAGCTGAGGGTGCACTTAACCTACGCCTTGAACGCGGAGGAGCAGGCTGGCGTTGTCTTGGAAGCACAGCTTGTGTGCTGAACAGTGAGGCTCCTATGAACATGTCCGACATGGCTCACAGGGTCACCGACGCCATCAAACGGATGACCGACAGGCTGACGCATCGCAAAGACGCTCAAACCCACCCGTCATCCAACAAGGATAACGTCTCTGGCAGGAAGAAGTGAGCAGGGAGGTGGGGGTACCTGGGTGGTGCCCTGCCTTTTAGACGGCTTTATTAAATCTCGGGCTGGAGACCAAGCTATGCTGCAAAGCCTATTTGGTGACTACCCTACGGGATCCTACGAATTGAGGCTTCCGCTGTTGATGTCTTCAATGGGTTTTGCATGGCTCCCAGTCATGCATCGGTGGAGACTCCACCAAATGTCGATGGAGGCCCAGTGTCATTCCGTCTGTTGGCGCTGGGTCTCTTACAAGGAGGCCAAGATGCCTCTTTAACTTCACCCTTCGGTGCAACTCAGAAACTGAGGCTCTTGGCTGGCTGGACCTGCCTGACCGCATTGCCGCCCACGATGAGGCGCTGAAAATTGGCCGAGTCTACCGCTTAGCCATGTTGCAGGAAGGTGGTGACCCGACAGATTGCGGCATTGAGATTGCCGACCAGACGCTTCAGCTGATCGAAGTGGTACCGCTCTGAACTCGGAAGAGAAAGGACCACGCTCGTATCTTTGGCGCTCCCTCCCCACATTCTCCGAGGGGTTGTTGATGGGGGAATCGATGACCAACAATCATCTCAAGTCTTTCGTAATGCCGTTAGCGGTCGCTGCCGGCCTAGGGGTTCTTGGGATGCTGATTGCGGCCTTTCTGGGGATCGCTTGGGAGTAGTCAGGCT
>NZ_LCYG01000073.1 GCF_001017175.1 Microvirga vignae | reverse complement strand
GCACCACGTCGGAGTTAACGTGACATCGCCCCACACCGCCCGAAGCGCCACCTTCGGACAAGGAGTAGCACTTGTCCCACGTCATTTGCAGAAGCCCCTTTATGGAATCGCCAATGTCGATCTACTGGATGAAGCTTGCGCGGGCCCCGACCAGAGGCGTTGGCATATCCCCGCTCGACCCGCTCTACTCACGTCACGTCTCTAGCCGATCCGGCTCGCTGGGATCCCAGTCTCCACTCAGCCCGCCATACATGGTGTGATACATTTCATCGCCGGTGTGTTGGGTGAACTCGACGTTCAGGTTCTCGTCCCTGAGGCCCACGATCTCCTTACAGGCCTCGACGAGCAACCGGGCCAGTTCGGCACGCTGTTCAGGCGGACGCCCGGCGCGGATATCGCACATCAGGATCGCAGCCGGTCGCGGATCGCCTGCACTGCAGCGCCACAGTCGACCTTCGCCGAGCTCGCGGATGGCGATGCTGATCCTGTTGAGGCTCGCATTCATCTGGGACGCATAGATCTCCCCCATTCGCTTCGTCAAGCGCTGCTTCTGTTCCGCCGAATAGGTGAAGGGGGTATCCAACTGAAGATAGGGCATCGGCGTCTCCTCTCCTGCAGTTCGCAGGCGTTCAATTAATTCGCCGAGGCAAGCCTGATTTGAGTTTTCACACAAGCTCAGTACAGGGATCCGCCGCAAATCCGGAGTCGAGACGAGGAAGTAGCAGGTGCTTCGCGAAGCGCTCTGCGGCGAGCAGGTGAAGCTGCTCGGCGAGTGACCGCTGCCGATTGCAGTCGTACTTCGCCTGTCCTTTGCGCATCATGTGGACCATCTCGATGCCACCCAGGATCACACGTGCACTGGCGACGGACTTGAGCCCGAGCATCGGGCGGATCCACCGCTTGATCGCACGATGATCCTGCTCGATGCAATTGTTGAGGTAGGCGCTTTGCCGGATCCTGATAGGCTTAAGCCGACGGCTTGAGCGGTCCCGCAAACGGTTTTCGGCATCACACAACAGGATTGCCTCGCGATTGGTCTGGCTACCGTCAATCACGATCCTCTCGGGCCGGCCGTGTCGTCTCAGCGCTCGGGAGAGAAAGCGCTTGGCGGCAGCCAGGTTGCGGCGCTCGCTGAACCAGAATTCGACGGTGTCGCCATTGCTGTCGATCGCCCGGTAGAGATATTTCCATTCACCTCGGACCTTGATCTAAGTCTCGCCCATGTATCAGCTTTTGTTGACCGACCTTTGCATGGGTTGAAACACTTGAGCAGGAGCGGTGCGTAGCACACGGTCCAGCGATGGATCGTAGCATGGTCGACGGAGATCCCGCGCTCGGCCATCATCTCCTCGAAGTTTCGCAAGCTCAGGCCATAGGCCAGATACCACCGCACGCACAGCAGGATCACTGAGCGATCGAAATGACGGCCTTTGAACATCATGCACCTCCGGAGCGTGCGGAGGAACAGGCCGAACTGAGTTACAGTACCGTTTGCAACAGATCCCTTGGGTTGTGCAAAAGCCGAGCTCGTCGTGTGTCGCAACTGCTATACTCAGTTAACGTGACATCCCCACAAAATGACTAGGGTTTGCAGCCACGATGGCTTTTATCGTCTCGGCACCACGACGCCAAAGCCTCATTACTGTTGCTTCTATTGTGGCACGCAACATCTTGTTGCGCGCCGCCTTCAGTTTGCGCAAACTTGCCTAGAAAACAATGTAGGGATGGGAATGCCTAAGCCAGCTCAATGGGACAGCACCCTAGCAAGCGCAATCATTGCTGCGCACTCATCACTCGATGGAGCTGCGCTTCCCATTCTCCATGCGCTTCAGGATGAGTTCGGACACATTCACGAGGATGCTGTGCCGCTGGTTGCGCAAGCATTGAATCTGTCCCGGGCGGAAGTCCACGGCATCGTCACGTTCTATCACGACTTCCGCCGCGACCCGGCAGGGCACCACGTGCTCAAGCTGTGCCGGGCGGAGGCCTGCCAGTCCATGAACGGAGCCCGGATTGCAAGTGATCTCTTGGCGACACTTGGCATCTCCTGGGGCGAGACAACTCCGGACGGACACCTGACGGTCGAAGGCGTCTATTGCCTTGGGCTCTGCGCCTGTGCCCCTTCGGCTCTCTTCGATGGCGAGCCGATCGGCAGGATCAGTTCGGAGACACTTGCCGATGTCGTTCAGCAGGCGAGGGCACAATGAAGGTCTTCGTATCCTCCGATACCGCATCGCTTGCCCTTGGCTCCCGCCGGATCGCCGCTCTCCTGGCAGAGGAGGCATCCCGCCGCGGGCTAGCGCTCGACATCGTGTCGACCGGCTCCCGGGGGCTGTTTTGGCTCGAGCCCCTGGTGGAGGTGGAAACGGGTGAGGGGCGCGTCGCCTACGGACCACTTGAGCCGGATGACGTGGCAGGGCTGTTCGAAGCCGGTTTCCAGGAAGGGAAGGAGCATCCGCTTCGCCTCGGCCAGTTGGAAGACCAGCCTTATCTAGCCCGGCAGACCCGTCGGACTTTCGCCCGCTGCGGCATTGTCGATCCGCTTTCGCTTGCCGATTACCAGGCCCATGGCGGCTATTCAGGCCTTGAACGTGCCCTGCTACTGGAGCCGTTGGCCATCGTGGACGAGGTCAAGCTCTCCGGCATGCGCGGGCGCGGCGGAGCGGGCTTTCCGACCGGCATCAAGTGGAACACGGTGCTCCACGCGGAGGCCGATCAGAAGTACATCGTCTGCAATGCGGATGAGGGTGACAGCGGCACCTTCGCCGACCGCATGCTGATGGAGGGCGACCCCTTCGCGCTGATCGAGGGCATGACCATCGCGGGCCTTGCGGTCGGGGCCACGAAGGGCTTCATCTATATCCGCTCGGAGTATCCGCACGCCTACCGTACCATGACGGAGGCAATTCGGGTGGCTACAGAGGCGGGCTGTCTCGGTTCCTCCGTTCTTGGATCGGGCCGTGCCTTCACACTTGAAGCGCGGCTTGGAGCCGGCGCGTATATCTGCGGCGAGGAGACCTCGCTGCTGGAGAGCCTCGAAGGCAAGCGCGGTATGGTGCGCGCCAAGCCGCCGCTGCCGGCCGTGCACGGGCTTTTCGGAAGGCCGACGGTGGTCAACAACGTACTGTCGCTGGCCACGGTGCCGTGGATCCTGACGCATGGCGGACAGGCCTATGCGGATTTCGGCATGGGACGCTCGCGCGGCACGTTGCCGGTCCAGCTCGCCGGCAACGTCAAGCGCGGTGGTCTCATCGAGCTCGCCTTCGGTACGACTCTGCGCGAGGTCATCGAGGATTTCGGCGGCGGGACCGCCACCGGACGACCCATCAAGGCGGTGCAGGTGGGCGGCCCACTCGGTGCCTACTTTCCGGCCTCCATGCTCGACCTGCCGCTGGACTATGAGGCGCTCGCAGCCGAGAAGGGACTGCTGGGCCATGGCGGCATCGTGGTGTTCGACGACAGCGTCGACCTCTCGCGTCAGGCTCGCTTCGCCTTTGAGTTCTGCGCGGCCGAGAGCTGCGGCAAGTGCACGCCGTGCCGGGTCGGCGCGGTCCGTGGCGTCGAGGTCATGGACCGCATCATCGCCGGCATTGAGCCCGAGAAGAACTTCACGGTGCTGGAGGATCTCTGCACCCTCATGACCGATGCATCGCTCTGCGCCATGGGCGGCCTGACGCCGGTGCCGGTGATGAGCGCGCTCACCCACTTCCCCGAGGATTTCGATACGGTGCCGCGCACGCCCGCGGCGGCCGAGTGATGGAGCAATCCCGATGGCTCTGATCCAGGAAACCGATTATGGCACGCCGATCCGCATCACGGACAAGGCTGTCACCCTTACCATTGATGGTGAGTCGATCTCCGTCCCGGCGGGTACTTCCGTCATGGCGGCCGCCATGATGCTCGGCACCCAGATCCCCAAGCTGTGCGCGACGGATTCCCTTGAGCCCTTCGGCTCCTGCCGCCTATGTCTTGTGGAGGTCGAGGGACATCGTGGCACACCGGCCTCCTGCACCACGCCGGTGGAGGAGGGGATGGTCGTGCATACGCAGACGCAGCGGCTCGCCGATCTCCGCCGTGGCGTCATGGAACTCTACATCTCGGACCACCCGCTCGACTGCCTGACCTGCTCGGCCAATGGTGACTGCGAGCTGCAGAACATGGCGGGCGCGGTGGGCTTGCGGGAGGTGCGCTACGGCTATGACGGCGCGAACCACCTCGATGCGCCGAAGGACACCTCGAACCCGTACTTCACCTTTGAGGATTCCAAGTGCATCGTCTGCTCGCGCTGCGTGCGCGCCTGCGAGGAGGTGCAGGGCACCTTCGCGCTCACCATCCAGGGCAGGGGCTTCGGCTCCCGCGTCTCGCCGGGCGGGCTCGACTTCTTCGGCTCGGAATGCGTGTCCTGCGGCGCCTGCGTGCAGGCCTGCCCGACCGCCACACTCAATGAGAAGAGCGTCATCGAGCTCGGCACACCCGAGCGCTCCGTCATTACCACCTGCGCCTATTGTGGGGTGGGCTGCTCGTTCAAGGCCGAGATGAAAGGCACCACGGTCGTGCGTATGGTGCCCTACAAGGGAGGCAAGGCCAACGAGGGCCATTCCTGCGTCAAGGGGCGCTTTGCCTGGGGCTATGCCACGCACAAGGACCGCATTACCAAGCCGATGATCCGCAAGACAATCACGGATCCCTGGCAGGAGGTGTCCTGGAAGGAGGCGCTAGACTATGCCGCGAGCGAGTTCAAGCGCATCCAGGCTCAGTACGGCCGCGACGCCATCGGCGGCATCACCTCCTCACGCTGCACCAACGAGGAGACCTTCCTGGTCCAGAAGCTGGTGCGGGCGGGCTTCGGCAACAACAACGTCGATACCTGCGCCCGCGTCTGCCACTCGCCGACCGGCTACGGGCTCAAGACGACCCTCGGCACCTCGGCCGGCACGCAGGACTTCGCTTCCGTGGATGAGGCCGATGTGATCGTGGTGATCGGCGCCAATCCGACCGACGGGCACCCGGTCTTTGCCTCGCGCATGAAGCGAAGGCTGCGCGAGGGCGCGCGCCTGATTGTCATCGATCCGCGTCGGATCGATCTTGTGCAGTCACCTCACATCCAGGCGGATTACCATCTGCCGCTGAAGCCCGGCACCAATGTCGCGATGATCAATGCCATCGCGCATGTGATCGTCACGGAAGGGCTGGTGGACGAGGCCTATGTGCGCGAGCGCTGCGATCTCGGCGACTTCGAGGTCTGGGCGCGCTTCATTGCCGAGGAGCGCCATGCGCCCGAGGCCGTGGAGGACCTGACCGGTGTTCCGGCCGCGGATGTGCGCGGAGCGGCCCGTCTTTATGCCACCGGCGGCAATGCGGCGATCTACTACGGTCTTGGCGTCACCGAGCACAGCCAGGGCTCGACCATGGTCATGGGCATGGCCAACCTCGCCATGGCGACCGGCAACATCGGCAAAGCTGGCACCGGGGTGAACCCCTTACGCGGTCAGAACAACGTGCAGGGCTCCTGCGACATGGGCTCGTTCCCGCACGAGTTCTCTGGCTACCGGCATGTCTCGGATGACGCCACTCGGCAGATGTTCGAGGCGTTCTGGGGCGTATCGCTGCAGAACGAGCCAGGCCTTCGGATTCCGAACATGCTCGACGAGGCGGTGGCCGGGACCTTCAAGGGCCTCTACATCCAGGGCGAGGATATCGCGCAATCTGATCCGGACACCCAGCATGTCACGGCCGGATTGAAGGCGATGGAATGTATCGTCATTCAGGACATCTTCCTGAACGAGACCGCCAAATACGCTCACGTGTTCTTGCCCGGCTCCTCCTTCCTGGAGAAGGACGGCACCTTCACCAATGCGGAGCGGCGCATCAATCGCGTGCGCAAGGTGATGCCGCCGCTCGGCGGCATGGCCGACTGGGAGGTCACCATCGCACTCTCGAACGCGCTGGGCTTCCCGATGAACTACAAGCATCCCAGTGAGATCATGGACGAGATCGCCCGTCTCACACCGACCTTCGCGGGCGTTTCCTACGAGAAGCTGGAGCGGCTTGGGTCAATTCAATGGCCGTGCAACGAGGCCGCTCCGAACGGTACGCCGATGATGCATGTGGACCGGTTCGTGCGCGGCAAGGGCAAGTTCATGATCACGGAGTTCGTGCCGACCGAGGAGCGCACCGGACCGCGCTTCCCGCTGATCCTCACGACGGGGCGCATCCTGTCGCAGTACAATGTCGGGGCGCAGACGCGACGCACGGAGAACAGCCGCTGGCACGAGGAGGACGTGCTGGAAATCCATCCCTTCGATGCGGAGAGCCGCGGTATTCGGGACGGTGACCTTGTCTCGCTGGACAGCCGGTCGGGCGACATCGCCCTCCGGGCGAGGATCAGCGAGCGCATGCAGCCGGGCGTGGTCTACACCACCTTCCATCATGCCAAGACCGGCGCGAACGTGATCACGACCGACTACTCCGACTGGGCCACGAACTGCCCGGAATACAAGGTGACCGCCGTGCAGGTGCGCCGCACGAACCGCCCCTCCGATTGGCAGGCCCGGTTCTTCGAGGAGGATCAGGCGCTCAAGCGGATCGGCACCGATGTCAACGCGGCCGAGTGAGGAGAGACTTCCGATATCGGAGGTGCAGGAAACGCCGGCAACCGTTCTGACCTTTGACGGCGGTGCGCCGGTTTCCATCATCCGCGCCATACCAGCCGAGGTGCCGGTCGGCATCACCTATGGCGACATTCCGTTCGCGGTGATGATGGCAACGCCGTCCGAATTGGAAGACTTTGCAGTCGGCTTCAGCCTGACCGAGGGCGTGATCCAGAAGGCGGAGGATATCCGTGGCATTCGTGTTGAGAGGGAGGAGCAGGGCCTGCGATTGGCGATCGATCTCACCCCCGAGCGGCTTCGCACACACTTGGCGCGCAGGCGGGCTCTGTCAGGCCGGACCGGCTGCGGCCTTTGCGGCATCGGCGATCTGGATGCTCTGCCTCAGGCGCGTTCGCCTGTGGGAGAGCCACCGCGTCTCTCACTTGCGGCCATCCGCCATGCCCTGGGCATGCTCGAGCGCGAGCAGAGCCTGAATGCGCGCACGCATGCGGTTCATGCCGCAGTGTGGGCGGATCTCGAAGGCACGATCCGTTGCGTCCGTGAGGACGTCGGCCGCCACAACGCCCTCGACAAGCTGATCGGCGCGCTGTGCCGTCAGGGTGCAAGTCCAAGTGCCGGTTTTATGATTGTGACGAGCCGCTGTTCGTTCGAACTGGTCGAGAAAGTCGCTGCGTTCGGCGCGAGGACCCTTGTCTCGATCTCGGCCCCGACCTCTCTGGCGCTTGAGCGGGCGCGGCTTCTCGATATTACACTCGTCGGAATCGCGCGCCACGACAGCATCACCGTCTTCCATGGCGTCGAGCGCATTCACAGGCAGGATGTTTTGGTATGAGCACCGTGAAACTGGTCCGCATGGCCAACCAGATTGCATCCTTTTTCCGGTCCTACCCGGAAGATCAGGCCATCCCCGGCATTCATGATCATCTGGTGGCATTCTGGACACCGAACATGCGGGCTGCGCTGCTGGCAGATGTCGGCCGGGATGATCATGAGCTGGACCCTCTCGTTGTGAAGGCCTTGCTGGCTTTGGAAAGCGGCAAGAGCCCGATCGAGAAGGAGATCGCAGGTCCGGAGCAGGTTGGTGAGTTGGGGAGTGACGCAGGCTAAGAGCCTGAGTGTATCTCTCTTCACAAGACTCTTACTTGCTGCGGGCACTCGAAGACTCAAGTTCCATAAAAAATGTTCAACGAAATTCGCGTGCAGGCGCACAGTCAAATGTCGGTGCTGCCGGAGACGTCGGTCTTTCGCAGGTTCGCAGAGGCATGGCAGAAGCGTCCTCTGGTTCGGCGGGCCGGCATCAGAATTGTCCTTGTGGGACGCGACGGTGTTGTCTCGGGCCTGGATCTCTAGTGGCCGTTACGAAGGGTTCGCCTCGGACACCAGCGCGTCACGGTGGCCTTTGCCGTATGTCGGAACGAAGACGCGCTTGCGGTGCCAATCGCACCAGCTTGAACCCTCCCGTGTCGGGGCTCCGCAGCAAACAGCGCTCCGGAGATCATCCGAGACGATGTAGCGGCACTGCCGTGATCCGAGCTTGAGCATCTTGGCACGATGGCGTGGATCGGGCTCTTCGACGTCAGACATTTTCATCACGTGCGAGTTGGTCTCTGAGACAATTAGTGGGTGCAGTTCTCCCAGTAATCAACGGGCGAACCAGGGTGTGTCGTCTCACTTGCGGACGGCCATGAGGTCGTGAGTGAGGACAGTGAGCTTACCGATCAGCGATGCCATATCGCCAGGATCGCACGACCACTGGGTTCCAATCGCCGAGCCATCGGCGGACACGGACACCACCGCAAGCGAGCGCAGCTTACCCTCGCGGGCGAGCCGGAGATGCTCCTGAAGCAGGTCGATCATGGAAACTGTATTTTCATCAACGGGCGGAGCCGCGACCGGCTGGAGTCTCGTTACCGATCCACGTTGACCTGCGTGCGTATCGCTCATGGTGCACCCTAACTGTCATAAATCCTGTGTTGTTGCAGCCTTGTAGTCGGCCGAGGATGCGTCACTAGACATGAACTGAGTGTCAACACTAGGCCAGCACAGCAGAAACATTGGCTGTGTCGTATTTCGACAACAGGATACAAGTAAGCTTGGCTGATACTTCTGCAGTCGGCTGAAGGCAGATCTCTCCCTTCGAAGATACTGGGAGATCGGAAGACTATAGGTACATGCCCTATTATCTTTGCGGCTTTTCGGTTTAGTGCCGCCACAGCGTTGCAGCACTGTGTGACCATAGCACGCAGGCTCCCCCATCACGTGGACTGCCGAGCACTTCCTGGTCTGGCTGTGCTGATATCTTGCTTATTGTGGTTCGCTGCATTGCGATAGACGAGACATCGGCAGGCAGGAATATAGCCTGACGATCTTCTCACCTGCGGCCGCGCAATCGTACACCAAGCGAGGGGACCTTGCAGCGTGATCCACCAGGGACGGCAGCTATCCCTCATTGGCTCGTGCTTTTACAAAGTCCTAACCAATACACCAAAAACACCAGCGCTCCGGCAGCTGATTGCCTGAACAGAACTGTTTCAGCCTCTTTGTTGCCCCGTCTCTAAATCTGAATGAGCAGTGCCGGACATCGACCATGGCGCGTATGAGGGGAGTTGCCAATGTTCCAAGTGCCTGCACTACGGTTCGCGAACGTACATCGCGGTCTCATTCTGGGTCTCAGCCTGTCAGCGGTCGCAGGATGGGGCTCCTTTGCCGTCGCGAGGCACTCATCGACTGAGGTGGAGCGCCAACTCCGCGACCAGATCGCAAGCCTGCAACAAAAGCAAGCACAGCTTCTCGCCGAGCGGACGAAGGCCCAAGTCGCATTATCCGAGATGGCGCAGCTTCGTGCAGAGCTTGGAGCCGCACGGGGCGAGATCAATCGGCTTTCTCAGCCTCATCAGGTTCAGGCGGAACTTCCTCCCGTCCGGCCTGATGCCAGCGGGAGGAGCCTCCGCATCAATGAGGCTGGTGATGACGTGTCCAAGATAGGCTCCATCGGGAAGACCAGCACGTCTGAACAGGACAAAGCAGCCTCAGCGAAACTCCGACAGAAACAAACTCGCAGTGAACAAAATGGAGCTGTTAGGATCGCAGCGCAGGGCGCACAGAAGGCAGCCGAGAAGCCACGTAGCGATAAGGCACCGACCGTTGTCAGTGAACTGGACACAGCAGCCCTACGCCAGTTGACGAAGTCAGCGGGTGTGCCGGCGCGGTGAGAACACCCTTGTCGCTTTTGCGTCAGAAGAGGGGAAGAGCGGACGCTCGCGTTTCGAGAGTATCGTGCATTCATTCAATCTTCGAAGGCAATTGGGAACGGGAGCGCTCGCGCCGTGGAGAGAACTCCAGAGTTCTGTCTGTAGTCTAGGCTCCCACGTCTCGCCTCTAACTCTCCCTTTACCTGTCGCACCTAAACCAATGAGGATCCTTAACCGCGCTTAGCTCGCGGCATCCAGGTGCCCAGAGATCATGTGACCGACCTCGAAACCACCGTTTCATCCGCCGCTCCGCCCGGGCCAGAGCTCCGATCAACGAGTGGCACGCCGATCTCTTGCACCTGACCATCAGGGGCATGGCGCCGGCAGTCTTTCCTGGATGACGCCCTGGGCCGCCGCCGGCCTGCCGGAGCCGGGTTGCTGGAAGGCGTTCGTGGTCGACAGGAGCCTCGTCTTGACCCGCACCCCCGGTCATCCGGGCCGGAAATCACAACAAGAACCAGAACAGAAAGAAACTCATTTGAACCGCCCGCGCTCCACTTCCGAGCGCCGCCCGTCAGTTTCCTCGAAACGCCCCGCGGCACCCTCGGTTGAGCAGCTTTTGTCGCCGCCGCAGCCTGCTCCTGTTGTGCATAGCCAGCTTGCCCAGATGGGGATGTCACGTTAACTGAGTATAGTGACGCCAACGGCTGCTAAGGTCGAATTTTGCACAACCCAAGTCGCTGATTTCCCCGACGCAGGATTTTTCCTTGACGAGTACAGGACAGTATTTCTTGTTAACCTGACATCTCCGCCCATAGAGGCCCGCTCCGCAACGCCTCAAGAGGTCGCTACCAACCGTGCGCTGGGACAAGGACATGAGAGGAGTTCCGGTAATTACCTGCTCCACCTTGGCCTTCCTGTAGAGTGGCCCTCTTGCTGGTGGCGTACCTGTTCGTGCGGTACATGCCACGGGCTTTTTAGCGACTGTGACTGGCGCCTCAGAAGCCTCAGGAGACTGGCTGCTCCGTCTCACTCTAGGATGGCCATCTGCTCCGACTCCGCCCATCAAAGGGACGATTCAGGGATTGTCTCTCGCTAAGGTCGCTACACACCTTCGCGCTTTAGTCGCTTCATCAGCCGTGCCGCCGCCATAACGAGCCGCGAATTGAGCCGGGAGGGCATCGTCAAGTTAACCTGAGAGTGACCGAACTGGGGCATACGGGAGGAATGAGCCCGACGCGTCATCCTCGTTATGCCCGCCACCGCTTCCCGGCTGAAGTGATCAGCCATGCTGTCTGGTTGTACTTCCGGTTTCCGTTGAGCTTCTGCATGGTGGAGGAGATGCTTGCTGCCCGAGGCATCCTGGTCAGTCACGAGACAGTGCGGCAGTGGGCGTTGAAGTTCGGACAGGCCTTTGCCAACCAGATCCGCAGGCCGCTTCCCGCACCCGGTGACAAGTGGCACTTGGACGAGGTTGTCATCAGCATCGCGGGCCGGAAGCACTGGCTCTGGCGCGCCGTCGATTAGCATGGGGTCGTGCTCGACATCCTGGTTCAGAGCCACCGCAATGCCAAAGCGGCCAAGCGCTTGCTGCGCAAGCTCCTCAAGAAGCAGCGGATCGTTCCACGGGTGATGATCACTGACAAACTCGCCAGCTACAGCGCGGCCAAGCGAGAGATCATGCCGGGTGTCGAGCATCGCCAGCACCGCGGCTTGAACAATTGTGCGGAGAACAGCCATCAGCCGACCCGCCGGCGCGAGCGCATCATGAAGCGCTTCAAGTCAGCCGGGCAGGCCCAACGCTTTCTCTCAGCTCACGATTAGGTTGCGAACCTCTTTCGCCGTCCGTCAAACACCAATGCAGCTGACCATCGCGCATTCCGGACGCAAGCCTTTATGACTTGGAGTGAGGTGACCGGTGTTGCGACGACCTTCTGATCCGCGGATGCAGGGCCAGCGTTCCAACCCCGACTCGTTAACTTGACGATGCCTTCCCGACAACCTGATAGGCAATGTGAACGTCACCGCTCTTGGCGTATCGCGTCTCCGGCGGGGTGCGCGAGCTATCCATCGGGCTTCCCCTCGGCAGAGCCGGCGCTCAACTGCGATCAGGATGCACCTTCGAACGACGCGCGTCCAAGGCAATCGATGGTGTGTTGTCGAGCACAGAGACTGGCGCCCACCGCCGGTACCTTCAGGTCGTCTCAAGGGAGGATCCCATGTCGTCTCCCGTGGATTGGCAAGCGGTCTACGACTTCTGGTTCCCGGCCAGTCTTGCGAATGCGGACGCGGCCGCCCAATGGCAGAGGCTTGAGTGGTGGATGCGCGGCGGCGCCAACCCCGACCTGCCCCGGTTCGTCTCCACGGTCCAGGCCGCGAAGGCGGGCCAACTGGACCACTGGTGTGAGACGCCGTGCGGGCGCCTGTCCCTGATCATTGTTCTGGACCAGTTCCCGCGTGGCCTGTTCGCCGGCACGCCGGACGCCTTTTCCTCCGATCCCGATACCCTGAGGATCGCGGAGGAGGGCTTCCGCAACGGACACTATGAGGCCCTGACCGGCCTCTGGGAGAGGTTCTTCTACTTTCTGCCCTTGGCCCATGCCGAGGGACCGGACCACCTGGAGCGGATGAGGCGCATCGTTGCCATTTCGGAGCAGGTAGTCGACCAAGTCCCGGAGCATCTCAAGCCGATCTGGGAATTCTCGCTGAAGCAGGCCAGGGACAACTTCGACGTGATCTCCCGGTTTGGCAGGTTTCCGCACCGCAATCCAACCCTTGGGCGGATTTCAACACCGGAAGAAGAGGCCTATCTGGCGAAGGGCGACTTCGTGCACCAGCGGACGCTGCCTGCCGTCGCTCGGGCACTCGGCGCGACCGGATAGGACAGAGGGATGTCACGTTAACGAGAAATACTGTCCTGTACTCGTCAAGGAAAAATCCTGCGTCGGGGAAATCAGCGACTTGGGTTGTGCAAAATTCGGCCTTAGCAGCCGTTGGCGTCACTATACTCAGTTAACGTGACATCCCCTTGTGCAGCCCTGCCGTTCAAGAATTCATGCTTGGCCGGAAGGGAAGCGCGGCAGCACCCGATCAGCGGACGATCCCCGCATTCCAAGCCTCGACAGGTAGCCCAGCGAACATGAATGCAGCGCAGGCCAAGCGTATGCCGAGAAGCAAGTTGGTCCACTCCAACCCCTTATTTGGACCTTCCTATCTCATCTTGACTTCCTTTCTCGTCTGGTACCGGAGCACCTCAACACCTGCGTTGAGTTGGTTCGTGCGAGAAGAATGCGGCAGTGCGGCGCACACGCCTATCCACCCAAGCATCTGTTGGGCTATGCTAAGGAATAAATCGTCTAGACGCCGGACTAGATATGCATAGCGAAGCGATAGGGTCACACCATGCTTCGGCATAGGAGAAGATGACCTCTCGACAGATAGCCGCTCGCTGCCTGACAGTGAAAAATGCATGTAGGTTCGACGAAGCGCATGAGCGGCATTTGCTCCAATGAACTCGAACACCAAGCATGCGGTTCAAAATGGCATCGGGAAGGCCGGCAGGTGGTTCTCCGCGAAACATGGATGAGCCATATGAACAGAATCGGGCAAGCTTGCGCCGCCCGCTGGATCTTGATCGCCCTGGTGATTGTCGCGCTCGGCGCCTGCACCTCGCGGTCAGGACCTGAAGTGCTGCAGCCGTCCGGTGGGGTCCGCGGCAGCAAGACCGTCACCGTCTTCGTCGCGACACTGCGAACGCCCGAAGCCGGGGCGGGAGTGGCATTCAGTGCCGGTCAGTCGCAGACTCTTAGCTACGCCCGGTACGCGATCTCGATCCCATCCACGCACCGGCCGGCGGCGATCGAGTGGCCAAGTGACTCGCCTAATCCGGCGACCGATTTCGTCACAGTCGAAGCGGCGCGCCTCTCAGAGGCCGAATTCCGAGCCGGTGTAGACGGCGCAAAGGGCCATTGCAGGCCCAGTCGACTTTATGTCCACGGGTTCAATAACAGCTTCCAGGAAACGGTTTATCGCCTCGCGCAGGTGGCGGCGGATGCCCACGATGACCGGGTCGCGGTGCTGTTCGCCTGGCCGTCCAAGGCGAATCCGCTTGGTTACGACGCTGACAGGGCGGCGGCGGCGGCATCGACGGACGGCCTTGCGAGGACTATTGAGATGTTAGTTGAGAGGCCGTGCGCCCACTTGACTCTGCTCGCCCACAGCATGGGGGGATGGCTCACAATGGAGACGCTGGCGAAAATGAGCCGCGAGCGTCGTCGAGCGGTCCTCGACAGACTCTCGAACGTGGTGCTGGCGGCTCCCGATATCGACGCCAACGATATGGTGCGCCAGCTCGAGATCATCGGTCGGTTTTCTCGTCCACTCACGGTATTGGTATCGAGCGATGACAGCGCTCTGAACTTGGCCCGCCTGATATCAGGCCGCCCGCGTGTCGGATCCGACGATGTGCGCGATCCGAGGGTGCGGGCTGCGGCCAAGCGATTTGGCGCCCGCGTTGTTGACATCTCGGAATTGGAGGCATCCGACGGCTTCAAGCACGGGCGTTTCGCCGCGATGGCGGCGTTCTACTTGAAATTTCACGAGCAGCTCGAAAACCCGTCGGGTCCACACTACGCTGGTCCAGGCGTATTTATGTTCAAGGTCTCGACCTCCACGTTCGAGCCCGTCGAACGATAAATGGCAAGTCCGATAGGCGCGCTCGAAGTTGGGTCAACGCAAGATGGCTTTGTTGCACGGAACCTAAAATGCACGCACTGGAGGAACCTGTAACTTAGGCTCAAGCGATTCGGATGGACTTCGGGCGTCTAATACCCAATCCGGGCTGCACGAATGTGGCGATCTGAAATGACGAGTACAGAAGCCCCTGCGCCCCGGGCGAACAAGCCCGCTGGCGGGTGGACCATGCTTTATGTCGGCCTTGCCCTGTGCCTGATCGCGCTCACGGCCGCCGTCCTGCTCACCATGGGCCGCACGGCGATCTGCACCTGCGGGACAATCGAGCTCTGGCATGGGACGGTCAAGGATTCAGGCAATTCCCAGCACCTGACGGACTGGTACACCCCGTCCCACATCATCCATGGCGTCCTGTTCTATTGCGGCACGTGGCTCGTTGGCTTCGTGCGGGGAAAGCCGCTGCCGCTGGGCGCGGCGTTCCTGCTGGCGCTCGGCGTCGAATGCGCTTGGGAATTGGTCGAGAACACGAACGTTGTCATCGATCGCTACCGCGCGACGAATATCGCTCTCGACTATTACGGTGATAGTGTCATCAACTCGGTCATGGATATCGGTGCCATGATCGTCGGCTTCTGGCTCGCCCGGATCTGGCCCGTCTGGCTGTCGGTCGTGGTCGCTCTGCTCATGGAGCTGATCGTCGGATACTGGATCCGGGACAACCTCATCCTCAACATCATCATGCTGATCTATCCCGTCGAGGCCATCAACCAGTGGCAAGCAGGGGGCTAAAGACATGCAGACGAACTTCACTCGCGATCAGCTCAAGACCCAGTGACGGCGAGTTCGGAGAAGATCCGCCGGAGCGGCGACTGGTGTTGTCTGCGAAGACGACACTGCGCCCGACAAACGAAAGCCTCTGCGCCAACATGGGCTTGCATTCCACCGGGCGATTGGACAACAGCCTCAACCCACAACGGACTTTCCTCATCCCGTCCTGATATCCCTGGACCAGGCAAGATTATTTCCGGGCAGGAGCTTCCCCGAGACGGC
>NZ_LCYG01000072.1 GCF_001017175.1 Microvirga vignae | reverse complement strand
CGGAGCCGCGCGATCTCCGCCGCCTGATCGGCCGGAGAGGCCATGGGAGAGGCGCTGGACGTTGGGGTTCTGGTACCAGCCCTGGATCGAGGAAGGCCCCCATTCACAACCGCCCGCCAGTTGCGCAGCATGGAGGGAGAAATCCCTAACTCCGTTGCGATCTGCATGAGGGGTCGCCCGCTGCTCTCCAAAAGTGCAACGGCCTCTCGTTTGAACTCTGGGGTGAAGTCCCGTCTCGTCTTCGTCATCAAACACCTTCCAACTCCCACAGGAGCTTAGCAAAGGTGTCCACCAACGCGAGGGAGGATCAGGGTGATGACGGTGTGAGAAAGGCGACGTATCGAGGCGGGTGACGAGCCTGCCAGAACCTCTTCGGGAGAGCGATACGTCATGAACGAGACTACCAACATTGTCCGCCTTCGTCAGCACGACGAGATCGATGATCCTCTGACCGATATTCTCAGGGCGGGCGCCCGCAAGCTCTTGGCCCAAGCCATCGAGATCGAAGCGGAAGCCTTCCTGGCGAACATGCGCGATCTGAAGCTGCCGGCCGTGCGGCGGCAGAACTCGAGCTAAGTTCACATAAAGTCGTCCTCGTACGCGTAGCCGGAGCTTGCTACAGGGTTATCTCTGCTCTCACTTTCCTCAACTTTGCAGAGAAATTGTTGAGGTCTGTTTGCACGCAGCCATTCACCGGCGCTGTTCGTTGTCCATTTGTCGGAATGCTGGGTAGGATCAAGTACCATATTGCAATCGTCCACTTCGACGAACCCCATCTTCGCCGCGCGGGCTTTTGCTTCCGGGTTGCCAGGGCGAGAGAGGAGCAACGGTCGTTCGCCGTCGAGCCGAAGTTGATACTCCAGCAGAATATCGCCCGCGTTCTCGACAAGCGGATGAGTAACCCGAAGATCGACAGTGGAGGTGATGTCAGTTCGCTCAGGAAACAGTTCCCGCCACTTTTCGCCTTTGAAGTCAGTCATAGGGCATCCGCCTTCCGTTCGTAGGAGGGCGACAGTTTTACTTCCTAATCTATAGCTGAAGTATCGCGCTTGCTCTGAATCTTTAGTGGTGCCGTATTTCTTTGCGACCTCTGCGGCATTCTTGGCTCGTGTGGATACGAAATCCGAATACTCCTGCGGATTGCTGGCGATATCTTCTATTTCTTTACTATGAAAGGCCTTCGCTTCCTCCCTGAATGTAAACTTGTCGATCTCCACCACAGGAGGTTTGGGAACGAGGGAATACGCCGGTGCTGGCGAAGATGAGCGAGCGTTGGAGTCGGCTGTGGCTAAGTGCATGTTGGCGAAAGTGTCCGAGAAACTTTGGGTTCGCTCGCTGTCGGCTGTCCACGAATTTGTTTCGTCAGCCACGCCATTGCGTGTCCATTCACCGGAAAAGCCACCAATTCGACCGTACATGACGATTCGCACTCCTAAGGAGCATCATTTTCGAGGCTGGTTATGCCCTGCAGCGCACGATAGTCAGCCCGGCTGACGATAAGCTGGCGTAGGCGTTCTGTGGATGTACGAGAAAACCCGGCCTGGTTCAGCGCTCGCGCCTGAGTAATCAATCAAGCTGCGGCATACGCCGAATGGACCTGCTCCGCTTTTTTGGAGAGCGTTTTGGCAGCTATCCGGCCAGCCTTTCAAACTGAACCGGACTGACATAGTCAAGTGTCGAATGACGCCGGGCGGGGTTGTAGAATCCGTCGATGTAACGACCGATCGCCGCCTTGGCCTCAGCTCTGGGCTGGAACACCGTGCGCCAGACCAGTTCGGACTTCAAGGTCTTGAAGAAGGTCTCGACCACCGAATTATCATAACAGTTGCCTTTGCCGGATATCGAGATCCCGATGCCGTGCTTCCTCAACTCGGCCTGATACTCAATCGAACAATACTGACTGCCGCGATCCGCGTGATGGGTCAGCCTCTCACCATGTCTTCGGATTGCCAGAGCCTTGCGCAACGCCTCGAGCGCCAACTCCTTGTGCAGCCGGTCACTGATCGCCCAGCCAACCACCCGTCGAGCAAACAGGTCGAGCACAACGGCCAGGTACAGCCATCCCTCACTCGTCCACACGTACGAGATATCCGCGTTCCATTTCTGGTTCGGGCGCTCGGCCGCGAAGTCCTGCTCCAGTAGGTTGGGAGCAATAGGAAAGGCATGATGGCTGTCGGTGGTGCGTTTGAACCGGCGCTTCTGGCGAGCCTTGAGGCCATTCTCGCGCATCAGCCGAGCCGTGCGGCGTCGCCCGACCGTCAGGCCCTCATCCTGCAGCTCGCGGGTCACGCGCGGGCTGCCGTAGGTCCCGTTGGAGCGGGCAAAGGCCGAGCGAATGTGAGCCAGCAGCACCAGATCCTCGCGCTGACGGCTACTGGCCGGACGGCTTCTCCAGGCGAAATAGCCGCTGGGGCTGACACCAAGAACCTGGCACAGGCGCTGGACGGGGAAGCTCTCTTTCGCCACATCGATGAACTGGAACTTCATCGACTTCCCTCCTTGGCGAAAATCTATGGACCGGCCGTGCGTTGCAAGAGGGTGCTTCAGATTGGATGAGAGACGGTTTGCATCAATCTATCCGGCCTCTGGGTGGAGCACCTGCTCCGGGCCATCATGGAAATCCGCGCGCACTGGGCCTTTTTAGCGGTGAGACCTCAACGGGCCATTTTTTCGCTCAGGCTTCCCGTGCGCCGGGCAACCGTTCATCCATCCTGTCACATCCTTCCCGCAAACCTCGGTGGGAACTCGATAGCCGAAACGCCTGCTGCTCAAGCGGTCTTACGGCACCTGGGCGGCAATCCCCGCGTCATAGCCTCTTTCGCGGTACAACACGCTCCAGGCGATGCGCGCCAGCTTGTTGGCCAACGCGGCAGCCAGCACATTCCGATGCAGCCTAGTCAACGCGGCTGTCAACCAGTGTCCAAAGCGGTGTCTTTGCCAGTTTTGGGGGTGCTGCAGAATAGCCTGCGCGCCGCCTACGAACAGGGTGCGCAAGTAGCGGTTTCCACGCTTGGAGAGGCCGCCCAGGATGGTGCGATTGCCGGTCGAGATCTGCTTGGGCACCAGCCCGAGCCAGGCGGCGAAGTCACGGCCTTTGCTGAAGGCTGCTCCGGTTCCAATCGCTGCCACCATAGCGCTGGCGGTGATCACCCCGACACCCGGGACATCCATCAACCGCCGGCAGCCCGCGTCCTCTCGCGCCAGGGCCGTGATGTCCCGGGTCAGCGTCTCGATGCGTTCGTCCAACTGCCGCCAATCGTCTGATAGATCCTCGATCAGGTGGATCATCCGCGGCGAGAGCACGTCCGTGCGTTGAGACAGGAGCGTGGGCAGAGCCTCGCGCAAGCCCGCAAGCCCCTGACGCACCGGAAGGCCGCATTCGAGGAGGAAGGCGCGGATCTGGTTGATCACCGCCGTGCGCTGGCCGATCCGGCGGCGGCGCACCCGATGAAGCGCTTGGAGATCAAGTTGTTCGGCCGACTTCAGCGGCACCGGACGCATGGTCGGGCGCTGGACCGCCTCGGCAATGGCTTCGGCATCGCGGTAGTCATTCTTGTGACCCTTGAGAAACGGTTTGACGTACTGGGCCGGCAGCAGGCGCACGTCATGGCCAAAAGCTGCGAGCTGACGCCCAACATGATGAGCCCCGGCGCAGGCCTCCATTCCGATGAGACAGACCGGCACGTTAGCCAGGCAGGATTGCAGCTGCCCGCGCGCGATCTTGCGGCGCAGCAGGATCTTGCCGCGGGCATCCATGCCAATGAGGTGGAAGGTGTTCTTGCCCAGGTCGATGCCGATCGTGGCGATGGCCTCGGTTGTGGTCTGGTGTGACATGGCATGGCTCCTTGCCTGCGGGACAATCCCGCCCTCCCATGCTCCACCCGGGAGCACGGCCGGTCCATGCCATTAGCCGTGGTGGCCTTTTTGAGGATCTCCCGTTCCTGGCGCAGGATCTCGTTCTCGCGCCGCAGCCGCTTCAATTCGGCTGCCATATCCTCCTGCCGCTCCTCGGGCGGATTCTCGATCTCACGCTCGCGACGGCGGTCGAGCCAGTGGCGCAGAGTCGACAGGCCGACGCCGAGATCCGCGGCAATTTCGCGCCGGCTGCGGCCGCTGGTCAGGGCGAGCCGCACAGCCTCGTCCCGAAACTCCTTCGTAAAGCGTGTCTCGGGCATGGAGATCCTCCTGCTTCATGAGAGGCTCTCCAGTTTTTCGATACTGCTGGCGAACTCCTCATCCTGGAGTGGGAGCCATCATGAGCTTAGTAAATGCGGATTGACGTGTTCGTGCAAGTGGCGTGCCCGCGAGCCATGCACTAATACGGACGAGGTTCATTCGCCAGCAGTATCTTTTTCGAAGCAAGTCCAACCGGCGGGCAGATGCGCCGAGGGCAACAAGCGCGCCTGACGCAACGCCGCCAGATCAGCCGAGCCGGTGCAGAAGCAGGCGACGGCCAATTGGCGGATGACGATCTCGAAATGCGCGACAACCGCCTCGGTGGACACCGTCGCCGCGCGCAGCACGCCGGCCGCCTGCCCGGCGATGTCCGCGCCCAGGCGGATGGCCTTGGCCACGTCGACACCGTCGCGGATCCCGCCCGACGCGATCAGCTTCACCGTTGGCAGCGCCCGACGTACCGCCTGCACGCTGGCCGGGGTCGGAATCCCCCAATCGGCGAACGCCATCGCCACTGCACGGTCGGCGGCATCGCGGGCGCGCTCGCCCTCCACCGCGGCCCAACTGGTGCCGCCGGCGCCGGCGACATCGATCACCGCCACGCCCGCCTCGACGAGCGCACAGGCCACCGAGGCGGACAGGCCCGACCCCACTTCCTTGGCCACGATCGGCACGCCCACGCTGCGCGCGGCGCGAGCGATCTGCGCCAGGACGCCGCGCCAGTCGCGGTCGCCCTCCGGCTGTACCGCTTCCTGCAGCGGATTGAGATGGACGATGAGTCCATCGGCCTCCAGCGCATCCACCGCCTGGCGCGCCAGGTCCAGGCCGTTGGCCTCGCGCAGTTGCGCGGCGCCAATATTGGCCAGCAAGGGAATGTCTGGGGCCAAGCGGCGCAGCGCGCGCGTCAGCCCCTGGGAGTTGCGGGATTGCAGGCTCACGCGCTGCGAACCGACGCACATGGCGATCCCCAAGGCTTGCGCTGCCTCGCTCAGATGCCGGTTGATGGCCTCGGCGCGTGGCATGCCGCCGGTCATAGAGCTGATCAGCAGCGGCGCGCGCATGATCTTGCCCAGCAGCGAGGCGCGCAGGTCGATCTGCGTCAGGTCCAACTCGGGCAATGCGCAGTGTTCGAACCGGATGTACTCCCAGCCGGCGGCGGCCGTGGCCGTCGCCGTTCGCCGATCCAGCACGATGTCCAGATGGTCGTCCTTGCGCCGGCTCAGGGCTGTGTCGCTCATGCTCGCTCCATCCGTCGCATTGGGCGACGGCGTTGCGTCGGATCGGACCGACGGCAGCGCGCGCACGCCGCCGCCTCCCGCGCGTTCAGGCCGGCGCACGCTGGCCTCCCCCCGCAGCGTCGCTGCGGTAGCGGCTGGCCGACGTCTGGTAGTACTGCGCGCGGATGGCCACCATGGCCTCGATCAACGGTCCCCACGGCGCGGGAAGGCGTTCTTCCGCCATCACCTGGTGCAGCATGCGCGTATGGCCGGCCAGCTCGTCGTTGAGGAACTCCACCACAGGCATAGCTGGATAGCGCTGCAGCAGCAGGATCGCCGCGTTGTCGGCCTCGCCGGCCGACCTGTCCTTGTCGCGTCCATGCAGATCGTTCTGCAGGCGCCCTATCGAGGAGATGAGCCGCAGGACCTGGCGAAACGCCGGACGCGCGCGCAAGGTCGCCATGTCCAGCCCCCACAGTAACGACAGGCAACAGAACACGTTCGCGTAGGCGATCGAATCGATGCCGTTGTGCAGGTACTCGGCGTAGGACCAGCGTTCCGCCCCTGCCGCCTGCGCGTGTCCGGCGCGCAGCGCCGCGCAGTAGCACCGGGTATCGTCGAGAAGCTGAGCATAGTCGCGACGATCGTAGGCGAGCGCGGCCAGCGAAGCGCGCAGCACAGCGCAGCCCTCGAATCCGGGGAGCGCGCACGGCACGCCCTGCCCCAGCGCCTGCTCCACCGCGGCGAGCTGCTCCGGCGCGATCAGGCCAAGGTCGTGGCAATCGTCGAGCCAGAACAGCAGCGCCAGTTCGCGATAGAATGCCACGGTCAGCGTTTCGTCCTGCGGATCGCGGCCGGTGCGGGCGCTGGTGTCGCGCAGGCTCGGGTGGATGCGCTGCAGGATGTACTGGCCACCCCTGACCGCTTCCACGGCATGCTCATCGGCGAACCCGGTCAGGGAACGCCCCCACTCCAGCACCTGCTGCAGCGC
The DNA here is from genome assembly GCF_001017175.1 of Microvirga vignae. Classification (GTDB taxonomy): domain Bacteria; phylum Pseudomonadota; class Alphaproteobacteria; order Rhizobiales; family Beijerinckiaceae; genus Microvirga; species Microvirga vignae. The sequence goes on along the minus strand of NZ_LCYG01000072.1, from coordinate 11,496 downwards.
GCGTTCGGTCTGGATCATGGCGCCGCTCCTGCTCCCTCGGCCAGGACGCGCCGTCCCCAACGAAGCGCCAGCCACAACCCGGCGAGTTCGGCCACGCGCACGACCCGGGTGGGGCAATACAGTTCCTTGCCGATCCACAGCGGCGTCTGTGGCAATGCATGCGCCGCATGGCGGGCGAGCATCCACTCCAGCGCACGCGCCACCGCCTGCGCGATGCGCCGGCGCTCTGTCGGCTCTTCGCTCCCGTCCATCACGTGCAACACGAACAGTGCATAGGCGGTTTCCTCGAATGTGGACGCGCGACCGGCGCCCCAGCCGCCGTCGTCGCGCTGCGCCTGCAGCAGCGCCGCCAGCGCGCGCTCGTCGCGCCACTGGGGCTTGCCTTGCGCCAGCGCAGCGACCGCATGCGCGGTGGGATACAGCCACGAAACGTGCCATTTTTCGTTGTCCCATAGACCGCGCGGGTTGCGATTGGCCTCGACGTAGGCGCTGGTGCCGGCGGCGGGCTTTCCCAACAGTCGCAACGCATGCAGAGCATGGATGTTGGTCGACATCGAGGCATTGCGCTCGCCGGGGAAGGTGACGAACAGCTCGCCGATTTCGAAATGGCGCAACGCATCGACCGCCGGGTCGCGACCTGCAAGGCACAGGACGCACAACGCAACGGCGGTGTCGTCCGCATCGGCCGCGAAGTGCAAGGCCGGGCCCAGACCGCGCACGCCCAGGCGGGCGTCGAGCTGCGCGACGATCACGCGCACCGCCTCGGCGAGCGCGGGATGCGCGAACAGCCCGGCCAGATGCAGGGTGTACAGCGACCAGCATGGCTCGAACACATTGATCGGCCAGACGTTGGGAACGACACCTTCGATGCCGCTGCGCGTCGCCCGCGATGCCGCCTGCAGATACGCGTCGGCGCGCCCAACCTGCGGCGTGCTCCCCTGTGTCACGGCGTGCGCACGCCACGCGGCGGTGGCCGCCGGACTGATGCCGATGCTGCCGTCGTCATCCGGGCATGCGGTGGTCGGCGACGTCCCCCAGGCTTCCCAGGAGTGCAGCAACGGATGGCCGCTCGGCAACGTCGCCATCGCTCCGAGCTTGACCAGGCACGCTTGCCGCAACGGCAACAGCGCCGCGTGGCGCGGAAATGCCACGCCGCCCAGCAAGGATGCGGCCTCGCCGCACAACTGCGGCAGGATCAGCTCCGCGCCGATCGGCGCGTCTTCCGGTACCGCATGCGCGTAGGGATCGGGCTGGCGCTCGAGGAACCGGGTTGCAGCCTGGACTGCGTCGGCAGCGCCGGGAAGAGGATCGGCACGCTGCAATGCCAGCAACGCCGCCCACGTGGGCGCATGGCGGAACAGCGGGAAGTCCGCGCTTCCCCATCCGCCATCGGCCTGTTGCTGCGCGATGAGCCACGCGTATGCGTCTTGCCGACCGGTGACGTTGCCGTGGAACTGCAGAGATCGCGCTGTGTCGTAGACGGACGGACCGACGCTGCCGCCGTCGCTCATCTCGCTCAGCAGGTGGCGCAATTCGGAAAGGATCTGTTCGGACAGTGCGTTCACGCGGGATGTTCCTTCTGCAGACGGTTGACGAGAACCAGGATCGGGCAGACGCCGCGCACGTCGCCGCAGGCCCGTCGCGGCCCGGCGCATGGGCAGCGCCGGACGGCCGCCCTGCTCCGGCGCGGCGACGCACCCCGATGCTGGCGCCGGTCCGCCGCATAGGCTTGCGCGCAGCGCGCCGCGTGCGCCGCGGCCGTGCTGGGTACCCGCTGCGATCGGCGCCGCGGGCTCGGACACAGTGCAGCATGCACAGCTGCCGCCGGCCGATCGCAGCGGCACAGGGGCGACACCATGCGGACGGGCGCGCTCATGCGCATGGCGCGTGCTTGAACAGATACGCGTTGGCCCGCTGCAGCATCTGCGCCAACCGTTCCGCACGCGGCCCTAGCGGGGCGATGGCCTCCCCGGCGTCGCGCAACAGATCCAGCGCGAACTGGCGCGCTGCCTGCAGCCCCATGATCGACGCGCAGGTCGGCTTCTGCGCCGCCGCGTCCTTGCCGGGGGTCTTGCCCAACGTCGCGGTATCCGCAGTCGCGTCGAGAATGTCGTCGACCACCTGCAACGCCAAGCCGAAACAGGCGCTGTAACGATCGAGCGCACAGTACAGAGCAGCGTGCGCGGCATCCTCCGCGATGGCGCATAGCGCGCCCATGCGAACGGACGCGCGCACTAGCGCTCCGCTCTTCATCCGGTGCATCGCTACGATCCTGTCCAGCTCGACGTGCTTTCCGACCAGCGACAGATCCATGGCCTGCCCGCCTGCGGCACCCTCGGCGGACACCGCCTGCGCCAGTTCGCGCACGAGCGCGATACGGTTGTCGCCCGGCGCATCCAGGCTCGCCAGGGTCAGGAAGGCGTGCGCCTGCAGCGCATCGCCGACCAGGATCGCAGTGGCTTCGCCGAACTTGACGTGCACGGTCGGAAGGCCGCGGCGAAGCACGTCGTCGTCCATCGCGGGCAGGTCGTCGTGGACCAGGGTACAGGCGTGCATCATCTCGATGGCGGCGCCGACGTCGTCGAGCATGTGCGCCGGCGTGTCGGCCAGTGCGCCGGCAGCCAGACAGAGCAAGGCGCGGGTGCGCTTCCCGCCATGCAAGGTGGCGTAGCGCATCGCCGCCATCAGCTCGGTCTCACCGTCATCTTCGGCGCAGAGAAGACGCGCCAGCGCCTGTTCGACCCGCTTTGCGCCGTCCTGCATCCAGATCTCCGGCAGCAGCCTGCCGGATGCGCCGCGCGCCTGCGCGCCCAGTCCGCCGAGCGCGGAAACGCCAGTTCGGTCGTCGTGTAGCGTGGAACCGGTCTGCATGTTGTTCATGTCCTTGTCCCTACCAGGAGACGGCCACGGCGAGCGGCGAGCCGCCGCGGTGTTGCCGGCGCCGCTGCCTCGCCACACGGGGCATGCGATGCCAGCTCATGAGAATCCGATGCGGATTGTCATGGGCAGATGTGCGGTCGGGTAATAGCGCCGGCCTTTTTTGGACGCCGCTCAGCAACCGCGGCCGCACCCCGGCCTTGTGCATGGTCAGCGCCAAGGCGATGCAGAACTGCACCAGTTCCAGCCATACCAGGTGGTAGCCGATGCAGACGTGTGGGCCGGTACCGAACTGCAGCATGTCCAGCGGCCGGATCGGCTCCGTGCGTTGCAGCCACCGCGCCAGGTGGAACTGATCAGGCGCCTCGTGCAGCAGCGCCGAGGTCGAGAAATGCAGCAGCGGGATGCACAGATGGGTGCCCGCGGGAATGCGCCGTTGGCCGAGTTGCAATTCCTGCAGCGCGCGACGCGGCAGGAGCGTGGTCGCCGGATGCACGCGCAGCGTGTCGCGGAACAGCGCCTCGGCGACCGGACACGGCGCCAGGTCCGCGTGCCGGGTCGGCACCGCGCCCACGTGTTGCGCCTCCTCGACCAGGGCGTCCCACAGCACAGGCTGCCGCGCCAGCTCGATTACTATCCAGGCCATCGTCGAGGCGGTGATGTCGTGACCGGCAAGCAGCAGCAAGCGGATATTGGCGACCAGGACGTCATCGGAGAGCGCATCGTCGCTGCGATCGAAGGCGCTCACCATGTCGTTGATCAACCCGGTGCGCGCGGCATGCGCGCGCGCGTCGCGGACGAACTGGCGCAACTGCGCGTCGATCCAGTCGCGGGCGGCGCGGCCGCGCCGCAAGGGCAGTCCGGGCAGGTCGACCGGGGGCGCTACGATCAACTGCAGCAGTTGCCGGTACTTGCGATGCCATCCCGGCAGGTCCTGCGCGGGGATTCCCATAAGGCTGAAGATGAGCTTGAGCATCAGGTCGCCGGTTTCGCGCAGGATGGTTACGTCGCCGCGGTCGCGCCACGCCTGCACCCGCGCCCGGATGACGGGCGCGAACAGGTCGCCGATGCCGGCCTGGGTCAACCCCTTGGGCAGGAACGCCGCCTTGATCGCATCGCGCGCCTGCCGGTGCGCGCCGCCGTCCTGGGCGACCAACGTTCCGCCAAGCAATTCGGGCGCGATCTCTTCGATCGGCGCCGAGGACACGTCCTTGTGCCGGAGCAGTGCGAACGCATCCGGATCCACGCAGGTCATCAGGTGTCCGGCAGGGCCGAAATCCAGCCAGAAGTGGCTGCCCAGCGTCCGTTCCGCGCGCCGCAGCAGGTCGCAGACGATGGCGGGAAGATGCCCGACCAAGGGGAAAGCGCCGGGCACGACCGGGATGTCGTACCGCAGCCGGTGCCGACGGTCCAGCGGGTTGAGCAGCATGTCCATCAGCAGCGCGGCGCAGCGGCCGCTTCGGCGGTGTCGCCGGCAAGCCGCGCGGCGCGGCTGTTGCCACCGTCGGCGTACGTCGGCACATGCGCCAGCACGCCGCCGTCGATGCACACGACCTGGCCGGTGATGAACGCAGCATCGTCGGAGAGCAGGAACGCCACCAGCGCGGCCACGTCCTCGGGGCGGCCGACGCGCGGCAGGAGCTGGTGCCGGCGCAGATGCCGTTGCATGCACTCGTCCAGCTTGGCGAGGAGACGCTCGGTCATGGTGAGACCCGGCGCAACCGCGCTGCAGCGGATCTGCGCATGACCGTACTGGGTGGCGAGCGAGGCCGACAGCATGTTCATCGCCGCCTTCGACGCGGCGTAGGACGTCTGCGCAGTGTCGCCGCTGAGCCCCTGGCACGAAGACATGTTGACGATCGCGCCACCGCCGCGGGCGATCATCCGTGGGATGGTCTGCCGGCAGCAGAGCAGCGTGCCGCGCAGATTGGTCGCCATGGTCTGATCCCAGACCGCCAGGTCCAGGTCGAGGATCGCGCGGTCGCGCGGGGTCAGATGCATGGCGCTCGCGTTGTTCACCAGCAGGTCGACCCTTCCGAAGTGCCGCTCCGCCGTCTCGAACAGCGCTGCCACCGCCTGCGCATCGGCGATGTCCATGGCCAGGGCCAGCGCGTGGCCCGCTTCGGCCGCGATCTGCGCAGTGCAGGCGATGGCCGCCGAGCCATCAATGTCGGCCACCACCACTCTGCCGCCCTCGCGTGCGATGGCGAGGGCGCATGCCTTGCCGATGCCGGCGCCGGTCACCCCGGCCACCTTGCCTTCAAACCGTCCCATCGTGTCCTCCTGGATTGCGTTGGTCTTTCGCGGCATGCCACTCGGCCTCCGCCGGAGAAGGCGCAGGGTCGGCGCTGGCGCGTTCGTCATCGCCAGCGTCGCTTTCGATGACCCGAATGGCGGCGACCGGGCACTGGCTGGCCGCGAGCCGCACGGCGGCGTGCAGCGCCTGCGGGACCGTCGCCACGCACACTTCGGCCACGCCGTCCGGTTCGCGCTGGCGAAAGGTGCCCGGCAGCGTCAGCACGCACTGCCCGGTGGTTCCGCACAGATCCTGGTCGACCACGACGCGCATCTCAGCCCCTCCCCTGCGCATGCAGCCGCACCGGCAGTGCGCGGAACGTCCTAAGGAACGCGGAGGGCTCCCGGGCTGGCTGCTCGGCCAATGCCAGCGTGGGGAAGCGCGCCTGGATCCGCGGCAGGCTCTCGGCCAACTGCACTCGCGCCAGTTGCGCACCGGGGCAGAAGTGGATGCCGTGGCCGAAGCTCAGCATGATCTTCCCGTCGGTCGACATGCCAGGACTGGTGCCGTAGAACCGCGCGGGATCGAAGCTGTCGGGATTGGCGAAGGCGTCCGGGTCGCGATTGCCGGCCGCGATCAGCACGCGCACGTCCGCGTTCTTCGGGATCACCACGCCGCCCAGTTCGATGTCGCGCTGGGCGATACGCGGAGTGGGGCTGAACAGGACGGGCGCGTCGCAGCGCAGGACTTCTTCGACGAATGCCTTCACCCCCACGGCGTCTCCCTGCAGCCAGTGCCGCTGTTCGGGATACGCCAGCATCGCCAGGACCGCATGGTCGATGGTCGCAGCAGTGGTGGCGAAGCCGCCCAGCAGCATGCCCCACAGCATGCTCATCAACTCCGCATCCGACAGCATGTCGGCATCGTCGTCGTGTGCGCCGACCAGCATCGACACGATGTCGTGGCGGGGATCGGTGCGCTTGCGCTGTATGAGGTCGCCGAAGTAGGCCTGCACCCTGGCGCTGGCCGCGTCCGCCGCGGCGAGCTGGGGATCGCTGGCGTGCGGGCCCAGGCCTTCCACAATGGCGCCGATGCCGGCGGCGAGCCCGAACATGTCGTCCTGGGGCATGCCGAACAGTTCGGCGAAGACCAGTATGGGCACGGCCAGCGCGAATTCTCGATGCAGGTCCACCGCCTCCCCGCGCTCCAGCGCGGGCGCTATGCCGTCCAGGCGCGCTGCGACGATGCGCGCGATGCTCGGCCGCAGGTTGTCGATCTGGCGCATGGTGAAATCGGGCGAGATCAGCCGGCGCAGACGCGTATGCGTTGGTGGATCCTTCATCGCTAGCGTGGACGCCAGCAGATTGAGCGACAGGCTGGTCGCCGCACGCGGGAAATCGCGCGCCAGTTCGCCCGGCGCCGGCCCCCGAAACGCATCGCCCGTGGCCTTGAGCGCCCAGTAGATGTCGGCGTGGCGGCTCAACAGAAAGAGGCCCGACGCCGCGCGATGCACCGGATCGTGCTCGCGCAACCACCGCATGAACGGATACGGGTCGTGGTGGCACGCTGGCGACGCCAGTTCGGCGAAGGCGTCCCGGCATGCTGCCGTGGTTTCTTGCTCGTCCATCTTGGTTACCTGTTGGCTGATCTGACCGGCGCGCGCCAGGCGCGCCGGCAAATTGCGGAGAAGATCGCGATTCCCGGCGGCGTCCGCGCATCACCAGAGCACCGGGAACTCCTCGAACCCGCCAGTGATGATCTCCTTGCGCAACTTCAGTTCTTCGGGCGCCACGGCCAGGCCCAGCGCGGGAAAGCGCTGGAAGATCGAACCGAACACCACCTTGAGTTCCAGCCTGGCCAGCGCCATGCCGATGCAGGAGTGCGGCCCGTAGGAGAACGCCAGGTGCGGCTTTTAGTCGCCTCCGATGTCGAAGATTTCCGGGTCGTCGAAATGGCGCGGATCGAACGACGTCGCCGGCAGGCCGACCAGCACCTTGCTCTCCGCGGGAATATGCACGCCCGCGATGGTCACGTCGGTCCTCGGATAGCGCATGATGCCGTCCCAGCCCGCGCCCGGCGGGTACATGCAATATTTCCTCCACCGCTTTGTCCACCAGGGATGGATCGCCGACCAGGCGTTCGCGCTGTTGCGGATGGCGGAACATGACCAGCAGGCCGAATTCGATCTGCGCGACGGTACTCTCGTGCCCCGCCACCAGCATGCCCGCCGCCAGGCCGATCGCCTCTTCTTCGGTCGCCTAGCCCTGGTCGACCGCCGCGAGCAGATCCGTCAGCAGGTTGTCGCCCGGATCCTGGCGCTTGTCCCGCATCTTGCCGCGAATGTAGGCGCGCAGTTCTTCCCAAGCTAGGCGCGACGCGCTGCGCGGGCCGCTTTCATGCTGGTGCGTCATCACCTCGTCGGACAGCCAGGCGAAAAAGGCGTGATCCTCGTAGAGCACGCCCATCAGCGCACTGATGACCATGGCCGGAAGCGGAAAGGAGAGGTGGCGCCGCAGGTCGGCGGGCTGGGCCGCCAGCGTCTCGAACAACTGCGCGGCGATCGCCTCGACCTGCTGCGTGAGCAGCTTCACCCTGCGGTTGCTGAAGGCCGGCGCCACGATCGTGCGTGACCGGGCATGCTCGCCCCCCTCGTGCGAGACCAGCCACCCCGGCGAACCGAGAATCACCGAATCCGGAGTGAATGCCGCTGGCGGCATTCCCGCGGGCCGGAACGCCGCGGCGGACAGCGCCGCCTTGGCCTCGTCGTAGCCTGTCACCCACCAGCCTTCGTGCCTGGACGGGAAGCGCACGCGGTGGATCTGACCGTTGGCGCGTAGCGCCAACATCTCGGGCGAGGGCTCGATGTGATCGACGCGCCACATCGGCAGCGTCGGCAAGGGTTGTTCGGACATGGTGGCACTTCACTCTCTAAGCGATGGAAGGGCGGAAGGTGACCGGCAGGCGCTGCGGGCAGCGAATGACGTATGACGGCATGTAGACGACGTCCTCCGCGGCCATGGTCAGCGCCAGATCCCTGTAAAGGGCGACTGAGATTCACGTTTGTCCACGCGAGACAATATTTTGATCATACATGCGCTTCTAGCATCACGGGATGGCCTGAAGGAGCGTTTATCAGCTTAAGTTGATGGTGCTGCCCTGACACGTTGCTTCCCTTCCCTCATTCCATTGATCGCGCTGTCACCCAAACCTGAAGATCCGGTCGGCAGCTACTGCGCCGCGCAACGAGGAAGTTGCAAAAGGCAAGCCAACTGCGCAGAAAGAGCCGCAGAAGAAATGTTCTGCAGATTATTCAACGACTTCAATGAGAGTGCGGCAGGACGCTAGGCCACACAGCACCGTGTCGGGGACTCCACAAAGCCGACAGGAGGTGTCGGGGGCCCAACATATTTCCAGGGATGGCTGTCGCTGAGCATGTTGGCGTGAGATTGAACGAAGCCGCTCCGCGGCGTGACGAGCACGGTTGCCGAGGTGCGTCCAGCCTGAGAAGATGGGGTGTTGGAGCCCACCTCTCAGACAGGAGTCACGAGAGAATGAGGTTTTGTGGGGCGGCTATGGAGCGCTCGAGGGCAGCTCTCGCTGACCGGCAGGTAAACATGGTGAGATGGCGGGCTCCTGAAACTGATTCATGACTGAGTGCCCCACAGATCCTAATGCTCCCAGTGTCGACCGCGAAGACGACCCTGCTCCCGGCAACCGGCCATCAATGGCGCCAAACGAGTACGTAGCGCGGCCGCAATATCTGCTTTCTGTTCGCCGCCCGTCAAACGACCGGCAATGACATCGTTGAGCAATTGCGAGAAAGGACTTGATCAATGAGCTGCGATTAGACAATCCCATCTAAACACTTAGTCCGAAATGCCAATCCCCGTGTAGGTACGCGACCAGACAAGCCCATCATATGTGAATGAACCCTGCATCCCAGCGCGGGCATTCTCTCGCGAGCATGAAAGTAACTTGGCAATGTGCTCGCGTTGGAAGCGGCTTCACCGGAGAAGAAGACGGGCGGCTCGTCTTCGTGGACGGCACGCTTGCAGCCATTCTGGTTTGCCGCCCGAAAGACTGCGAAGACCCTGAGCTGAGGGGCAGTTGGTTCGTAGAGGCTGGGTTCGGTCCGATCACCGGAGTGCAGGAAACATTCCCGAGCTTCGAGGACGCAGTGGCCTGGATCCTTCGGCGCTTCAAAAGCTGGGAATACCTCATGCGCCGGAGCAGCGCGCTTCATTAGAAGGCCGCAGAAGCCATTCTTGCTCCAGGGGCACCGTTCCACGTCCAAGATGTCGGATGACGGCTTCTATCTGTTCCATGCCCTTGCGGCTGCGCCTGCTTTCAGAGCCACTATCGAGTTCGTCTGGGGGAGCCTTTAAGATGCCGTTCTCGCTCTGGGGCATCATTTCCACGTCGTGCATGGACAATGCCTGCAAGCGGTCGCCGTATGGGACTCTGCGAGGCATGAAACGTCTACACTTGGCTTCGCAACGAGAGCGTTGATGTTTGAATCAGATGTCTAGGGTGCTTAGAACGGCATCGCCACGGTCTGAGCAACCGATTCAACGTCACGTGCACTCGTTAAAGATCCTTAGTAATGGTGAGAGTCGCTTTGAGCCGTGTCTTGATCTGGTCACAGTCAAGCTGCATCACTCCGGCAACTTCAATAACACAAAGGTGGAGAATGAGGAGAGGGTATCTTATTGCGGTCTATGGGCGGGTGGGACTTATCGTTGCGGCATTCGTGCTGATTGCTGGGATCATCGCAGCCCCGCTTCTCCCAAGCGTTGGATCGCCTGTCGTAACTGCTTCCAAACCTTAGTATGAGCCGGCGTTTCGCCTGCCTATTACACCAGCAAGCCTACAGGCGAATTAGCCGCGAGCCCGCTTCGTCAGGACACCCCAGGCCAAGAGGGAGGCGACTGCCTCCCCCTCATACTGAGCTACCTATTGGAGGTGTAGGTCCGGCCAGATTGAGACCGCCATTCGTCAGGTCAACGCTGAAGCGCTTGAATAGCCCGAGGAACTGGTTGGTGGTAATCTCCATGTCGAAGCTCTTAACAAGCAAAGGATCCGCTTCATCCAGAAGCCACTGATCAACCGTCTCGTAATCAGCCATGTCCACGATGACCGCTCGCACGTTGGCTGATCGAGGCGTCCAAGTTGACGATACGACGGTGTTTCGCTGGATTCAGGCTTATGTACCAGAACTCGACCAGCGCATCCGTCCGCATCGGCGCATGACAAACGGCTCCCGGCGTGTGGACGAAACATGCATTCGCGTGAAAGGCGAATGAGTTTATCTCTACCGCGCCGTCGATGCGACCGGGCAGACCATGGACTTTCTGCTTTCTCCAAAGCGGGATGCGGGTACCGCCCGGACGTTCTTCCGCGAGGCCTTGGGGCAACCGCATGTCGAGCAGGACCACCGGCGCATCAAGCGTCTGGTCCGGTCGGGGCTGGACTTCAAAAGCTTTTCGACCAGCTTGCAGACAATTGCTGGCTCTGAGGCAATGGCGATGCCCGCAAGGGACAGGTTGTCTGTGCACCAGCAAATGCCATGGGCGCTCAGCGCGACTTCATGGCTAACCTGTTCGGTGAAGTCGCGTAACTCGCGTTCCTGTTGGCCTTTGCTCGACCTATGTCAAAAGTTGCAACAGAACCTTTACGTGCTCAATGTGCCAACGCCTTCTCGGGCATCATTGAGGAATGATGCGAGGAGATCAGCCACGTGCCGTTCTTGTACTCGTAGGTATAGGTGTAGCGGGCCGGAACCTGAGAGCCGTCCTTGAACGTGAAGGTGTAGGTGCCCGCATCCACTGCTGAGTTGCAGCCGATCTTGATGACGCGGCTATCGACATTGCCGCGCGGGTGATTCTCTAAGAAGTGCGCAAAATAGTCGATGCGCTCGGCCTGGGTCAGGCGCGGCTTATTCGACAGCGTCGGGAGCAGGATGGCATCATCCGCGTAGTTCTTCGCCACTTCCGTGGCGTTGAGCGTGGCGAGAGAATCGTTCCAGCGGTCGAAGAGCTTGGCGATGTCGGCCTCGCTGACCACAGCGCAGGTTTGGGAGGAGGCAGCCGCGGCAGACTGCGCCTGGACGATGGCAAAGGCAAGGGTGGCGGCAATCACAAAACGCATGGTTAGGTCCTTCTGACGGTGCCATCGAGCACGCCCCGGCAGCCAATCGCGAGGATCTTCTTAGTCCAGCTAGTGGTGTGACACTAACGCTTTTTTCGCACGGGCGACCTTTTCCAGGATAGCTGAGACCGGGGCCCGATGGTACGTCTGGGGGGTGTGCGAGAGCAGGATCGACACAGCTCCCGCTGGGATGTCACGCGCGGCCAGCTCGACATCGTCCATGCGATAGAAGTTCG
>NZ_LCYG01000071.1 GCF_001017175.1 Microvirga vignae | reverse complement strand
GTCGGGTCTGCGCCGGATGCCATTCGCGTCTCCCTCGGCGCGGCTCAGAATCAGGCCGTGCTGGAACGCGGCCTCAGCCTGCTGGCGACGGTCCTGTCGCATGGACCCAGCTCGCTGTCCTCGATCGTCTGACCTTGGTGAAGAATAGGCACTGTAGCGTCTTCGACCGCTAGGCCAATTTTGCTGCCTGAGTGGCTTAAGCGGCAGGAGCGGGACAACTCGATCAGTGCGTCCGAACGGCGGTTCACATCGACAGCTGGTATTGCAGCCTCAATCAACCTTCATGAATGCGCTCGCGGCCGTACGGCGGCCGCACGGCCGTGAGATCTGTGCTGTCACCTATCCAACCTAAACTTCGGTTTAGTCGTCATAGACTTATCGAGTGGGCGCCCAAGCCAGCGGCTCGATAGCACGATCGCCCTTGGATAGGCATGCTTCGAAGGCGATGCATTGACGGAGTGCATCAGGGAGATCGCCCATCCGATCCGCAGTGTGCGCGGCTGCACCAAGTGGCGACCTCCTCTTGACTGGTAACAGTCATTACCGTATGTGTCTGTGGTAACAGATATTACCGGAGGGTGCCATGGCGCAGCTCAGCAAGAAAATGCGGATCGGTCTGCTGCTGTGCCTCGGCGCCGTGGCGGTCCCGGCGGCGGGATGGGCTTGGGCTCGCTCCAGCGACGAGACGTCGACCGACAACGCGTACATCCGCGGCGACGTGACCTCCCTCGCCCCGAAGGTTGCGGGCTACGTCACGGCGGTCGAGGTCGAGGACAACCAAACCGTCCGGGCGGGCGACGTTTTGTTCCGGATCGACGATCGCGACTACCACGCCCGGCTTGCACAAGCCGTAGCCAATATCGAAGCTGCCCAAGCTCGCCTGACCAATGTCGATGCGGAGATCGAACTTCAGCATGCTCTCATCCGGCAGGCCGAAGCCCAGAAAAATTCGGCTGTGGCCGAGTTGAACCGCGCGACCAAGGCCTCCGACCGCCACCGCCAGCTGATCCGCAGCAACGCTGTCAGCCAGGCCCAGATCGATGAGAGCGACGCGGCACGATTGCGAGCCGAGGCGGGTGTATTGGCGGCATCAGCGACCGTAGAAGCTCAGCAGCGCCGTATCGTCGTTCTTGCCACTCAGCGCGAAGCGGCCGTGGCCGCGGTGGCGCAGGCCCAGGCCGCACGCGACCTTGCCCAGATCGATCTCGACAACACCGTGGTCCGGGCACCGATTGGCGGCGTGATCGGCAACCGCCAGGTCCGCGTTGGCCGGCTAGTCGCGCCGGGCGCCGCCCTGCTCGATATTGTTCCGGTCGCCGATGTGTGGATCGTGGCGAACTTCAAGGAAACCCAGCTCGAACATATCCGGCCCGGTCAGCGCGCCCGGATCACCGTCGATGGCTATCCGAACGAGGCGCTTGCAGGCGTCGTGGACAGCTTTGCGCCCGGGAGCGGGTCGGCTTTCAGCTTGCTCCCCCCAGACAATGCGACAGGGAACTTCGTTCGTGTCGTCCAGCGCGTCCCGGTCAAGATCCGGTTCGCCAGCAATCCGTTGCCCGGTCGCCTCGTGCCCGGCCTGTCTGCGCGGGTTGAGATCACCGAAGGAAGCGGCTCATGACCACGGCCGTCGTCCTGCCGAGCCGCGACACGCCTGCGACAGGAGCGCTACTTATCGTGGGCATCGTGCTGGCCACGCTGACGGAGGCGATCGCCAGCACCGTCCTGTCGCTCGGGCGCGGTGATATCATCGGCGACACCTATGCGACACCGGATGAGTTCGCCTGGCTGGATGTCGGATACACCGCTTGCAAGCTCATCGGTTTCATGGCCGCCCCTTGGCTCATGACCCGGATCAACCCGCGCAGTCTGATCATCGGCTCAACCCTGGTCATGGGCACAGCCTGCGGTATTGCCGCCATCACAGCGCGATTAGACCTGCTGGTCACGCTCCGCATCATACAAGGCCTTTCCGGCGGCATCCTGCTTGTCGCGGGCCAAGCGATCATCTTTCTCGCCTATCCGCGCTCCCACCAGCCGATCCTTCAGGCCCTGTTTGCGATGGGATCCGTCGTTGCGCCCGCGACGATCGCCCCGGCTCTTCAAGGGTGGTTGCTCGATACCCACTCCTGGACATGGATCTTCTTCAGCGTTGTTCCGCTGGCCGCGGGGGCTGCCGGCCTCCTGCTGGTCGCGGATAGCCCAACGCTCGCGACGGCCATGCGACGTCCGTTTGACTGGATCGGTATCGCACTGATCTCCGTGACCCTTTTCTGCTTCACCTACGTGTTTAGCCAAGGCAGCCGATGGGACTGGCTCGAGGAACCACGCATCCTGTGGCTGACAGTGATCGGCGTAGCCACTCTGTTGGCGTTTCTTGGTCAACAAGCGATGGCCAAAGGCCGAGGCCTGCTCGATTTCACCCCATTTCGATCAGACGATTTCTCCTTCGCCTTTATTGTCAGTTTTGTTGCCGGAGCAGCTTTGTTCGGAAGCGCATTCCTGATTCCCTCGTTTGCCGTATCCGTCCTCGCGTTCACGCCGACCGACGCTGGCCAGCTTTTGTTGCCAAGTGGCGCATTATTCGTCGGAGCGCTCCTTATCGCCGCCTTCCTCATACAGGTCCGCCGTGTTCCTCCGTTCGCCACGGTGCCCTTTGGAATCCTGCTGATCATGGTTGCAATGTGGATGCTGTCCGGCTCGACCAGTGAAAGCGGCGCGGACGACATGATGGCCGCCATCCTGTTGCGGGGCCTGGGTCTCGGCTTCCTGTTTCTGTCAATCACCATGATCGCTTTCGGCAATCTCAACAGCCACAACCTCGCCTCCGGGATTGGCCTCTTCAACACGGGGCGCCAGCTTGGCGGTCTCATGGGAGTCGCCTGGCTCCAGACCCTGATCGAGCATAACGTCGTGGGCAACGTCGCGGTGCTCGGCGCCCACGTCACCGCAGGCGTTCCTGCAGTCAGTGAGCGGCTGACGACGACGACAGCCATGCTGGCGGCAAGAGGAATGGACGCCGCGGCCGCCAGCCGGGCAGCGATGGCGCTTCTCGGCCGCGTTGTGACAGGTCAGTCCACCGTGATCGCTTTCGACACGGCGTTCAATGCGGTTGCCCTGCTTTTTGTCGCCGCCGCGCCCGTGCTGATCGCTACCAAGATCGGCCTCTCCCGATACGCGAAATCGCACGCTGCGCGGTCACCTGGGGCAGTTGTGTTGAAACCCCGGCTGCAGGTCGAACGAGGGCTGGACGAGAGCCCGCTTCAGGCAATTCCACTAAACAGTGGATCCCGGATTAAGGCGCCCTCCCGCTCCATGACTGAAGCGGGGTTGGTCGAGTCTGCATAGGCCGACACCGACACCGACAACGATCTATCCATCGCCGGAAGCTCACCTTTGGTCCTGTGCCCCCTCCACGCAGGTGCCATGAGCATCCTGCCGGGCCCTACCCCTAACCACGGTACGGGTGTCAAGGATCTATCATGCACGGTAACATACCTCCCGTAGGTGACGGCCGAACCCTGATCTCCGGAGCACCCTCAAGAAGCATCAGATCCTCGACGGCTCGAGACAGACCTTTCTCCTGTGAAGCCGTGAACAGCACCGCTCGGGATTGGCGGCAATCTTTAGCATCGGTGGCGGCACGGCTCCAATCAGCCTCAGCTTGGCCATGCGTCCCTTGCCGTGACATGCGATATAGCCGGTCGCTTCGCCGCTGGTGGAATAGCCGATGTGGCTGGCATCGCATGAACTAGGACGGCTGCGAAAGGACGGGAGATCC
>NZ_LCYG01000070.1 GCF_001017175.1 Microvirga vignae | reverse complement strand
GACTCGCTTGGAACCGAGCTGCCGATCCGGCCGGGCGAGCTCAACTGGATGACCGCCGGACGCGGCATCGTCCATTCCGAACGGACTGCACAGGAGCTGCGCGCCACCGGCTCCAAGCTCTTCGGCATTCAGAGCTGGGTGGCGTTGTCGGCAAAGGACGAGGAGACCACGCCCGACTTCGTGCACTACGACGCGGGCGAGATGCCGATGCTCAACGGCGACGGCAAGACGGTGCGGCTCATCGCAGGTTCCATTCTCGGCGCAAGCTCTCCGGTGAAGACATCGAGCCCGATGTTCTACGCCGACGTGGCGCTGCGGGCGGGGTCCTCGGTGCCGCTGGATCCGGACTATGACGAGCGGGCGGTCTACACCGTCTCGGGCGAGGTCGAGATCTCTGGCGACGTGTTTCCGCCAGGAGAACTTCTCGTCTTTAGGCCGGGCGACCGCATCACGATCCGGGCCCGCAGCGATGCCCGTTTCATGATGCTGGGCGGTGAGCCGATGGACGGCCCGCGCTTCATCTGGTGGAATTTCGTCTCGTCGCGGCAGGACCGGATCGAGCAGGCGAAAGCTGATTGGAAGGCGGCGCGCTTCGACACTGTGCCAGGCGACGAGGCGGAGTTCATCCCCCTGCCCGAGCCGCCGCCTCCACCGGTGCGCTATCCATAACTGTGATCTGTCGGTGACCAAGACCGTCTTGAACAGGGCGGTGCCCTCCCAGCAGGGACCTTTTGCATTGTGGTTTACGGCGGAAGCTATCCAAAGCAATGAGTGTGCGGAGGCAGTCCCTTGAGTTTCTCGGCTCGCAGGGTCAGCGCCTGGCAGGTCGCCTCGGCTTGCCGGACGGAACCACGACAGCATTCGGGATCCCCGCCCATTGCTTCGCATGCAGCAGGAACTCGGTGGCGTCCGTGCGGATTGCCAGGGCTCTCGCGGCCCGCGGGATCGGCGTTCTTCGGTTCGACTTCACCGGTCTTGGGCAGAGCTCCGGTGATTTTCCGGTGCCACCTTCAGCGGCGATGTCGCCGATCTAGTAATCGCGGCCAGGATCCTGATCAGCCCCCCAGTATCGTCCCCTGCTGATCCTGCATTCGCCTCGGGACGAGGTCGTGAGCATCGAGAGCGCCGGCGAGATCTTCCAGGTCATGCGCTATGCCAGAGCTTTGTGTCGCTAGCCCCGGCAGATCACCTTCTGACCAGAGTCGTGGGTGCGGAGTATGCCGCAACCATCGTTGCGGCATGGATGACGCGCTTCGTTCTGTGATCAATCCAATATCAATCTAGCCGAGGGGCACCCAGGTGCATGCCGGATGAATGCGCCCGCTTGCGTTCAGACAGGAAGGTCCGGTCCTGGCACGCCTGAGACCTAAGCCCGAGGGCAGCAATCCTCACCTAACCAGACATTCCGAAAAGCCGGCGAACGTCACTGCCCGACACACAGGCGACATTCTGCGATGGAGCACGCAGCTCATTTCCAGGAGGGTCTGGTCATCAGTAGGGATAGCATCGGCTACGATCAAGGGTGAGACCAAAGTGCTCTCCCAATTTGCGAATAGCCTCCCCATGATCCGGGTAAGGATCCCGGTTCTCAGGTCCAACAATAATGATCTTGAAGGATGGGTCATTGCGTCCGCCTGGCGGAAGCATGGCTGTTGCCAGGCCATTGCCCTCCGCATCGCGCAAAGTCAGAAACACCGGCATGGTCCGCTGCACATGAGCCTTGAGACCAATGTTCTGCTCAATGAAGTGGCTGGCGGTTGAGCGGTAGGTCGCTGTTGCCGCATCCCAGGCTTGGCGAAAATGCTTCTCAACCGCGTGGCCCATGATCCGCGACTCAAGGGTGGCTTCGCCTTCGCTCTCGATCCGGAACCAGCTTGTTTGCCCAGGGGCGTCACAGACGAATTGCATGCCTAGTCAACGCAGAAGTCTGACGAACGGTTGAGGTCCCGGTTCGAGCCTAGCAATGGAAGCAGCGCCTCCGGGCACCGTTCCCGCGTGTCGATCCCCCTGTCTTACCACGACGGTCGTATCTCAGAAGTCGCCCTGTCAGCGTCCTCCCTTCGCTGATCAGCCTCCTGGCTTTCTCGCGCAGCTTGTTCTTCTTCGCGCTGCCGCGGTGCTTCTCGCTTCCTTTGTCCATCGTTTGTCGCCCCGGGTTTCCGCAGCATTGAAAGACGCCTGTCGGGCGCGGCTCCAGTCCCCAACCCGATCAAACGTCTCGTTCTGGCACGAAGCCGAAGTAACGATTTGGTCCGCTCTTCGGGCTTAACCGGACGTTTGAAATGGTTAACGAACTTCACTGCCTGACCCGAAGCGGTCCTTCGTGATTTCCGCCGCGTCCGATTCAAGCGTGTAAGCGCCGCGAAGAACTGCCTGCGGCGGATCACGCGGAAGTGCCCACTCTTCAGAGTTGGCGAAAGTTGATGCGCTTCAGGATTGGAACGAGCTGGCCGCGCGCGTGACGGCGGTGCGCGCGGGCGGCCTCCCCGGCGGCAGCGGCATCGCCGGATCGGATAGCGTCGATGATCGCCTGATGCTCGGCCGCCGAATTAGTAGGCATCGGACGAAGGTGAAGTGTCAGACGCCGGGCTCGGTGCGACTGGCCGGCGACTGTGGCGGCCATGCGCTGGATGCGACCATTGCCGCAGCCTGCAACGAGCGCGTCATGGAAACGCTCGTCGGCCGCGCGCCAAGCATCGAGATCGCCATCGGCAAGGGCCTCGGCCATTGCATCAGTGCTCGCCTGCAACTCGACGAGGGTGGAGGACAGGGCGTGGTCGGCTTCTGCTGCCAGGAGTTCGGCCGCTGCACCTTCGAGAGCGATCAGGACGTCGTAGATTTCCAGGAGATCGGCCGGGGTCAGCGCCCGGACGAGGATGCCCTTGCGCGGCAGGATCTGGACGAAGCCCTCCTCCTGCAATCGCGCCATCGCCTCATGGACCGGCGTGCGGCTCATGCCGAGTTGCGCCGCAATTTCGTTCTCGGCGGCCTGAAAGCCGGCGGGCAGCTCATTTGAGAGGATGGCGTTCCGCAGGTAGCGGTAGGCAGCCTCGACACGCCCCTCGGAGGCCTGCTCCCGTTCGGGGCTGCCAGGTAGCATGCGACCCTCTGCCACTGCCTGAGCGACCTTGCCCGTCTGCGTGGCTGCCTGCCGCTTCGCCGTCGCCCCCTTGCGTTCGCTCATATTGCATCCTTTCGCGCCTAACAAATCATTGACAAAAGATTTCGTTCATGTCCACATGCATTCCAACTTGCATGCAAGATGAAATGCAAGATGTGACGGCCTCAGAAAGACAGGCCGCCTGAACGACAGCCAAAAGGAGGAAGACATGAAACGACTTTTCGCGACGGCATTGATGGCTGCGGCGACGATGCTCTCCGGTCCGTCCATGGCGCAGGGCAACTATCCCAACAAACCCGTCACCATCCTCGTACCGGCGGCCGCGGGCGGTCCAAGTGACACCGTCGCACGCCTCGTGGCCGAGGCGATGCGGGTCGACCTCGGTCAGCAGGTGCTGATCGAGAACGTCGGCGGCGCTGGTGGCTCGCTCGGGGCCGGTCGGGTCGCGAAGGCCAACCCGGACGGGTACACGCTGCTCCTCTATCATATCGGTGTCGCGACCTTCGGCCCGCTCTATCCGGACCTGCCTTACAAGCCAGGTGAGGCCTTCGACTCCGTCGGCCTCGTGACCGACGTCCCGATGACGCTTGTCGGCCGCAAGGACCTTGCTGCGGCTGACGTGACCGCACTGTTCACGTGGCTGAAGGGTGAGGGTAAGGGCGCAACCTTCGGCACGGCCGGTGTGGGCGCGGTTTCGGATCTCTGCGGTCGCCTCCTCACCGACGCTGCCGGCATTGAACTGACGGTGGTCCCTTACAAAGGAACTGGCCCGGCCATGAACGACCTCGTCGGCGGCCAGATCGACCTCATGTGCGATCAGACCACCAACACCGCTAACCAGATCAAGGCCGGCGAGATCAAGCCTTATGCCGTGACCACGAAGGAGCGGATCGCAATTCTGCCGCAGGTCCCGACTCTTGCTGAGACTTCCGTGAAGGATTTCGAGATCTCGGCCTGGCATGCCATCTGGGCTCCCAAGGGCACGCCCGAGGCGATCCGCCAGAAGCTCGCGGCCTCGCTTCAGAAAGCGCTCAAGGATCCGAAGGTGATCGAACGCTTCGCGGCTCTCGGCACTGCGCCCGTGTCCGCCGACATGGCGACGCCTGCCGCTCTCGACAAGCGCTTCCAGTCCGAGCTCGCGCGCTGGGGCAAGCTCCTCGCCAACGCCAGTACGAAGTGATCCCTCGTTTCTGAAGAACCGCGCGGGGTGGGAATCAGTCTCGCCTCGCGCTCCCGACACCACCTGCACTGAACGGAAACGCCTCCATGCGTGAATACAAGATTGCCGCCATTCCGGCCGACGGGATCGGCCCGGAAGTCATCGCCGCCGGGCTCCAGGCCCTGGAGGCGCTCCAGCAGCGCAGCGGCGACTTCAGGCTCAATGTCGAGCACTTCGATTGGGGCTCGGACTACTACAAGAAGACCGGTCGCATGATGCCCGAGGACGGCCCCGAGCAGCTCAAGCCCTTCGATGCCATCTTCTTCGGTGCCGTCGGCGCTCCAGACGTGCCTGACCACATCACGCTCTGGGGCCTGCGGTTGCCGATCTGCCAGGGTTTCGATCAGTACGCCAACGTGCGGCCGACCAGGATTCTGCCGGGCATCTCCTCGCCGCTTGCTGGAGTAGGCCCTGGTGATCTCGACTGGGTTATCGTGCGTGAGAACTCGGAGGGCGAGTACGCCGGCCAAGGCGGGCGCACGCATCGCGGCCTGCCGGAGGAGGTCGCAACGGAAGTGTCGATCTTCACGCGTGTCGGCGTCACCCGCATCATGCGCTACGCCTTCAAGCTGGCGCAGTCGCGCCCGCGCAAGCTCCTGACCATCGTCACCAAGTCGAACGCCCAGCGCCACGGCATGGTGATGTGGGACGAGATTGCCGCAGAAGTGGCGCAGGAATTTCCGGACGTCACCTGGGACAAGATGCTGGTCGACGCCATGACGGTGCGTATGACGCTGAAACCTCAGAGTCTCGATACGATCGTCGCCACCAATCTGCATGCCGATATCCTGTCCGATCTCGCCGGCGCGCTTGCGGGCAGCCTCGGCGTCGCGCCGACCGCCAATATCGATCCGGAGCGACGCTATCCCTCGATGTTCGAGCCCATCCACGGCTCGGCCTTCGACATCACCGGCAAGGGGATTGCCAACCCGATCGCCACCTTCTGGACCGCAGCCCAGATGCTCGAGCATCTCGGCGAGGGCGCGGCTGCCGCGCGGCTGATGCGTGCCGTCGAGTCCGTCGCGGCCGAAGGCGTGAAGACGCCGGACGTGGGAGGAAAAGCGACGACACAGGAAGTCACGAACGCCGTCTGCGAGGCAATCCGCAGCTCCAACATCTGACAGGCGATCGAACGTCTGCACCTTGGCTACGCCATGTCCTGCCCGAGCGGAAACCGCCCGGGCAGGATAGCCACCAACGTCAACGACACGTGAGCCCTGCCGGTCCCTCACCTGCGTGATGGATGATGCACGCGGCCGTTCCTCGGGAGGGAACCGATGACGCAGCAAACTGATACAGGAAGGCCACTGCTCCGGTCGCGGCGAGATGTGATTGCAGGCGCGATCTTTCTCGTCATCGCGGCGGCCTTCGCCTGGCAGGCGACGAGCTACGATATGGGTCGAATGATCCGCATGGGGCCAGGCTTCATCCCGATCGTTCTTGCCATCATGCTCGGCGCGCTCGCCATCGGCGTCATGCTCGTCAGATCCGATCCGGGCGAGCATGAAACCGGGCGTCCGATCCCCTGGCGCGGCATCGCGCTGGTGTCGTTCGCACTGATCCTCTTCGGTGCGTACGGTCGAGTGCTTGGTCTCGTGCCCGTCGTGTTCCTTGCTACCCTCGTGACCGCGCTCGCCTCACGGCGCAACTCGATCATCGCTGCTTTTGGGATCGCGGTCGCGCTGTCTGCTCTCTGTTACGTGATCTTCAAGCTCGGGCTCGGCGTCGTGCTGCCGACCATCGGTCCGGTCTTCGGCCCTTTTGAAATCCTCTGAGGAGACAGGCCGCCATGGAACTTCTGTCCAATCTTGCCCTCGGATTCGATACGGCCCTCACGCTCCAGAACGTCCTCTGGTGTTTCGTCGGCGTTCTCGTCGGGACCCTCGTCGGCGTGCTGCCGGGCATCGGCCCTACGGCGACCATCGCGTTGCTGCTGCCGATCACCTTCTCCTTCTCGCCCGTGACTGCGCTGATCATGCTCTCCGGCATCTACTACGGAGCACAGTACGGCGGCTCGACCACGGCCATCCTGATCAACCTGCCGGGTGAGTCTTCCTCGGCGGTCACGGCCATTGATGGTTATCAGATGGCGCGCAACGGTCGTGCCGGACCCGCGCTCGCCACTGCCGCACTGGGCTCGTTCTTCGCCGGTTCGGTGGCGACGTTGATCCTCGCCATTGCGGCGCCGCCGCTCGCCCGCGTGGCGCTCAACTTCGGCGCTGCCGAGTATTTCTCGCTGCTCGTGCTCGGGCTTCTCGTCTCCATCTCGCTCGCCCACGGCTCCGTCATCAAGGCGCTCGCCATGATCGTGCTGGGGCTCCTCCTCGGCACCGTCGGCCAGGACGTGACCAGCGGCACGGCGCGGTTCACCATGGGTTTCCAGGAACTCTATGGCGGCATCAACTTCGTCTCGCTCGCCGTTGGCATGTTCGGCGTCGCCGAGATCTTCCGCAACCTCGAGGTAGAGACGAACCGCGAGGTCGGCGTCTCGCAGGTGAAGAACCTCTGGCTGTCGCGGGAGGACTTCCGCCGCATCGCCGGTCCGGTCCTGCGCGGCACCGGCCTTGGCTCCGTCCTCGGCATCCTCCCCGGTGGCGGGCACGTCCTGGCGTCGTTCGCCTCCTACTCGGCGGAGAAGCGCCTCTCCAAGAAGCCGCAGGAGTTCGGCAGAGGCGCCATCGAGGGTGTCGCCGGACCGGAGTCGGCCAACAACGCGGCCGCCCAGACCTCGTTCATCCCGCTGCTGACGCTCGGCATTCCGGCCCACCCGGTCATGGCCTTGATCATCGGCGCCTTCATCCTCCAGGGCATCACGCCGGGACCGAACGTGATGACGGAGCAGCCGGCGCTGTTCTGGGGCATCATCGCATCAATGTGGATCGGCAACCTGCTGCTCGTCGTCCTGAACCTGCCGCTGATCGGCCTCTGGGTGAAGATGCTCACCATTCCCTACAGAGTGCTGTTCCCGGCCATCGTCATCTTCGCCTCGATCGGCTGCTACTCCATCGACAACAACCCGTTCGATGTCTACGCCATTGTGGTGTTCGGCATCCTCGGCTACGTCCTGATCCGCCTCGGCTGCGAACCGGCACCGCTGTTGCTCGGCTTCGTGCTCGGACCGCTCCTGGAGGAGAACCTCCGCCGGGCAATGATCATTTCCAAGGGTGACCCGACCGTGTTCCTGACACGCCCGCTCTCCGCGTCACTCCTCGCGCTCGGACTCGCCTGCATCGTCATCGCCCTGTTGCCCTCGATCCGGCGCAAGCGTGACGAGGTGTTCGTCGAGGAGGATTGATCGCGCTTGCGGGAAGATTGGGCCATCCAAGGTAACATGCATAAGGACAGGCAACGCTGATGCTCCAGACGCGTGCAATCCTGCAATCGTTGTTCGAGGCTGCCATCGCGGCGGCCGATCCGGCCCAGTGCGTGCCTCCGAACCTGCCGAACCCGCCGCGGGGGCGCACCATCGTCATCGGAGCGGGCAAGGCCGCGGCTTCCATGGCTCGGGCCGTCGAGCAGCACTGGAAAGGCGATCTGTCGGGACTTGTCGTCACACGCTACGGCCATGCCGTTCCGACGTCCCGCATCAGTGTCCGTGAAGCGGCCCACCCGGTGCCGGATACAGCCGGCCTCGAGGCTGCGCGCGAGATCATCAGTCTCGTCTCGGAACTCACGCCCGATGACCTCGTGCTGTGCCTGATCTCGGGCGGAGGATCGGCCCTCCTGCCGTTGCCGATCGATGGCCTGACGCTTGAGGACAAGCAGGAGGTCAACAAGGCGCTGCTGCGATCCGGGGCGACCATCGGCGAGATGAACTGCGTCCGCCGGCATCTGTCCGCCATCAAGGGCGGGCGGCTGGCCGCAGCATGCCACCCTGCGAAGGTCGTCACGCTCCTGATCTCCGACGTTCCCGGCGACGATCCGATCAACATCGCCTCCGGGCCGACCGTTCCGGATCCGACCACGTGTGCGGATGCGCTCGAAATCCTGGAGCGCTACGGGATCAGGCCGGCACCGGCAGTTCTGGAGGTCCTCACCAGCGGTCGGGGCGAGACGATCAAGCCCGGAGACGAGCGCCTCGCACGAGCGGACGTCCGGATGATCGCCACGCCGCAGATGGCGCTGGAGGCTGCGGCCCGGGTTGCAGCCAGGCACGGTCTTGCCTCGCATATCCTTGGAGACGCGATCGAGGGAGAAGCTCGTGACGTCGGTAAGGTCATGGCCGGCGTTGCGCTCCAGGTGGCTCGCAACGGCCAGCCCTTCACGGCACCTTGCGTTCTCCTGTCCGGCGGCGAGACGACGGTGACGGTGCGAGGACAGGGGCGCGGCGGGCGCAATGTCGAGTTCCTGCTGTCGCTGGCCGCAACACTTGACGGTCACCCCGGGATCCATGCTCTCGCGGGGGATACCGACGGCGTCGATGGCCTTGAGGAGATTGCCGGGGCTTATCTCGGGCCGGACAGCATCGCCCGTGCCTGGGCCAAGGGCATCAGCATCAAGAGGAGCCTTGCCGAGAACGATGGGCATGGCTTCTTCGAGGCGCTCGGCGACGGCATCGTGACCGGGCCGACGCTGACCAACGTCAATGATTTCCGCGCAATTCTCATCACCGGGGAGGCGGCCAGAAGCGCCGATTGAACCATGCGCCGACAACGCCATGCCAAGATAGTCGCGACCGTCGGACCGGCGAGCGCTTCGCCGGACAAGTTGCGGGAGCTGTATCTTGCCGGGGTCGACACCTTCCGGCTGAACTTCAGCCACGGCACTCACCAGGATCATGCGGCCGTTCACGCTGCCATCCGCGCTCTTGAGAAGGAGGTCGGACGGCCCATCGGCATCCTCCAGGATCTGCAAGGACCGAAGATCAGGATCGGCACGCTCAAGGACGGGTCATTCGCCTTGTCTGAGGGCGAGACGATCCGCTTCGTCCTGGAGGGCAGGGACGGCGACAGAACCTCGATTCCTCTTCCTCATCCGGAGATATTCGAGGCGATCCTTCCAGGACAGGATTTGCTCATCGACGACGGCCGCGTGCGGGTGAAGATCTCGGGTCTTGGCCAAGACTACATCGAAGCCAGGGTTGTGACGGGTGGCAGGATCAGCAACCGCAAGGGCGTCAATCTGCCGGGAACGGTGCTGGACCTGTCGCCCCTCACGGCGAAGGACCGGGCCGATCTCGCCTTCGGTCTTGAACTCGGCGTCGACTGGGCTGCCCTGTCGTTCGTCCAGCGCCCATCCGATCTGATCGAGGCCCGCGCCCTAATCGGCGAGCGCGCCGGCCTCGTGGCGAAGATCGAGAAACCCTCGGCCCTCGAACACATCGAGGACATCGTCCGCTTGTCCGATGCCGTCATGGTTGCGCGCGGTGATCTTGGTGTCGAGATCCCGCCGGAGGAGGTGCCTGGGCGCCAGAAGGAGCTGGTGCGCCTTTGCCGTCTGGCGGTGAAACCCGTGATCGTCGCGACCCAGATGCTCGACTCGATGGTCGGTGCCCCCACGCCGACCCGCGCGGAGGCGTCCGACGTCGCAACGGCGATCTATGACGGGGCCGACGCGGTGATGCTGTCGGCCGAGTCAGCCTCGGGTCAGTACCCGGTCGAAGCTGTTGCGATGATGGACCGCATCATCAGCAAAACCGAGCAGGACAAGGCCTACCGCGCCATCGTCACGGCTCTGAGGTCGGAGATCGAGGAGAGCGCGCCCCATGCCGTTGCCAGCGCGGCGGGCAATCTGGCGCAAGCGATCCACGCCCCCTGTATCGTGGCGTACACCTCAAGTGGCACCACCGCGAGCCGTATCGCCCGGACCCGTCCAGATGTCGCGATCCTGGCGGTCACTCCGGATGAGAACGTGGCGCGGCGCCTGTGCCTTCTCTGGGGAGCCCACAGCGTCCGCTCGGAGGACATCCACACCTATGAGGAAATGGTGGAACAGGCTGAGGTGCATGCGCGGACCGCGGGCTTGGCCCAGCCGCTTGAGTTCGTCGTCGTCGTGGCCGGTGTGCCCTTCGGGATGGCGGGTACCACCAACAATCTCCGGGTGGTGCAACTGCGCCCGGATCGGGTCTGACGGACCGACTGCTTTTGGCACGAAGCGGAAATAGATCGAAATTCGGCTTTGGGGCTGTGCGCGGGGTGTTGTCACGTTAACTCGGGCATCAGAGCGAGCCGTGTAGATGGATAGGCATGAGCGCGCCCGTCAGCTACAAACGTCATCGCTTCCCCCTGAGCCTGCGGTTGGTCGAGGAAATGCTGCTCGAGCGGGGCATTCTCGTCTCCTACGAGACCATCCGTCGCTGGGCTCTGAAGTTTGGACCGGGGTATGCGCGCCGCCTCAAGTGCAAGACGCCGAGCCGCCATGATATTTGGCATTTGGATGAGGTGGTCGTCGCCATCGCTGGCAAGTAGCACTGGCTGTGGCGAGCGGTTGACCAGAACGGATACATCCTTGATGAGGTCGTCCAGACGCGCCGCAACACCAAGGCGGCCAAGCGCTTGCTGAAGCGCCTTTTGAAGAAGCAAGGATGCCTGCCGCGGCGGATGATCAGCGACAAGCTCGCTTCCTATGCAGCGGCCCGACGCCAGATCATGCCGACCGTTGAGCACCGCTCGCATAAAGGCCTGAACAACCGCGCGGAGAATTCCCATCTGCCGCTGCGCCGGCGAGAACGAGTGATGCAGGGCTTTCGATCAGCGGGAGGGCTCCAGCGCTTTGTCAGTGTCTTCTCAGCTGTTCGCAATCTCTTCGTTCCGCCCCATTCCCGCCGCTCGGCTCTTACCAATCATCTGCATCGCCTCAAGCCCATGTCGGAGTGGAAAGCGGTGACCCGCCCTGCCGCCTGAATCCACTAGGCGGTTGCATTGACCTTGGTGCGCCCGGCGTCCGTTAACGTGACAACACCCCTGCCCGAGTATCCGACGCCGGAATACGGCATCTACGTCGTGCGCCCGCCGGGCTCCTATGTCCCAGGCAAGGTCCGGGTTCTGATCGACATGCTTGTCGAGCGCTTCGGAGGCACGCCTGAGTGGGATCGGTATCTGGCAGGATCCGGTGACGGGAAACATGTGAGCAGGAAGGTCGTTAATGGCACATTCCGGAACTAGGCCGAACGTCTGCTCATGTCCGCAATACCAGACGTTCGTGAAGGGCGGGAAATTTCCTGGTTTGACCCGATCCAGACGTTCCATGGATCGCCAATCGACGACTGTTGGGGCGAGTTCACTCCGGCATTCCCAGCTTGCGCCATGCCTCGTAGATCCGCGGCCGCTGGGCCACGTAGGCCGGATGGTCGGATTGTTCCAGAGCCTTGTAGCGGGTCAGCGTCATCCCGGGCACGGCCCGCAGCCATCTCTCCATTGGTTCACGTGCTTCCGCTTCGCGCCCCGTGAACACGTAGGCCGCCGCCAGCCAGCCGTAGTTACTCGGAAAGCCCGGATCGGCATCGATCGCCCGCCGGAACATCTCAAGGGCAGCCTCGTCCTGGTGCTGGTGCAGCTTCGCCACGCCGATGTAACTGAGCCAGTACACCAGGAACGGATCGCGCGGGCTGAGGCGGATGCCTTGCTGCACGGAAGCCTCGGTCTTCTCCGGCTGGCCAAGAAGGGCGTAGTTCCAGCCCATCTCGGTGTAGGCGGCCGCCATATTGCGGTTCAGGGACACGGCCCGCTCGGCCGCCGCGATCGCCTCCGCGCTGCGCCTTTGTGCCCGGCGCAGCAGCGCCGTGTACTGATGTGTCGCGGCATTGTCCGGCGCCAGCGCCAGGGAGCGGGCAAGTAGCTCGTCGGCCTTGGGCAGATGATCGTCAGGCGCATTCGTCCAGCGGTTGAGCACATCCCGGATATGTGTGAAGCTCAGGCCCGTCAGGGCGCTCACCGCCTGGGGGTCCACCCTGAGCGCCTCCTCGAACAGGCGCCGTGCCGCGGCATTGTTGTCCTGGGTCTGGCTCGCGTAGATCAGGGCCCATCCGCGCATGGCCAGGTCCATGGCATTGGGGTTGTTGGGGCGCTCCCGCTGGCCGCGGCGGCTCTCGATATCGACGAGCTTCACCCGGAGCGTCGAGGCAATCCCCGCCGTGATCTCGCTCTGCGTTTCGATCAGTTCGGCCCGCAGCCGGTCGAACCGGTCCGCCCACAGATGCGCCCCGGTCTCGGCATCGATGAGCTGGGTGTTGACCCGCACCATGTCATTGCTTCGCCGTACGCTGCCCTCGAGCACGTAGCGCACCCCAAATCGCGGCCGATCTGTCGCACATCCACCGGCTTGTTCTTGTAGGTGAAGGCGGTGTTGCGCGCGATGACGAAACTGCCGTCGATGCGCGACAGGTCCGTTGTCAGGTCCTCCGTCAGGCCATCTGCGAAATACTCCTGGTTTGGATCGCCGCTCAGGTTGGCAAACGGGAGCACGACGAGGGACAGGCGGGGTGCGGCCCGTACCGTGCCGGCTGCTCCACCCGCAATGCCCGATGAGGCCGTCGCAGCCGGTCCGGTGCTTGGCTCGGCAGGATACTTTTCCATGACGAACAGGAGACCGGTTCCGCTGAGCACGACGAGGCTGGCTGCCACGGCGGCAGGAACGAGCCAGCGCCGCCTGTCTGGTGCCTCGGACGGGGCTTCAGCCGTGTAGGTATCGAAGCGAACCCTATAGCACCGGATCGGGCGGGCGATGTTGCGGACGCTCTGCTCTCCGAGATCCTCGAAGCTCACCGGAAGCCGGTCGCGGACTTGGTCGCGCACGGATCGAGAGACGCAGATGCCGCCCACATCGGCAAGGGCTTCCAACCGGGCGGCGATATTGACGCCATCCCCTAGCACGTCACCGTTGTCGACGACCACGTCGCCCAGGTTAATGCCGATCCTGAACTGGATGCGGCGATCCTCCAGGCGGGAGGCCTCCCGGGCAGCCATTGCGAGCTGGAGCTCGGCGGCGCACCGGACCGCCTCGACCGGGCTGGCGAACTCGACCAGTAGGCCGTCGCCCATGGTCTTGATGATCCGCCCGCCATGCCGCGCAATGGCCGGGTCAATCAGGGCTCGGCGGTGCGCTCTCAGCTGCGCGATCGTGCCTTCCTCGTCGAGCCCGATCAGCCGCGAGTAGCCCGCCACGTCGGCGCACATGATGGTCACCAGCTTGCGCTCCATAGAGCGCTCCATGAAGCGGTTCAACCTACCGTCCGAAGCCTACTCTCAGGGCATCGGCGGGGGAAGACCTTGCCCGCGCTGCGACTTGCGGACAAACTCAAGCATACATTGCAACCCCACTGTCCGAACGGCAGATCTTGGCCCATCCCGAAAGTAGACTGAATGTCCGCTCAAGGTAGGAACACAGGACTTTCCTGAAGGGCAGCGGATTCCTGGTCTGACGCAGAACGGACCTTTAAGGACGAAACGTCCTTCGGGCGCCATGTAGACGCGGAATTCCAGAATAAATGGAATTCCCGATCGATGCCGCCGCACATTCTTGCATACCAATGCCCCGGGAAGGACGGTCGGCGATCAATCATAACGAAGACTTGGGCCATGGTTGCCGGGATATCAGCAGAAGACCGCGTCATTTCGCTTGGCTCCGGTCTGGCGGCAATTCCTGAAAGGTCGATGCTTGCGCATGCTCGAGGCGAGGTTCTTTTCATTTGCGGTGCCGGAATTTCATGGCCTGCTAACCTACCCGACTTCCGCGACCTTGTTCTCGACGTTTATGCTGCCCTCGTCACAACTGTTCATAAAGTTCTCAACGCACTGCCTCGCGGCGTATGCAATCATTGGCAAGTCGATTGTTCAGCTCTTACTGAACGCCAGTCAGCGGAAGTGAAGCGGTTCCTTATCGGGGACTACGATGTTGTACTGGGGATGCTTGAACGGCGATTGGACGATCAAACTCGCGGTGATAGCCGCGTCAGGAAAGAGGTGGCTAATCGGCTCGGTCCAAAGGAGGCAATCCGGCGCCAACCCACCGTGCACTCATGCGCCTCGCTGATCGTGGTGGGGTGACAACGATTGTCATGACCAACTTTGACCTGCTTCTTGAAACGGCTGCCAAACGTCTTGGGCCGCCGGTCGGTACCTATTCACTAGGGTCAATTCCTCGGCCAACGCGACAGACAGAATTCGCTGGGGTCGGGGACGTCACGTTAACGAGAAATACTGTCCTGTACTCGTCAAGGAAAATTCCTGCGTCGACGAAAATGAGCGACTTGGGTTGCGCAAAATTCGGCCTTCGGCCGTTGGCGTCACTATACTCAGTTAACGTGACATCCCCAGTGGTCCAGCTCTCCCGGGATCGGTGCAGGGAACAATTCGAGGGCGCTGAATGAACCTTACGGATTATTCTCTTCGGAGTCGGTTTAAATCGTGGAGCGTGCGTCCAGTTCACGCGACTCTCCAGGGCTTTCCTAACCTGCGACTGCCTCTCCAAAAGGGTCGCTAGACTCACGCACCATGCTATTTCTGTTGTGCACTGGCTTCTCGCAAGGTGGGCGCGATGCAACGCGTAGGCTGCCCCCCCATGGGCCACCAACGGATGCCAGCCTAAACCCGGGCGAAGGCTGACTTCCAGGCGCTGGCCTGATCGAGCTTCTCAGTATCCGCAGCATCAAGGCGCAGCCGTGTTGACGCCGCAAGATCCTTCATCTGCTCAAGGCTTGTGGCACTGGCGATGGGAGCCGTCAGGCTAGGTCGCGCCATCAGCCAAGCCAGGGCAACCTGGGCCAGACTCGCGTTCTTTCGTGCAGCGACTTCGTCCAGAGCCGCAAGAATGCGCCCGCCGCGTTCGTTCAGGTACGCACCCATTCTGGCGCCGCGCGGGCTTTTTCCAAAATCCGCTTCCGAGCGGTACTTGCCTGTCAGGAACCCGCTGGCAAGACCGTAATAGGGAATGACCCCGATCTCCTGCTGGCGGCAAAGGGGCTCCAGCTCACCCTCATATTCCGCACGGTGGTAGAGATTGTATTCCGGCTGAAGACTTTCATAACGTGGCAAGCCGAATTTCTCACTGACCTCTAGAGCTTCTCTCAAGCGAGCGACCGTGAAATTCGAGGCGCCGATCGTTCGCACCTTCCCTTCACGGATCAGCTCGTCGTAAGCCCCAAAGGTTTCTTGCTGAGGTGTATTCGGATCGTCCCGGTGCGATTGGTAGAGATCGATGTAGTCCGTCTGCAGCCGCTGGAGCGAGGCTTCGACGGCTGAGCGGATATAGGTTCGTGAGAGCCCTTTCCGGTCAGGCGCCATCTCGGAGCCGACTTTGGTGGCGATGATGAGTTTGGCACGGTTGCCACGAGCCTTCATCCACTTGCCGATGATGGTCTCCGACTCGCCGCCGGTATTGCCCGGAACCCAGGCCGAATACACGTCCGCTGTGTCGATGAAGTTGAGTCCCTCCTCGGCATAGGCGTCGAGGAGCTTGAACGATGTTGCCTCATCGACGGTCCAGCCGAAGACGTTGCCGCCGAGGCAGAGAGGCGAAACCATGAGGTTTGAGCGGCCGAGCCGACGCTTGTCCATTGGAAGATCCTATCTCGCTGTCGATCCGGATGAGCATGGGGATCGTATCTGGCGTTCAGTAAGAGATGCAACAAGGGGAGCTTCTGAGTAGAGAGGCTCCACAAGGCAGAAAATGGCCAAGTCGGAGCCCCATTCCTCATCTCTGTGGCCCGCTTCACGTCATGCTTAGATCTCGGCCCAATCGCTTGGTCACGATTGATCCTGTCTGAACGGGGCAGCGGTGGCCGCCGCAGGTCAGTGGCGACGGTCCTGACGGCGATGCGCCCTGAACGGTGCTCCAGTCGGTCCAGCCGTCTTTGGGTCTTGTCCCATAAAGCAGGGCTGCTCGCTTGCGACGTCTCCTAATGGCACTTTCCGGAAGTAGGACGAACGTCCGTATTCGCACAGTGAGCAGCCCTTTACACGGCCACGCTCAAAGGCCGCCTTTGACCCTTTGCAGACCTTCAGGCGAATGATTAATCTAGCTACGATTACTCAATAGTGGCCCAGTGATGGCTGACGATATCCGGTTTGCGAACATTGAAGACGCCGCTGCTGTAGCGCAGTTGGTGCGGGAAATGGACCGTCATTACCGTCCGGGCGAGGATCTTCGGCCTGAGGCTGATTATCGCCGGGTAGTGGAAGAAACCATCGCCAATCATGAAGGCACTCGATTTGTACTCGCGCGGGATGGGGAGGGGCGGGATGTCGGCCTTGCCTGTGTGGCGATCCTGCGGCCTGGGCGAGATTTACGGGGTCTGCTGTATCTGAAAGACCTCTACGTGGTCGAGACCGCCCGGGGGCTCGGCATCGGCACCCGCATCATTGGCTTTCTCGCTGGTTTTGCAAACAAGAACGATATCGGGCGGATAGACTTTACGGCAGACGGCGATAATGCCTCTGCGCAGAGGCTCTATGGTGCACTTGGAGGTGTCGTGAAGGAGAAGGTGTACTACACACTGCCGACCGAGGTGCTGGGTGCTCTAGCGGCCAGTTGGCCGGACATTTGAGAATGACCTATTCCATTCGCGACTGGCAGAGTGGAAAACTATTCAATTGCCAAATGTGTGCAGGCTGGCAGCATCAAGCACCCGCAGAGAGAACGCCATGTCGACCGACTCCGCTCCACGTCCCGCGAATTTAGCTCTTCCCGCTCCTGACTTTCCATGGCCGGACGGCAAGAAATGCGCCTTGTTCCCAGGCTTCGACGTGGATGCGGAATCCGTCTGGCTCGGCATGGACCGCCGCAATGCAGATCGCCTCGTCACCATGTCGTACGGAGGGTACGAGGCTCGGGTAGGCATTCCGAAGCTGCTTGAGCTGCTGGCCCGTTACGAGGTTAAGGCGACCTTCTTCATCACAGGATGGACCGTCGAGGCGCATCCGACCGCCTGCGAGGCCATCCTGAAGGCAGGCCACGAAATCGGCCATCACGGCTATTGGCATCTGCGGCCGGAGCCAGGTGACCTCGCCACCATGGTGGAGGAGGTGGATCGCGGATTCGACGCCCTCAAGCGTGTTCTCGGTGTGGTTCCAATCGGCTATCGTGCTCCTTCCGGCGAAAGTTTCACTGAGCTCCTTGCTCTGCTGCGGGACCGTGGCATCCGCTATTCCAGTTCATGGCGCGACGATATCCGGCCGTATCGGCATGTCCTGCCGGATGGACCCGGGCCATTGGAAATCCCGGTCAATTATAGCTTCGATGACTGGAATTATGGTATCACACACCGGATGAGCTCCCGGGCTCTGTTCGGCCGTGAGGAAGTGCTGTCGATCTGGCGCGACGAGTTCGATCAGACGCGGGAGTGGGGCGGTGTCGCAACGATGATCATGCATCCGCAGGTCTCCGGGCGCCCAATGCGGTATCGTATCCTCGAAGAATTCCTGCAATATATCCGGCGCTACGATGACGTATGGTGGACGACGGGACGCGAAATTACGGCGCATTTCGAGGCCTGCGAACGCTCTCCACGGTAAAGCCATTAAGAGGCTGTTTCTTGTAACAACGCAACTTCCATAGGCTCTGATTGTCGCGCTTCCTGCAGAAGCCATTCGCGCAGAGTTGCAAGTCCTGCGCCGAGTGGCCGGTTCGCTGGCGTGGTCAACCAATAGCAGTTCGGGCTTGTAAATCCGAGGCCAAGTGGGTTGATCAACTGGCCACTTGCAAGCTCGTCATGGATGAGGCTGCGCGGCACAAGGGCGAGACCCTGACCACCGATAGCGGCGCGAATGACGAGAGAATAATAGCCGAAGCGGTTGATCCGTGCCGGCACGAACTCATTGAGGTGAGTTGCCTGCGCAAAATCACTCCAGCGTAAGGGCGTTTGACGATGCTCGAGCACGGGATAGTGGCGAATATCGTCAAGTGAACTGATGCCGCCTCCGCGGGCAATGAGCTGGGGCGCTCCGATCAGAATAACCTCTCGCCCCAAGAAGTAATCCGCTCTCCAGCCCGGCCAATTGCCATCGCCGAAGCGAAAGACAGCATCCGCCTCCTCCACAGTGTCGCTTGCTGCGAATGTCGTGAACTCGACCTCGATCTCCGGGTGAAGCTCCGCGAAGCGCGAGAAGCGCGGCATGAACCATCGGTCTCCGAGAATGGGCAGAACGTGAAGACGGATCGCAGGTTGGGAGCGCCGCAAGGCGGCGACACGAACCGCAGCCGTTTCCAATGCGCCGAGCGCGATGCGGGCCTGCTCGATATAGATCATGCCAACATCTGTGGGTGAAAGCCCCTGGCTCGTCCGATCGAAGAGCGGTGCTCCGACCAGCGCTTCGATGTTCTTGAGCTGCTTGCTCACAGCGCTCTGCGTCAGATGGAGCGCGTCCGCTGCGGAGGATACAGTGCCGTACTGCGCGAGGGCTGCCACAACCCGCAATCCGACTGTGCTCGGTAGGTGGGTGCTAGACATCCAGCTCCGTCCTTCTTCTCCGATACAGAGTAGCTATTCCATTTCGGACTATCGTTGAGGAAATCAATTCAATTGTCCATATCGGAAACGGGTGCAAGCATTCCTCCAGCCAAGAGGAATGCCAATGACCCAACCTGTTCGACTCTGGGGTGCAAGGTTCCGGACACCCCCCTCCGCCGCCCTGATGCGCCTCTCGCGCTCACCTGAAACTTACTTCCGCCTCGTTCCGGAAGATCTCCAATCCTCCATTGCCCATGCCCGCGAGTTGGTACGCGCTGGTATTCTCACGCAGGATGAAGGCGCCAGGATCAGCGAGGCCCTGACAGCGATCGGGGAGGACTTCGCTCAGGGAAAGATCTCGCCGTCGTCCACGGATGAAGACGTGCATACCTTCCTTGAGCGCGTGCTTGTGGAGCGCCTTGGCCCGCTCGGCGGCAAGCTGCGGGCGGGACGGTCACGCAACGATCAGGCTGCGAATGATCTCAAGCTCCATCTCCGCCGTGCGGCCAAGCGGATCGCAGCCGACCTGCTTTCGCTTCAGGATGCGTTGATCGCACAGGCAAGCGAGCACCAGAACACACTCGCTCCAGGCTTCACTCATCTGCAGCCTGCCCAGCCGGTGACGTTTGCCCATCAGCTTCTTGCGCATGCACAGGGATTCTCGCGCGACATCGAACGTCTGCAAGATTGGGAACGTCGTTCGTCCCGTTCGCCGCTCGGTGCCGCAGCGCTGGCAGGTTCCGCCATTGCGGTCCATCCCGAACTCTCGGCTCAGGAGCTTGGTTACGACACTGCCTGTGAAAACTCGATTGATGCGGTCGGCAGCCGTGACCATGTGGCAGAATTCCTGTTCGTCTCCGCAATGATTGGCGTGAATCTCTCGCGTCTGGCGGAGGAGGTATTTCTATGGTCGTCGCGCCAGTTCCGCTGGGTTGTTCTCGATGACAGCTATGCTACAGGCTCCTCGATCATGCCGCAGAAAAAGAATGCGGACATCGCAGAGCTGACCCGTGGCCGCGCCGCACGCCTGATCGGCGGTCTCAGCGCGATGATGACAGCCCTAAAGGGGCTTCCGTTTGCCTATAATCGCGACCTTTCCGAGGATAAATGGGCTGCCTTCGAGGCTATCGATACCCTCGAAGTGGTTCTGCCGGCCATGTCAGGCATGATCGCGACCATGCGCGTCGATGTTTCCCGTCTCAAGGCGCAGGCCACCGAGGGCTTTACGCTTGCGACCGAGGTCGCCGACTGGCTCGCCCGCAATGGCGTGCCCTTCAGCGAGGCGCACGAGATCACCGGTGCGCTGGTCCGCTACTGTGAAGAGAAGGGCGTCGAGCTTTCAGACCTTACCCCCGCAGATCTCAGTGCCGTCGATCCGCGCCTTGGTGAGGAGATGCTGGGGTGCCTCACTCCGGAAGCAGCCGTCGCCGCACGAAAGGGCTATGGCGGAACTGCGCCAGTACGTGTCGCCGAGCAGATCTCTCGCCTGAAGGAGACCGTACTTCGCCAGCGCGATTGGGCCAATGTCTGATCAGGTCCGGCGTGGAGGAAGCACGCCGGACCTGAACTCCCTGAACAAAAAAACGAGCCGCGGATCAACCGGGGCCTTTCGTAAACCAAAGGGAACCTACATGATGAAGAGACGCAATCAGTCCGTTCAGATCCTCCGCAATGCCGCATTTGGAGCGGCTCTCGCGATGCTCCTGCCGATGGACGCATCGGCGCAGACTGCAACCCTCCCGGAGAGGGTGAAGGCCACAGGAACCCTCACGGTCGGCATTGAGGCCACTTATCCGCCTATGGCGTACAAGGATCCGAAAACCAACGAGCGGACCGGGGTGAATATCCATCTCGTCGAGAGCATCGCCAAGGAACTCGGAGTCAAGGTGAAGTGGGAAGAGATGAGCTTCGAACAGCTCATGACCTCCCTCACCACCGGTCGTATCGACATGATTGGAACAGCAATCAGCGATCTGCCGTCGCGGCGAGAGAAGCTGACCTTCGTCGACTATCTGGTCACTGGCTCGCAGCCCTTCACCACTACGGCAAAGAAGGACACGATCAAGACTGAGGCTGATCTGTGCGGAAAGACCGTGGGTGCGCCGCGTACTACAAACTACTTCCCGGTTCTGCAGGCCTGGAGCGAGAAGAACTGCGTCTCGGCGGGCAAGCCTGCTGCGACCGTTAACGGAACAGCCGGCGCTACAGCGACGAGGCTCGATCTCAAGCAGGGACGCCTCGATGCCGCGGTCCTTGGACCGGAGTATGTCGCGTACCTGATGGCCGATGAACCGAACACCTACGCTTTGGCGGGCGAGCCCCTGACCAGAGGACTCTTCGGCTTCGCATTCAACAAGAACGACACCGCCTTGCGGGATGCCGTCGCCACGGCCTTGACAGCAACGATCAAGAGCGGAGCCTACAAACAGGCGCTGCAGAAGTTCGGTCTTGAACGTCAGGCCGTGACCGAAGTGAAAATCGACGCCGGTACCTGAGCCAAGTCGCTTCGGAGACTAACATGCGTGCTGCTATTCTGCCCCGCACCGGACGGCCGGAGGTCTTGGTCCTAGCCGAGGTTCCCGATCCGCACCCGGCCCCGGGAGAAGTCGTCATCGACGTTCACGCGACAGCGCTGAACTTCGCTGACCTTCTGCAGAGAAAGGGGACCTACGGAACACCGGCGAAGCTGCCTTGCATCCTCGGCATCGAGTGTTCCGGAACGATCCATGCCCTTGGCCCGGACGTCCAAGGCTGGAAAGTGGGAGATGAGGTCTGCGCCTTGGTCTCCGGCGGCGCCTATGCCGAGCGGGTGGCGGTTCCCGCCACCCAGCTTCTTCTGCGCCCGCACAATGTCGATCTCATCTCGGCGGCGGCCCTGCCTGAGGCGGCCTGCACCGTATGGTCCAATCTCCTCGATATCTCAGGGCTTCGCGCCGGCGATATCCTTCTCGTCCATGGCGGCGCGGGTGGCATTGGCACCTTCGCTATTCAGGCAGGTCGCGCGATCGGGGCACGGGTCTTCGCCACTGCAGGCAGTGGCGACAAGATGCAGCGTTGTGTCACATTTGGCGCCGAGCGCGCCATCTCCTATCGCGATGAGGATTTCGTCGCTGTCGTCAAGAATGCAACGGAGCAACGTGGCGCCGACATTATCCTTGACAACATGGGCGCAGCCTACCTCGCCCGCAACATCGAGGCACTTGCTCCCGATGGACGGATCGCCATGATCGGTCTCCAGAGCGGACGCGATGCCGAAATTCCGCTTGGCCGTATGATGGCCAAACGTGGGTCGCTTTTCACCACTTCCCTCCGGGATCGGCCGCTTGCGGCCAAGGCTCGGATCGTGGAGGGAGTTCGGCGGGATTTGTGGCCCCATGTGGAACGCGGGCGAATTCTGCCGGTGATCGATCGGATCTTCTCCCTGAGCGAGATGGCGGAGGCGCATTGCTACATGGAGAGAGGCAGCCACATTGGAAAAATCGTCGTGAGCGTAAGATCATGACAGGCGCAAAAGACGGGCCGAAGAGAAAGAACCAGCTATGACCGATACAGTCTATCAAGTCAGTCACCTCACGCTCGTTCCGCGCCGTCATTATGGGCGGATGATTGCAGCCGCATTAGTGGTCGCGGCGCTTGCTGCTATCGTCCATGCCTTTGCTGTCGGTCAGATCGAATGGAGTTATGTCGGTGAGTTCCTGACGGTGCCGGCGATCATGAGCGGTCTCGTCAACACCATCGTGATGGCAATCCTCGCTATGGTGCTCGGCATCGTCCTTGGGATTGTGTTCGCCATCATGCGCCTGTCAGAAAACCCGGTCCTCTCTACAACGGCGCTGGGCTACGTCTGGTTCTTTCGCGCCATCCCGGCACTGCTGCAACTGCTGATCTGGTTCAACCTGGCGCTGGTGTTCCCGACCATCGGAATCCCTGGCCTGTTCTCGGTGAATACCGTCGAAGTCATGACGCCATTTGTGGCAGCGCTCCTGGGGCTTGGCATACAGCAGGGTGCCTTTACCGCTGAGGTCGTTCGCGCCGGACTGCTCTCCGTTGATCGCGGACAGTATGAGGCAGCGCAGACCATAGGCATGACGCGCCTCCAGATGTTGCGTCGGATCATCATGCCGCAGGCGATGCGCGTGATTGTCCCGCCGGTGGGTAACGAGTTCATAGGCATGGTCAAGCTCACCTCTCTCGCCAGTGTCATTCAATACGCCGAAATCCTCCATAGCGCGCAGAACATCTACTACGCCAACTCGCGCGTCATCGAACTTCTGATTGTTGCGGCGATCTGGTACCTCGTCGTGGTCACCATCTTGAGCCTGATCCAAGGGAGAATCGAAAAATACTTCTCCAAGGGTGTGGCCGCCACCGGCAACGCGAAGTGAAGAGGAGCAGGACATGGACACGCAGAATCTCTCCCCTGACGCCCCGCTCGTTGTCGCGGCCGATGTCCGCAAGCATTTCGGCTCGCTGGAAGTCCTGAAAGGCATCAACGTCAAAGTCCCAAAGGGCGAGGTGCTGTGCATCATCGGGCCATCCGGGTCAGGCAAGAGCACCTTCCTGCGATGTATCAATCAGCTCGAGCGCATCGACGGCGGCGCCATCTGGCTGGGCGGTGAACTGGTCGGCTTCCGGCGTGAAGGTGACAACCTCTACGAACTCGATGATGCCCAGATCGCTCGGCAGAGGCGATCCATTGGCATGGTCTTCCAGCGCTTCAATCTCTTTCCGCATTTGACTGTCACGGAGAACATCATCGAAGGCCCCGTGCAGGTGCTGAAGGAAAACAGAAACGAAGCAAAGGAGCGCGCACACGCTCTGCTGGATCGGGTCGGCCTGATCGACAAACGCGATGCCTATCCGGCCCATCTCTCCGGCGGTCAGCAGCAGCGTGTTGCGATCGCCCGGGCGCTCGCCATGCGCCCTCAGCTCCTGCTCTTCGATGAGCCGACTTCGGCCCTGGATCCGGAGCTCGTTGGCGAAGTCCTGAACGTGATGCGGGACTTGGCGCAGACCGGAATGACGATGATCGTCGTAACGCATGAGCTGGGCTTCGCCCGCGAGGTGAGCCACCGCACGGCGTTCATGGATCAGGGTCAACTGGTAGAGATCGGGGATTCGCGGTCGGTCCTCGCAAGCCCACAGCAGGCTCGCACCCGCGAGTTCATCTCGGCCGTACATAAATGAGATCGTCAGCAGTCAAACAAAGAGAAGGGAAGCGAATATGATATCAAAAGCAATCCTCTGCACCATTGTCGCTCTTGTCGCGACAGGCGGCGTTGCGATGGCACAGGAACTGCCGGAGCGTATCGCATCCAAGAAGACCATCGTCGTGGCCAATGTGCCGAACTATCCGCCGTTAGAGTTCAAGGATCCGAAGACCAACACGCTCACAGGCCTCGATATCGACCTCGGCAATGCGCTCGCGAAGAAACTTGGTATTGAGATCAAATGGGAAGAGATCAGCTTCGAGCAGATGGTGAGCGCCCTGACGACCGGCCGTGCCGATATGATCCTTTCAGGCATGAGTGATCTGCCTACCCGACGCGATACGCTCGACTTCGTCGATTATCTGGAATCCGGCGCACAGTTCTACACAACCGCCGACCGCAAGGACCAGTACAAGACTC
The DNA here is from genome assembly GCF_001017175.1 of Microvirga vignae. GTDB lineage: Bacteria > Pseudomonadota > Alphaproteobacteria > Rhizobiales > Beijerinckiaceae > Microvirga > Microvirga vignae. Next base: position 3,689 of record NZ_LCYG01000070.1, on the reverse strand, counting down.
CGACCGATCTATGCGGCAAGACGGTTGGTGCAAGCCGTCGCACCTCATTTCCCAAGGAAATGGAAACCTGGAGCAAGACTATCTGCGAGGCGGCTGGGAAACCGGCCCTGAAGATCGTCGGAACGGAAGGCTCGGCGGATGCCCGCACGCAGCTTCGCCAGAAGCGCCTGGACGCCGCGGTGCAGGGCTCCGAGACCTTGCCCTACCTGATGAGTCTTGAGCCGAATACCTATGCGATCATCGGCGAACCCTTCACGTCCGTTTACCAAGGCATGGGATTCGCCAAGAAGGATACGCATCTTCGGGATGCAGTCGCCAAAGCCTTCGCTGAGATGATCAAGGATGGCACTTATGAGGAAGTGCTCAAGAAATGGGATCTTTCCGCAGCCAAGGTGGACTCCGTCATGATCAACGGTGAAGCGGCCCAGACGAAGTGACATCCAGCGTGACGCTGGCATCGCATAAAGCCAGCGTCACGTTCACGGAGCGAAGCTCCGCGTCTTGTCTCCACAGGATCGGTAAAATTCATGAGCACGCATGTCGGAGTGTCGCGCGCGACCGCACTCGCCCAGTTCGTTACGTCCACCGTGCCGTCGGATCTTCCACCTGCGATTCGGGCGAAGGCAGCCCGTCACACCCTCGATACGCTCGCATGCGGGGTCGCAGGCGCTGCCTCGCAGGAGGCCCAAGCCACGCTCGACCTGATCCGGGCCACTGAGCAACAGGGGGCCGTGCCGGTCTGGGGAACGAACGAAACCCTGTCCGTTCGCTCTGCGAGCCTCGTGAATGGCATTGCCTGCCATGCATTCGAGCTGGACGATACCGGGGGCTGTGACCATTCCGGAGCTGTCGTGCTTCCCGCCGCATTGGCCGCGCTTACACTCGCTGACCAGCCGGTCAGTGGCGAGGAGTTCCTACTCGCCGTCGTCCTCGGGTATGACGTTGCCCGCCGTGTCCTGGAGGCCTGCGGGGGATATACGTCACACAATGAGGCTGGCTGGCACTCCACGGCAACCTGTGGCACCTTCGGTGCTGCGATTGCTGCAGCACGCATTCTTCAGCTCGATGCCACAGGCGTCACTCATGCTCTCGGTCATGCGGCGAGTTTCAGTGGCGGCCTCTGGGCCTTCATTCACGACGGGAGCCAAACCAAACGGATCCACGCAGGGAGGGCGGCTGAAGGCGGCCTGCTTGCGGCACTTCTGGCCCGTGCAGGGGTGAGCGGACCTTCCCGGGTCTTCGAAGATGTCTGGGGCGGCTTTCTTGCGACTTTCGCATCCACCTCTGCTCAACCGGACGCTTTGACCGACGGGTTCGGCGAGAGATGGCGCCTTGAGCGCGTGTCACTGAAGCCGTACGCCTCCTGTCGCGGCACTCATTCCTCGATCGACGCGCTGGGAGTGCTTCTTCAGCGAAATGGCCTGACGGCGAAAGACGTCGAGCGGATCGAAGTGCGACTCAGCCCGTTCCTTTTCGAAATGTGCGGCGGCCAGGACGTCGTTACCTTGCCATTTGCACAGATGAGCCTGCCATACGCCCTTGCAGCTCGGCTTGTTCTAGGACATGCCGGGTTGGCGGCTTATACCGCGAGCGAGCGGCAAAACCCGTCTCTCCTTGCCGCAATTAATAAAGTTTCCCTGATCGTCGATCCCTCCATTGCGGCCAATGATGAACCTTTCGTGCGAGTAATTGCATGGGATGGTCGCACCGACGAATCGCGGGTGCCGATTGCGCTCGGTTCCCCAGCGAATCCGATCACGGATGATGCCTATTTCGCGAAGATCCGCAGCCTTTCTGCCATGGCTCTTGATGATACTCAGACCGAGCGCTTGATCGACGGCGTACTAAGCCTGTGGGGGCAGGACGATGTTCGGTGGCTGGATGGCGCAGTCCGCTCCGATCAATCGCGTCCGAAGATCTTTCGATGATGTTCCGACACACTGGAGAAGACGATCATGGACCAGAACAAGCTCGAAGCTCTACGGGCCCGTTACCAGGGAGCAACCGGTGGCGACATCGATGATGCGGACTTCCGTAAGGCAGCAAGCCTCCAGTTCTCGGAAAGCGACCGGCGCAAATGGCCGTTCGCCGATCCGGCGACCTTCCTGGACGCACCGTTTCGCCCGGATGTCGTTGAACTGCCCGAATTTGGCGGCCTCGACGTGGCGCTTATCGGCGTGCCGATGGATCTCGGCGTCACGAACCGGGCGGGTGCTCGTCTCGGACCCCGTGCGGTGCGCGCTATTGAACGCATCGGTCCTTACGAGCATGTTCTGCGGATGACGCCCATGGCGGATGCAAAGGTTGCCGATATCGGCGATGTACCGTTCCGCAGCCGTTTCAGTCTCGAATCTTGTCATGCCGATATTGAAGACTTCTTCAGGAGAGTTGTTGGCGCTGGAGTTATTCCGCTCGCTGTCGGAGGCGACCACTCAATCACCCGCGCCATCCTTGCGGCTGTCGGCAAGGATCGGCCTGTGGGAATGATCCACATCGATGCCCATTGTGACACCGGCGGCATTTACGAGAACTCCAAGTTCCATCACGGCGGGCCATTCCGTCAGGCAGTTCTGGAGGGCACATTGGACCCAGAACGCGTCATCCAGATCGGCATTCGCGGAGGCGCGGAGTATCTGTGGGAGTTCTCGTATGTGTCCGGCATGACGGTCATTCACGCCGAGGAGGTGCCGAGGATGGGAATTGCTGCCGTTGTCGAAAAAGCACGGTCTGTCGTCGGAGAAGGGCCGACCTATGTGTCCTTTGATATCGACAGTCTGGATCCAGGATTCGCGCCGGGGACAGGCACACCGGAGGTCGGTGGCCTCCAGCCGCGCGAGGTTCTGGAGATTCTGCGCGGCCTCGTCGGCATTGACATTATAGGAGGCGATGTCGTGGAGGTCGCGCCACAATATGATGCGACGAGCAATACGGCACAAGCGGGCGCGCAAGTACTCTTCGAACTGCTTTGTCTCGCCACGGGCAATCTGGTTCGTCGCCGTAAGATTTGAGGACCACACTTCATATGGAAGGGCAGACGACATTGGTGCAGTCTTTCCGGGAGTGGGGCGACACCGTCAAATTAACCAGGGGGTGACCGGATCGGGGCATAGGTGAGGGATGAAACCGCCTCGCAATCCTCGCTATGCCCGTCACCGGTTCCCGGCTGAAATCATCAGCCATGCCGGATGGTTGTAATTCCGATTTCCGTTGAGCCTGCGCATGGTCGAGGAGATGCTGGCGGCCCGCGGTATCCTGGTCAGCCATGAGACGGTGCGTCAGTGGGCCCTGAAGTTCGGTCAGAGCTTTGCCAACCAGATCCGCAGGCGTCTTCCAGCGCCTGGAGACAAATGGCATCTTGATGAGGCTGTGATCAGTATCGCCGGCAAGAAGCATTGGCTGTGGCGAGCCGTCGACCAGCACGGGATCGTACTCGATATTTCGGTTTAGAGTCGCCGCAATGCAAAAGCAGCCAAGCGCTTGCTCCGCAAGCTGCTCAAGAAGCAAGGCATCACTCCACGCGTGCTGATCACAGACAGACTGGCCAGCTATGGCGTGGCCAAGCAAGAGATCATGCCCGGTGTCGAGAACCGCCAACATCGGAGATTAAACAACCGAGCAGAGAACAGCCATCAGCCCACCCGACGGCGAGAGCGTATCATGGGGCACCGTTGCATTAACCTTGGCAGTAT
>NZ_LCYG01000007.1 GCF_001017175.1 Microvirga vignae | reverse complement strand
TCGCAGCGCGACTGCCAGCCGGCAGAAAGGTCAGAGGCGTTCAGTCGGGCGCCTGCTGACCACCGATCAGCTTTTGGTTGCTGCAACCGGCCAACCTCTCACCCCGGAAGCCTTCCGCGCTCACCTGCGGGAACGGTATCTCGGACACTGAAAGGACCTACGCTGCCAATGAAACCTATCGGCCTCACTCTGGACAGCTTGCTCTCCTGGACAGCCATCATAATGTTCGCGATCCTCGTTTCCGTTGGTCTGCTGACCGGACGAGCAGCGGCTCAGCCTGAGAGCGACCCGTGTCGACCCGTCCAATATGCTGACAGCACCTTCGTGGTCTGCACGGCGGATCTACGAAAATACGAGGTGAGGCTGTTCTGGCGCGGGCCAGGCGGGGAAGTGCTGGGCTCGTTCGATCGGTTGAAAGAGACACCCGAGGGTTCACGCGTTGCTTTCGCGATGAACGCCGGCATGTACCATGAGGATCGCTCGCCTGTGGGGCTTCATGTCGAAAACGGGAAGGAGTTGAAGGCGGCCAACACAAGGAACGGGCCCGGAAACTTCCACCTCAAGCCGAATGGCATCTTTTATGTCAAAGGCCGTCAGGCAGGCGTGCTTGAGACAGGAGTGTATCTGAAGCGGAAAATCAGGCCCGATTTCGCGACACAATCGGGCCCGATGCTCGTCATCCACGGGCAAATCCACCCTCGGTTTTCGGAACAAAGCACCTCGCGAAAAATCCGTAACGGTATTGGGGTGAAAGACCAGCACACAGTCGTGTTTGTGATTTCAGAAGATCCGGTCACGTTCAGCACATTCGCTCATTTGTTCCAAGACGAGCTCGGCTGTGCCGATGCACTGTTCCTGGATGGAAGTGTCTCCAGCCTCTATGCCCCTTCATTGGATAGGATGGATACGCTCATGCCGATGGGACCGATCGTCGGAGCCTTGCGCCGACGCCCATGACAAGCGCCGCCAGGGCCAGCATGGGAGTGTCACATTGAAACTGTAGGCGGAAAGATGATGGCGTCAGATTCCATGTCCAAAGTGGTCATTCACAAAGCGGGTGGTTACGAGCAGCTCAAGCTCGACACTCATTGACTGCAGCTGCTGTCAGCAGTGAATCTCTTCGAATGCCTGCACCCACATCGCACAGATGCCAGACCGGACGATATCATCGCGCGTGAACTCGATGATCGGCACCGGCAGCAACTTGGACTTGATCAGGTGAATGACTGTCCGCAGACCTGAGGTCTCGCGCAGGTCACATTGGCTGACATCGCCATTGATTACGACAGTGCAATCCTCGCCAATCCGGGTCAGAAACGTCTTCATCTCGGCGGGAGTGGCATTCTGTGCCTCATCGAGGAGGATGAAAGCGTCCTTCCACGAGCGACCGCGCATAACTTCGAAGGGAACCATCTCGATATCGCCATTCTTCACGGCAATCTCGTAGGCCGCTGATCCGATCCGGTCCTTGATGGCTTCAATGACAGGAGCCGCCCAAGGCGCAAACTTCTCTTCCAGACTTCCCGGAAAGAATCCAAGCGAGCGTCCGCTCGACACGTTCGGTCGGGTTAAGATGATTTTGCTGATCCGGCGCTGGCGGAAGAGGTCTGCGGCAAGAGTTGCCGCGATCCAAGTCTTGCCCGTGCCTGCTGGGCCAAGAACAACGACTTGAGGACTCGTTTTCAGAGCATCCAGGTAAGTCGCCTGGGTTGCATTGAGCGGCTTGATCGACGGGACGCTTCGCTCTGCATCGAACTTGGACCCATGGAGTTCGATAATGTCAGCAGTTTCGAAAGAGCGGCGAGTTCTTCGTCTCTGCTTGTCGTGACGCTTGCTCAAGGGCTAACTCCAACATTCAGGGCTGCACAAAGCATTCCGCCCGAGGCCATGTCGTTGGCACTCGGGCGGCAATTGAGAGGAAGGCATTTTGGGGCGCGTGGTTGCGGGCGGTCGCTTTCCGCGATCCAACTGCTGAGGATCAACCCGTCTGGTTGTCAAAGTGCCTGTCTCCACCCGCTGGGCGCAAACCATCTTCGATTCTCATGACAGTTTATAATTGCCATGGTCAGACACGAGTCGAATGTTGAGGCAGTGTGCTTAGTTCCAAGGCAGGACGCTCCAGCACAAATTGGCTGGGGATAACCACGACGTGAATGGCTGGGGATAATCACGACGTGAAGCTGCGCTCCCTTCCCTCCTCACACTCCACCCTCTTTCGCCTCAGCCGCCGTCCAAAGCCCCAAGATCACGCCGGGATGGGTGATCCGGAAAAGCTCCTCCATGGTCATACCGATGGAGAGACCGTACCGGAGCATTCCCCCGGCGGGATCTGAGACATTATGGAGCCCGTTCTGCTGGCTGACCGACCACGGTAAGAACGCCTGTCGGAATTATAACAAGATGGTTCAAGTTCCATTCAGCCACGCTTTGTTTGAATGAGGCTAATCGGGACTTGGCACTATCGCATTCCCCGTCAGGTTGGAGATCATACATGCGCAAGGTTGCAACGCTGGCTGCTATCAGCGTCTTGGCTCTTGGGACTTTTTCGGCGTCCAATGCCGAGGCGCGGGATCGGAATTGGGTTGGTCCTGCTGTTGCGGCGGGCGTCGTCGGGGTTGCGGCGGGTGCCCTGCTCGCCAGTGCGGCCACTCCGGCTTACGCTTACCCAGCCGACGCTCCGGCATCCTATAGCTATGGCAGCTACTATGCCGCCCCGGCTTACCGCCCCTATCGCGTGAAGCGCGTCGTCCGCTACTACGAAGAGCCCCGCCCGATCTACCGCACTCGGCGCGTGGTCCGGTCCTATGATTACGGGTACGCTCCTGTGAGCACCCGCACGGTGACCTACAGCTATGGCTCTCCCTACTACGGCTGGTGAGTAAGCAAACAATTTCGGGAGCACAGGGCGGTCCTACGGATCGCCCTTTTTTGGCCGCATCAACAACCAATGAACCTTTGAGAAGCCCGACCGTTCAGGAGTTACCGATTTATCAGTGATGCTCCGTATCGGAAGGTTGGTCGGCAGGTTCTGTTGCATTAACCTGTCAATCCGCAGGATGTAGTAGCTGTTGATCAGAGCAAAGGCGCTACAGATTGTGTCTCCCGAAGTTAACGCAACAGAGCCCCGGCACGTGAGATTGGTCTTGGCACCTCGAGGGTCTTGGCGCGACGGCTGAGGGTGGAATGATCCGGTACGGCCAGATCGAGATCGAGGAGCCTCAGAATTGAGCCGATCAACCCGTCGGTTTGGCGTAGCGCCCGCCGGAACACTGCCCTGGGCATCGTCACGTTAACGAGCGTCCGACGGAACCTGGACCGGGAAGAGCTTCATTTTCAAGCAACGCGCGCCGTGTACGTGACTTGGGTCCATGTTTCGAAAGCGGCTCCTCGAGCCGTACGGTAGCCCGCAGCGGCGAGTTGATGTCGCCACAGGTGAAAGAGGTTAGCAATGGGATCATGGATTGAGAGGAAGCGCTGAACCTGCCCGGCCGACTTGAAGCGCTTCATCTGCCGTTCTCGTCGGCGGGTGGGTTGGTGTGAGTTCTCTGCTCGGTTGTTTAAGCCTTTATGCTGTCGATGTTCGATGCTCAGGCCCATCTCCCTGCGAGCAGCGCCATAGGATCCAAGTTTGTCCGTAATCATGACGCGCGGAGCCATGGCATGCTTCTTCAGGAGCTTGCGTAGCAGGCGCTTGGCGGCTTGGCGGCTTGGCGATCCCGGCGACCCTGGGCCAAGATGTCGAGAACAAAACCGTCCTGGTCCACAGCCCGCCAGAGCCAGTGCCGCTTTCCGCAATCATGATCACGACCTCATCAAGGTGCCAGCGGTACCCCGGTCGAGGAGCACGTCGGCGGACGCGATTGGCATACTCGCGGCCAAACTTCTCGGCCCAGCGGCGAACCGTTTCATGGCTGACCTCGATCCCGCGGGCCGCCAGCATCTCCTCCACCATGCGTAGGCTTAAGGGAAAGCGGAAGTACAACCACACGGCATGGCTGATCACCTCGGCAGGGAAGCGGTGGCGGGCATAGAGCGAGTGACGAGACTTCTTCATATCCCCTCATACGGCGACGCCCGATCCCATTCCGTTAACGTGATGGAGTGGATGCTCCCTGCTCACCGGCATCAAAGTGCCAAAGGGTGGTCGTCATGAAGATCGCCACAAGGAGAGGGAGCGTCCGCCGTGCAGATTACCACAGTCGGCCTGGATCTGGCCAAACACATCTTCCAGGTGCACGTCGTTGATGCCGCCGGCCACGTCGTGGCTCGGAAGAGGCTGCGCCGAGGCGAGGTGCTGTCGTTCTTTACTGGTCTGAGCCCGTGGATGATTGGCATGGAAGCGTGTGCGACCGCCCACCACTGGGCGCGTGAGCTGATCAAGCTTGGGCATATAGTCAAGTTGATGCCGCCGGCTTACGTGAAGCCTTACGTAAAACGACAGAAGAACGACATGGCCGATGCCGAGGCAATCTGCGAAGCGGTGACCCGGCCCACCATGCGCTTTGTCCCGATCAAATCCGCCGAACAGCAGAGCGTACTGATGCTCCACCGGGTGCGGGCTCTTCTGATCCGCCAGCGCACCATGCTGGTCCACGCCCTGCGTGGGCATTTGGCCGAGTTCGGCATCATCGTCGCTCAAGGGATCAGCCGCATCCGCGAGTTGATTCAGCTCCTGACCGACGAGAGCGCCGATGCCGCGCTGTCGCCTCTGGCCCGTCGGGCTCTGGCACCTCTCGTGGACCAGTTGCTCGATCTGCAGCCGCGGATCCGAGCGCTTGAGGCCGAACTCCTGATCTGGCATCGGCAGAGCCAGGAGAGCCGCAGGCTTGAGACGATCCCGGGGGTGGGCTTCATCACGGCCACGGCCATCGCAGCGACTGTGACAGATCCCTCGCAGTTCCGCTCCGGCCGGGAGTTTGCCGCCTGGCTGGGACTGACACCGCGGCCGAACTCATCGGGCGGCAAGGAGCGGTTGGGGCGAATCTCCAAGATGGGCAATGGCTACCTGCGCACGCTGCTGGCGGTCGGTGCTACGGCCGTCATTCGCTATGCTCGTACGAGGACCGCGGCGGGCACAGGCTGGATCAACAGTCTGCTGAGCAAGAAACCAGTGCGGCTAGTCTCGATGGCGCTCGCCAACAAGACGGCCCGGATCGCCTGGGCGCTTCTGGCCAGAGGAGAGGTCTACCAATCTCCTGCACCAGCTGCCGGTTGAGCACCGCTGCGGGTTGATGTTCTCAGTTCGGGAAGGGTGATGAATAACGTGATGCAAATCGGTCGAACCGGGATTAGGACAACCCGCGGCGTTGTCAGAGCCTTGAGCTCGATAATGTGATTGGGACCTGATCGGCGGACTTCCATCAGGGCCAGCGGTCAGATGACCGCACCAACAGGCCGTACATATGACGGCACCCGACCATTTTGCAGATACGTTCAACAAAACCCTTGCCGGCAGGGAGCGTCCACATATGACGATGCCCGACTGTACCCGGTTGATCGCCGTAGATGTACAGCTTGAGCAAACCAACAGGATGATACGATGGGCGCCCTGTTACCGCGGGCATGGCGCCCTCGAAGCCCAAGGTCCTTAGATCGAGTGCATCGACAAAAGCATCAATGACACGGACCGGGTTGTCCTCACCGACCCAATCGTCCAGGCTTTCGGGAAACAGGGTGGTCTGGCCGCGATCCACGCCTTCGACAAAGCGTCTCATCGGATCCCCCAAACAGAGCGGGTAATCCTCCAACCAACCACGTTTTGACACACCCAGGGTCATCCAAGGAAATTCTATGTACGTCACCAGCGTCCGGTGTTTCCTGCACGAACGGACGTTCAGCCTAGTTCTGGGATGTGCCAGGAACCGACCTCTCCTATCGCCAATGGACGACAGCCACGTCGGCCTGCACGGGAGCGGTAAATCGTATTCCTGGCCTGAAAGGTTTTCGGGTCCGTACAGCCTATAATCCTGCGGGTCCGGGATGGCCAAGGCCGTCAGTTCGCGTGCCCGCCTACCTCAAGCTGATCTCAACAATCAAGGCTCCCGGGGATCTGCCTTTGCGAAAGAGGACGGCTGCCCTTGGGAGCATATTGCAGCGTTCAAGCGAACACAGCAGCGCTACGCACCATGAGGGGCGGCTCACTATGCGTCCGCCCCGATGATGCTGAGGATAGGCCCCTGAATTCCTCCTTCTTTCAGAGGTCAAGAAGGCGCTGGAGCTTCTCTAAGCGCTCCATAGCTATAACACCGTCCGCGATCGTCGGTGCTGCGGAATCCTCGCCCCGGAATAGCTTCACCGTATCAGCCAGCAATGCGTGATAACCCTTGTGGTCTTCATTGGCTGCTGCGGTGAAATTCGGCTTCCACATCAGCGTATCGACATCGTCATTCAAGGTTGCTGCAAGATCATCGGTTTTGAACGGAGGATTTCGGTTCCACCGAACCTCGATGATGTCATCGACTTCTAGCCGCTGATGATCACCCATCAGTTCGATCCGCTCGACAGGAGTGCCACGCGACTGGATTGTTCCCATGGCGATGGTGCCAATGGCACCACACTCGAAACCGAAATCCACGTGGAAGAGGATCCGCCCAGGAGCCGCCTCGACCTTGCGGGCATTCATCTCGCGCACGGGCGAGACGAAGAACGACACTAGATCCATGTAATGGACGCAGTGGTGCAGGAAGAAGCCCGAATAATCGACATTTCCAACGAAGTAGGTCGGAGCCGTCATGTAATAGCCGGTGAGACCGAGAACCCGTCCGAAGCGGCCTGAAGCGATGATATTGTGTGCGATCCTGTTGCCGATCGAATAACGCTTCATAAACCCAAGCACCAGCGGCTTGCCGCTGCGTTCGGAGGCTCTCAAGAGTTCGCGTGCGCCGTCCGCCGTCGGTGCTGGCGGTTTTTCCATGAAGACGGGAAGGCCGCGCTCGAGAGCAGCCTTGCCGAATGCGAGGTGCTGGTCTGGGCCGACGGCCATTCCGACCATATCGATGCCAGGGCTGTTGATCAGCTCATAGGCGTTCGACACTAGGTTTTTCACGCCAAACTGTCGGCCTCCTTGGGCTAACCGCGCTCCGTCGACATCGCATAGGGCGACGACCTCGACGTCGTGACGCATGAGCTGAGGGAGCAACATTTGGGTTGCGTGGGTGCCGCAACCGATCCAGCCAACTTTGAGGGTCATCGCCGATATCTCGTCAGGTTTAGGTGAGACTTTAGAAACGATACGCTGTTGGAGAGCCGCTCGCTCTCATCCTCGTGCGGTGGACGCCATTGAGCAAAGGGCACACCGAAGCGGTCGTCATTGCGGCGGAAGGGCTCGAGCGATATCGGCCCTTGATAGCCGACGCCGTGGAGCGCGCGGCAGACCTCGACCCAATCCGTGGATCCGGTACCCAAAAAGCCGCGATGGTTCTCATTTGCCTGGAAATGGACAGTGCGTGAGCCGGCAAGGCGAATAGCCTCCGGAATCGACGCCTCTTCCATATGCATGTGGAACGTATCGAGCATCAGTCCCACCGCCGGGCGGTCGACCGCATTGAGGAGTTCGATCGCCTGCTGTGTCGTGCACAGCACATCGCTTTCAAAGCGGTTGAGCGGCTCAACAGCAAGCTTGATGCCGACAGAAGCCGCATGATCACCTGCCTTCTGGAGACCGGTCACGCAGCGCTCCTTACGGGCAAGCCTCTCGCCCTCGTCGACCGGTGCGGGTGGGCGGCCCGCGAAAACCAGCGGGTTGCCAGTCAGAGGGCCGCCGACAATCTTGGCGCCCAAGGCTGCCGCGCAATCGGCGGCATAGCGCAGATAGTCGATTCCTGCTTGGTGAGCCGTGCGATCGTCACTTGCCAGGTTGCGTTGCAAATTAACCCGCGCGGCGAGAACTACGCCGAGACCGGCATCATCGAGGGCATGCCGTGCGGCGTTCAGATCGATCTCGCCCTGCTCGGGCACGAGAAGCTCGACGAAGTCGAAACCGAGCGATTTCATTCGCCCAAAGAGCGGAAAATGCTCGGCCGTGAATGGCCGGGCATATTGCATGGATATAAGACCGATAGGATTCATGATCGTCCTTGCTTTGGATTCGTGGTCTCGGATCAGCCTTTGACGGCACCTTGGGTAAGCCCGCCGATCAGACGGCGCTGGGCGATGAGAAACAGGATGGTGGCCGGCAGAGCGCCTACTACTCCACCTGCGGAGAGGAGCCCCCATTCGATCTGATATTCGCCGATCAAGGTCTGGATCGCGACAGTGACCGTGCGGACGTTCCGCCCGCCCAATGTGAGAGCGTAGAGATACTCGTTCCAAGCGGTAATGAAGATGTAGATCCCGGTCGAGACAATGCCCGGCATAGCAAGAGGCAGGATAACCCGCTTGAGCGCCTGCATACGGCTACAGCCATCAGTCATTGCCGCCTCGTCAAGGCTCCTCGGAATCGCGTTGATGTAACTCGTCAGCATCCAGACCGAGAACGGAATAGCCACTGTGGCATTCGCGATGATGAGGGCAGCATGGGTGTCGAGGAGACCGAAGCGACGCATCATTACGAAAAGCGGCAGGATCAGCAGAACCACCGGGAACATGTTGACTAGCAGGAACTGCATCATCAGGATCCGGCGACCAGCGAACCGGAATCGGGAGAAGGCATAGGCTGCGGTGACCGAGACAAAGAGGCCAAGTGCGGTTGTCCCGGCTGCCACGATGAAGCTGTGGCCCATATTCCCGAGGAACGAGGTGCGGGAGACAAGACGCACGTAGTTCTCGAAAGACCAGTTGGCCGGGCTGATGGCGACACCCAGGGCGGCGAGCCTGCCCTGCGGCGTGAAGGACGTCATGAGCATCCACATGAAGGGGCCAATGGCCAGCAGTATGACGCCGAGCGCGGGAAGGTCCGTCGTCAGGATGCGGCGCGTTAAGGTTGGCTTGCCGATCATCGCTCCACCTCCCGCGACATGCGTGCAATGTAGATGGCGACTACGACACCCAGCAGCACTGTGAACATCACGGCGATGGTGGTTCCGTAGCCGAAGTCGAGGTTTTGCCGCGCCTTGATGAAGGCATAGAGCGGCAACGTCTGGGTCGCGTAGCCGGGCCCGCCACCGGTCATTACGAAGATCACGTCGATAGAGTTCGCAACCCAGATGATGCGCAGAAGACCAGCGGTCGCCAAGACGCCTGCAATACCAGGCAATGTCACGTGGCGGAACTGCCTCCATGCGCTCGCGCCGTCAATGGATGCGGCCTCGTAGCGGCTCTTGGGAATACCCTGGAGGCCTGCAAGGATCATGACCGCGAAGAACGGGAAGCCCTGCCAGGTGAGGGTAACGACGACGGCATAAAGAGCCTTGTCCGGGTCTGCGAGCCACGGAATGGCGGACTGAATGATCGACAGACGTAGCAGGATCTCGTTCAGGACGCCTGTATTGGCGTCATAGATCCAGCGCCACATGAGCGCGATCACGACGCTGGGAAGTGCCCACGGGATGATCACCAAAGCCCGGGCGAGACCCCGCCAGGGAAATTCTCGATTGAGGATCAGCGCCGCGATCAGTCCGAGCCCCATCTGCAGCGGGACTGTGAGGCCGATCCAGATGGCCGTATGTTTGAGGGTAATCCAGAAAACGGGATCCTGGATGAGTTTCATGTAGTTGTCCAAGCCCACGAAGCGGGCCGCATTGGGCCTGAACAGCACAAATGCGTACAGGCTCGTGACGACGGCTTCGATCATCGGCAGGAAGACGATCACGACGGTCACGACGACGGCTGGCGTCAGCAGGCCGTAGGGCAACAGGCGGTTGCGCCACGTGCGCGTCGGCGCCGCCTGATCCGGCAAGGCTGCGGAAAAGGACATGGGCCAATCTCTTGTCAAAACAGGACAGGCTGCGCCCGTCAGGGCGCAGCCTGAGCGATAACTTTACTGGGAAGCGAGGAGAGCCTCGATTTCCTTCATCATCTGCTCGGAGTTGATCTGACCGGTCAGAGCCCGCTGCATGGTGGTTGGCAACACGGTGTTCACGAAATCAGCCGTGGCCGGCGTCTGGGGCAGTACCGAGGCAAAGGGCAGAGAGGCGACAGTTGCATCGACAAAGCGCTGCTCGTGCAGCTTCCAGTTTTTCGACCCACTCTTTGTGACGGTAAGCTGGCCCGTCGCCTGGTTGAAGAGAACGTTGTTCTCGCCCTCGGCAAGAAACGTAATCCACTTCCATGCGGCGTCCTTCACATCGGAGGATGAAAAGATCGCTAAGGATTCGTCGCCATAGGACGTCCAGGCTTTCTCGCCGCAGCGGGGAACAGGAGCTGCCGACACCTTGTCGCCAAGGGCTTTCACCACGTCGGCCGACGACCCGATATGATGAATGGTCATAGCCGTCTTGCCGCTCTTGAAAGCGCCTAGGATTTCTTGGAATCCGTCGTTCGGGGCGGATGGCGGGAAGACCTTATGCACTCGATGGAGATCGATGAGCCACTGGTTGGCCGCGATTGCATCAGGCGTCGTGAGGCCGCCCTTCTCGAACTTGGCGCCCTTCGAGAAGACGAACGTGCCCCATTGGTCCCAGCCGCCTTTGCCGCCGCGGAATCCAAAGCCGTATTGATCGGGCGCCTTGGTGAGGGTCTTTGCTGCGTGCAGGAACTCCTCGCACGTCTTCGGCGGCTCGAGGCCTGCGGCCTTGAACAGGTCGGGGCGGTAATAGAGGTAGAGGACCACGTACTGGATCGGTAGATAATACTGCTCGCCGTCCGGTCCCTTGTTGAGGTTGAGCAGGTTATCGAGAAGATCCGCCTTACCGGCCCATTTCTCGATCCGGTCGCCGATCGGCTCCAGCGCTCCCATTTCCACGAGCCGCGGCTGAGCAAAGAGCTTCACCATCGCGGCATCAGGCGCGTTTCCGCCGACAATGGCCGTATAGAGATTGTCATAGTAGCTGTTCCAGGGAACATTCTCGGCCTCAATCTTGATGCCAGGATTCTGTGCCTGGAACTTCTCGACGAGCTTCGACATCGGATTGTCCGGATTGTCGAAATGATACCAGAAACGCACCGTTTCGGCCTGCGCACCGCCTGCGAGGGCCAAGCCAGCTGCAAGGCTGCAGGCAGCTAGAAACGTCTTCATTAGCTTCTTCATCGTTTCCTCCGTTTCAGTCGTTTGTCATTTCTCCGTTGATCTTCGCCAACTTTCGCGCGGCTGCCCCCGCCGCGACCAGGGCTTCTCGCGCCGCCTGAAGCGACACCGTCATCTGCAGAAATCCGTGCACGACGCCCGGGACGACACTCACGGGGTCGTCCCGCCCCAGATCGCGCAATCGTCGCCCGAGGGCCAAGGTGTCGGAGAGAAGTGGATCAATCCCGGCCGCCTGAAGCCATAGCGGCGGCAGCGCCCGAAGCTCGGAGTCCGAGGCTTCTAAGGGGCAAATAAGCGGATCGTGCCGGGCCTCGTCGCTGGAAACATACCAGTCCCAATACCGCCTCATCTTCGCTGTGGTCAGGCCCGGTCCATCGGCAAAGCGCACATGGGACGGCGAAGTGTGATCGGCGGAGTAGACGCCGTAGAAAAGAAGGGCTCCCTGAGGGAGCGCACGCCCCAGCCGATGCTCGTGGATCATCGCAGCGAGCGCCAGATTTGCACCGGCGGAATCGCCCGACACCAGGAGCGGCCCGGGCCCAAATCCAAAGGAGGACGGCTCAGACTGCAGTGCACGCAGGGATGCCACCACATCCATAAGGCCTGCGGGATAGGGATGCTCGGGCGCGAGCCGGTAGTCTGGCACGACGACCGCCATGCCCGTTTCGATTGCCAGAAGACGGGCGCATCGTTCATGGGTTTCCGGGCTGCAGAAGGCGAAGCCGCCGCCGTGCACGAAAAGAAGGATGCCCGCAGTGCGCTCTCGCGGAATGAGCACGCGTGTGCGGCACTCCGCCGATCCCAGATCGGGATTGGCAGGAATGCGGTATTCGCCAATTTCCGCCATGACTGGAAGATCGATATTCCAGCGCAGATTGCCTTTTGCCGCCGCTGCGCGCCCCTCTGCCGCTGGTAACAGGGTCGGATCAATCGGGGGGCCGTCCTCCTCAGCCACGCGTTGCATGAGCTCGGCCATGTCAGGCAGCAGATCAGTGGAGAGGTCTTCGGGGCGCTCGCGCATCATTGTTCTCCGTCCGTGAAGACCTGAGGGCCGAGATCCACGATGGTGGCGATGTGATGCGCCAGCGCCTGCGCGGCGATAGCCGCATCCGAGCGCTCGACTGCCTCAACAATCGAGAGGTGGCGCCTGGCGGTGGCCAGCAGATCGCGCTCTCCCTTGGATCGGGAAATCTTGAAGCGATGATTGTGGACGAGGCACCGGTGCAGGATTGGCTCGAGAGCCGGAAGGTTGGCGTCGCGCAGCAGACGACGATGGAAGTCCCGGTCGTGCTCGGCAAGCTTGTACTCGTCGTCTGAGAGAGCAGCCTCTTCCATCGCGTCGATCAGCCTCTTGAGATCGGCAACGAGCGTCCGGCTCGGCCGCTGCAGGGCTCTGACGACCCCGCGGCATTCTATGGATTGGCGAAGCCGGAACATCTCGATGGCCTCGTCCGCCGTACAGTCGGCAACCCGGGTGCCACGATGGCCCTGCCGGATGACGAGCCCCTCCTCCTGCAACTGGAGGAGCGCCTCTCGGACAGGCCCCTGGCTGCACCCGAAGGCGCCGGCGAGTTCGAGCTCGACCAGGGGCTCGCCCGCCGGGAGCCTGCCCAACATGATCTCCCGCTTTACAGCCTCATAGACCTCACCCGATTTTGCCGGACGAGGCGCAGAAGGCTGGTAGATCCGCTGGAGATTAAGGCCGGGCATCATCGATCTTGCTGTTGTTGCGTTCGACTATGATTATCATTATCAATAATGGTAATCAACAGGGATCCCAACGGAGGAAACGAGAATGGCCCAGATCAGGCTCGAGAGACTCAGGAAAAGCTACGGGAGTGTCGAGGTAATCCCCGGCATTGATCTCACCATCGGCGACGGCGAGTTCTTGGTGCTGGTGGGCCCGTCCGGCTGCGGGAAATCAACTCTCCTGCGAATGATTGCCGGTCTTGAGGAAATCAGCTCGGGCACGCTGCGCATTGGCGACACCACCGTGAACGACCTTCCCCCGGCCGAGCGTAATATTGCTATGGTGTTTCAGGACTATGCGCTCTACCCGCATATGAGCGTGAGCGATAACATGGCCTTTGGGCTCAAAATGCGGAATGCGCCCGCCGCGCAGATCAACGAGCGCGTCGCCAAGGCTGCGGAAATCCTCAAGATCACGCCCTATCTCAAGCGACTGCCGGGACAGCTCTCTGGTGGACAGCGTCAGCGCGTCGCAATGGGGCGGGCGATCGTCCGCGAGCCTGAGGCGTTCCTTTTCGATGAGCCTTTGTCCAACCTGGATGCGGCGCTTAGGGTGGAGATGCGCCTTGAGATGGCGAAGCTGCATCGCCGCATGCGTGCCACAACAATCTACGTGACCCATGACCAAGTCGAGGCGATGACGCTTGCCGATCGGATCGTCGTCATGAACGCAGGGCATGTGGAGCAAGTCGGCCGACCGCTTGATCTCTACCACCGTCCGCAGACGCTGTTCGTTGCGCGCTTCATCGGCAGCCCGACCATGAACACGTTCAATCTGCGGGCTGAGAAGCGATCTGGTGTACTCGGGGTGCGGCTCCAGACAGACAGCGTCATCGAGGTTCCGGCGCCATCACTTCAGCCCTCCGGAGATGGCGCCCCCATTACTGTGGGCATTCGCCCCGAAGACTTGGGCGTTTGCGATCCCAGAGAGGCCTGGCTCACGGGCGAGACCGTCGTCGTCGAGCGGCTCGGCGGTCAGACCTATGCCTATCTCGACATCGGAGGTGACCGACTCCTTACCATAGAACTGCCGCGGTCGAGTGAGGTGATGCCGGGCACCGTTCTATCCGTGGCGGGTCAGGCCGACGCCATCCACGTCTTCGCTGAAAATGGCGGACGCCTGAACTGAGGTCCTGCAGCTTTCTCCCAAAGCAACTTCAGCACCATCTGGAATTCGGTCGATGCCTCTTCCCATCATGCAGTTCGGAACGAGCCGTTTCCTTCAGGCGCACGTCGATCTTTTCGTCGGGGAGGCGCTCTCTCGTGGCGACGCCGTTGGGAAGATCGTGGTCGTGCAAACGACCAACTCACCTGAAAGTAGCCGCCGGGTCGAAGCTCTGAATACACGCCAAAGCTATCCCGTTATGATCAGAGGGCTCGACCGCGGTCGGCCGATCGAACGGCGCGTAGATGTGGAGAGTATCGGGCGCGCTCTCCAAGCACAGAGTGACTGGGCGGAGATCGAGCGGCTGTTCATCGAGGATGTCCGCTACGTCGTTTCGAACACCGGAGACCGAGGATATCTCCTCAATCCCGACGATCGCTTCGAATACGAGGTCCCCCGCAGCTTCCCGGCCAAGATCGCGAAGCTCTTGCATCGGCGATGGGAGCGCACTGGCACAGGGGTGACATTCCTCCCCTGTGAACTGACGAGCCGGAACGGGGATGCCCTACGAGACATCGTGATCGAAATTGCTCAGCACTGGGGACTGGAAACGGCCTTTGTGACATGGCTCCGAAGCGAGTGTATGTGGGTCAACTCTCTTGTGGACCGCATCGTATCGGAGGCGCTCCACCCGATCGGCGCCGTTGCAGAGCCATACGCTCTATGGGCCGTCCAGGATCAGCCGGGGCTGCAGTTCCCATGCAAGCATCCTGACATCAAGGTCGTCGCGGACCTTCGGCCCTATGAATGGCTGAAGCTCTATATTCTCAATCTGGGACACACGTTTCTTGCCGATCGATGGCTCAAGCAGCGGCGCCCAGGGGGCGAAACAGTTCGCGAGGCTCTTCAAGACCCTGAGCTTTTGTCCGATCTGTTGACGGTCTACGAGCAGGAGGTGTTGCCTGTTTTCGTAGGTATTGGAATGGGTAACGAGGCGACCGCGTATAAGGACACTGTGCTCGACCGCTTTGCCAACCCTTTCCTTGACCACCGCCTCTCCGATATTGCGTCTAACCATGATGAGAAGAAGCAGAGGAGAATTGGCGGATTGCTTCAGCTTGCCAGCGACAACAATTTGACCCTGCCGACGCCGCAACTGATGGAGTGCTTGAAGTCGTGTCCTCAGAGGGTTTAGGAAAGCACCCATGAAAAACCCGCCACAAGGCGGGTTTGTCTTTCAGATCTCGCGCGATCGAGTACGGGCACTGGACAGATTAATCGTCGCCACAGGGAACAGTCATTGTGATCGGTGGTGGTGCGGGCCTCGCGCCGGGCTATCTTTCCCGCCTTGAGAAAGCTCTATCGCACTTCCCCGCGATTCTCCGGCCCTCCCTGATACCGGTGTTTCTCCGTGCCGATGCCGGCCTCCTCGGAGCAGCAGACCTTCAGAGCCTAGCACTACCAGTGCTATGTTTGCCGACGACCTAACGGATTCTCTCCGGAGTGTTGTTGGACCGAGCGCCTACGACCTGATGCACACCCTGGCGCGGTTAGTGGGCGACTATCAGGTGTATGTAGATGTCAAGCAGCAGCTTGATTTCATCGAATACCAAGCAGAGCGCCGCCGGTGTTTTGCTGAGGATCCTGACGTGCCACTCTGATGCAATGAATCCCTGGCCGTGGTAGCCGCCTCCCTCCACGGCCAAACCAATCTTGTTGTGACAGCGACAAGGCGGCGGATAGTTGCATCCTGATGATAATTGGTAGGGATATGGGGTGTCAGTTAAAACTACGAGTACGGGGAACGTGGACCGCACGGGGGGGCATTTTTCGCGCGCCGAGGAGTAAAATCTTTACCGCGCGACAGTTGGCGAACCGTATCGAAGTCCACACGTTTTCTCTATGTAGTGGAGATCCAGCGTATGCGTTTCCCGGATCACATCGAAAACCTTTATCAGGAATTTCTCGCGCAAAAGAGGTCCTGCCAAATGCAGGGTCTGCCGGTGTGACATTCCGCCGGAGAAGCGCCGGGGCCGCCCGCGCCTGACCTGCATCACATGTGACGTCTATCAGGCTGCGCTCGCGATGGTTCCTCCCGAACCAAGACCTTGCGAGTGGTGTGGGGTTGATTTCCGGCTTCAACGGGATGTGGCACGGTTCTGTTCTAACGCGTGTCGGCGAGATGCCTACAGTGAGCGGCGGCGGTCCCGAGCCTTCAAGGAATGTCAGGAATGCGGTATGCCCCTCGTGGGCAGAGCGCGCAAGTACTGCACTCGCGAGTGCTGCCGGCGGCACTGGAATGCGCGAAAGCGCAAGGGACAGCTGCGAGCTCTCGTCATCTGCCCTGAGTGCCGCACTCTCTTCAGGCCTTGGCGCGCTGGGGCGATGTATTGCTCTCGCGATTGCGCCAAGCGGCGTGCGGATCGAAACCACTGCGACCGGCGCCGGGACGCCAGATGCAAGGCAGGCAATGGGATATTCAACAGTATCTTCTAGCCGAGATCTTACCTTGAGCTAAGTTCTTAGCCCGGGTGCAATCCGGCCCCCAATGCCTCTGAAGTCAAGTACATCGGAAGAATTCTCGGACGTATGAGAGGCTTGATCATGAGGAGCGCCGACGCGTCCTCGCGGCATCTAGTGCCAGACGATCTACGACGACTTCACGTGGATCCTTGTCTTCGCGCAAGCCAAGGAAGCTCGGATGGCGCAGGATGTTGTCCCGCGTCCATTCCGTGAATTCAACCTGGGCCCCGTAGCGCGGCTTGACTCAGTGCACCCGCGCGCATGTAGGTCCCCTTCGACAGGGCAGCTGTTGGCTTCTCTTGCTCAATCCGCTCCAGCTTGACTTGGAAGGCCTCGAGGAACTCGCGGGAGTATCACGTCCCCACCTTGCCGGCGTATTTTCAGCTCACCGGAGGGGGTGTAATAGCCGACGAGGAGAGCGCCGAAGCCAACCGGCGATCATTGCGGCTTGATGTAGCCGATGATGACGAACTCCTCGGTGTTGAGGCACTTCACCTTGAGCCAGTCTGGGTTCCGAGCCATGGAGTAGAGCGATGGCGTCGCTTCGAGATGATCCCCTCGAGCTCCAGGGCGCAGGCCTGAGCGAAGAAGGCCTTTCCACCGCCGACCCAGTGCTCGCTCAGCCGGCCGCTAGCGGGAGCATTGGCTAGACCGTGATCTCGTTGCGGTTCGCGCAGCGATCATGCTATCCTGGAGCAATGGTCCGGCCGACGAGCAGATCAATCGTCTGAAGATGCTGAAACGCCAGATGTTCGGGAGGGCCAAGTTCGACCTGCTGCGTCACCGCGTGCTTCACGCCACATGATCCTAAGCCACCAAACGGGCGAGAAGCCAACCGTCGCACCGAAAATGCGGATGAACCAGCTTTCGATGCTAATTCACATCTATGCCCGAAAAGGATTAGAAGCTCCCTGTTCGCGGGCATGGCGGTTGACCCGTCACTCCGCCGCAACTGGCAGAGCCTGTTCGGCGCCTCCCTGTTCAGGCTGGCTTCGGAGGAACAAGCGTCCTTTCTCGATCCAGAGAACAACTACGAGGCATGCCGTACCAAGGCAGAGATAACCAATGCTGAGCGGGATGACGGTGCCGTTGAAAGAACGTCCGATGACAAGTCCGAACAGTGCACCAACCAAAGTCGTATAGGCCCCGATGAACGATGAGGCCGTGCCCGCAAGCGCAGCCAAGGGAACCATGGCGATGGAGTTGAAGTTCGGCACCGTGAGGCTGTACAGAAACTGGTTGACGGCAAAAATCGCTGCATAGAGAAGCAGTGGCGGCCGCCCGTCATAGAGAACCGCCACGCCTAGCTGTACGGCTGCAACAAGCGCGAAACCACAAATGCCAATATGCGATAGACGGCGCATCCCTAGGCGCCGAACAAGCGTCGCATTCGTGAACGATGCCGCCCCCATGAACGCGGCGATGCAGCCGAAGACCAGAGGGAACATTGCTCCAAGGCCATAGACTTCCGTCTCGAAGATCTGCTGCGCCGAACCGATATAGGACATGAGACAGCCCATCATGAGAGCCATTGCCGTCGCATAGCCAATGCTGATGCGTGTGGAGACGGTGGACCTAACAGCGGATGAGACCTGGCCGAAGGCGAAGGACCGCCGATACTCCGGATGAAGGGTTTCCGGCATGCGATTGTAGAACCAGACCGCCACCAGCACGGCAAAGCCAAGGATGGCCGCAAAGATTATCCGCCATGTGCTCAGAAGCAGGAGCAGACTGCCCGAGGTGGGCGCCAGCATCGGCACGATTATAAAAACCATCATGGTGATCGACATGACACGCGCCATTTCGCAGCCTGCAAAGCGATCCCGGATGATGGCGACCGTCAGCACGCGGGTGGCGGCCAAGCCGGCTCCCTGAATGGCACGCCCGATCAGCAACATCGAAAAGCTGGCGGCCGTCGTCGCGACCACCCCGCCAATAAGGTAAACAGCCAGTCCGACCATCAGCGTGGGCCGCCGGCCAATCACGTCAGAGACCGGACCATAGACCGCCTGCATGATGGCAAAGGGCACCATGTAGGTCGTGATCAGCAGTTGAAGGTCATTGGGATCAGCAATCCCGAAATCGGCCTGGATCGGCCCGAAGGCAGGAAGCAGATTGTCGATGGACAAAGACCCGAGGCTCATTACGAGAGCGATGAGGAGCACAAACTCATGCAAAGACAGCAGTCGAGTGTGGCCGCTCCTGGCCGGGTCTTTGGCAGAGGAAAACATTGCGAAGCTTTCCGCGACAGGCGTTCTTGAAGTTCAGAGGAACACGTCACTGGAGATGGATGGAACCGCTGATAATAGCAAGTGGCGAGAATTCAGAGCTGCAGGAGACGCCTAGCCCGTGAATGTAGGCTGCCGGGCATGGCTCCTGCCAGTGATGGTCAAGACTAAAATTGGGTACTTTGGACGCGCAGCGTTGTTTGTCTGAACCTGCGCTTCATGGCTTTTTGGCATCCGAATTGCCCCATGAGATCATTCAATCACCACCTATCAACCCAGAGAGAAAGAGAGAGTTTCAAAAGGAATGCGGACCAACTCACCCGAACCATGTTCAAGTTGTAGCGGCGCGAACTCAAATGCGAGCGGCCCATGTCCTTAGAGCTGTGGGAATGGCCACACGCCAGAGGATCAGCGCGCCTAACTCTGCGGCTGCTCCGTTTTATGCCACTGCGATCAGGGTCTGGATCCCACATCGAAGTAGACTCGACCATCCGAGTCGAGCGGCCACAAGTCTACCGCATCTCCCAATCCGGTGTCGGCGGTCCAGCGTACTTGACCAACTGCGCTGCAGTGCCCAATCGCGCTCCGCTCAGCTGTTGTGCATAACGTGCGTTGGATCAAAGCAGGCGGGATCGTCCTCTTCTCGAAAGTTGCTGTCTTCGGTTGATAATGCCGGCGTCATTCAGGAACGAAATTTGCGCTGGCCCCAATGACGGATTATGACGGGCGGGCCGTCCCCGCTCGGGATCTATCGAAGGCGGTCCCACACGAGCGCCGCTAGCGGCATAACGTGGTTGCGCCTCAAGGTGATGATCAGAACGCCGCAGAGTGCAATTCCTGTCCCAACAGCCATGCGGGCGTCGAACCGGTCCCCTGTTACCAAAACTCCCATTGCCACAGTCATCAGTGGGTTCATGATCATGAGAGGCGCAATCAGGTTGGCCGGATACTTGCCGATCAAGCTGTAATAGATGGTATGAGCCACCAAGGAGACGACCAGGGCGGAAAACAGCAGGGCCGCCACGAAGGCCCAGCCCGCGTCCATGGCCCGGGGAATCTGATCGGTCTCGAAGCCCACCGTGAGGCACGATAGCGGCACAACAGATGCAAGCCCGATCCAAGCCTGGAACCGCAACGGCTGAACGCCTTCCATCTGCTTCATCATCACGGCCGCCAAGGATCCGGCGGCGGCGGAACCCAGGACCAGAAGGAGCCCGCCCGAGATCGGGAGCCCATTGGTGGGGTCCCACATCACGAGCACCCCACCCACGAACGTAAGAGCGATCCCGAGCCCGCGCCTCCAGTAGATCCTCTCCCTTAGCATAGCCATCGACAGGAGAGTTGTGATGGGAAGCCCGAGTTGACCCACAACCGCAGCGCTCGACGGGCTGGCCGTCTGAATGCCTAGGAAGAATAGCGCGAACCCACCCCCGCCCATAAGAAATCCGACCAGCAGAATGCGCCAAGTCGGCCATGGGGCAGGAAGAAGCCAAGGCAGGGCCAGCAGCGCGACGATCCCATAGCGCACGGCCGCGTAAAACAGAGGCGGGCTCCATGCCCGAGACGACGATCTTGCTCACTACCGTGTGTGCTGCCCACAGGAGGCACACCAGGAGCATGAGAGTGAAATCACGCAAGGGCATATGGATACCTGAAAGGACCGCTTACCGGTTCAGGCGACATGGTCCCAGATATCGTCCTGCGGTTCGTACCCGATGAGCCGGCGGGTGCTCTCAATGTCCCATGGCATAGTTCGATTGGCCGACATGCCGTTGACGATAATGCCGGGCTGCGGCCAGGGCGCTGCGTCAGCGAGGAGCGCCCGCTCCATGACGGCGGTGAAATCCCGGTTCGAGAGCCACATGTTGCGGAACCACCGCAGATCGCGCTCGTTCTCCGGGCCGGTGCTTACGTCCTCCCTGGGCAAGCCGGACGTGTTGATCGTATCCGGCCTGTTCTCTCCCGGCTGACACCAGCCGATCCGAACACAGACACTTGTCAGGGTTCCTTTGGAGCGGTGCGCCTCGGCCAGGCAGGCCCGCTCACCCATCAGCTTGGACGCCGCATAGGCAAAGCCTTGGATCATCTCCCGGCCGTTGAACCAGCGCGTTCCCGGACCGGGCGGCAGGGATGTCGTCAGAGTGCCCGGGGTGAGGGTCTCGGCCAGGGGCGCGTCCTTGTATTGCCCCATCACATGGTTGGAGGAGGCGAACACGATCCTCTGCAGCCCCGCCCGGCTGACCGCCGCCAGTAGGGCCAGGGTCATGTCGAAGGACGCGCAGGCATCGCTCCAGGGCGCATCGGGATAAGGGTTCTGGGCTGCGAAATGCACCGCGGCATCAACCCCGGCCAATGCCTCGTGCCATTGCACGTCGAATGGGTCCGCAAGATTACCTGCAGCCCATTGCACCCGTTCCACATGTGCTGCGGATGGAGGCGTCGAGCGATCGAGCGCGACGATCCGCTCGCACCAGTCCTGTGCCAAGAGATGAGCGATCAGCTTCTGGCCGAGATTGCCTCCCGCGCCTGTGATGAGGACAGAGCGCACCGGTCTTGAGGAAGTCATGATCGCACTGACGCTCCATGATGATGCTTGATCGGCAGTATCGCGCTGCCGGCCTCGGCTGTCACCAGTTGGTGACCGAGCCGTCCCGCCTGCGCAGATGCGGCGCTTCCCAGAACTCGAAGCTCTGCTTCGCGATCAGCTCCTCGTTGACCTCGATCCCAAGACCGGGCGCATCGGGAACGGGGTAATGCGCCCCCACCAGCCGCGGCTGAACCGGGAAGAAGTCAGAGTTGTCGAAACCGAGATGCGTTTCCGCGGGGCTCGCGCGGGTTTCGAGCCAGGAGAAGTTCGGAACAGCCGCCGAGAAATGGATGGTCGCCGCCGTGCAGACGGGCCCGAGCGGATTATGTGGCATCATGTCGACGTAGTGCGTCTCACTCCAGGCGGCGACCTTCATCGATTCTGTGAGGCCGCCGACATTGCAGACATCGAGGCGGTTATATTGGTGGATGTCGCGTTCGATATAAGGCTGGAACTGCCATTTCGACGCGAACTCCTCGCCGATGGCGAAGGAGATATCGGTCAGCCGGCGCAGTGCTTCATAGGAACTCGGCGACTCGTCGCGGATCGGCTCCTCAAGGAAGTCGAGGGTGCCGGACGGCATCTTCTGGCAGAAGCTCGCAGCCTCCGCAACGCTGAGGCGATGGTGATAGTCGATGCCGAGAACGACGTCTTGGCCGAGCGCCTCGCGGGCCTTCACGCACCATTTGGCGGTCGTCGCGATATGCTCACGCGGCTCGTAGATGTCCTTGTTCTCGTGACCGGAGGGCGAGAGGCGCATGGCCGTCCAACCGTGCTCGATCAGCATCCGCGCCTGTTCGATCATCGCCGGACCGGGCTCCGCGAAGGTCGTCGCGAAGGTCGGGATCCGGTCGCGCTGCTTGCCGCCGAGCAACTCGTAGACGGGCACGCCGAGGGCCTTGCCCTTGATGTCGTGGAGCGCGATGTCGATAGCCGAGATCGCTGCCTGCAGCACCCGGCCGCCCTCGAAATACTGGCTGCGGTACATTTCCTGCCACAGCGCGCCGATCTTGAACGGATCGCGTCCGCGCAGGAATTCGGCATAATGCTCGAGCGCGCCGACGACGGCTTTCTCGCGACCGGACAGGCCGCTCTCGCCCCAGCCGAAAATGCCCTCGTCCGTCTCGACCTTCACGAGAAGCTGATTCCGGATGCCAACCTTGACAGCATAGCTCTTGATCGCAGTGATCTTCATCGTGTCCTCGTCACCAGTGCCACAGCGTGCCATCTTCGAGACGGTTCACCGGCAGATAGGCGCGCTGGTACGGGAACTTCTCCGCCAACCTCTCATCGATATCAACGCCATGACCGATGGCGTCGCCCGGATGTAGGTAGCCGTCGGAGAGACTCCAGGCGCTCGGGAAGACTTCAAGGATCTCCGGCAGATAGCCAGAATATTCCTGGATGCCGAAATTGGGGACCCATAGGTCGAGGTGCAGGTTGGCGCCGAGGCAGATTGGCGACATGTCCATGGCACCGTGACAGGCGGTGCGGACATTGTAGACGCTCGCGAAATCCATGATGCGGCGGAGTGCCGTCACGCCGCCCGCATGCACGGTCGTCATGCGGATATAGTCGATGAGTTGCTCTTCCATGAGAAGCCGCGCATCCCAGATGGTGTTGAACACCTCGCCGACGGCAAGCGGCGTCGTGGTATGCTTGCGGATCAGCCGGAAGCCTTCCTGGTGCTCGGCCGCCACGGCATCCTCAAGCCAGAAGAGGCGCGCGAATTCCAGGTCCTTGCCGAGCCGCGCGGCTTCGATGGGCGTCAGGCGATGATGCGTGTCGTGCAGCAGCTCGATATCCCAGCCATGCGCCTCCCGCACCGCCTTGAAGAGTTCGGGCACATAGCGCAGGTATTTCGATGTCGACCAGGTTTCCTCGTGCGGGACCGCATCGTCGAGAGCGTTGTTCGTGACCGATTTCGCGCCCGTGCCGTAAACGTCCGGGAGTCCGGGAATGCCGACCTGGACACGGATCGCCTTGTAGCCCTGCTCATTCCGCCTACCGACGGCCTCCACCGCCTCGGCAATGTCTCGGCCCTGGGCATGAGTGTAGCACAGCACCTTCTCGCGGCTTGCGCCGCCGAGGAGCTGATACAGCGGCATGTTGGCGGCCTTGGCTTTGATGTCCCAGAGTGCGGTGTCGATGCCGGCGATCGCCGCCATGGTCACCGGGCCACGCCGCCAGTAGGCGCCCCTGTAGAAATACTGCCAGATGTCCTCGATCCGGCTCGGGTCACGGCCGATCAGAAGCGGTGCGAGATGGTCCTGAAGATAGGCGGCAACAGCCAGCTCCCGGCCGTTCAGCGTCGCGTCGCCGACCCCGGTCAGCCCCTCGTCGGTGAAGATCTTGACCGTGACGAAATTGCGCCCTGGCGAGCAGACGATAACTTTCACGTCGGTGATTTTCATCGATTCATCCGTTGGCTGAAAGCGTGCGGCCGGCGTCGTACCGGAATCGGGTGTGTATGCGCCGATTGCGTGGATCGGGATGGGGAATGGCGGAGAGCAGCGCCCGCGTGTAGTCGTGCGCCGGGTTGTTGACGACCTGATCGGTGTCACCCACCTCGACGATCTTGCCCCGATACATGACCGCGACGCGGTCGCACATGTAGCGGATCACCGACATGTCATGGGAAATGAAGACGTAGGAGAGACCGAGCTTGTCCTGCAGCTTCATCATGAGGTCGAGCATCTGGGAGCGCAGCGAGACATCGAGCGCTGAGGTCGCCTCGTCGGCGATGATGAGCCGCGGGTTCAAGGCGATCGCACGGGCGATGCCAATGCGCTGCCGCTGCCCGCCGGAAAAGGCATGCGGATAGCGCTCTCGCCAGGTCGGCTCGAGCCCCACCTGCTGCATCAGGTCGGCGACACGGTCGTTGAGCTCCCTGCCCTTCATGCCGGCGATCTTGAGCGGCTCGGCGATGATCTGGCCGACGGTCTTGCGTGGACTGAGCGACCCAACCGGGTCCTGAAAGATCATCCGGACCTCGCGGCGGATCTTCTCCAGGGCGGCCTTGTCGGCGGTGCGGATGTCGACTGTCTGGCCGTCCGGGCGGCGATAGTCGATGGCGCCGGCCTGTGCATCGTAGATGCGCAGCAGACAGCGTCCCATCGTGGTCTTGCCCGAACCGGACTCTCCGACGATGCCGAGAGTCTCGCCAGGGCGCACGGTCAATGAGACATCGTCAACCGCCTTGAGGCCGGAGGGAAAGGTGAGCGAGAGGTTCCGCACATCGAGAAGCGGAGGAGTTCCAGCGGGGATCGCCGGTCGCGCCAGACGAACCTCCGCCTTCTTCTCCAGCTTGACGACCGATCCGATCAGCCGGCGCGTATAGTCGTCCTGCGGTGCGTGGAAGATCTGCTCCACCGGCCCCCTCTCCCTCACCTTGCCGCGATACATGACGAGGACTTCGTCGGCAATCTCGGCCACGACGCCCATGTCATGAGTGATGAAGAGCACGGCCATGCCATGGCTCTGCTGCAGCTTCTTGATGAGGTCGAGGATCTCGGCCTGCGTCGTGACGTCGAGCGCCGTCGTCGGCTCATCGGCGATGAGCACCGAGGGGTTGCAGGCGAGCGCCATGGCGATCATCACGCGCTGGCGCATGCCACCGGAGAACTCGAAGGTATAGCGGTCGATGGCCGATTCAGGGCGCGGAATTTCCACCTGTCGCAGAAGTTCGAGAACGCGCTCGCGCTGCTCGTGCTTCGGGGTTCCGAAGTGGATGCGCAGCGCCTCGCCGATCTGCGTCCCGATTCGGTGAACCGGCGAGAGCGAGCTCATCGGCTCCTGGAAGATCATGGCGATCTCCTTGCCGCGCACGTCGCGGATCGCTCTACCCCGCGGGTCTAGCTTGGCGAGGTCGGTCGTCGAGCCGTCGGCACGCGTCAGCAGGACGGAGCCGCCCTCGATGCGGCCGGGCCTGTCGACGATCTGCAGGATCGAGCGGGCGGTCACCGACTTGCCGGAGCCGGATTCGCCGACCACGCACAGCGTCTTGCCGCGTTTCAGCTCAAAGGAGACACCATCGACCGCCTTGAAGAGACCGGTGCGGGTTGGGAAGTAGGTCTTGAGGTCCCTGACCTCCAGGATCGTGTCCTTCGTCATGCTCATGACACCGCCTCGTAGGGATCTGCGGCATCGCGCAAGCCGTCGCCGAGGAAATTGAGGGAAAGAACTGAAATGACGATGGCGGCGGCCGGCGTGAAAAGCAGCCACGGCGCCTGGGCGACCGCGCGAATGTTCTGGGCCTCCTGCAGGAGCACACCCCAGGAGACAATCGGCGGCTGCAGGCCGATGCCGAGGAAGGACAGCGCCGTCTCGGCCAGGATCATCGAGGGGATCGCAAGCGTCAGTGTCGCGATGATATGGCTGATGAAGGACGGCACCAGATGGTGGAAGATGATGCCGATTTCGCTCATGCCATCGAGGCGCGCGGCTGTCACGAAGTCCTCGTTTCTCAAGGACAGGAACTTGCCGCGCACCTCGCGCGCCAGGCTCGTCCAGCCGATCAGCGAAACGATCAGCGTGATGACAAAATAAGTGCGAAGCGGCGGCCAGCCGACGGGGATCGCGGCCGCGAAGCCCATCCACAGAGGAATGGTCGGGATCGAGCGCAGCAGCTCGATGAAGCGCTGGATCGCGAGATCGATCCAGCCACCGAAGAAGCCGGAGATGCCGCCGATGGCCACCCCGAGGATCAGGCTGACGAAGACGCCCACAAGGCCGATCGACAGCGAAATCTTGGCGCCATGGACAACGCGCGAGAAGATGTCGCGACCGAGGCGGTCGGCGCCGAAGATGTACATGCTGTCGCCCGGCTTAGGGTTCGTGAGGCCGAAGAGCTTCGTCTGCATCGGAATGAGGCCCAGCACGTAATAGGGCTGCTGCGCCGGGACGAAGAACGACACTGAGATGGGCTTCGTTGGGTCGGGCGTGAACTCCCGGCGCATCGACTCGGTGTTCAGCGTCATCTTGAGCTGGTTGACATGCGGCTGGAACGAGCCGCTCAACATCAGTGACAGGCCTTGGGGCGGCGCATAGGTGAAGCGCGAATTGGTAGCGTTGGGATCGAACGGCGCGATGAAATCCGCAAATGCCGCAACGAGATACATGAACACGATCACAACGAGGCTCGCGAGCGCGATCTTGTGTTTCTTGAACTTGAGCCAGAACAGGCGCCACTGGCCGGCGACGGCCATGTCCCTGCCGTGCAGATCGAGCGAGGCCGCGGTCTCGGGCGGGAGGCTGGTGATATCTGTCATTGGAGTCGGATCCGCGGGTCGGTAATCGCCAGGAGAATGTCCGAAATCAGCGTGCCGATGATGGTGAGCACCGAGATCAGCAGGATGAGCGAGCCGGCGAGATACATGTCCTGGGCGAGCAGCGCGCGAAGCAGCAGCGGCCCTGTCGTCGGCAGGCTCATGACGACGGAGACGATGATCTCGCCCGAGATCACGGCCGGCAGGATCCAGCCGAGAGTCGAGATCAGCGGGTTGAGGGCAAGGCGCACTGGATACCGCAGCAGGAGCTCCAGTTCGGACATGCCCTTCGCGCGTGCCGTGGTGACATAGGGCTTTGAAAGTTCATCGAGCAGATTGGCGCGCATGATGCGCACCAGCGCGGCGAGTGATCCGAGACCAATCACGACGACCGGCAGCCAGACGTGCTGGGCGAAGTCGACGAGCTTACCGAAACTCCACGGCGCATCGACATAGTCGGGCGAGAATAGCCCCCCGACACTCTGACCGAACCAAGCGGACATAATGTACATGGCCGAGAGCGCCATCAGGAAGTCGGGCACGGCGAGGAAGAAGAAAGCCAGGAAGGTCGCCGTGTAGTCGGAGATCGAGTACTGGCGCACCGCCGACAGGATCCCGATCGGGATGGCGATCGCCCAGACGAAGCAGAGCGTCAGAACCGAGAGCAGCAGCGAGAAGCCGAGGCGGTTCCAGATGAGTTCCGTGACCGGCTTGCCGAAATCGAAGGAGATGCCGAAGTCGCCGTGCATCAGGATGCCGGCCATCCACTTATAGTACTGAAAATAGACCGGCTGATCGAGACCGTAGCGATCCCGCATGGCAGCGACCGTGCCCGCTTCCACCGCACCGCCTTGGCTGGCCCATTCGGCCATCAGGGTCGTGAGATAATCGCCCGGCGGGAGCTGGATGATGATGAAGGCCACGATGGAGACGGCAAACAGTGTCGGAATCGCGAACACCATTCGCTTGGCGATGTAACGAAGCATGAGCCTGACCGTTCGATGGAATCGAAGGATTAGCCGGCAGCAGAATGGAACCCGCCGCCGGCACAGGGAGGAGCCTTCCGAGAAGCCCTACTTGGTTGGCTTGTCGAAATACCACTGGGTCAGCGTCGGAGCCGGGTGCCAGAGGTTGCCGGCGATCGGAAGCCCGTTGACGACGTTCTTCAGATTGTTCGATACCATCATGTACTTCGGCATGGGACGCGAGATGCCGATGTTGAGAAAGTTGTCGGCCGAAAGATTGAGGAATTCCTTCATCTTCTCGCGGCGGTCGTCATCAGTGACGGCGGCATTGACCCTGTCGTAGGCGGCCATCAACTCCTTGATGTTGGCTGGCGGCTCTTCGCCTGTATTGTGATTGGAATACCATTCGGCCCAGCGGACAGCGAAGAAGATGTCGGCCTTCTGGAAAGGCATGTAGCAGCGGACATCCGTATAGGCGTCTGAAAGTCCACCAACACAGTTCCAGATGTATGCATCCTGCTCGTTCGCCGCCCACATGGTGTTGAGGCGGGCGCGGTCGGTGGTACGGATCTGAATATCGATGCCAACATCCTTGGCGTATTGCTGTACCATCTGCATGATATCCGGGTAGGACAGGCCGAAGACATCGGCTACCATGAAGTTGATGGTGAAGCGCTTGCCTGTCTCATCCAGACGAAAGCCTTCGGCATCCTTCTTCGGCATGATCTTATCAAGGATCTCAGCCGAGCGCTTGGGATCGTACTCAGTATATTGCTTCGCCTGGCGCTCGTTGTAGAGCTCGTGCTCAGGCTGGGCGGCCACCTGGGCGGGAGCGCCCTGCCCCACATAGACGAGATCGATGATTTCCTGCCGGTTGATCGCGTGGCTCAGCGCGATCCTAAAATCCTTGTTCTGGAAGATCTTGCGCTTCACCGGATCGGTTGAAGTCAGGTTTAGTAGGATAGCGGCATCACTCGCCGGCAGGTCCTTGACGTCGACAATACGGTAGTTGCCCGTTTTCTGTCCATCGAACAGCACCGACTTGAAGGTGGAATTGTTGATGTGGCGGAACGCGAAGTCGAACTCGCCCGACGTCATCTTGAGCGCCATCACCTGCGGGTCGTCGAGCTTCGCCCAGGTAACATTGTCAATGTAGGGGAGTTGGTTTCCGGCCGTGTCGACCTTCCAGTAATAAGGATTGCGGGTAGCAGCGACGCGCTCACTGTCCGCATAGGGAACGGTCAGCACCCAGGGATTGAGGGTCGGCAGATCGAGATTCTGCCAGAAGGGCGGCTGGAAGGACAGCGAGACCTTGGAGTTGAACAGCGCCACCCAGTCGCCGGCTGCCGGATTTGCCTTCAGCAGCGCCGGGATGCCCTCCTTGTTGTACTTCTCGTGGAACTGGCTGAGATAGTGCTTGGGATAGATGACCGGCAGATGGCCCTGGCCGTAGGCAAGCTGCTGCAGGAAGAGGCCGTAGGGCGACTCGAACTTGAACTCCACTGTCTGGTCGTCGATCTTCGTTACCTTCACGGGCTTGCCAGCCACCGTGAAGGTCGGGTTCTTGGCGGGCGAGAGCGCGTTGTTCATGAACACGTCCTCGTACCAGAACATGATGTCGTCCGCCGTGAACGGATGACCGTCGCTCCACTTCAGGCCCTTGCGGAGCTTGAACGTGTAGGTGGTCGCATCGTCGGACGCCTTGAACTCCTCGGCAAGCGACGGCATGACCTTCTTCCACTGCGGATCCCAGCGCACGAGCAACTCGTTGGCGATGGTGCGGGTCAGGTTGTACTGGTCGCCGTTGGCCAGGATCGTCGTGCGCAGGGTGCCGCCATATTTGCCGACGCCGTCGACCATAGTTTCCACGTAGGGCTTTTCCGGAAGGCGGTTAGCAACGGCGGGCAGCTTGCCTGCCTTGACCTGCTCATCGAGCATCGGCGCCTGCTTGTAATCCGCCGCCCAGGCGGGGGCGAACGAACCTAGAAGCATGATACTCAAAATCCCCGTCGACGCGACGACGCCAAGCAGCTTTTGCTGGTAACCCATTTTGTTTCCTCCTGTTGCCCAGCTTCCTTCGCCGGTTTCCTTTTGGAACGAGCTTATTGCGGCTCTCATATTCAAAAGCTCGCAAATTACACATTATCTGTCAATTCGAATGTGCGAACCGAGACGTATTACTCTCAGTCAGGTACTAGAGCATTTTCCGGCGAAGTGGATCCGGTTCGCCGTCAGAAAATGCGGCAGACCAAAGAAGAGAGCTGATTCCACGTAAGGGGAAACGGCTCTAGAAAATGGGTCGAGAGTAAGCTCGTTAGGATAGCGAGTGTCATTCGACGGCCTGTTCGCAAGTACGAAACTTAGTAGACGACAGCGTCCCCTTCCGTGAGAAGGGTTGCGAGACAATGTCTTTCGCGAGAGCGGCAGGCAAAACAGGCATCTTTGAAGCCTTGTATGTGGGACTCACGTTGTCGCACCATCTGATCAGCCATGAAGTCGATCTTTCGGCGGCTGTATATGGGCCTGAATCTGCCAGTTATGAGAGTCGTTGGCGCGACGCTCTGTCTCTTCGGCAGGTTACGCACGAGCTTCAGGCCAACTTCAGGGTCGTACATTATCGGATCGGGGCCGCCGGCGCAGGTTGCAGGCGAACGTCGGTGCGAACTTGAGTACTGATTGCCTGATCGTCTCATAGGGACGTCGCGCCAACAACTGGCGATGAAGCCGGACGAGGTCCACGATAAAATCGGGCGGAAAGCAATGGCGTTGGTAGGAGATGGGTTGCATTCCCCTACCGTATTGCGTTTTGACCCAACCTATCGTCTTTCGTGCAACAATATCTTTAAGAGCTGCGCAGGAGGAACCCTTTGTGTCCGGATCTACCAATTTGTATAGCTGCCATCCCGTCGCCTGAGATGCGGGGGCTCGGAGAAACGGAAACTCAGGGAGCGGACATAGTTCTCATCAACGTCGGCACCGAGCCCTGGCACGTTAGGGACAACGTAATCGCTCCCTTGCAGTGACACCTGAACGGGAAAGATCTCTGTGTTGTCGAACCCGAGTTGCTCCACGGGTGAAGACCGACATTCCAGCCAAGCAAAGTTGGGGACTGACGCAGCCAAGTGGACGCTAGCAGCCGTGCAGATGGGCCCAAGTGGGTTGTGAGGCATCAGGTCGACATAGTGAGCCTCGCTCCAACCTGCCACTTTCATGGCTTCAGTAAATCCTCCGACATTACAGATATCAATGCGGTTAAACTGATGCAGATTTCCTTCGATATAAGGCAGGAATTGCCACTTGGAGGAGAACTCCTCGCCGATGGCGAAGGGAACGTCAGTCAACTGCCGAAGGGATTCATACGCCGATGGGGTCTCGTCACGGATCGGCTCCTCGATGAAATCTAGTGTACCCGATGGCATTCTCTGGCAGAAGGCTGCCGCTTCTGCGACGCTGAGGCGATGATGATAGTCGATGCCGAGCGCGACCTCTGGGCCAAGCTCCTCGCGCGCGCGTACCATCCACGGCGCCGTCTTGGCAATGGACTCGCGCGGCTCAAACCGATTCGTTGCATGCTGGCCCGCCGGCACGAACCGAATGCAGCTCCAGCCTGCGTCCTGTAACTGCTTGGCCTGCTCGATCATCTCGGGGCCGGGCTCCGCAGGAGCCGTGGCAAAGGCCGGGACCCGATCCCGCTGCTTACCGCCGAGCAGCTGATAGACGGGAACGCCGAGCGCCTTTCCTTTGATGTCGTACAGAGCAATGTCGATTGCGCTGATTGCAGCGGAAAGAACTCGGCCCCCTTCGAAGTACTGACTGCGATAGAGTTCCTGCCAGAGCGCACCGGCCTGCATCGGATCACGGCCGATGAGGAACTCTCGGTAATGGTCGATCGCCCCCATGACGGCGCGCTCGCGACCAGAGAGACCCGACTCGCCCCACCCGTAGATTCCCTCGTCCGTTTCTACCTTGATGAGCAGTTGATTGCGCCACCCAACCAAAATTGGGAAGCAATGAATAGCCGTGATCTTCATTGGTCTGACCTTGAGATGCTTTCTTGTTAGAGCGGCGACGGTTCGCCAAGGCATGAAAGTGCTGGATTGGCTCGTGACACTAGGCACTGATGGTGCTCGCGGACTCGCCTGTTTACGGTTAGTTGGTGGCCTGCCGGTTTTCGGACCTCGGAGCCATGCAATTACCGGTGACGGCGCGATCAGCTGATCCTAGACCACTTCAGCTTAGAGGAACGGATGTTTCGTCCAGACTGCCTCACCAGTTCAGGATCGCGCCATCCGCTGAAAGAGCTTCTCGCGCGGGGATGACCTCTGGCTCGAACGGGTGCTTGGCCGCGGCAACTTCGTCGAGTTCAACTCCTAAACCGGGGGAGGTCGGCACTGCCCAGTGGCCATTTTCAAGCACAATCGGGTGTTGCACCACCTCATCATACCAGTCGACGAGCCCGCGCGCCTCCTCCTGTATGACGAAGTTCGGCGTGGCCACGGCAAAATGTAGTGCGGCAGCCCCGCTGATCGGTCCCAAGGGATTGTGAGGCGCAACGCCCATGTGGCCAATTTCCGCGATGGCAGCGATTTTCTTCCCCATCGTGAAGCCGCCGACATGGCAGAGATCAGGCTGCACGATGCTCACTGCTTTGTGCGCGGCAAGATCGAAGAACTCCCTTGGCGTAAACAGGCGCTCGCCTGTTGCCAGAGGGGCCTGGACTTTGGAGGCGACCAACGCCATGGCCTCGTTATCGCCCGGCTGGATTGGCTCCTCCACGAAGAGGGGCCGCATCGGCGATATCGCATCGATGTAAGCTACGGCAGCGCTGATGGAGCTGCACCGGCCGTGGAAGTCGAACATGATGTCGATCTCATCACCAACCGCGAGGCGGATCCGCTCCACAAGCCTAGCGACGTGTTTTACCTCGGGGATCGGCGCGTCGTAATGAGTGTAGGGAACGACGCCGAGCTTCACCGCCCTATAACCCATCGCGACTGTCGCCTCGACACCGGCCACATAGCTCTCGATGTCCTTCGGATCAACTTGTGCTCCGATCTTGCCACGCTGGAAATGCGTGTAGACACGGACCCAGTCGCGGCTCTGCCCGCCAAGAAGACGCCAGACGGGCACGCCCAAATCCTTAGCCGCGATATCATGGAGTGCCATCTCGATGCCGCTGATCGCCGATAGCCCGATCACACCCAGTGGCCAGAAGCTATGCATCTGCATCTTCCGTACCAGATGCTCGATCCGGCGTGGATCCTCTCCGATCACGAAAGCCGCGAGATCCTCGACAGCGCCTACTACTGCTCGGGTCTTCCACTCGAGAGTGGCCTCACCCCAGCCATAGAGGCCAGGCTGGTCGGTCAGCACCTTTACGAAAATCCAGTTGCGGTGAATTGCGTTCACGATCTTTGTTTCGACGCCTGTGATTTTCATCCGGGTGTCCTTTTCGAGCTGGAAATCAGAGGTAGTAAAGTCCGGTTGGCGGCCATCTGGACAGTGCTTGGAAGGTGATCAACAGCATCACTGCTGTAATCTCCATTGTCAGGGGAAGGAGCACAGCCCTCAGCAGTGATGCTGCCGCTACGTATGACAGCAATGAACACCACCTTTGCTGGTGGAGTGGCCGGTATGATCGATGTGGCTGCTTGAAGCGGATTGATGCCGAGTCGCGTAACAGGCAGAACCAAAAAGGACAGGCAAACGCTGATTGTGGCGCCGATGTCTGGAAACATGGCAGGGATCAGCATCAACACTGTGTTGACGAACAGGTGAGCCTCGAAGTTTTGCGCAGAGGCAATTGCGCCGGAAATGCCGAGCAGACCGAGCGTTTAGGAGTGAATAGAAGTGGCGGCTTCCGAAAGATGAATGCTCGCACAAGTTCTCGATCCGGCGACAATTGCCCTCCACAATTGGCGGATGTCGGCCTTGCGGAAGATGAGCAGACGGAGCGTGACCTTGGAAGCGCGAAACACCACGCTGCTCATGACAGTGAAGGTCGCAGGACCCACGAGCAGGGCCTAGAGCGCCACACAAGGGACTCCTTAACTGCTTGCCGAATCGGATTCGTGGAAGCCCTTTGGGAACCCTGCCGCTCACTGTTTCCTCGACAAATTTCATAAGATTCTTTATGTTTGATACTCTATCATATCTAAATTATACACAACATGTCAATCCTATTGTGCGAACTTGCATGAGTACCGGTCTTCGTGACATGATCGATTTTGGTGCCGGATCGTACTTGGCCGGCAGGTGGAGTCATATAGGAGCGCAAGAGTTCGGGCATGAGCGGGAGAGCGGTGCGAATTGTCAAATCGGTTCAGGACGGAGAAGCGACTGGCCAGGATCGAGGTCAGTGCCTTCATGACTTGATCCGGGAGGACATTGTTGAAGGGCGTCTCGAACCCGGCGCTCGCCTCAAAACGGCGGAACTCGCAAAGCGCTATGGCACGAGTACAAACCCCGTCCGCGAGGCCCTTCATCACCTACAAGGGGAAGGAATTGTGATCATCTCGCCGAATAGGGGTGCACGTGTACGCCCTATCAGCGAGGATTTTGTACGCAACATCTACGAAATCAGGGCGCTTATCGAGCCGTATCTCGTCCGCTGGTTCGTCAACTATGCGACGGATCGTGAGATCGAAGCACTCGAGATCCTCCAACGAGACATCGACGAAAACCGCAGCGACTATCAGTGGTACTGGCAAGCCAACGAGCAGTTTCACAACATCATCTACGGGCGGCATTATAATCAGGAGGCTGTCGAGCTGGAATTCCAGCAGCGTAAGGTGCTGCACATCCTCACCCGCCGATTTGCGATCAGCCGCGCACGTTGGCAGGCCATCACTCGAGAGCACTGGGATATCATTGAAGCAATCAAGCGCCATGACGCTGATGAAGCGGCACGCGTCATGGAACAGCATGTCCGAGGGGCCTGTCAGCACCTGATTGAACAAATGCGGGCCGCCTCAGTAAACAAGGCTCTTCATCGCCCGTGAGGTAGCGACAATACTTGTTCTTCTCGGCATCGCCTGATGCTTGAACCTAGTTTTTGTGTCTATGCACCCAACATTTGCAAGCAGCGATGCCATACCGAGTCTTCCGCAGCAGCTGGAGGGTGCCATTCGCTCTAATCCGCCTTGGTCTTTCCCTCGTGCCTCCTGGCGGGCGAGAACAAGCATCTTCAACATCAACGAATGGGCTTGCAGGATTACTGTGAGCCAGTTCCATCACCTGCGCTTATGTAGAGATTGCTAGAACATGAAGATTACAGCCATTCGCCCCTATCCCATCTGGGTTGGCGATCGAAACCAGCTCATCGTCAAGGTTGAAACCGATGAGGGTATCCATGGCTGGGGCGAGTCCGGCCTCTCCAGTCGCGAACTTGCCGTGATGGGCGCGATCGATCACTACCGCGAGTTCCTGATCGGTCGGGATTCCATGCTGACCGGAGCTCTCTGGCAGGAGTTGTACCGAAGCCAGTACTTCGAGGGAGGCCGGGTTCTCACGGCAGCGATCTCGGCCATCGATATCGCTTTGCACGACGTCAAGGGGAAGGCCTTGGGCGTTCCCGTGCACCAGCTTCTGGGCGGCAAGCAGAGAACCAGCATTCCGACGTTCGGGTGCGTGCGGGCGGACGACCCGGACACCCTGATTGCCTCTGCCCGCGGGGCAATGGCGGCAGGATGGGACTGCCTTCGTCTCGGATGGAAATCTGATGCGGTCTCGCCCTACGAACCACGCGAGCATATTGCTGAGATTGCCCGCTGGATGACTCAAGCCCGAGAGGCGCTCGGATCAGGCGTCATGTTGGGTGTGGACTATCATCACCGTCTCAGCGTCGCCGAAGCGGCTTCCTTCTGTCAAAAGATGCCTAGAGGCACGCTGGATTTCCTGGAGGAGCCGATCCGTGACGAGACGCCGGAAGCCTACGCGGCTCTCCGGCGGATGACGGATGTTCCATTCGCCATTGGCGAGGAGTTTTCGTCCAAATGGCAGTTCCTGCCTTACATCGAAGGTGGCCATACACAATTTGCGCGCCTTGACATTTGCAACGTGGGCGGATTCACCGAGGCCATGAAGGTCGCCGGCTGGTGCGAGGCGCATTACATCGATCTGATGCCACACAACCCGCTCGGGCCGATCTGCACGGCTGCGACTGTGCATTTCTCGGCAGCAGTCGCCAACCTGTCGCATGTAGAATGCTGGGAGACGCCTGATGAGGACATGGCGCGGCAGGAGTCACCGATCTTCACAAAGCGGATGAAGCTGGTGGGCGCGACATACGTCGTGCCTGATGAGCCTGGGCTTGGCGTCGAAGTCGACGAGAGGGCTCTAAAGGACGCCGAGCCGTTTCGCTTTTCGGAAATGCCGCATCTTCGGAGGAAAGACGGATCGCATACCAATTGGTGATGAGCTCATCACATCACTTCTCGTATGCTCGCGGTGCTCCGGAGCCTCGATCTTGTGGCGGGACGGGCCTCACACATCCTCTCGTCCATGCTGCGTCGGTCCCGCCATAAGCTGCTTAGAGTGTTTCGGTAGCACCGATCACTGTGACGGGGTCGCCCAATGTGGTTCTGTCGCAAGCTGGTTGCCTCGGAGTTTCAGGTACTTT
Source organism: Microvirga vignae (assembly GCF_001017175.1). Taxonomy (GTDB): domain Bacteria; phylum Pseudomonadota; class Alphaproteobacteria; order Rhizobiales; family Beijerinckiaceae; genus Microvirga; species Microvirga vignae. The sequence goes on along the minus strand of NZ_LCYG01000007.1, from coordinate 58 downwards.
GGCCGGGAGTCTCAGTGACAGCGGATTAAAATGTTCAATGCTCTCGCCGATGCCGCTG
>NZ_LCYG01000069.1 GCF_001017175.1 Microvirga vignae | reverse complement strand
TCGCCGTCGTGGAGGCGCAGGCCGCCGAGCAGGATCAGCCGCAGCTGATTTGAGATTGAGATATTTCGATTTTTCGTCATGGCCGGGCTCGTCCCGGCCATCCATGTCTTAAGAACTGATACGCATGAGAGGCGTGGATCCCCGGAACAAGTCCGGGGATGACGTTGTGGATTGAACTCATTCCGCCTTTGCGGTGATCTTCAGCTTCTCCAGCAACAATTTCGGATCGGACGCGAGCATCACGTCCATCACACCGAAGCCGGACGGATTTTTCGGCTGGGCTTCGATGATGAGCTTGCCGGGCTTCTCGATGAAGCGGGAAATGGCCTGACCTAACGTCCGGGACTGTTCCGAATTGCCGACCATGCTCGACAGAACGAGCGGCGTAGCGCCCGAATACATTTTCTGCAGCGCCTCGGGCGTCGTGCCTTCTTCCTTCGCAACCTTGGCGAGATAGCGCTCGACCAATCCCCGATTCTCAACCACCACATTGGCCGACTTCGCCTTCGCGCCGATCAGAGCGGCTGAAGCGGTTGCTTCATCGGGGCTGAAGAGATCCGGGCTGACATTGCCGATGAGGCCTGTAAGGCGCACGCTTCCCATCTCTTTCCCATCCATCGAGAATTCCTTGATGGCGATCTCGTTGGCCGCCTCATTCCAGGTGGCAGCCATGACGAACGATCCATCGATGGATTTGTAGCCGAGTTCGTGAAGCTCCCGGGCGAGTTCGTCGTCGCTGTTGGCCGGCAATGACGTGGAGACGTTGCGCTGTTCGAAGCGGATATTCGTCGGAATGCCGTTCACCGGCTTGTCCGCCGTGACCTCCATGAGGCCCATGGTCACCCGAACGCGCTCGGTGGGCTTATCCTCCTCGGCTGGCGCATCGATATCCATGTCCGTGATGCGCAGCGTCCCCAGGGTCGGAATGAGGCTTCTCACATCGGCGCTGTCGAGTTCCTTCAGCGGCTTGTCTCCGAGAGCCTTCAGGCCGTTCAGCGTCGGCGTAACGGAAAACCCGGTGAGGCTGATCGAGCCGATCTTCAGGCTGGCATCCGTGCCCTTGAACTCGATGCCCTCCACGCGCGCTTCGGCGGGCTGCGAGCCGGTGGTGCCGGTATAAGCCGCACGGGCGATGGAACCGGTTCCCTTGTTCTCTTTCCCGTCGCCCTTGAAGGTGATGCCGGTGGCTTCGACGGCACCCGCATCGAACGCGCCGAGAAGATCCGCTGCAGTCAGCAGGATGCGGGTTTCCTCTTCAGGGGAGGTCTTTTCCTTCCCGGAAAGCTCCTTGATGAGAGCGAGGGTGCCGTTCCAGGAATCCTTCGTCGGACGAGCCATGAGGTCCCGGCCATTGATGCGCGCAATCTGGGCGCTGTAGTTCCCTCCGGCATCTGTCATGTCGATCTTCTCGATGGAAAAGGCGCCATGAATTCGGCTGAGGGGCGCGGAGGCATCCTTCGTCTCGAAGAGCGTCACGACAGTGGGAAGGTCGAGCTCGCTGACAATGGTCCGGCCATAGCTGACCAAGGTCGGGCCTTTTTCGCCGGTTTCCTCCATGGCTGTAGTCTCGACCACCGTCGAGCCCACCTTGCCTCGGACGATGTCGAACAGCGTGGCGTTTCGGTAGAGGATCGTCTGCGTTCCCTTGCCCAGCTTCTGCGTGACCTTGAGCTCAGGAATGATCACCCGCTTCGTGTCGATCCTCGCGAGCCGATCCGCAAGGGAGGCAGAGCCGGCGGAAAACAGGCTCTCGAGTTCCTGACGCGGGACTGAAGCACCGGTGAACTCGATCCGCTTCGCCTCATAGGTGAAGGTGCCCCAGGTGAAGCGGACATTCTCGAGCGCGAAGCTATCGGAGGATTGGGCGAATGCCGCGCTCCAGAGCGCGGTCTTCACGGCCCCGATGGCGACGTGCTGCGTGCCGTTGCCGAAGGCGAGATCGCGAAGGACCGTCGGCTCGAATTGCATGGCCGCCGTGCCGGCCATCAAGGCGAGCGCGCAGACGCCTGAACGGTGAAGAAAGCTCATCATATCCCCGCGAAGAAGAAGGCCTGAAGCTCTTAAGAGACTTCAGGCCGAAAACCTTTGCGGAAGGCTAGAGCATCGGACCCAAAAGTGGAATCCACTTTTGGGTCCGATGCTCCCTCTCTGACATGAGCGCATCGTTGGACGCGGAAAACCGGATCCGCTTTTCCGCACGATGCGCTGAAGCGAGGGGCTGAGTTTCACAAGGAGAACGACGTGCCGCAGCCGCACGAAGCGGTGGCGTGGGGGTTCTCGATCTTGAAGGACTGGCCGATCAGGTCGTCCACGAAGTCGATGACCGAGCCGTCCATGTACTGGATGGACACCTCGTCCACCACGACGGTCGCCCCATCCTTTTCGATCACGAGGTCGTCGTTCTGGCGCGTCCGGTCCACGTCGAAGGCGTATTGAAACCCGGAGCAACCGCCTCCGTTGACGCTGATTCTCAGCATCGAGCCCTCAGGTTCCGAGGCCATGATCTCGTTGATGCGGCGGGCGGCGCGTTCAGTCAGGGAAATTCTAGTCATGGGTCTTTCCGGTCCTCACAAGGACATAAGAGCATTTTCAGGCGAAGGAGATCCCGGTTCGCCGCCAGAAAACGCGCTGATTCAATAAATCCCAGGGTAATTTGCTTCTTACAAGGCAGCAAATTACCCTAACCTTGGACAAACTCTTGATCTGCATGATTTTATCAGGAAACCGGATGCCCCTTTCGTGAATCATGCTCTAAAGACCAAGGTAAGTGCGCCCTGACGAGGCTTCAACCCGAGGATGATCCGTGCGGCCCTTTGGCGAGAGATGGCGAGCCCCTTACGCCTGCGATCCGTGGGCGAGCCGCGGTCGGCTTTATCCTGAGGCGGTGTCGCCGACCCGCAGCGATTTCCAGCGCGACCGGGACCGGATCATCCATTCCTCGGCTTTCCGACGGCTCAAGCACAAGACGCAGGTCTTCGTCTATCACGAGGGAGACCATTTCCGAACGCGGCTCACCCACACCATCGAGGTGAGCCAGATCGCCCGCGCCTTGGCCCGCTCACTCGGCCTCGACGAGGATCTGGCGGAGGCCCTGGCGCTCTCCCACGACCTTGGTCACACGCCCTTCGGCCACACGGGCGAGGATACGCTCGACGAGTGCATGGCGCGGTGCGGCGGCTTCGACCACAATGCCCAGGCCTTGCGGGTCGTCACGCGCCTTGAGCGCCGCTATCCCGATTATGATGGCCTGAACCTCACCTGGGAGACCCTGGAAGGGCTGGTGAAGCACAACGGCCCGCTGCTCGATGCAGAGGGGCAGCCGACCCTGCGATATGCCGAGCACGGCGTGCCGCTCGCGATCATGGAATACAATGCCGTTCAGGATCTGGAGCTCGCCACCTTCGCCAGCGGCGAGGCCCAGGCCGCTGCGATTGCCGACGACATCGCCTATGACGCCCACGACATCGACGATGGCCTGAGGGCAGGGCTGTTCAAGATCGACGATCTGCGCGAGGTACCGTTCCTCAACGGGATTCTCGCTGAGATCGACAGCCGCTGGCCGAACCTCGAACTCTCCCGGCGCATCCACGAGCTGACCCGGCGGGTCATCACCCGCTTCGTGGAAAACGTGGTGGCGGAGGGCGACCGGCGGCTCGCGGCTCTGGCGCCTGAGAGCGCCGAGGATATCCGCAAGGCCGGAGAAACAGTGATCTGCTTCTCCAAGGAGATGCGCGAGGCCGATGCAGCCATCAAGCGCTTCCTCTATGCCCGCATGTATCGCCATCCCGAGGTGATGCGCGTCCGCGCCCAGGCCGATCAGGTGCTGCGAGACCTTTTCAACCGCTTCAAGGCCGAGCCGGAGCTGATGCCAGAGGAATGGCGGGCGGACCTTTCCAAGGACGACGAGCCGCGTCTTGCGCGCCGCGTGGCTGATTACATCGCGGGCATGACGGACCGTTATGCGATCCTTGAACACCGGCGCCTGTTTGACGTAACGCCGGACTTGCGTTAGGCGCGGCTCAGTCTTTCGAAAGTCTACCAAAGCGGCTCCTCAGGATGAGGGCTTGTGAAGCGTTGCGTCGGCTGTGACCGGGGCCTGTCGCCCATTGAGATGAAGTGCCATGAACATTTTCGGGTTGTTTGAGAAGCGGGTTGCCGATGCGCTTGGCCGTCTGGCCGGCGAAGGCAAAATTCCATCGGGGTTGGACGTGAGCCGCGTCGTGGTCGAGCCGCCGCGCGATCCCTCCCATGGCGACCTCGCCACCAACGCCGCCATGGTGCTGGCGAAGGAAGCGCGCATGAACCCGCGCGTTCTCGCCGAGCTGCTCGTGGCCGATCTCCGGAACGACCCGCGCGTCACGAAGGTGGATATCGCAGGCCCCGGCTTCATCAACATCCGCTTGGCACCTCAGGTGCTGCACGAGGTGCTGCGCGCCGCCGTGGTGGATACCGCAGGCTTTGGCCGCAGCGGGCAGGGAGTGGGTAAGGCCATCAACGTGGAATACGTCTCCGCCAATCCGACTGGCCCGATGCATGTGGGCCATTGCCGTGGCGCGGTGTTCGGCGATGCGCTCGCCGGACTTCTCGACTTCGCCGGCTACAAGGTGACCCGCGAGTATTACATCAACGATGCGGGCGCGCAGGTCGATGTGCTCGCCCGCTCCGCCTATCTCCGCTACAAGGAGGCCTTGGGCGACGATATCGGCGAGATCCCCGAAGGTCTCTATCCCGGGGACTACCTCAAGCCCGTCGGCGAGCGCCTTGCCGGGGAGCATGGCCAGAGCCTGATCGACAAGCCGGAATCCGAGTGGCTTCCGCTCGTGCGCGAGGCCGCCATCAACGCGATGATGGACATGATCCGCGATGACCTCGCGGTGCTCAACATCCATCACGACGTGTTCTTCTCCGAACGCTCCCTGCAGCTCGGCCCTGTCGATCAGGTGAAGGCCCTCATCACCGATCTGCGCGGCCGCGATCTCGTCTATATGGGCCGCCTGCCTCCACCCAAGGGGCAGAAGGACGAGGATTGGGAAGATCGCGAGCAACTTCTGTTCCGCGCCACCGCCTTCGGCGACGAAGTGGATCGTCCGCTGCTGAAGTCCGACGGCTCCTACACTTATTTCGCCTCCGACATCGCCTATCACCGCTCCAAGTACGAACGCGGCTTCGCCTCCATGATCGACGTGTGGGGGGCGGACCATGGCGGCTACGTGAAGCGCATGCAGGCGGCCGTGAAGGCCGTCACGGACAACAAGGGCGACCTTGATGTGAAGCTCTGCCAGCTCGTGAAGCTCCTGCGCGGGGGTGAGCCGGTGAAGATGTCCAAGCGCTCCGGCGACTTCGTGACCCTGCGCGACGTGGTGGACGAGGTGGGCCGCGATGCGGTGCGCTTCATGATGATCTTCCGCAAGAACGACGCGCCGCTCGACTTCGACCTCGCCAAGGTGGTCGAGCAGTCGAAGGACAACCCGGTCTTCTACGTGCAGTACGCCCATGCCCGCTGCGCCTCGATCTTCCGTCAGGCGGCGGAGGTTTATCCGGGCGAGGATTTCTCGGCCGCGCAGCTGGAGAAGGCCGACTTCACGATTCTCGGCGATGAGTCGGAGACGGATCTCATCCACCGCATCGCCCAGTTCCCCCGCACGGTGGAGGCCGCCGCTGAGGCGCACGAGCCGCACCGAGTCGCGTTCTACCTCTACGACGTCGCCAGCGCCTTCCATAGTTTATGGAATAAGGGCAAAGACTTGCCGCAATTACGCTTTGTTAATCTAACTGATAAAGATTCAACAAAAGCGAGGCTCGCTCTCGTGCATGCCCTCAAGGGTGTGCTCGCATCTGGCCTCGCGATCCTGGGCGTCACGGCACCCGATGAAATGCGCTAACATTTTCATAAGCGGCTCAACCGCTTAAGAGACGTTTGTGCCGGATGCTGTCACGTCGTGCCGGCGGAGCGTTTGGGCTCCTGTCGCGTAACTGGAGAACCGGCGCATGAGCGAATCAGTGAAGCCCCGTTTTGCCGTCGACCTCAACGAGATCGAGCGGCACCTTGCCCAGGCGGGCTCCCCTCAGGTCCAGCCCGCCCCACCGCGCAGCAACGATCCGCTGGCCGAATTGGCCCGGATCGTGGGCCAGGACGACCCTTTCCAGGCCATTCTGGCCAATGACGGTGCCACGCGTCCGCGCCAGCAGCCGTCTGCTATCGACGATCTTTTCGTGACCCGCGACACTGTGACGCCGGCTCCCCGTCCGGCTCAGGGACAGGCGCGCTCGACCGAGTTCGATCTCGGCCGCTATGCCCCTCAGGCCGAGGCTCCACGCAGCAACGGTCAGGCCTATACCTACCAGCAGCCCGCCCCGGCTCAGCAGCAGGCTTCCTACAACGAGGCCGCCTACGCAGATGAGTATTACGGCGACGGCGCGGACAGCTATGCCGGTAATGCTTACGCACAGCCCGAACGACTGGATTATCCGCCGGTCCGGAAGCCCCGGTCCCGAAAGGGCCTGATCGCCATCGGTGCGGTTGTCGGCGCCATCGTGATTGGTGGCGGGGGCGCGTATGTTTTCACCAGCTCTCCGACTGGCACGAGCGGTGAGCCGATCCTGGTCCAAGCGACCACCGATCCGGTGAAGGTGCAGCCGCAAAATCCCGGCGGGGTCGAGATCCCGAACCAGAACAAGCAGATCTACGAGCGCGCTCAGCAGACTGACACCAAGGTTGTGAACCGCGAGGAGCAGCCTGTCGATGTGAAGCAGGCCGTGCGCTCGACCGGCGGAGCCGTGGCGGATGCCACCGGTGCGACCGTTCCTGGTGCGCCGGCTCAAGCTCGCAGCGCACCCAACAGCCTGAACCTCGGCGAGCCGCGCAAAGTGCGGACCGTCACGATCCGCCCCGATGGTTCCGTGGTTGGAGCGCCGGAGCCTGCTCCGGCTGCTTCTCCGACCATGACCATGCCGGCCGCCGCGGCAGCACAGCCTGCAGCGGTTCAGACCGCTTCTGCTCAGCCGAGGCCTGCTGCGGCGACGCCTGTGGCGGCTCCTGCAACTCCGGCTCCGACGCCGAAGCCCGCGCCTGCAGCCGCGACGCCGGTGGCAGCAACGCCTGCCGCCACTCCTGCGCCGCAGAAGGTCGCCTCGGCCCAGCCGGTTCCGGTAGCGGCTCCTGCGGCGACGGCGGACACGACCACCACGGGCGGCTTTGCGGTCCAGCTGGGCTTGGCTAACTCGGAGGATGCGGCGGCTTCGGCCTTTGCCTCCTATCAGCGCAAGTATCCTGATTTGGCCGGCGCACCTTCCCTGATCCGCAAGGCCGAGGTGAATGGCAATACGATCTACCGCGTCCGGGTCGGACCCATGTCGCGGGAAGAGGCCTCCACTCTCTGCTCCAAGCTGCAGGGGCAGGGCGGCCAGTGCTTCGTAGCCAAGAACTAAGCTAGCTTGGCCGACAAGACTTCTTGACCCTTCTATCCAAGAGACTTAAGGCGCGGGCATGAAAACCCGCGCCTTTATTGCTGGCTGTTCCGGCCATGAACTCACCCCCGACGAGGTTGCCTTCTTCAAGGAGGCCGCTCCCTGGGGATTCATCCTGTTCCGCCGGAATATCGACAATCCTGAACAGGTGAGGGCGCTCTGCGCCGCCCTGCGGGAAACGGTCGGACGCGAGGATGCTCCCATCCTGATCGACCAGGAGGGCGGCCGGGTTCAGCGCATGGGCCCGCCGAACTGGCCGAAATATCCCCCCGGCGCCGCTTACGGCGCCCTGCACGCCAATGATCCTCTCGTCCAGCGGGAACTCGCCCGTTTGGGGGCGCGGCTGATTGCCCATGATCTGCGCGCGGTTGGCGTGACCGTCGATTGCCTGCCCGTGCTCGACGTGCCCTCGCCGGGCGCACATGACGTCATCGGCGACCGGGCCTATGGCAAGACGCCCGAGAAGGTGGCCGTCCTCGGCCGGGCCGCCGCCGAAGGGCTTCTGGCGGGCGGTGTCCTGCCGGTCGTAAAGCATATGCCGGGCCATGGTCGGGCAGGGGCCGACAGCCATCTGGCCCTGCCGGTGGTGGACGCTTCCCGCGAGGAACTCGAGTACCACGATTTCGCGCCCTTCCGCATGCTGACCGACATGCCCCTCGCGATGACGGCCCACGTCGTCTACACCGCGCTCGATCCGGAGCGGCCCGCGACGACATCCCCGATCGTCATGGAGGAGATCATCCGTGGCCATATCGGTTATGACGGCCTCGTCATGACCGACGACCTGTCCATGAAGGCCCTGTCAGGTTCCTTCCGGGAAAAGACCGAAGCTGCCTTTGCGGCTGGCTGCGACATGGCCCTTCATTGCAATGGCGATATGGAGGAGATGTCGGCCGTGGCCGAGGGAGCGCCCATCCTTGAAGGGATTTCCCTAAGGCGAGCCGAGGCTGCCTTGGCCCGCATCCGGCACGAGCCGGAGCCGCTCGATCCTGTGGATGCGCGCGCAAGACTCGACGCCGCGCTTGCGATGACGTCTTAAGCGTCCCAAGGTCGAACCCGCTTCAGTTGAGTATCGTCCATGGCCAAGCCCTTACCCTTTGAGGATGTCGAGCCTGCCGCCGAGCGCGCGGAAAGCGAGCCCGCGCTCCTCGTGGACGTGGACGGCTTTGAAGGCCCGCTCGACCTTCTGCTGGAGCTGGCCCGCCGCCAGAAGGTGGACCTGCACCGCATCTCGATCCTGGCTCTGGCCGAGCAATACATTGCCTTTATCGAAGAGGCGCGCCGCATGCGCCTGGAATTGGCGGCCGACTACCTCGTGATGGCGGCCTGGCTCGCTTATCTTAAATCCCGCCTCCTGCTGCCCGAGCCGCCGAAAGGCGAGGAGCCGAGCGCGGAGGATCTGGCGACGGCGCTGGCCCTGCGCCTGCGCCGCCTCGAAGCGATCCGTGAGGTCGCCAAGAAACTCGGCGAGCGCTCCCTGCTGGGCCGCGACGTGTTCGCCCGTGGCGCTCCCGAACCCGTGGTGATCAACCGGGATGCCCGCTACGAGGCGAGCCTCTATGATCTGCTGAAGGCCTATGCCCAGCAGCGCCAGGTGCAGTTCAACAGCAAGGTCTCGCTTCACAAGCGTACCGTCTGGTCACTGATCGATGCCCGCGATGCCCTGGAACGTCTCGTCGGTCACTTGAGCGACTGGGTGACGCTCGATACCTATCTGGTGGAATACATGGTCGAGCCATCCATGCGGCCGACCGTTCTGGCCTCCGCCCTGTCCGCGACCCTGGAAATGGTCCGCGAGGGCAAGCTCACTGTGAGGCAGGACGAAGCCTTCGCTCCGGTCTGGGTCAAACCCGTTGCCGACCCGGCCGAGACAGGAGCCCAATCATGATGGATGAAACAGCCGAAATCCAAGACGCCGAGGCTCCCGAGGAGAATTCCGTCGAGAGCCGCGTGCCCGATCATGGCGAAGCGATCCGCATTGCCGAGGCGCTGTTGTTCGCCTCTGCCGAGCCGCTGAGCGCGGAGGAACTGGCCGGCCGCCTGCCGGAGGGCGCGGATATCCGGAAAATTCTGGAGGATCTCCAGGAGGTTTATGGGCCTCGTGGCGTCAATCTCGTCCGCGTGGCCGGCAAGTGGGCCTTCCGGACGGCGAGCGATCTCGCCTTCGTGCTTGCCCGTGACGTGGTGGAGCAGCGCAAGCTCTCCCGCGCCGCCATGGAGACCCTGTCGATCATCGCCTATCACCAGCCGGTGACCCGCGCCGAAATCGAAGAGATCCGCGGTGTCGCCACCTCTAAGGGCACCCTCGATCTGCTGCTGGAGACCGGCTGGATTCGCCTGCGCGGTCGTCGCAAGGCGCCGGGTCGCCCCGTGACCTACGGCACCACGCCCGCCTTCCTCGACCATTTCGGCCTGGATGCCATCGAGGACCTGCCGGGCCTCGAGGAGCTCAAGGGTGCAGGCTTCATCGAAGGGCGCGTGCCTTCCGACATGTCGGTACCGGTGCCCTCCGATGCGGAGGCGCTGCGCGAGGATGAGGATCCCCTGGATCACGACGATCTCTTCCAAGAGCCACTTGAGATGCACCAGACCGAGACCGGCGAGACCAGCAAGGAATGAGCGACAAGCCAGCCGTGTCCGCCCGCGACCGTTTCCGGCTGCCCCGATGGGGGCAGCGCGGCACGGCTGGCGCGTCCATCCCGGCCCAGCTCTCCTTCGAAAGCATCGTTCAGACCTACAATTCCACCGAGGTCCTCAAAGGGGTGTCTGTCACCGTCGAGCCGGGTGAGCTCGTCTGCCTTCTCGGTCATTCGGGCTGCGGCAAGACCACGCTCCTGCGCATCGCAGCGGGCGTCGAGGCTCCCACATCCGGTCGGGTCCTGATGGATGGTCGCGAGGTCAGCGGGCCGAAGAGTTTCGTGGAGCCGGAGCGGCGCGGCATCGGCCTCATGTTTCAGGATTACGCCCTGTTCCCGCACATGACGATCCTGCAGAACGTGATGTTCGGCTTGAAGGATCTCTCGGCCTCGGAGGCCGATATCGCCGCCCGCCGCGCCCTGTCCCGCGTGGGCCTCGAGCATTACGCCAACGAGTTCCCTCATACGCTCTCCGGCGGGGAGCAGCAGCGTGTAGCGCTGGCACGTTCCATCGCACCGAGACCCGGCGTGCTGCTCATGGACGAGCCGTTCTCGAACCTCGACCGGCGCATGCGCGATGCGATCCGCGACGAGACCGTCGCAATCTTGAGAGAAACCCGCGCTACGACCATCGTGGTCACGCATGATCCGGAAGAGGCCATGCGGATCGCGGACCGGATCGTTCTGATGAGCGCCGGCACCATCGTCCAGCAGGGGCCTGCCGAGGAGATCTACCGGAAGCCGGTCAATCTCTTTGCAGCCCGGTTCTTCTGCGACTTCAGCGAGATCGAAGGCACCGTTAAAAAGGGGCAGGTGACCTGCCCGGTGGGCGTGTTCCCCGCCCCGCATCTGGAGGATGGCCCGGCCATCGTCTGCGTCCGGCCGCAAGGGGTGAGGCTTAAGCCTCAAGGCTTCTGCCTGCCGGGACGTGTGGTATCACGCCGCTTTCTCGGCGAGGTCGATCTGGTGCATATCGATGTCCCGGGACTCGATCGGCCGCTCCAGGCCCGCGTTCACGATCCCGTTGGCGTGAGGGAGGGACAGGATGTGGGCATTGAGGTTCATCCAAAGGATGTCCTTGTTTTCGCCGCTGCCGACGCATAGGTTGACGGCAAGTTCATATTCCACGTTCGCGCCCCTCGGGGCGCAGGAGGATTGCCATGGGTGGCGCTAGTATTTGGCACTGGATCGTTGTCGGTCTGATCGTTGTCCTTCTGTTCGGACGCGGCAAGATCTCCGATCTGATGGGTGATGTTGCCAAGGGCATCAAGGCCTTCAAGAAGGGCATGAGCGAGGACGATACCGCTAAGCCGGTGCAGCCTTCCGAGCCCGTGCGCACGATCGATCATCAGGCCGGCACGCAAACCAACGCCGCGACGACGGACCACAAGGTCGGTTGAGTTCTTGGGTAGCAGCCACCTTTCGTGGCTGCGGTGAGTAAAGGCAGGGTCGAGGCCACGCCATGTTGGACATGAGCTGGGGTGAGGTCATGGTGATCGGCGCCGTCGCGCTGATCGTGATTGGCCCAAAGGACCTGCCGCGCGCTCTGCGGACGGTTGGACAGGTCACGAGCAAGCTTCGCCGCATGGCGGCGGAGTTTCAGGGCCAGTTCAACGAGGCCATGCGCGAAGCCGAGCTGGACGAGGTCAAGAAGCAGCTTCAGGGCGTCAACGACTCCGTTTCTTCTCTCAACACGAATTTCAACCCCATCCAGACGATCCGGGATGAGCTGAAGGACGCTGTCGAGAAGCCCGAAGCGGTTGCGCCCGAGACACCTGCCGAGACACCTGCCGAGACACCTGCGCAGCAGCCCAGGGGTGACGCGTCGATCCAGGCGATCGTGGAAGGCCGCGCGCCTGCGCGGGACGCTCCGCTCCCGCAGATCGATCTGCCGCCCCCGCCCATGGACGATCCGGCTGAAACCATTGCCGAGTCCCTGCGCCGTGAGGCCGAGATCGAGGCCCGGAAAGCTGCCGCAGCCCAACCGGCTCCAGAACAAACGGACGCGAAAGCCTGATGACCACCGCCGTTGAAGAGGATGAGGTCGAGGCATCGCGCGCGCCTCTGATCGAGCACCTGACCGAGCTGCGCTCGCGCCTGATCAAGGCGATGGTGGCGTTCGTCGCCATGTTCTTCGTCTGCTTTGCCGGTGCGAAGTACATCTACAATGCGCTCGTGTGGCCCTATGTGCTGGCGGTCGGTTCGCCCGAGAAGGCGCATCTCGTCTACACGCACGGCCTCGAATATCTCTTCACGCAGATTCAGGTGGCGGCCTTCGGCGCGGGCTTCCTGGCTTTCCCCGTGATTGCGGTGCAGATCTACAAGTTCGTGGCGCCGGGGCTCTACAAGAACGAGCGGCGGGCCTTCCTGCCGTACCTCATTGCGACGCCTGTTCTCTTCGCCATCGGTGCGGGCTGCGTGTACTTCATCGCCATGCCGCTGCTCATGCGCTTCTCGGTCGGCATGCAGCAGCTCGCGACGGAGAGCGGGCCCGCCATCGAGTTCCTGCCGAAGGTCAGCGAGTACCTGTCGCTGATCATGACCCTGATCTTCGCCTTCGGCATCTGCTTCCAGCTGCCCGTGATCCTGACCCTGCTGGCCCGCGCCGGGATCATCGATTCGGAGTTTCTGAAGAGCAAGCGGCGCTACGCCATCGTGATCGTATTCGTGATTGCGGCGGTTCTGACACCCCCGGACGTGATCAGCCAGTTCGCCCTTGCGATCCCCACCTTGCTTCTTTACGAGGCGTCCATCTTCTCCGTCCGCATGGTGGAGAAGAGGCGTGCGGAAGCCGAGGCCGCGCGTGCGGCGGAAGGGTAAGGCTCTTAAAAGCCTCCTGGGCCGTTTAACCTTGGCGTGAACAACGGGGCGGTCTGTGCTAAGGGCAGGTCCGCGTCACCAACAGGCTAAAAGTCACTTCCATGCACGACATCCGTTCCATCCGCGAGAATCCCGCGGCTTTCGACAAAGGCCTCCGGAACCGGGGCATGGAGCCCTTGTCCGAGCGCCTGATCGTGCTCGACGATGCCCGCAAAGCTGCGGTCTCCGCCCTGCAGGCCGCCACCGAGCGCCGCAACGCCATGTCCAAGGAGATCGGCCAAGCGAAGGCGAAGAAGGACGAGGCGCGGGCGCAGGAACTGATGGCCGAGGTCACCCGTATCAAGGAGACGATGCCGGAGCTGGAGGAGGCCGAGCGCGCCGCCGACAAGGCTCTGTTCGAGGCTCTTGCCGCCATCCCGAACATTCCGAAAGAGGACGTCCCGGTCGGCTCCGACGAGCACGGCAACGTGGAGCGCCATCGCTTCGGCGCGCCACCGACGATCAACAACGCCAGGCAGCATTTCGAAATCGGCGAGGCCCTCGGCCTGATGGATTTCGAGACCGCCGCCAAGATGTCGGGTGCTCGTTTCGTGATCCTGAAAGGCCAGCTCGCCCGCCTCGAGCGTGCGCTCGGCCAGTTCATGATCGACCTGCACACCAGCGAGCACGGCTACACGGAAGTGAACCCGCCGCTGCTGGTGCGCGACGATGCCATGTTCGGCACGGCGCAGCTGCCGAAGTTCGAGGACGATCAGTTCTGGGCCTTCCCTGGCTCGTCGCTCGAGCAGGCGGTCGCCGCCGCTCTTGAAGGTCAGCCGCGTGACGCACTTCAAAAGATCATCAGGGACACCCGCTACGGCATGATCCCGACGGCGGAAGTCACGCTCACCAATCTCGTGCGCGAGCAGATCCTCTCGGAAGAGGAGCTGCCCCTGCGCTTTACCGCGCTCACGCCGAGCTTCCGCGCCGAGGCAGGCTCTGCCGGTCGCGACACGCGCGGCATGATCCGCCAGCACCAGTTCGTGAAATGCGAACTCGTCTCGGTCACGACGCCGGAGACTTCGGCCGACGAGCATGAGCGCATGCTCACCTGCGCCGAGAACGTGCTGAAGAAGCTGGAGCTGCCTTTCCGTACCATGACGCTCTGCACGGGCGACATGGGCTTCTCCTCGACCAAGACCTACGACATCGAGGTCTGGCTGCCGGGCCAGGGGATGTATCGCGAGATTTCGAGCTGCTCGGTCTGCTCGGACTTCCAGGCGCGCCGCATGAATGCCCGCTACCGCTCGGCCTCCGAGAAATCGCCGCGCTTCGTGCATACGCTCAACGGTTCGGGCCTTGCCGTCGGTCGCACGCTCGTCGCGGTTCTGGAGAACTACCAGAACGAGGACGGCAGCGTGACGATCCCGACAGCACTGCAGCCCTATATGGGCGGGCTCACCCGCATCGAGGCCTGAGGCTGACATGCGCATTCTCTGCACCAATGATGACGGCATTCATGCACCAGGCCTGAAGACCCTGGAGGCCATTGCCCGCAATCTTTCCGACGATGTGTGGGTGGTGGCACCCGAGACGGACCAGAGTGGCGTCGCGCATTCGCTCTCGCTCAACGATCCGTTGCGCCTGCGCGAAATTTCCGACCGGCATTTTGCCGTGAAGGGCACGCCGACGGATTGCGTGATCATGGGCGTGCGCGAGCTGATGCGCGAGCACAAGCCCGATCTCGTGCTCTCTGGCGTCAATCGCGGGCAGAATGCCGCCGAGGACGTGACCTATTCCGGCACGGTCGCGGGAGCCATCGAGGGCACACTTCTCGGCATTCCTTCCATCGCGCTCTCGCAGGCCTACGGGCCGGGCACGCGCAACGCCCCCCGCTGGCATTGCGCCGAGCACCACGGCCCGAAGATCATCCGCAAGATCATCGATGCAGGCATCGAGAAGGGCATTCTCGTCAATGTGAACTTTCCGGATTGCGAGCCGGAAGAGGTTCAGGGCACGGCGGTGGTCAATCAGGGGCAGCGCACGCAGGAGCTCCTGCGTCTCGATGCAAGGCTCGATGGACGCGGCAATCCTTATTACTGGATCGCCTTCGAGCGTCGCCCGTTCACGCCCGGCAACGGCACGGATCTCTGGGCGCTCGCCGACAAGCGCATCGCGGTCACTCCCTTGCGCATCGACATGACAGACGAGCCGACGCTCACGCGTTACGCGCAAGCCTTCGGGTAGAGACACGATGAGCCGAGAGCCCTTCTTCTCCGGAGCGGAAGCCCGCAGCAAGCAGGAGGCGATCGGCGTGGCATCCTTCGTCCTGTCGCTGCGCGCCAAGGGCATTCGCAACACGGCATTGCTGCGCGCCATGGAGCTCGTGCCACGCGACGTATTCGCGCCGCGCCGTTTTCGTGATCTCTCCCGAACCGATGTGGCTCTGCCGCTTCCCTGCGGCCAGACCATGACCGCGCCGGGCACGGTGGCCACGATGCTGCTGGCACTGGGTGTCGCGCCCGGGCAGCGCGTTCTCGAAATCGGCACAGGCACCGGCTATGTGACGGCGCTCCTGGCGCATCTCGGTGCTGAGGTAACGACGGTCGAACGTTTCAACACGCTGGCGGCGAGTGCAGCCCAGCATCTCAGGATCGTAGAAGCGGGCAGGGTGCGCATGGAAATCGGCGACGGTCTTGCCGTGCGGGTGCGCGAGCGGTTCGACCGGATCATGCTCAACGGCGCGCGGCCGGAAATCCCCCAAACGCTGACATCGCTTCTCGGTCCCGGCGGGCGTCTCGTCGGCGCGTTGACACAGGAAGGCGCGCCGCGCCTCGTACAGATCGACCGTTTGCCGGATGGGGAACTCACCCAGAGCTTGGGGGCGCCGTTGCGCATTTCCCCGCTCGTCACCGGCATTGCGGCGACACTCTGATCGAATCGAAAAATTTTCGCGGCACGGTTACGACATTGTTCATGTCGTCAACTCTTGCTTAACCTGAACAGGGTTTTAATGGCCCCATCGAGTTGCGTGCGGTTGGGGTAATTAAGTCATGCGTTTGCGTATGGGTTCTGGGCATTGGGTCGCGGCTTCGCGGATCGCTCTGGTGAGTTTGATCGGCAGTGCGGCGGCCGCCTGTAGTGGCGAGAGCATGCGGTTCTCGGAGAACCCGTTCTCCAATCCGTTTGCGAACAGCGAACGCGTCGCGCCCGGCACGCCTACGGCTTCTCAATCCACTCCGTCCTATGCGGCGGCTCCGATGCCGACCTCTCCCGTTCAGGCGCAGGCACTTCCCCCGGTGCAGGCTCAGCCGCTGTCTCAGCCCTCGCGCATGGCATCGGCCCCCATCGCCACTCCGGTCCAGCAGCCCCGTCCCGTCGCGATGACTCCCGCTCCGGTCCAGCCGAAGATGCGCCTCGTCGATCAGACCAAGGTTGCCGTCAACGAGCAGCCCGTTCCGGCTTCTGCCGCCAAGCGCGTCCGTCCGGGCATGTCCACGCCGATGCAGACTCAAGCTCAGACTCCGGTTGCCGCTCCGGCTCCCATCAAGCAGGCTCCCGTGCAGCAGGTCGCCTCGGCCACGAATGAGCCGCTCGTGTCGCCTGCACGTCCCGTCGAGTCTCAGAAGGTTGCGGCCATCGAGCCTCAGCCTCTGAAGCCCGCTCCGATTGCCACGCAGCCAGTGCCTCCGGCTCCCGCTCCCACGCCGGCTCCGCAGCCGGAAGCCGCGAAGGCTCCGGTGGCTGAGCCCGAGCAGACGGCAAGCCTGTCAGCCAGCAACTTCCGCTGGCCGGCCCGCGGTCGTGTCATCGCAGGCTTCGGCGCCAATGGCGGCAACGAGGGCATCAACATCGCCGTTCCCGAGGGTACGCCGGTGAAGGCTGCCGAGGCCGGCACCGTGACCTATGCGGGCAGCGAGGTGAAGGGCTACGGCAACCTCGTCCTAGTCCGCCACGACAACGGCTACGTCTCGGCATACGCTCACAATGGCTCGCTCAGCGTGAAGCGTGGCGAGCAGGTGAAGCGCGGTCAGGTGATCGCCACCTCCGGCCAGACCGGCAACGTAACCTCGCCGCAGCTCCACTTCGAGATCCGCAAGGGCGCGACCCCGGTCGACCCGATGAAGCATCTCGCCGACTAAGTCCAATCATAGGTTTAGATTGGCTTTCGAGACCCGAGGCTGATCAAGCGAGGGGACGGTGGAGCTCAGCCACCGTCCCTTTGGCGTTTGTATCGTTCAGATCGCTTTGCCGAGGCGGCCCGCCAGATCCTGGATGAACTGCCAGGCCGTGCGGCCGGAGCGGGCGCCGCGGGTGGTGGCCCATTCCAGCGCTTCGGCGCGGATGGCATCACGGTCGGCATCGAGTCCGAGATGGTCCACATATCCGAAGACCATATCGAGATATTCGTCCTGGCTGCACTTGTGGAAGCCGAGCCACAGGCCGAAGCGATCGGACAGCGACACCTTCTCCTCCACGGCCTCGCCAGGATTGATGGCGGTCGAACGCTCGTTTTCCATCATGTCGCGGGGAAGCAGGTGGCGGCGGTTCGACGTGGCGTAGAAGATCACGTTGTCCGGTCGGCCCTCGATGCCGCCTTCCAGCACAGCCTTGAGAGATTTGTAGGAGGTGTCGTCCGCATCGAAGGAAAGGTCGTCGCAGAAGACGATGAAGCGGTGCGGGTCGGAGCGCAAAAGGCCCATGAGATCGGGCAGGGTCTCGATATCCTCGCGGTGGATCTCGATGAGCTTGAGGGCGCGGGCGTCTGCCGCCTTCGTGGCGTTGATCTCCGCGTGGACCGCCTTCACCAGGGAGGACTTGCCCATGCCCCGTGCGCCCCAGAGCAGGGCGTTGTTGGCGGGCAGGCCCCTGGCGAAGCGCGCGGTGTTCTCGGCGAGCTGATCCCGCACCCGGTCGATACCTCTCAGCAGGGTCATCTCGACCCGGTTCACCTTCGGCACGGGCGAGAGCCGGCGTGCCGCCGCATGCCACACGAAAGCGTCCGCTGCCGCGAAATCAGCCTGGGGAGTGCCTGCAGGGGCTATCCGCTCGAGAGCGTCGGCAATGCGCTTCAGGAGAGCCATGGATTCGGGGGAGGTGAGATCTGCAGACATGGGCCTCTGACATCAAGAAACGGTGAGGAAGCCGTGCTTAGCGCAAAAACCGGCCCTCGGTCCATGGAAGAGGGGCTGGAAAGCCCGCACGAGGCTTGGGAAAGGCCTCCAACTTCATTGATTTCGTGGAGTCGATCGGTATAGTCCGCCCACTTTCAATCCTGTCTGGCGCGGGTGGGCCCTAGAGAAGTGCCCGCCTCGCGCCTTTATCCATGGAGAGCCGCTTGTTCATTTCACCTGCCTTCGCACAAGGGGCCCCCGCTGGCGGGGGCGGAATGGATGCCATCATCCAATTCGTCCCGTTCATCCTGATTTTCGTGATCATGTGGTTCCTGATCATCCGTCCGCAGCAGCGCCGGGTGAAGGCTCACCAGGAGATGATCAAGAACGTGCGCCGCGGCGACACCGTCGTCACATCCGGCGGCATCATCGGCAAGGTGACGAAGGTGCTCGAGGATTCTGCTGACGTCGAGGTCGAGATCGCCGACAACGTGAAGGTGAAGGTGGCTCGCGCCATGATCTCCGAGGTCCGCTCCAAGAGCGAGCCGGTGAAGGCGTAAAATCATAAACCGGTCCTCGGGCTTGAACCCTTGAGGGCCGGTTCGCCGCACCACGTGTCGGCAAAAGCGTTTGAGAAAGGTTGAGCTGACGATGCTGCGCTTCTCGAAGTCGAAGATCTTCGCCACCCTGGCGATCATCATCATCGGTCTGCTGCTGGCGGTTCCGAGCATGATGTCCCCTGAGCAGCGCAAGGCATATCTGAGCGCCGTGCCGAGCTGGGTTCCATCATGGCTCGTGCCTTCGCGCGCCATCGTTCTCGGCCTCGACCTGCAGGGAGGTTCCCACGTTCTCCTCCAGGTGGATGAGGGGGATCTCATGCGCACCCAGATCAACCTCCTGCGCGACGACGTGCGCCGCATCCTGCGCGACACACGCGTTGTGTCTCAGAACGGCATTCAGACCGTTCCGCGCGGCGTGCAGATCCGCGTGCCCAACCCGGCAGACCGCGAGCGCCTGATGCCGCGCCTGCGCGAGCTGGCCCAGCCGGTCGGCAATGCCATGCTCGGCCAGAGCGGCAATGCCGCTGTGGCCATCAACGACGCGCCAGACGGCACGATCGCGCTGACCTATACGGAAGCCGGCATCAACGAAAAGGTTCGCCGCGCCGTCGATCAGTCCATCGAAGTCGTCCGCCGCCGCGTCGACTTCGGCGGCACCACTGAACCGAGCATTCAGCGCCAGGGTGCGGATCGCGTCCTCGTCCAGGTTCCCGGCCTCCAGGATCCGCAGAAGCTGAAAGAGCTTCTGGGTGAAACCGGCAACCTGGAGTTCCGCCTGCTGGCTCAGGCCGGTGCGACGGATGTGGACATGCTCCCCATGCGCGATGCGGGCGGCCAGCGCGTTCCCGTCGAACGCCGCGTGATCGCGGAAGGCGGCGACCTCACCGATGCTCAGGCCGCGTTCGATCCGCAGACCAACCAGCCTATCGTGAACTTCCGCTTCAACATCCGCGGCGCGCAGCGCTTCGGACAGGCGACGACCGAGAATCTCGGCCGTCAGCTCGCCATCGTTCTCGACAACGAGGTGGTCTCCGCCCCCACGATCCAGTCGCCGATCACCGGGGGCTCGGGCCAGATCTCGGGCAGCTTCACCATCGAGCAGGTGAACAACTTGGCGATCATGCTGCGCTCCGGCGCGCTGCCGGCCAAGCTGACCATCGTGGAGGAGCGCACCGTCGGCCCCGGCCTCGGACGCGACTCCATCGAGGCCGGCAAGTTGGCCACATACGTGGCCGGCATCTTCGTCATCATGTTCATGTTCGCGACCTATGGCATCTTCGGCCTCATCGCGAACATCGCGCTGCTCGTGCACGTGGGCCTGATCTTCGGTCTCATGTCGGTGCTCGAAGCCACGCTCACCCTGCCGGGTATCGCGGGCATCGTGCTCACCATCGGCACGGCGGTGGACTCCAACGTGCTGATCTACGAGCGCATCCGCGAAGAGGTTCACGCAGGACGTTCCATCGTGTCCGGCATCCAGGCCGGCTTCGACCGGGCGTTCGCGACCATTGTGGACTCGAACAGCACCATGGCCATTGCGGCCGTGATCCTGTTCTTCCTCGGCTCCGGTCCCGTGCGCGGCTTCGCGGTCGTGTTCATTCTCGGCATCCTCACGACGGTGATCACCGCCGTCACCCTGACGCGCATGATGATCGCGCTCTGGTATCAGTGGATGCGTCCCAAAGTTCTTCCGTTCTAAGGAGTGAGTATCGTGCGCCTCGTTCGCCTCTGGCCCGAAAACTCCCACTTCGACTTCATGCGCTTCAGGCGCTTCTCGTTCCCGCTGTCGGCGCTGATCTCGGTGGCGACGGCGATCGTGCTCATGACCGTCGGCCTCAAC
The DNA here is from genome assembly GCF_001017175.1 of Microvirga vignae. Classification (GTDB taxonomy): domain Bacteria; phylum Pseudomonadota; class Alphaproteobacteria; order Rhizobiales; family Beijerinckiaceae; genus Microvirga; species Microvirga vignae. The sequence goes on along the minus strand of NZ_LCYG01000069.1, from coordinate 21,649 downwards.
TTCGGCATCGACTTCAAGGGCGGCACGCTCATGGAGATCCAGGCCAGGTCCGGCCAGGCCAATGTCGCCCAGATCCGTCAGACCGCCGAGGGCTTCGGCTTCGGCGACGTGGAGGTGCAGGAATTCGGCACGGCCGGCGAGGTCTCGCTGCGCTTTCCGATCCAGCCGGGCGGCGAGGCCGCGCAGACGGCTGTGGTGCAGAAGGCGCGCGACACGTTCAGCAACGAGTACGACTTTCGCCGCGTCGAGACGGTGGGCCCCCGCGTGTCGGGCGAGCTCGTTCAGTCCGGCACCATCGGCGTCGTGCTCTCGGTGCTCGCGGTTCTGTTCTATCTCTGGTTCCGCTTCGAGCGTGAGCTGGCAGTGGCGTCGATCATCGGTACGCTCCACGACATCGTGCTCACCATCGGCTTCTTCGTGATCACCCGTCACGAGTTCAACATGACCTCGATTGCGGCGATCCTCACCATCGTGGGCTATTCGCTCAACGAAACCGTGGTGGTGTTCGACCGTACGCGCGAACTCATGCGCCGCTACAAGGCCATGCCGGCGGAAGAACTGTTGAACCTGTCGATCAATCACACCATGTCGCGTACGATCATGACGGCGGCAACCACGGCGCTCTCGCTCTTGGCCCTCGTGCTCTTCGGCGGGCAGGCGATCCAGGGTTTCGCCCAGGTCATGCTCTATGGCGTGGTGATCTGCACCTACTCGGCGATCTGCATCTCCTCGCCCATGCTGATCTATATCGGCCTGCGTGGATCCGAGGCCGTGAAGGTGCCGGAGGGCAAGGCCGCAGCCGCGGAGTAAAACCATGAGCGATGGCCGCCTCTACGATGGCTTCCTGCCCGGACGCCATCAGATCGATGCCTACGGCAATGGCGGCTTTCGCTTCGCGGACATGTCCCATCGCGGTTCGATCCTCGCTCTGCCCTCGGGAATCAGGGCCTGGCCCATCGGCTCCGTTGCGGAGCTGAGCGACGAGGTGCTTGAACCGATCTTCGCCGAGGCCGAGGAGATCGAATTGCTGCTCCTCGGCACAGGTGTCGATGTCGCCGCCATTCCTGGTGCTTTCCGTGAGCGCTTCCGCGAGGCGAAGATCGGCCTCGACGTGATGCAGACCGGGGCAGCCGCGCGCACCTACAATATCCTCCTGGCGGAAAACCGTAAGGTTGCCGCTGCCCTCATTGCCGTACCTTGAGATGGCCGATCCCCGATCAAACTTCGCCCATTGCGAGGCGCTCGTACGCGAGGCCGACCCCGACCGGTACTTTGCGAACCTCATCGCGCCTACGGAGAAGCGGCCCTATCTTTTCGCGCTCCATGCTTTCAATTTCGAGATCGCCCGCGTTCGCGAAACCGTGCGTGAGCCCATGCTCGGCGAAATCCGCCTGCAATGGTGGCGCGATGCGCTGCAGGGCGAGGCGAGGGGTGATGTGCGGGCCAATCCCGTCGCCGCCGCGCTCGATGATGCCATCGTCAAGTTCAGACTGCCCCGGCAATCGCTCGTCGATCTGATCGATGCCCGCATGTTCGATCTCTACGACGATCCCATGCCGAGCCTGAACGACCTCGAAGGCTATTGCGGCGAAACCTCGTCGAGCCTGATCCAGCTCTCCAGCATCATCCTCGCCGACGGCAAGGATCCCGGCACGGCGGATGCCGCGGGCCATGCGGGCGTGGCCTATGCCATCACCGGCCTGCTGCGCGCTTTCCCGATCCATGCTCGCCAGGGGCAGCTCTACATCCCCGCCGACATTCTGGCGCGTCATGGGGTCGTGCGTGAGGATATCGTCTCCGGACGTGGCGGGCCGGGCCTCAAGAGCGCTCTAGCCGACATGCGCGCCATCGCGCGCCGCCATCTCGATCAGGCGAGAACCCTGCGCCCCACGATTTCGTCCGCGGCCGAGCCTGCCTTCTGCCAGCTTGCACTGGTCGAGCCCTATCTGAAGGCGATGGAGAAGCGTGACTACGACCCGCTGCATACGCCCGTGGATATCCCGCACTGGCGGAAGATCTGGGCACTCTGGCGCGGGCCGTTTTAGAGAGAGCGCTGCTTTTGGGGCCTCCATTAACGTCATCCCCGGGCTTGACCCGGGGATCCACGCCCTCTAACGGCCGAAAGACGTGGATGGCCGGATCAAGTCCGGCCCTGACGATGTGGAAGGCGCAAAGCCCTGGGCGATGTAGGTTTACTCCGCAGCCGCCGGCATGGTGGCCGCAGCCAGCCACATCGCGAGATCGGCGCGGGCGCGGTCCGTAAGCATCTTCTTTTTCGCAAGCGCCTTGGCCGAGCCGCGCAGGCGCTTGCCGTCTTCCGCCTTCGGCGCGCGGTCGAGCGGCGGGAAGAGGCCGAAGTTCACGTTCATGGGCTGGAACGAGCGCGGACCCTCGTCGATGGTCTCGATGTGCCCTCCCGTGATGTGGTTGATGAGCGCGCCGAGACCCGTCGTGTGCGGCAGGGGCTGGATCGGGTGACCTAGCCGCTCGGCTGCCGCGAAGCGGCCGGTCATGAGGCCCACTGCTGCGCTCTCCACATAGCCCTCACAGCCGGTGATCTGGCCGGCAAAGCGCAGGCGCGGCATCGCCTTCAGGCGCAGCGTCGGATCCAGCAGCTTCGGCGAATTGAGATAGGTGTTGCGGTGGATGCCGCCGAGCCGCGCGAACTCGGCGTTCTCCAGGCCCGGGATCATGCGGAGGATGCCGGTCTGCGCGCCGTATTTCAGCTTGGTCTGGAAACCCACCATGTTGAACAGCGTGCCGAGCGCATTGTCCTGGCGCAGCTGCACGATGGCATAGGGCTTCACGTCGGGATTGCGCGGATCGGTGAGACCGACGGGCTTCATGGGACCGTGGCGCAGGGTTTCGCGACCGCGCTCGGCCATGACCTCGATGGGCAGGCAGCCGTCGAAATAGGGGGTGTTGGCCTCCCATTCCTTGAACTCGGTCTTGTCGCCCTCTATCAGCGCATCCACGAAGGCGTCGTACTGCTCCTTGGTCATGGGGCAGTTGATGTAGTCCTTGCCCGTGCCGCCGGGGCCGACCTTGTCGTAGCGCGACTGGAACCACGCGATGTCCATGTTGATGGACTCGCGATAGACGATGGGCGCGATGGCGTCGAAGAAGGCAAGCGACGTTTCGCCCGTGAGCTTGAGGATCGCCTCTGCCAGCGCGGGCGAGGTGAGCGGGCCGGTGGCGATGATGACGGAGGACCATTCCTCCGGCGGAATGCCGGTGATTTCGCCGCGCTCGATGGTGACGAGAGGGTGCGCTTCAAGCGCGGCCGTTACGGCATCGGAGAAGCCGTCGCGGTCCACCGCCAGCGCGCCGCCTGCGGGCACCTGATTGGCATCGCCCTTGGCCATGATGAGGGAGCCGAGGGTGCGCATCTCCTGATGCAGCAGCCCGACCGCGTTCGTTTCCGCATCGTCCGAGCGGAAGGAGTTGGAACAGACGAGCTCTGCCAGGCCTTGCGTCTTGTGCGCGTCGGTGCCGCGCACGGGGCGCATCTCGTGGAGGATGACGGGAACGCCGGCCTGCGCGATCTGCCAGCTGGCTTCGGAGCCTGCGAGGCCGCCGCCGATGACGTGAATGGGTTCGATCTTGCTCATGGTCATTCTCCTGGGCGGTCTTGTTGACTCCCATGGGAGCCTTGGTCAAGCTGAGCCGGTTGCCTTGAAAAAGGTCTGAAGCACGATGCAATCTCAGCGACCGGTGGTCCTTATTACAGGCGGCAGCCGCGGCATAGGTGCGGCGATAGCGCAGCTCGCGGCATCCCGTGGCTATGATGTGGCCATCACCTATCGTTCTGAAAGTGCAGCCGCCGAGGAGATCGTCGAAATCTGCCGGGCTGCGGGTGCAGAGGCGCTGCCCTTCCAGGGCGACGTTGCCGTCGAGGCGGATGTGCTGCGCCTCTTCGACGAAGCGGAGGAGCGGCTCGGCCCGCTTTCCCATGTGGTAAACAATGCCGGCGTTACGGGAAAGTCAGGCAAGCTCGCCGAGACTTCCGCCGAGACGCTGCGCGAATGCATCGACATCAACGTGACGGGCGCTCTCTTCGTGGCGCGAGAGGCGGCACGGCGCCTGTCGCGGAGCCGAGGTGGCGCAGGCGGGTCCATCGTCAACATCTCGTCCGTCGCCGCGCATCTCGGAAGCCCGAACGAATATGTCTGGTACGCCGCCTCGAAGGGAGCCGTCGACTCCCTCACCATCGGACTGGCGCGGGAGCTGGCGACGGATGGCGTCCGCGTGAACGCCGTCTCGCCGGGCATGACCGACACGGACATCCACGAGCGCAGTACCCGGGATCCGGGGCGGCTGGAGCGCCTGAAGCCCTTCATTCCCATGCGGCGGATCGGTGAGCCCCAGGAAATCGCGGAAGCGGTGCTGTTCCTGATGTCGGATGCCGCCTCCTACATCACCGGGGCCATTCTGCCGGTTCCAGGCGGGCGCTAGAGCATCGGACGAGAAAAGTGGACTTGCACTTTTGAGATCAATCCGATGCTCGCTTCATAGAGCGGCGCATCGTTGTTTGCGGAAAACCGGATCGACTTTTCACCGACGTGGGCCTTCGGGTCGCTGACGCGGTCCCCGGTTCCGCACGGTCCGCTAGAGTTGAAAAGGAAAAAGCCCGCTGGAAGCGGGCTAGACCTTTGCTGCGGTGCAGCTCATTTTTACGCGACGGCGTGCTCGCGGGCGATGCTCTCGATCTGGAAGCGGGAGATGCCGAGATCGTCGAGCTCGCGGTCCGAAAGCAGGGAGAGCTCGCGGACGGTTTCGCGATAACGCATATAAGCGCGGACTTTAGAGAGGATGTAGGACACGAACATTGGAAGCTCCTATCAGTTGCCGACCCCCTATGGTCGGCGGCCTTTGTTCTTGCTGTGTGCGATGCAGCATATATGCCTGTGCGGCGCAAAAGAGGAGCGGTAATAATGTAGGTCAGTTATGCTTTAGTAGCATAGCAAGTTAAGGCCAAGTTAATGGACCTGAGCGCCAGGAATGGCCCCAGGAGAGGTGCCGAGAACCTCGGTCCGTGTGCGGGGGAGCGCCTGGGGATAGGTTTCCCGCAGCCAAGCTATGAGCTTTTCGCGGACCTCGTTGCGGAGATCCGATGAGGCGCCCGAGGAGGCGGCGCTCATGAGACCCCGGATCTCAAGCGTGCTTTCCTTGGCATCGGTGACATGCAGCACGCCGACCTGACCGTCCCAGAGCTTAGAGCCTCTCAGGATCTCCATGAACTTGGCCCGGACCTCGTCGATAGGCGTCGCGTAGTCCAGGTACCAGAACACCGAGCCGAGGATGGAGCTCGATTGCCGGGTCCAGTTCTGGAAAGGCTTTTCCATGAAGTAGGAGAGGGGTACGACCATGCGACGCCAATCCCAGAGGCGGAGCACCACATAAGTGGTCTGAATCTCTTCAACGGTGCCGAATTCGCCCTCCAGCAGCACCTCGTCGCCCAGCCGGATCGGCTGCGCAATGGCAAGCTGCACGCCCGCGATGAGGTTAGAGAGGACCGGCCGGGCGGCCAGGCCGACTGCCAAACCCGCGACACCGGCGGAGGCGAAAAGGCTCACGCCGTATTGCCGCACCGAGGGGATCGTCATGAGGATCGCGGAGAGGGTGAGAAAGCCGAGGCCGAGCACGATCGTCCGGCGCAGCAGGCGCACCTGGGTCAGCAGCTTGCGGCTCAGCACGCTGTCCTCGGAGCCTTTCAAGGCACGGCGGAGATAGATCTCCGAGGCCGTGTTGACGATGGTGATCGCGCTCCAGCCAAGGAAAATGATGAAGCCGAAGAGCAGCCCCCACTCGATCAGATTATAGCTCGCTCCGCGCCGTGGCAGAGCCTGGATCACGACACCAAGGCCAAGCACCAGCATGCCGAGCCTCGTGGGTGGGCCGATCCTGCGCAGCAGCTTGCGCCCGAACTCCGCCAGCCTCCCTCGCAACGCCAACCTCAAAGCATTGAGGAGGAGGGAATGAAGAAAGAGAAGGAGAAGGGTTGCGACAGCGAGAAAAGCGAGGGTGACCAACCAATTCGGCCACAAGCTCTGCCATCGCTCGAGAGCGTTGGTGAGAGAGATCGTGATGTCCTGCATGGGAACGCAACGCCAAGCGGGACGACGTGTTCCCCAAAAGAAAAGCCCCGGCTAGCGCATCGTCTGTTGCGGAAAAGTGGACCCGGTTTTCCGCAACAGACGATGCGCTGACTGAGAAAAATGAGCATCGGACCCAAAAGTGAGATCCACTTTTGGGTCCGATGCTATTGGGCCAGGGCTTAAGGCATGAACATGCCGTCGCGTTCAGAGGACGTAGAAATCGTACTTCGTAACCGGCAGCCACGCTTTCAGCTGGGCGACCTTGACGGCGCCGTAGCCGCCATAGCCGTCCTGGTCATAGAGCAGGGCGCCCGTTTCCTTGTTGTAGATGATACGGTCCGTCGAATCCGCGGCGGCTCTGCCGACCCGGAACGCCGCGCCGGAGAGCCAGCCATTCGGCCCGACGCGGGTGAAGATTGCATTGTCGAGCATGATCGTATCGTCGGCGGGGGTGAAATCCGTGATCGTATCGACGTTGTAGATCGAGGCGGTGGAGTCGAAGACGAAGTAGTCGCGTCCAGTGCTGCCAGTCAACGTATCGATATCAAGGCCGCCACTCAGATAATCGCTGCCGGATCCACCGTTCACCAAGTCACGGCCGGTCCCGCCATAGAGATCGTCATCTCCGATAAGACCGTAGAGCTTGTCGTTGCCGGCATCGCCGAAAAGGGTGTCATGGCCACCATAGGAGTAGATGAGGTCATTCCCATAACCGCCGCGGATCACATCCGCATAGTCGTTGCCGTAGAAGGTGTCATGGCCGCGGTTGAGAGCGACATACCAATCGTAGGCGTACAAGTCTTCAACCGTCGTATATAGGTTGAGATTCTTGATCGACAGAACGGCGTTGCCGTAATTCTCGTAGAGCAGGTCGTCGATGACGATGTCGTACCCGTTGCTGGCATACCAGACGCTATACGCGTCAATCAGGGAGCTGCCGAACACATCGAAATCGGCAACGAAGCCATCGTCATAGGTCATGACCGTTTCGATATAAGGATTGGCGCTGACGAAGGACCAGCCGGACGGATTGGTGCCCGACATGTTGAAGCCAACACCGGCGGCATTGAACGCTTGAAAGATAGCCATGGCGGCGCATCCCCACTGAGTAACTTAATAACCTCAGCTTACACGAGTGAATCTGAATTTAAGCTGCACAGTTTCGCGAAAGGCTCGACAGCGTTAATGTTTCGTAACCGACGAGAGGATGTTGCAGTATGAACAGGTATTCATAAAGACACCGAGAGTATTGTGTTCCTCTACTACTGAAAGAATAGGGAACAGGAATTTAGGGTGCGCGTTCTCACTTCACATTATAGTTAAGTGGAGATGAAACCATGAAGAAGATCGCGCTTGGCGCGGCCCTTCTGCTGTTGAGCAGCACGGCTTACGCGCAGACGACAACGAACTCGAATACCTCCTCGTCCTCGACCTCCGACACCCAGATGATGCTGCCCAAAAAGCAGCAATCAGGCGACAGGGAGCAGGCGACCGGCAGCACGACGACCCGGTCTTCACAGTCGTCTCAGTCCGACGTGACGACCCGCGAGCAGGGCAGCACGCGTGTCGGCGTGGGCGTTGAAACCCGCGAGCGCACGGGCGTGTCGGTGCGCTCCCGTACCGTGCGCGAGGTTGAAGAGCCGAGCGTCTCCGTCACCCGCCGTCGCAGCGTGACGGCCATTGAAGAGCCGGATACCGAGGTTCGCCGCACGGTGATCAAGAAGAAGCCTTCCAGCAAGAAGGTGGCGGTGAAGAAGAAGACCAACAAGGTTGCGGTGAAGAAGCGCCGCTATCAGGTTGTCGATGAGCCGGTGGAGGTTCGTCGCCGCACGGTGCGCCGCTACGAGGAAGTGAACGAGCCGAGCGTGTCCGTGAACCGCCGTACGACGGTTCGCACCCGCGATACGTCGCCGGATGTCGGCGTCTCGGTTGAACAGCGCCGCAGTTCCACCCGCACCTCGACCGACGTGAACACCTCGAACTCGCCGTCGACGACCGGCTCGGTCTCGACGCGAGGCACCTCGAGCGGCAACACGTCGTCCGAGAGGAGCAATGCGACGACGTCCACCAAGAAGCTGCCGATCCCGCAGCAGGGGGGCTCGTCTTCCGAGGGCAATACGCAGGGCAGCAGCTCGACGCAGCAGTAAGCGTTTCTTTCGCGTAAAGAAAGGGGCCGGAAATCGGCCCCTTTTGTTTTGATCGCGCCAAAAAGATCAATGATGGGCGTCACTCAGTGTATTCAAAGCACATCTTTCGTATTGACCAGTTCAATACTGTCGATCTGTTGCACCCTGCCGCAGCACAATTCAGCAATAGACAAAATCGGAACCGCAGCCGATAAACGGTCTTATCCTTCCCAGTTTGATATCGGAGTTCGACTGATGAAGAAGCTTCTGTTGGCAATGAGCGTGGCGCTTCTGGCGGCCACGTCTTTTTCCGGCGCGGCTGACGCCCGCCCCGGAAAAAGCAAAGGGTACGCCTATGGCCATTACAAGAATGGCAAGGCTCAGGCTTATGTCGTGAGGCGGCGCAATAACAATGCTGCTATCGCGGCGGGTGTAACGGGTGCCATTGTCGGCGGCGTTCTCGGCGCGACAGCCCGCCCGACCTATCGCACGTATGAGCCGTCCTACCGCTATTACGAAGCTCCGAGACGGAGCTATTACCGCGAAGAGTATTACGATTACGGGTACTGATCCGGAAACAAACAGGGCGCCTTCTGGCGCCCTTTCATTAGGACGGGAGAGGCTAGCGCATCGTGCGGACTCGAAGGGCCGCGTCAGTGAAAAGTGAACCCGGTTTTTCCGCTCTAGACGATGCGCTGCTTCAAGAAGGAAGCATCGGACGAGAAAAGTGGAGTCCACTTTTCTCGTCCGATGCTCTAGCGCCCGATCCCGTCCACGGCGATGACCGCGCGCAGTGGTCCGTATTCCGTCTGCTTTCTCACGTCCATCTGAATGCGCCCGCTCGCGTGGCTCGTCACGCTGTCGGATGTACGGCTGCGGGATGAACCGACGATGGTCTCCGCCCGGACACGGCCGCTGATGCGCACGCAAGTGTCCGAATTCTGAAGCTGCGCGAACCCGGGCGGGCAGGGCGAAGCTGCCAGGGCAGAGCCGCCCATCGCCATTAAGGCAGCAGAGAGGGTCAGAAGCGTGCGGTTCATGGGCTCCCAGTGTAGCGCTTGGGAGCCCGCAGGAAAAGGACGATTACCGACGGCCAGAGCCGCTGCGGCGGTCGTAGGATTCAGCGACTCCGCTGCGGTCGACCTCCACATGGAACTGCTCGACTTGAGGACTCTCATCCTGGATTGCGCCAATGCGATAGCGGTAGGCCATTTCTCCTCCGAGCCAGCCGCTGAAGAGCAGCAGCAGGGTTTGAAGGGCTGAGAGCCAGAGGCCCCAACCCTGAGCGCCCGCTGCGGGATCGTCCAGACGAACGCCGACATTCACAAGGGCGACGCCGACGACCACCAGGTTCGCGATCATGTGCGTCCAGGAGATCCAGAGGTTGCGCACCCGATCGATGCTCACGAAGTCGATGAGGCCAGGGATCGCTGCGACCAGAGCGGTGACGATGCCTGCGATCAGCAACCAATAGGAGGCCTCGGCCCAGAAGGGATTGCTTGTGCTTGCAAAGGCGATGTCGGTCCCTAAAGCACCGATCAGAAAGGCAACCGGAAAGACGACGAGCATGTGGTGGAGCGGATGCCCGGCAATGGCGGCCGTGCTCTCGACTCCATGGCGGTGATAGCGGCCCATGAGACCCTCCCGACGAAACAATATGAAGGAGAATGCCGCCACCTGGGCTTCGTTCCGGGCCCGATCCTCTCATGCCTTAACATTATTCAGGACAGGGCTGGACATCCGAAGGCTTATCGAAGATAGCAAGGATAAATATTCCCTTTGGGTAAGGGTTGCGCAAGAGCTCCTTTACTACTGCAGCAGATTAGCCGAGCTCTCTTGCCGCCGTTTCGATGACCCTAGACCCAGCCACTCTCAATGTTGCCTTTATCCTGCTTGCGGTTGTTCTCGGCTGCCTATTGCTGTTTGCCTGGATCATCAATCGAAGTGTCCGGGCACTCTCGTTGTGGGGAGCCGCTTTTTGTCTCATCGCGCTGGGCTTCGGCGTCGCGAACCTGGGCAGGACGGCCGGTTCCTACCCTGCCTTGCTGCTAGGCAATGTCCTGGGGTTGCTGTCTTACATAAGTCTTTACGCCGGCTGCAGAGCCTTCAACAGCCGTACGGGATTCGTCCCTTTCATGATGACGGGTGTCGTGCTTTGGGTCGCGGCTTTCCCATTCATCTATGACAAGCCTGAATACCGGCTGATCCTGGTTGCGCTGACAACCGGTGCTTATTCCCTTGCCTGCGCGTGGGAGCTGGGGCGCCATGCCGTGCAGCCTCTTGCCTCCCAGCGTTTCGCCATTGCCCTCCTGTGCCTGCTGGCGTTTTTCAATTTCATGCGAGGCGGCCTTGCGATCTCGCTGACCTCGATTGCGTGGATCGATGCTTTCGCCCACCGCTGGTCCTCCGAAATGGCCCTGTTCCTGGTGGTTTATACTCCGACCCTGGCGTTCATCTTCCTGTCCATGGCCAAGGAAAGCGTGGAGCTGGGCTATAAGCGTGCGGCCTTCATCGATCCTTTGACGGGCGTCCCCAACCGACGCGCCTTCATGCAAAACGCGGCCCGGCTTGTCGGGGCCACGGGCGGCAAGTCGGTCAGCTGCCTTGTCTTCGATTTGGACAACTTCAAAAGCATCAACGATTGCTACGGCCATGATGTGGGCGACGATATCCTCGTCCTCTTCGGGCAGATCCTGGCCAAGCATCTTCCGAACCAATCCTTTGGCCGATTGGGCGGTGAGGAGTTCGCGGCCATCCTGCCGATGGAGATGGAGGAGGCCACAAAGCTCGCCGAAGCCGTGAGGTCTGCCTTCTCCAAAGCCGGCAAGACCATGCTCGGCCCTCAGACACAAGTGACCGTCAGTGTGGGATGCTCCGCATCAGCCAGCGCAACCACAGAGGCTCTGCTTCAGGAGGCGGACCTTGCCCTCTACAGGGCGAAGGATCACGGCAGGAACGTCGTCATCTCAGCCTTTTCCTTGACCAATCCTCAATAGCCTTCAGGTGCTTCTCCGGCGGCAGCCATCGTCCCGTGTGGGCTGATCCTCGCAACCCTGAGCAGCCTTTGAGGAAGATGTCCTGCCGCATCTGCAGCGGGAGTTGAGGCGAGAGCTTCAGCTCTGGCGTGCGCTGAAGGGTTGTGCGCTGTTGCATCGATGACGCGGTTGTCAAAAACGCATCAGCCTTGGATCCAAACAGGCTTGAGGAAGGGACGTTGAGAGCGGGAGCAGCTTCGCAGTTGTCCTGTTTTGTGCCAGTGTCCCGGCTTCTTCAACGGGGGTTGAACAATGACAACATCAATGATGGGTGCGGGGTCGGAGAAAGGTCCTATCGACGTTCTGAATGTCAGCGAGACTTGGAAGAAGCGCTTTCGCATCATCGAGAAGGCCGGGAATATCGGGGCCTTTGGTTACAGGAACGGTTCCCAGCTCGATTTGAGCGAGAGATTCAGTGTCGGCTTCAGTGTCCTCGCCTTCTTCTTCGGGCCTTTCTATTACTTCTTCAAAGGCATGCACCAGAAGGGATTCGTCCTTCTCGGTTCCGGCTTCCTCTTTTCGTTTGTGTTTGCCCTCGTCGAGATCCTGATCAACAAGACGCTGCCGCCTTTCCTCTATTACATTCCAACGGCCGCCCTGTGCGCGTCGCTCGCCTCTTACGATTACTACATGTTCAAGGTGAAGCTGGTGACGATGTGGGAGCCGTTCAGGCCCTTCCGGCAGGTTTGGGTCGCTGCGACCTTTGCACTGGCTTGTCTCGTTCTGCCGATCGCAACTCTGACGCTTGGCGAGAAGGCACTGAGCAATTTCCAGATGGGCAGCATCTCTTTCGACGGCATTCTGCCTGGCGGCGATCTTCAGGCTGAGTTCAGTGGTGTATGGCGAGATGATGAGGGCACCATCGTAGAGATTTCTCTCGATAATGAGGTGAAGCAGATCACGATTGCACAGCAGACCGTACAGGTGCAGATCAGGAAAGTGGAAAAGGCAGACCGCACCATCCTCATGAAGCCGGATACGGCAAACCAGGTTTGGACACTGCGGCAGTTGGGTGATGGCGAACGCTCATCTCTGAACCTGTCCATCAACGACCGGTTCGAGGGCTATTTGACCTTCGTCAGACCACTCTAAAGTGATGGCGCTCTTCCAAACCAACGGCCGTGAGAGCGGCCGTTGTCTTTTGGATTGTCTTTTGGCTGCAGATTTACCGCCGGGCCGTAACGACAAGCGCCCGCATGCGGTTCTCAAAGCTCCCTTCACCGAACCGTTCCGTGAGGGTTTGCGTCACCTTGTCCGTGACTTCGTTGAGACGGCCCGGCGCACGGGCTTCGATCTCTCCGCGCAACGGCGTTCCCTGGGTCAGGCCTATGGCGACGTGGCGCGCAGAGGTGGCATGGCTCACCTTGTCGACAGGCTCGATGGTGACGTTTTCGAACCCCGCCAACTGAAGTTCGCCCTCGATGCGGTCCTCGTCGAAATAGCCGAAGGGCGTTCGCTCGATGAACCGGGGCGGGTCCTCGGGGAACATTTCAATCGCTTGGTCGGACACGACCTTGCTCGTCAGGTTCGCGTCCAGACTGTCCCAGACATTGAACAGAAAGCGCCCCCCGGGCTTGAGCACGCGCAGCGCTTCCCGATAGGCCGCAGGCTTGTCGGGAAAGAACATGACGCCGAACTGGCACACAACGGCATCGAAGGAGCTATCCTCGAAGGGGAGCGTCTGCGCGTCCGTCTGGCACCAGGTCACATTCGACGCGTGGAGCTTGGTCTGCGCCAGATCAAGCATCGCCTGATTGAGATCGGTCGCGACAATCTCGATTTCGGGCGGCAGGACTTTCACCATGGCGCGGGTGACAATGCCCGTTCCCGTCGCCGTCTCCAGAACTCTGCCGGAAGTGACACCCTCAAGCCGCGCGGTCAGGTCTTCGGCAAAGGGTTCAAAAAGAAGGGGACCGAGATAATGCTCGTAAATGGCAGGGATCGAGCCGGCAAAGGCTGCATCGGTGGCGCTCATGGTCTCCTCCACCGCAAAAAAGCGCGCCATCATCCTGCCGATGGCACGGGCGGGCAATAGTCTCAAAAGGGTAGGATGTCGGCTTTGATTGCCTGGCAATCCTGAGGAGATCGAAGGCGGACTGTGCCCGGATACACCTGAAAAGCCGTGGTGTGGCAGAGCAGGACGTGCTCTCCTATGCGGAGCCGGCAGCGTCGAGAGTGGGACAGGACACGAGCTAGAGCATCGTGTGGAAAAGTGGACCCGGTTTTCCGCACCGAACGATGCTCTGCTTGAAAGAGGAAGCATCGGATGGGTCCCAGAAGCGGATTCCACTTTTCACGTCCGGTGCTTCAGGAGGAGAGCATGGCAGCGATTTTGCAGCTTCCAGGCTGGCTCGGCGGCATTCTAGCCATGCTCGCCACCATCGCCGCCTCGGTTCTTCCTTTCGTCCTAGTCCGCGGTTGGCTGAGCGACGAACTGACGACCCGGACACGCGATGTCGTCGAAACGGTCGCCGTTCGCATCGGCACCGTCCATGGCCTCATCCTTGCTCTTGTCTTCGCGGAGGCGCAGTCGGCCCATACGAGTCTGCAGCAGGACGTCTCGAAGGAAGTAGCGACCATCGAGCACATCGCGCTGCAGCTGGATCAATGGAACGGGTCCGAGGAGGATGCGCTCCGCCAGCAGCTCGCAGCCTACATCGCGGCCGTGCTGCAAAGCGAATGGCAGCCCTCCACCCGCCTGAGCGGCAGCAGGGAAGCAGCGCGGGCCTATAACAATCTCGACGCCGGCATCCTCAACCTGAAAGCCGAAACCCCACAGCAGCAATCCCTTCGCGGCCGCATGATCGCGAACATGGACGACCTCCAGGACCACCGCAAGGCGCGGTTGTCGCTGTTCCATCGTGGCCTGCCCAGCCTGTTCTGGTGGATGGCCCTGACGGGCTTCGGCATTATCGCCGGGTGCTTCCTTGTGTTCCCGGTCACTCCCGTGCACATCGTCATTCTCTCCATCTACGGAGCCTATACGGGACTTGCGCTCTATTTCATCCTGGCCTTGAGCCATCCCTATGCAGGCCCGGCCGCTATCGATACATCGGCTTATACGATGGTGCTGAAAGATGAGCTGAAGACACCCTAGCGTCGTGCGTTTAGAACGTGGTTCCGGATCTCTGTACCAAACGATACGGGGAGTGGAGCACAGGTGATCCGAAAAGTGGTTTCCACTTTTCTCGTCCGATGCTCTAGCACTCGTGTCTTCCTACGGCAGGAAAGGCAGCAGCCATGTGGAAAGACCGGCGAATTCTTGATCTCGTGGGAATCGAGATTCCAATCATTCAGGCCCCCATGGCCGGGGCCAACTTGTCCGACATGGTCATCGCCGTCTCGGAAGCCGGAGGTCTCGGTTCGCTGCCTTGCGCGCTGCTGAGCCACGACAAGGCCCGGGAAGAACTGTCCAGGATCCGGCAGAAAACCTCGAAGCCAATCAACGTCAATTTCTTCTGCCACCGATCGCCGGCTTTCGATGCGGAGCGGGAAGCTGCGTGGAAACAGCGCCTGAAGGATTATTATCTGGAGTTCGGGCTCGACCCGGACATGCCGACGCCACCCTCGACCCGTGCCCCTTTCGACGAGACTTTCCTGAGCCTCGTGGAGGAGTTCAGGCCGGAGGTCGTGAGCTTCCATTTCGGGCTGCCGCAGCAGAGCCTGCTGAAGCGTGTGAAGGATACGGGTGCCAAAGTGCTGTCATCCGCAACGACGGTCGACGAAGCGCGCTGGCTCGAGGGCGAGGGGTGTGATGCCATCATTGCGCAAGGCTTCGAAGCCGGCGGCCATCGTGGCATCTTTCTGACCGACGACCTCTCGACGCAGGTCGGCACCATGGCGCTGGTGCCACAGGTGGCTGACGCAGTGAAGGTGCCCATCATTGCTGCGGGCGGAATTGCCGATGCGCGCGGCGTCGTCGCGGCCTTTGCCCTGGGGGCATCGGCGGTGCAGATCGGAACGGCCTATCTGTTCACCCCGGAAGCCACGATATCGCCGGTCCACAGGCAGGCGCTCCGGAATGCCAAGGACAACCAGACGGCGCTGACCAACCTTTTCACCGGGCGTCCCGCACGAGGCATCGTGAACCGGATCATGCGCGAGGCAGGCCCGATTTCTCAGCTTGCTCCGGCGTTCCCGCTCGCTGGCGGTGCACTTGCACCTCTGCGTCAGAAATCCGAGCCGCTCGGGTCGGGCGACTTCATGCCTCTCTGGTCAGGCCAAGCGGCGCGGCTGAGCCGCGAGCTTCCTGCTGGCGAGCTCACGAAGCGTCTGGCGCAGGAAGTCCTGGTAAGCCTCTCGTCGCGCTGAGGCTGCAGCAGGCTTGCTCCGCCGACTGACATGTCACCATTACTGCCTGTACCGCCTGTGCAACCGGCATTTGGCTACCTCTCCGTGTGCACTATCGCGCCTGACGTCTCCTTGTCGAACAGGCATGGGTCTTGGGCGGATCTGCGATGTCGTTGGAACACAAGGATCTTTTCAGATCAGGATCCGCGATAGAGAATTTTGCCCATTCTGCTTGAAAGGGGATCCGCCCGCCTACCTAAGCTTTAGCGTGATTTAATAACGTCACGCGTCAAAGCCAGAAAGAGGTCAAGATGGCGTTTTCACTTCAACAGGCAATGGACGAGTTCTTCGACAATTCAGGCGGGGGAGGCGTTTGGTATGGAGGCACGAACTTGGTGCAGGGCCCCATCGCGGGCGGAACCCGGTCCGAGCCCAAGGCGCCGGCATCGTCCGGACACACTTCGTCGCCTGGATCGACGATCCACAACCCGCTGCCTCCGAAGGACAGCTATCGGCATGACATCGATTTCATCCGCGGCGGCTCGGCGGGGAGCACGGTTCATTACGCCAATGGCGATTACGGCTACCTTGGGGGCGAGCGCGGCTGGATCTATGCCCGTGAGCTGTGCTCCGACGGCTATCCGGCCAACGGGGTCTACCTCATCAAGGTCGGCGGCCGGTCTGTCGTCGAATGGCACGAACTGCCGTTCTCCTGCCCCTGATCGGGCAAGGGTCCGAAGTGTCGGCAGCGATGCTGGGATGATTGTCGCGAGCCTCTGTGGATATCAGGCTGCAGGGGCTCGCAGGATGTTCCAAACGCTCTTTGCCGAAACAGAACGCCAGCAAGGCCTTCGCGTTACTCCGCCGCCTCCTGACGCGTGACCTTCTTGGCCTTTTTCGTTGCCTCCTTGCCGGAAGATTCTTTCTTCAGAGGTCTGCGCTCCAGCACTTCCTTGAGGAAGCGGCCGGTGTGGCTTTCCTTGGACCTGGCGATGTCCTCCGGCGTGCCCTGCGCCACGATCTGGCCGCCGCCGCTGCCGCCTTCGGGGCCCATGTCGATCACCCAGTCGGCGGTCTTGATGACCTCGAGGTTGTGCTCGATCACCACGACCGTGTTGCCCTGGTCCACCAGCTCGTGCAGCACCTCAAGGAGCTTCGCGACATCGTGGAAGTGCAGGCCCGTGGTGGGCTCGTCGAGGATGTAGAGCGTGCGGCCGGTCGCGCGCTTGGAGAGCTCCTTCGAGAGCTTCACGCGCTGCGCCTCACCGCCGGAGAGCGTGGTGGCCTGCTGGCCCACATGCACGTAATCGAGACCGACGCGGGCGAGCGTCTGCATCTTCTCGCGGATCGAGGGCACGGCCTTGAAGAGGTCGCGGGCTTCCTCCACCGTCATGTCGAGAACGTCGGCGATGGACTTGTCGCGATACTTCACCTCCAGCGTCTCGCGGTCGTAGCGCTTGCCCTTGCACACGTCGCAGGTGACGTAGACGTCGGGCAGGAAGTGCATCTCGATCTTGATCACGCCGTCGCCCGAGCAGGCCTCGCAGCGTCCGCCCTTCACGTTGAAGGAGAAGCGTCCCGCCTGATAGCCGCGCGCCTTCGCCTCGGGGAGCCCTGCGAACCACTCACGGATCGGCGTGAAGGCGCCGACATAAGTCGCCGGGTTCGAGCGCGGCGTGCGGCCGATGGGCGATTGATCGATGTCGATGACCTTGTCGAGATGTTCCAGGCCCTCGATGCGCTCATGCGGAGCCGGGTGCTCCAGCGCGCCATTGAGCTTGCGCGCCACCGCCTTGTAGAGCGTGTCGATGACGAGCGTGGACTTGCCTCCGCCGGAGACGCCGGTAATGCAGGTAAAGGTGCCGAGCGGGATTTCTGCCGTCACATCTTTAAGATTGTTGCCTTTCGCGCCCACGACTTTCAGCATGCGCTTCGGATCGCGCTTGCGCCGCTGCGCGGGCACCTTCACGGACATCTCGCCCGTGAGATACTTGCCCGTCAGCGATTTCGAGTTCGCCATGATCTCGTCAGGCGTGCCTTCGGCGACGATCTTGCCGCCGTGGATGCCGGCGCCGGGACCGATATCGAACACGTAATCGGCGTGGAGGATCGCGTCTTCGTCATGCTCCACCACGATCACAGTGTTGCCGAGATCGCGCAGGCGCTTGAGGGTCACGAGCAGGCGCTCGTTGTCGCGCTGGTGCAGGCCGATGGAGGGCTCGTCGAGCACGTAGAGAACACCGGTCAGTCCTGAGCCGATTTGCGAGGCGAGACGAATGCGTTGGCTCTCGCCGCCGGAGAGCGTGCCGGAGGAGCGGGCAAGCGTCAGGTATTCCAGGCCCACATCGACGAGGAAGGTGAGGCGATCCCGGATCTCCTTGAGAATACGGCCCGCGATGTCGTTCTGCTTCTTATTGAGCTTCTTCGACAGGCCGCCGAACCACTCATGCGCGTCTTTCACGGAAAGCGCCGTGGCGTCGCCAATGTCGAAGTCGGCGATCTTTACTGCAAGAGCCTCGGGCTTCAGGCGCTTGCCGCCGCACTCTTCGCAAGGCGTCTCGCTCATGAAGCGGCCGATCTCCTCGCGGGCCCAGTCGCTCTCGGTTTCCTTGTAGCGGCGCTCCAGGTTCGGGATCACGCCCTCGAAGGGCTTCCTCACCTCATAGGCGCGAAGCCCGTCGTCATAGGCCATGCGGATGGACTCGCCATCCGAGCCGTAAAGAATGACGTCCTGCACCTTTTCCGGAAGCTCCGTCCAGGGCTTCGTCATGGAAGCCTTGTAGTGCTTGGTGATCGCTTCGAGCGTCTGGCCGTAATAGGGCGAGGTGGATTTTGCCCAGGGCATGATGGCGCCGCGCTTCAACGAGAGCGTTTCGTCCACCACGAGCGCGGGATCGATGCGCATCTCGTGGCCGATGCCGCCGCAGGTGGGGCAGGCGCCGAAGGGATTGTTGAACGAGAACAGGCGCGGCTCGATCTCGGGAATCGTGAAGCCGGAGACCGGGCAAGCGAACTTGGAGGAGAAGACGATGCGCTTCGGCTGTCCCTTGTCGTCCTTCTCGTCCGCATATTCGATGACGGCGATGCCGTCGGTCAGCTCGAGCGCGGTTTCGAAGGATTCCGACAGACGTGCGGCGATGTCGGCGCGCACCACGATACGGTCCACCACCACGTCGATGTCGTGCTTGAACTTCTTGTCGAGGGCAGGGGCCTCGTCGATGGCGTAGTACTCACCGTCGATCTTCAGGCGCTGGAAGCCCTTCTTCTGGAACTCGGCGATCTCCTTGCGGTACTCGCCCTTGCGGCCGCGCACCACGGGGGCCAGCAGGTAGAGGCGGGTCTTCTCCGGCAGCTCCAGCACCCGGTCCACCATCTGGCTGACCGTCTGGCTTTCGATGGGCAGGCCCGTTGCGGGGGAGTAGGGAATGCCGACACGCGCCCAGAGCAGGCGCATGTAGTCGTAGATTTCGGTGACCGTGCCCACGGTCGAGCGCGGGTTCTTCGAGGTGGTCTTCTGTTCGATGGAGATGGCAGGCGAGAGGCCGTCGATCTGGTCCACATCCGGCTTCTGCATCATCTCCAGGAACTGGCGGGCGTAAGCGGAGAGGGATTCCACATAGCGCCGCTGCCCCTCGGCATAGATCGTGTCGAAGGCGAGCGATGATTTTCCTGAGCCCGACAGCCCCGTGAACACCACGAATTTATCGCGCGGTACCATGAGGTCGACGTTCTTGAGATTGTGCTCCCGCGCGCCGCGCACGGAGATCACGCGCGCATTCGGATCGCCCGCCTTGGCGCGGTTGAACAGATCGTCGAGTTTAGCCATGGCTTAAGCGAGCCTTCAAAAGGAGGGGACCGGCCCTGTGCGGCCGGCTCCCGATATGTGATGTCGCACCAGCCGATGCAATGCGGCGGATGATTCCAGGTCTCAAATCCTAGAACAAAGAGGGTACGAAGGGCAATGACAATGGACATGCGCAAATTAAAAGTTATGTTATTTAAGAACATTAGGCCTAGAGATTCTTATGCCTCGTCGGTCCGAAAGCTCCAGTTCAAAGAGAAACCCGCATGCCTTACTTCGTCTATGATCAGTCCATTACGCCTCCAGCGAACGCTTCAGAGGCCCTTTTAATCCAAGCATTTGACTATGCATTCCTTACAGGCAGCGCAACTTTAAATTTATCTTCCGCTGCCTACACATCTTATAATGGCATTGTTCTTATGGGTAACAACAATATCGAGATCGGCAGCACGATTTTTACGCAATCCGCAGGCATTATATGTAATGCGGATTCCAGTATTACGCTGACACCGTCGGCGACTCTTCACAGCGTTAGTCAGCCGGCCATTCATCTTCAGGGCAGCGGCAACAAGGTCATTAACGACGGGCTCATCAGCGCGGTCGGAACTGCTGTAGTAGCATCTGTAGAGGGACTCAACACCCTCACCAATGCGGGCACGATCCGGGCGGGCACCATTGTGGCTGCTGCAGACCGCCTGAAGATCATCAATACAGGTACTATGATTGCCGATGGGACAGCTGTTTTTGGTGGAACCGGGAATGATGAAATTGTTAATTCAGGCTTGATCCAGAGCAATGGCCTTCTTCCTGTCGCGTTAAGTCTCGGCGGCGGAGAGGATATTTATCATGGAGAAGCAGGCCTCATCATCGGCGAGGTCCGGCTGGGGAATGGGAATGACAAAGCCTATGGCGGGTCCGGATCCGAAACTTTCCGCGGTGATGCAGGAGATGATTATCTTGATGGCGGCGCAGGTATCGATACGGCGCTTTACAGCACAAGCGAGGCTGTCACAGTCGATCTTCGCAATACAGGCTGGCAGCTGACAAGTGCGGCCACCGGATCTGATCGGCTCATCAACATCGAGAATGTGACGAGTTTTGGAGCCGCGGGTGACACTCTCATCGGCAGCAATGCGGATAATGTGCTGACGAGCAACGGAGGTAACGATATCCTCGAGGGAGGGCTTGGGGACGATATTCTTGACGGTGGCAACGACGAGGATACGGCCCGCTACACCGGCAGCGCCGCTGCCGTTGTGAGCCTGGAGCTGCAAGGCCAAGGGCAGGATACGCACGGCTATGGTTTCGATACGCTGATCGGGATCGAGAACCTATTCGGCGGGTCAGGCAACGACATCTTCACCGGAGACAACAACGCGAACAGGTTGAGCGGCAATGCCGGCAACGATGTCCTGAATCAGAAAGAGAATGACGGCAACGACGTTCTCGACGGCGGCAGCGGCATCGACACCGTGAGCTTCTCCGGTTCGGCAGGGGCCACGATCAGTCTCGCGCTCACCTCTGCCCAGACCACCGCCTATGGCTCCGATATCCTGATCGGCATCGAGAACCTCTCCGGCGGCGCAGGCCACGACCGTTTCATCGGCAACACGCTCGCCAACACGCTCAGGGGCAATGCCGGCAACAACACGCTCGACGGCGGCTATGGCAAGGACGTGCTCACAGGCGGGGCGGGCAACGACACCTTCGTGTTCAGGGACCGGCTCGGCAGCGCCAACGTTGACACGATCACCGACTACAACAGAACCTATGACTCGCTCCAGCTCGACAACCGCTACATGAGCAAGCTGGGAGCAGCCGGCCGCCTGAGCAGCGCAAAGTTCGTGCTCGGCAGCGCGGCGAAGGATGCCGATGATCACCTGATCTACGACAAGGCCAAGGGCTGTCTCTACTACGATGCCGACGGCTCGGGCGCGGCCGCGAAGGTGCTGATCGCCCAGTTCACCAACAAGGCCGCTCTCACCTACTCGGAGTTCACCATCATCTGATGAGACATAAGACGGATGAAGAAAGAGCCGCGTCGAGCGGCCCTCCATAATGCAGTCAGGGAGCGGTTTTCGACATTATCTGATCCAAATCGCTCCCGTGTCACATTGATATTCGAAGAAGAGCGGCATTTTCTCGGAGGGCGGGCGAACAAGCGGTGCGGCCTAAAACTGGGGACAGGTCTGTGCAGAACCCTGCCCATGGCTTGTCCTGCCTTTCCTCCAGATCCACAACAGCCCTCACGTGAACAGGAGTGGGCCCGATGGCAGGCAGTGTGAACAAGGTGATATT
>NZ_LCYG01000068.1 GCF_001017175.1 Microvirga vignae | reverse complement strand
CTGACCGTGCGTAACGATACCGGCGTCTACGAGGGCGGCGAGATCTCGATCTATTATGATCCGATGATCGCCAAGCTCGTGACCCATGCGCCGACTCGAGAGCAGGCGATCGAGGCTCAGGCCACGGCGCTCGACGCCTTTGCCATCGACGGCATTCGCCACAACATTCCGTTCCTCTCCGCCCTCATGCAGCATCCGCGCTGGAAGAGAGGCAAGCTCTCCACGGGCTTCATCGCGGAGGAGTTCCCGCAAGGTTTCAAGGCTCCTGCGCCTCAAGGAGAGGTGGCTCTGCGCATGGCGGCCGTGGGGGCTGCCATCGACCACCTCATGAACGAGCGCAAGCGCCATATCTCGGGCCAGATGCGCGCCGCCTCGGCCTTCAAGTTCGACCGGGAGCGCGTGGTGCTCCTTGGCTCCGAGCGACATGATGTGGTGATCGAGGACATCGAGGGCGGTTTTGCCGTCGTGATCGATGGCCAGTCCTGGCCGATTGAATCCGCGTGGGTTCCGGGCCAGCTGGTCTGGACCGGCACGGTGGGTGGTGAGACCGTTGCGGTGCAGGTGCGGCCCATTCTCAATGGTGTCGCGCTCTCGCATGCGGGCGCCTCGGCCGAGGTGCGCGTCTATACCAAGCGCGAAGCCGAGTTGGCGGCTCTCATGCCCGAGCGCCAGGAGGCCGATACCGGCAAGCAGCTGCTCTGCCCCATGCCGGGGCTCGTGAAGGCGATCAGCGTGTCTCAGGGGCAGGAGGTGAAGGCCGGCGAACCGCTCTGCATCGTCGAGGCCATGAAGATGGAAAACGTGCTGCGTGCCGAGCGCGATGGTACGATTGCCAAAATTCATGCCAAGGAGGGCGATAGCCTCGCGGTCGATGCGGTCATTCTCGAGTTCGCCTGAGGTGGCCATGGACGCTCTCTCTCTTGCCGTCGATTTCCCGCAAGCCCCCCGCGAGCAATGGCTCAAGCTGGTCGAGGGGGTGTTGAAGGGGGCCGATTTCACCAAGAAGCTCGTCGGTCGCACCTATGACGGCATCGAGATCCAGCCGCTCTATCCCAAGGCGGAGGGAGCAGCCCGGATCGCACGCGAGCAGGCCGGGCGCTGGCGCGTGTCGCAGCGGGTGGATCATCCCGATCCGGCCAAGGCCAATGAACTCGCCCTCGCGGATCTCGAAAACGGCACCGATGCGCTGACCCTCGTCACCCGCAAAGCCCCCGCCGCGCGCGGGTTCGGCGTGACAATCGAGACGGTCGAGGATCTCGACAGGACACTCTCCGGCGTGATGCTCGACCTCATCCATCTGCGGCTCGATGCCGGCGGCAAGGGCCGCCCCATGGCGGAGCTTCTCATCACACTCGCCGAAAAGCGCGGCCACAAGCTGTCGGATCTGTCGCTCGATCTCGGGATGGATCCGATCGGCGGCTTGGCCTCCCAGGGAAGCCTTGCGGCTGAGTGGAACGAAGTCTCGGCCCGCATCGGCGCGATGCTGAAGAGCCTGACCGAGAAAGGCTTCAACGGCCGCGCTTTCCTGGCGGACGGGCGCGCCTATCACGAGGCGGGCGCAAGCGAAGCGCAGGAATTGGCCGCCGTTCTCGCGACAGGCGTCAGCTATCTGCGGGCGCTTGAATCCCAAGGCCATTCCCTCGATGCCGCCCGCAAAACCTTGTCCTTCCTGCTGGTGGCGGATGCGGACGAGTTTCTCACGGTCGCTAAATTCCGGGCGCTGCGCCGCCTATGGGCTAAAGTTGAGCAGGCCTGCGGCCTGGAGCCGAACCCCATCCGCCTGCATGCGGAAACCGCCTGGCGCATGACGACCAAGCGCGATCCGTGGGTGAACATGCTCCGCGCGACGGTCGCCACCTTCTCGGCCGGCATCGGCGGGGCGGATGCGATCACGGTTCTGCCCTTCACGGCGGCTCTCGGCCTGCCCGACGCCTTCGCGCGCCGCGTGGCGCGCAACACCCAGCTGGTGCTGCTCGAGGAGTCGAATCTCTGGCGCGTGGCCGATCCTGCGGCAGGCGCCGGCGGCTTCGAGGCGCTGACCGATGCGCTCTGCGAGAGAGCCTGGAGCCTGTTTCAGGAGATCGAGCGCGAGGGTGGCATGCTCGAGTGCCTCAGGCAGGGAGCTGTCCAGAATCGCATCGCCAGCGTTCGCGCACAGCGGGAGAAGGCGGTCGCCACCCGCAGGGAGCCGATCACCGGCACGAGTGAATTCCCGAACACTCACGAGGCGGATGTCACGGTGCTGATGCCGGCCGCGCCTGCGGCAAAGCAGGAGACTGGCCAAGCTGCCGTGTCGGTCACGCCCCTGCCCTCCGTCCGTACGGCGGAGGCCTTCGAGCGCCTGCGCGACCTGTCGGACGCCTACCTCGCCAAGACTGGCGCGCGCCCAAAAGTGTTCCTTGCCAATCTCGGCCCGGTCTCCGCCTTCACGGCTCGGGCGACTTTCGCCAAGAATTTCTTCGAAGCAGGTGGGGTCGAGGCCATCACCAACGATGGTTTCCCATCTCTTCATGCTCTCACGGTCGCCTTCGCTTCCTCAGGCGCCCAAGCCGTATGTATCTGCTCGTCGGATGAGGTGTACTTCGGCCCTGCCGAGGGCGCAATCACGCCGAACGAGACCACAGCCGAAGAGACCGCTCGGGCTGTCGAGCGGGCAGGGGGCTCGCTCGTGTATATGGCGGGACGTCCGATCCTACGGGAGGACGCGCCCCGCTCGGCCGGAATTCGGGATTTCATCTACAGCGGCTGCAATCTGTTGTCTGTGCTCGCTCCTATCCATGCAGCACTCGATGGGTCCACCTCACATCGAGCGGAGGGCAAAGGTCCATGACCAGCATCCCGGATTTCTCGAGCCTTGATTGGGCCGGCGTTTCCCAAGCCTCGCCCGCAGAACAGCTTCAAGCCGAGCCCTGGCTCACGCCGGAAGGCATCGCGGTTAAGGCCGCTTACGGCCCGGAGGACCGCGCCGGGATCGACTTCCTCGACACCTATCCGGGGATCGCGCCCTATCTTCGCGGCCCCTATCCCACCATGTATGTGAACCAGCCCTGGACCGTGCGCCAATACGCAGGCTTCTCCACTGCTGAGGATTCCAACGCCTTCTACCGCCGCAACCTCGCGGCCGGTCAGAAAGGCCTCTCGGTCGCCTTCGACCTCGCGACCCATCGCGGCTACGATTCCGATCACCCGCGCGTGGCGGGCGACGTGGGCATGGCGGGTGTCGCCATCGATTCCATCTACGACATGCGTACGCTGTTCGCCGGCATCCCGCTCGATCAGATGAGCGTGTCGATGACCATGAACGGCGCGGTGCTACCCGTGCTCGCGCTCTATATCGTGGCCGCCGAGGAACAAGGCGTTCCGGCCCCGAAGCTCTCGGGCACGATCCAGAACGACATCCTCAAGGAATTCATGGTGCGCAACACCTACATCTACCCGCCCAAGGGCTCGATGCGCATCATCTCGGACATCTTCGCCTACACCTCGGCGAACATGCCGAAGTTCAACTCCATCTCGATCTCCGGCTACCACATGCAGGAAGCCGGTGCGACGCAGGATCTGGAACTCGCCTACACGCTTGCCGACGGCGTGGAATATATCCGTGCCGGTCTCCAGGCGGGCCTCACCATCGATCAGTTCGCGCCGCGCCTCTCCTTCTTCTGGGCAATCGGCATGAACTTCTTCATGGAAGTCGCCAAGATGCGCGCCGCGCGCCTGCTCTGGGCGAAGCTCGTGAAGGGCTTCAACCCGCAATCCGAGAAGTCGTTGCCGCTGCGCACGCATTCGCAGACCT
Organism: Microvirga vignae; assembly: GCF_001017175.1. GTDB lineage: Bacteria > Pseudomonadota > Alphaproteobacteria > Rhizobiales > Beijerinckiaceae > Microvirga > Microvirga vignae. The sequence goes on along the minus strand of NZ_LCYG01000068.1, from coordinate 2,020 downwards.
CGGGCTGGTCGCTCACTGCGCAGGACGTGTTCAACAACGTGGTGCGCACCTGCGTCGAAGCCATGGCGGCAACGCAAGGCCACACGCAATCGCTGCACACCAATGCGCTCGACGAGGCGCTGGCGCTGCCCACCGATTTCTCGGCACGCATCGCCCGCAATACGCAGCTCTTTCTGCAGCAGGAAAGCGGCACCACGCGCATCATCGATCCCTGGGGCGGCTCGTATTATGTCGAGCGCCTGACGCAGGAACTCGCGGAGAAAGCCTGGAGCCACATTCAGGAAGTGGAATCACTTGGCGGCATGGCAAAGGCCATTGAGGCTGGCATTCCGAAACTGAAAATCGAGGAGGCCGCGGCCCGCACACAGGCACGCATCGATTCAGGCCACCAGAAGATCATCGGCGTGAATGCCTTCAAACCCACGGACGAAGCCTCCATCGACATCCTGAAGGTCGACAACGCGGCGGTGCGCGCCCAGCAGATCGAGAAGCTCAAGAAGCTGCGCGCCGAGCGCAACCAGGCGGATGTGGATGTAGCCCTCGACGCGCTCTCGAAGGGTGCTTCGACAGGTCAGGGCAACCTGCTCGACCTCGCCGTCAAGGCCGCGCGCGCGAAGGCGACCGTGGGCGAAATTTCCGATGCCCTCGAAAAGGTCTGGGGCCGTCACCGCGCTGAGATCAAGGCGATCTCGGGCGTCTATAAACGGGAGGTCGGCATGGCTTCACCTGCCGTTGAGAGGGTCCGCCAACTCGTGGAGCAGTTCGAGCACGATGACGGCCGCCGGCCGCGCATTCTCGTCGCCAAGATGGGCCAGGACGGTCACGACCGTGGCCAGAAGGTGATCGCCTCGGCCTTCGCCGATCTCGGCTTCGACGTCGACGTCGGTCCTCTCTTTGCGACACCCGCGGAAGCAGCGCGTCAGGCCATCGAAAACGACGTGCATATCATCGGCGTCTCGTCGCTCGCAGCAGGCCACCTGACGCTCGTGCCGGAGCTGAAAGCGGAGCTCGCCAAGTTCGGCCGTGAGGACATCATGATCGTCGTCGGCGGTGTGATCCCTCCGCAGGATTTCGATGCGCTTTACAAAGCCGGTGCCTCGGCGATCTTCCCGCCCGGCACGGTGATCGCCGATGCGGCCGTGAACTTGATCGCGGAATTAAACACGCGCTTCGGCTTCAGGCCAGGAGAGGCCGCTGAATAGGAACTTAGGATGAATGCTGGGAGCGATCTCGTGATTGGGCAACTGAACCATGTCGCTATTGTCGTGCCGGATCTGGCAGTTAGCCGAGAACGGTACACGAAGGTGCTTGGAACGAATGTATCTGCGCCAGTCGATCTGCACGAGCATGGTATAGCCGTCTGCTTTGTTGAACTGCCGAACACGAAAACTGAACTGATGACTCCACTCGGTACCAAGTCCCCAGTGTCAGCATTCCTGGGTCGCAATCCTTCTGGTGGGATGCACCACATCTGCTACGAAGTTCGAGATCTTAGAGCTGCCCGTGATCACCTGGTGGCGGGTGGGGCTCGCGTCCTCGGAACAGGAGAGCCGAAACTCGGGGCTCATGGCCTACCTGTCCTGTTCCTCCATCCGAAAGACTTCGACGGAACACTGATCGAACTTGAAGAAATCGCACAATAAGCGAGCCCAGTGACTTGGGCTCGGGCAGTTAAGGAAGGACGCTCATTGGATAAGGTACAAAGCATAGCCCGTGAATCGATGGAGTTCGACGTCGTGATCGTCGGCGCCGGCCCTGCAGGTCTCAGCGCGGCCATCCGCCTCAAGCAGCAGGCGGCGGAACAGGGCGCCGACATTTCCGTCGTCGTGGTCGAGAAAGGCTCCGAGGTCGGGGCCCACATCCTGTCCGGCGCGGTGATCGACCCGATCGGCCTCGATGCCCTCCTGCCGGAATGGCGCAACGATCCGGACCGTCCCTTGAAGACTGAAGTGACGGCCGACGAGTTCATGTATCTGGGACACGCGGGCGGCATCCGCCTGCCCAACGTGTTCATGCCCAA
>NZ_LCYG01000067.1 GCF_001017175.1 Microvirga vignae | reverse complement strand
CACGGCCGGTCCATCCCATTAGCTGACTTTGCACTGCCCTGGGTCAATGAGATGGCACACAATTCGGGCTCACAAGTGAAGCGCGTCCAACAGGTCCCAATCACGAATTACGCGCCGTCCTTCTGGCTGCCGTTGAGGCGCTCGTGCTCCTCACTGAGGTCCTGAATTTCGCGTGAAAGATCCGCTTCGGACTGGCTTAAAGCCCGCGAACGAGCAATTTCAGCCCGTGACTTCTCAATGACCCGATTGGCTCGCGCGATTGTGTCATCGAGCGAGGGCTGGCTCTGCTCAGGCTTGTTGTCAGGGGAGCTAGGCTGATCAGGGCGGTTCATCGAACGGCAAAGTATAGAAGGTCGCACAGCTCGGCGTTAACATTCGTTAACGGTACGCTTCGATTAGTCATCAAGGCGCTGACACGGACGATTATTCCAAATGTGCAGTCTCCACCCGGCTGATCTCCAGCGAAACCGTTATGGTCAGCACCCGTTGATGATGCTCGTTCTTCACCTCGATCGTGACCTCGCGACTGTCACCCTTCGGAAACCAATCCCGTCCGATCTCCGCCGCCGCGCAGGCAGCCTCGTGTTCGGCAGCGTCCAGGCTGTCGAACTCCAGGCCCTCGTCATCAGGAGTGAACTGCGCTCCCTCGCGGACGTCGAAATAGTAGCGGGGCATGCAGTTTAACCAAGACATCCATTTTCATGTTCCCATGCCTTGCTCCAGGCGCATTCACCTGTGATAGTCAGGGCATCGTCAGCTTTCGATCTTTGGGCGCTGACGGCAGAGAGACATGAGCTCCCGCCTGATCTTTGAGGGAATCTGTCTTGGGCGCCATTCACTCCGACACTGCTGCACTGATCCGTAAGCTGGAGAGCATTGCCCCGCTCGCGCCAGACGAGAAGGCGGCGCTGCTGCGCCTGCCGCTGCGGCTGAAAACCGTCGCAGCGGACCAGGACATCGTCTGCGAGGGCGATACTCCCTCCGAGTGCTGCCTGATCGTGGAGGGCTTCGCGTGCCGCTACAGCCTCACAGCTGAGGGCAAGCGGCAGATCCTGTCGTTCCATATCAGCGGTGACATTCCCGACCTCCAAAGCCTGCATCTGGACGTGATGGATCACAGCTTGGGAACGCTGGTCCCCTCCAAGCTCGCCTTCATCCAGCATGACGATCTGCGCAGCCTCATGCGCAACCAGCCTCGCCTCGGCGACCTGTTCTGGCGCGACACCCTGATCGATGCGGCGGTCTTCCGCCAGTGGTTGGTAGGCATAGGGCGGCGCGAGGCCTACGGCCGGATCGCGCATCTTCTGTGCGAGCTGCTGGTGCGGCTCAGGGCGGTCGAACTGGTGGAGGACCATGCCTTCAACCTGCCGGTCACCCAGGCGGAGCTGGGCGATGCGCTCGGCATCTCGACGGTTCACGTCAACCGGGTGCTCCAGGAACTTCGGGGCGAGAACCTGATCTCCTTGAGCGGGAGCTCCCTGAAGGTACTGGACTGGGAGGGATTGCAGGAGGCAGGCGAATTCGATGCGACCTATCTTCACTTGGTGAAGAAAGAGGCCCTCTGAGCGGCATCAAGAGGTTGCCCCTTCTCCTTGGCCGCGGGGCCATGTCGCAGCCTTGCCAAATAGCTCGTGCTTCAGGCTTTCTTCATCGCGATGACGTATCGCTACTTTGGAGAAGAGGGGCCATTCCCAGCCGGACAGCCATGGCATGTCGAACCATCGAATGAATCGCAACTTTACAGCGCTCGGGCAGGATCGTTCCCTCGAGAGGGTCGCTCGCGTCGGCGAGGAAGCGCATCAGATCGATATTGACGTTCTGCCCCATATGGTCTGGTCGGCCCGCCCAGATGGTCACAACGATTACCATAACAACCGATGGCATGAATTCACGGGCATATCTCCGGATGCCGTTCATGGAGATGCTTGGTTAAGTCTTGTTCATCCCGAGGATCGGGCGGCTGTCCTGGCGGTCTGGCAGAGCGCGCTCGAAACCGGATCCGATTGTGAGATCGAGCATCGGCTTCGCCATCGCTCAGGCGAATATCGTTGGGTTCTTGGTCGCGCCAATCCTGTTTATGACTCGCAAGGTCAACTTGAGCGCTGGGTTGGGACCTATACCGACATCCACGATTGGAAGAGGGCCGAAATGGCCTTGGCCGAAAGCGAGGAGCGATACCGCGCCCTGGTTGAGGCCTCCACAGCCATAGTCTGGCGTGCCTCTCCCGATGGATCGATCCTGAGAGGCTGGGGCTGGGAAGAGTTCTGCGGTCAGGTACCGGAGGAGTATGAAGGCTACGGCTGGCTTGAGGCGGTGCATCCGGATGATCGCGAGCCCCTGACCCACGTCTGGCTTGAGGCCTTGGCATCCGGACAGACGACCCAGAGTGAATTCCGAACTCGGCACAGAAATGGCGAGTATCGCTGGGTCCTGTCGCGGGCCGTGCCATTGAGGAAGCCCGATGGCTCCGTCCGGGAGTGGGTTGGGACCATCACGGATGTTCATGAGCAAAGACAGGCGCAGGAGGCCCTGAGGACGAGCGAGGAACGGCTCCGCCTCGCTGTGGAGACGACCTCCTTAGGAATTTGGGATGCAGATCTCGTCACGGGCTCCCTGGAATGGACAGCCGAGGCACGGGAAATCCTAGGCCTGTCCCCCGATGCTCAAGCGACTCGGGAGAACTTTTTCGAGCGCATCCATCCTGACGATCTTCCGAGCGTCGAGAACAAGTCCTTCGTCGATATTCCAGGGAAGGGGCCCAGTTACAGCGGCACATACCGCATTATCCGGGCGGACAACGGAGAGGTGCGGTGGATCACTTCCAATGCCAGAACCATCCTCGATGAGAACAGGCGCCCCATCCGCAAGATCGGAATGATCCAGGACGTGACACAGCGCAAGCTGTCCGAGGATGCGCTGTGTGCGACCGAAGAGCGGCTGAGGCTGGCCATGCAGGCGGGGCGGATGATCGCCTGGGAGCATGATCTTACAACCGACTATGTGATGCGCTCGGAGAACTCAGTCGAGTTGCTGGGCATCGATTCCGGCCCCCTCTCAGAGTTTCTCGAAAGAGTGCGTCCCGAGGACCGTCTCGCGCGAGGACATTTCATCGACAAGATCAATACGTCAGGCTCCGATACTATGGAGTTCCAGTACCAACTGCCCGATGGAAGAACGCTCTGGTTGGCCTCGCGCGGAGAGAGGGCCGGCCCCAATCGCGTCGTAGGCGTATCCTTCGATATCACCGACCGCAAAGCGGCCGAGGAGGAGGTGTGGCGAACTGCGAACCACGACTCGCTTACCGGTCTGCCCAATCGCGTCTTGTTCCAGCGTCGCCTCGAGCAGGCTCTGGGTGCGGCTCAGCAACGCGGGAGCAGCGTCAGCCTCCTGCTGATCGATCTCGATGACTTCAAGGATGTCAACGATACGCTTGGCCATGATGCCGGTGACACGCTGCTGAAGGAGACGGCAACCCGGCTGTCGATGATGGTCCGGGAGCAGGACATGGTCGCCAGACTCGGCGGAGACGAATTCGCTGTCTTGGTCTTGGAGCCGCTGACACTGAGCCATGCGGCCAGTCTCGCCGGAAGCATGCTCAAAAAGCTGCGTCAGCCATTCACGTATGCCGGGAGGATGCTTGTGAGCCGGGCGAGCATCGGAGTCGCCGCCTTCCCGGATCACGACTCCGTGCCGGCCGAACTCATGAAGGATGCCGACATCGCGCTTTATCGCGCCAAGGCTGAGGGTCGAGGCCGGGTCGTCACGTATTCTCCCGAGATGAGAATGATGACCGAACAACGGTTGGCTCTGGGGAGAGAGGTGCGAGAGGCGATCTCTCGCAACCAGATCGTCCCTTTTTATCAGCCCAAAGTGTGCCTTTCGACTGGGAGAGTTGTTGGCTTGGAGGCCCTTGCCCGATGGCAGCACTCTGACCAGGGCATTCTCACGCCTGGTATCTTCGGCGCTGTCTTCGATGATCCTGAACTCGCGACGGCCATTGGAAAAAGACTGATCGGCAAGATCGTGTCCGACATGCGCCGGTGGCTGGATGGTGGCATCAACTTCGGCCGCGTCGCCTTCAATCTTTCGTCCGTGGAGTTCAACCAACCGGATCTGGCTGATGAGATCCTCCGCATTCTCAATCTTGCGAAGGTTCCGGCCAAACATCTGGAGATCGAGGTAACGGAAAAGGTGCTTCTCGACGGCAGATCCGGCCTGGTGGCGGATACCCTGGAGAAGTTCCATCGGCAGGGCGTCCAGATTGCACTCGACGATTTTGGAACCGGCTATGCATCTCTGACCCACCTCAAGCGGTTTCCGGTCGATCACATCAAGATCGACCAGAGCTTCGTGGCCGATCTGGAACAGGATCAGGATGACGCGGCAATCGTGGCCGCCGTTGTCAGCCTCGGCGCCAGCTTGGGCCTCCAAGTGACGGCCGAGGGTGTGGAGACGGAAGGGCAAATACGACGGCTGCAAGAGATGGGATGCCACAACGCTCAAGGACACTTTTACGCCAAGCCGATGGCAGCATCCCAGGTAGCGCAGTTGCTTAACACCTGGTCGGAGCGAAAAGAACCGGATGGAGCTACCGAATAAAGATCTGCTCCTGGCACGTGGCGGACCTTTTTCAGATTCCGCGTTCGCGTGATAAGCGCACCTTGGTCTTGAGGGAGCGCTTCGACACGCGCTTGCGGAATTCGGAGATGTCGGTTCTGGGATGGTTGCGGGAACGTGTCACCGCCAGGACCTGCGGAACACCCTCATGTACCGATCAGGTGGCCGAAATTGGAAGTTCTGCTTGAAGTTAGCGTAAATCCCGGATGAAGCGATGGTGCTGCCAGAGAGGATCGAACTCTCGACCTCTCCCTTACCAAGGGAGTGCTCTACCACTGAGCTACGGCAGCCCGCGAGCGAAAAGGGCTGGATTCCATCCCATAGCACAGGGATCAGAAAACCTTTTAAACCAAGCTGTTGCAGGGTGTGTATATAGCTAATAGCTGGAACTGAGCAAGTCGTTTTGGTCTGCTTCTTCGTAGCGGGCCCGAGGCACAGACCAGGGCTTCAGTGTGACGGGTCGTGACAAGCCGAGGCCGACCCCACCAGGGATGGGGCTGAACATAGGTTGAGTGATAGGCTCAGAAATGTTCGCAGCAGATTAGAGTATCCCTATCCTTTCTTCGCTTGGCGTTTCGTATCTCGGCTGTGAGCTTCTGAAGCTCTCTCTTTATCCAAACCCGTCTTTTCATCTCTCACTCTCAGGTGTTCTCAAGAGAAGAAAGGCCCTCCACTCAAGCTGACACGGTCGGGCCATATTGCTCAGGTGTGCTGCTGTGGTTCATGGGGCGCTTTTCAGGGGAGGAAATGATGACCTACATCCATTGGGACAAACCTTTTTTTGTCGATCCCTCGACCGGCGAGGTCGTGCCGAGTGGCACAGAGGGTGCCGTGGGACTGCCAACTTATGCAAATTACGGAGGAGGAGATTACTCTTCTGGCGAGTTCGGAGGGCAACTGCTCACCAAGTCTTCCGGCAAACCGCTGAGTCAGGAGAAACTCACGGAGCTCGGGTCGGATTCTCAGGACCCTCTGGATCTTCTGGATTATCTCTTCTACCGGCATGATGTAGCGTCCTCCGATGTTGGCGAGGCGTACACGCAAGAGCAGGCGAAAGCGGATGCCCGCTTGGTCAAATCGCTCATCAAGTTAGATGCGAGTTATGATCCTGAGGCTAGTCTCTATGCTGCCGGCGCAACTTTCACGATGCTCGGACGGCTTGCACTTCATGACCAGATCGATCTCCTTCCGCCAAAGGTGCTCGTCGCTGCAACGCAGGACGCTGTCAGTGACATTCAACATGCGCTTGAAAACCTGCCCCAGCAGGAACTTGTTGTAGCTCTCGGCTCCCTGTTTGAACCGACTTCCGAGCTCGGCGTGTTTGAGTTCAAATTTGACATTACGACCACGTCGCCCGAACAGGAGGTCATTGAACGCACAGTCGTGAACGCCTTGAACGTCTTCCTCGATTCTGGTGAGCCGGAGGACGTGCCTGTCGATACTGGTTTTCCGGTACCCGGCGTCAGCGAGTATCGACTCACCTTCAACCTGTTTACCCATGACCTGGACTTTCTGTCGGGCTAAGGAAACAGCCTAAGGACAATGATTCCTCCCGGCTGACGACGAGGTCTCCCGGGAGGAGCAGCTATTAACCAGCAGCCGGGCTAATCTAATGCTGCTCTGATCTGTCCACGCGCCCCAACATTGGCAAAACCACCAGCGGCGAGGGTAAGACTCACAAGCCCAACCACCTTCATCCCGGTATGACCTAAAGGAATGGCTACGGTTATCTGTTGTGAGTAGGCAACGTGATGCCACGACGCCAATTGAGCACCCAGACGTACCTATCGACTTACCTAGCGGAGAGAAATTTCTTAATTGCGGGTTTCTGACGGGCTACTCTTTAGGACTAATGCATACCCCTTAAGTGTTAGAATACTTGGTCTATGTCTTGATCAAACTTGGTGTTTGCTCCCTCATATAGGAACTTATTAGTTTCAAGCGTGCATCTCGGGGGCGCATGTATGTCAAACGAATTACCCAAGCGTGTAGCCATTGATAGTGAAAATTCTGCCGGCGTCGCCGTTAGCGACACCAGAACGGTAAAAGCGGCGATTATCTGTAACAACTCACTGATTGGTGTAGGAATTACACATCTTTTAGATGGAACCTGCTTTGCTGCTGCCGGATATGCTCCAAGTATCGCTAAAGCAGCTGATATATATTATCTTTCATGCCCTGATCTGTTTATCATTGGCGCTGGCCTCTCGACCGAGGAGACCGTTGAAGCAGTAAAACACCTGAGGGAGACGTTTCCTGAAGCGCGAATTGTCGTAATTGCTGATCGCTACGATCTTGGCCTTGTTCGGCTCGGTATCGACGCAGGAGTTAGCGGCTTCTGCCTGACGGGAAGCAGCCGTGAAGTTCTCATCAAGTCCCTCGAGTTGATCATGTTGGGGGAGCTTGTTTTGCCGAGCGCTTTGATGGCCTCTCTGCTGAACGAGAGCGAAGCGATCCCGACACCCAAGCCCCAAGATAGCCGCGCGGATGCCAAGGTGCCTTCAGAAGACCCGAGGGTTAGGAAGCTTTCGGCGAGAGAGGCAGAAATACTGGGTCATCTCATGGAAGGAGCGGCCAATAAGGTCATAGCCCGGAAGCTGGATGTTGCCGAAGCGACCATTAAAGTTCATATCAAAGCGATCCTGAGAAAGATTGGAGCTGCCAATCGCACCCAAGCCGCCATGTGGGCTTCGGAGCACCTTCCGATCAGAGATCATCATCCCTCGCTGCCCAACTGAATCGTCAGGACGGTTGATCCGTTCCTAAGCCTGAAACGAATAGCGGAACAGTCTGTATCCACCCGCAAAGCGAGCTTTAAAATACCCTGACAAACCCACAGATCAGCACCCCTCTCAGATGCAATGGTTAGCTTCCGAGAGGGCAATAGCGGGTCTTGCTCTGATCTTTAGCACCTATCCTGGGTCTAATTCCGTTCCGTCCATGTATGGAACGTCTGCTGGCGGCGACTCAACAGGACTTGGATAGACGTTCTGCGGAGCCGATTGGCGCGACCAAGGCTCTGCGGTCGATGCCTCGTCTGTGGGGCCGCAAACGCGATCACGTCTCACAACCTCATCCCCGTAGGAGTTGATCCGCCGTCTGACAACGGTTCGACACCTCTCGCTTTCAGTCCCATGAGAAGGGTCTGAGTAGATGTTGCGCTCATAGGTCCGCTCGGTCCCGCCATAGCGGTCATATTGATATTCGCTGTACGAGACTTCGGTGCCTGTAACGCAGCCGCCAAGCGAACCTGCAAGAGCAATCAAAGTGGCAGTGGAGCCTACTCGTTTGGACCAGCTCAACATGGGAAGCCTCCTGTTTCGACTGGCGACGCAGATCAGCATCGTCCAGCAATAACGAGGAGGTTCCGGCGGGGCGATTGAACCGTATCTGAACGATTCGCCGGCCATCGGAGAATAGGCATACTGGCCTGTGGATGGGGGTATCTGTTTAGGAGTCCTCCACCCGATCGCTATTTCGCCCGTCCAACTTGCCGAAGCGTCTCAGCCGCCTTCTGCGCCTCGGCATTAGCAAGGCCATCAACACGCTCGTTCTGCTCGTGTCCGGCATGACCCTTGACCCATTGCCAAGTGACCTTGCGATTGCTGATTAGCCCATCCAATTGCATCCAAAGGTCTTGGTTCAGAACAGGATTGCCATCCGCCTTGCGCCAACCCTTTGCCTTCCACCCACGAAGCCATTGAGTGGCTCCTTTGATGACGTACTGGCTGTCGCTGTGGATGATGATCGATAGGGAATGAGGAACAGCCTCAAGCGCCTTGATCGCAGCAAGCATCTCCATCTTGTTATTGGTGGTTGATGGATCGCGGCCAACGATGATCTGCTCTTTTCCTGCGATGTTAACTACGGCTGCATAGCCGCCAGGTCCGGGGTTTCCAAGGCAAGCACCGTCGGTGAAGACAATGGCTTGTCCATTCGTCTGCATGGTCATTTTGATCTCTTTGTCCGATGAATTTTGGTGAGGCAAATGGCTCATTCGTCGGTTAGCCGATTTGCCTTTTCAAAATGTGAAGCCTGCTTTCAATCGGGCACCTTTGACACTCGCGAAGCGCAAGCTGGGCTGCTGCGGGCCTGACAGGCCTAGCTGTCAGGCTCCTCTGTTTTAAGCCTCTTAGATCGCCAATCTTGCCAGTTTCTCAGCCATCTTTTCCGTCTCAGGTGAACGTATCGCTCAACATCCGTGGATCACGGAGGTCGGTCGCAATGGCTAAACCGGGCTCAACAACGGCTTCTCACACGCTGTCTTACCCTCTGTGACCTTGTACGACTTCAGGAAGGCAACACCCGCTGTAGAACGTGTCGGGTTTGTTTTAACAACCGTTATTGTTTCGTGATCAAGAAGCAGGAAACATTGCTCAGTCGGGTCGCGTTTGGCCTTTGAATATCGACGAGGTCATACAATGCGTTTAATCTTTTCTGCTGCTGTTGCGGCTCTTATTTCACTTCCGCTTGCTGCTCATTCTCAGACAGCTAATCAGAACGCGGGTGCCGGTGCCGGTCTTGCTACTGGCGCCGTAACAGGCGCAATCGTCGGGGGGCCGGTTGGTGCAGTTGTTGGCGGAGCTGTCGGTGCTATTGCCGGTGGGGCTCTCGCTGCTCCTCAGGCTGCTCAGGTCCAGCAATATGTCGTAACTCAGGGCACGCCGTCGGTGCGCGTCCAAGAGCAGGTCGTTGTCGGTCAGCCCTTGCCGCGTCAGGTCGAGCTTTATGCGGTTCCGTCTAGTGTCGGTGTGCAGACGCAGTACCGCTACTCAGTTGTGAATGATCGTACCGTTCTGGTTGACCCTCAGACACGCCAAGTCATTCAAGTCATCGAGTAGACCAAACATCTCAGGTGGAGAGAAAGGCGGTCTGAGTGGCCGCCTTTTTACGTATCGCTTCTCTGATGAGGTAGAGCCTGACGGTCCTCCCATCAGGCTTCTTTCTTTTGATCAGCCAACTGTCGTTCTAGTCAATTTCTCAGCCACCTTAAGTGGGTGTATCGGCTCAACATCCGTGGATCACGATGTCCACTGACAAGGGCTGCCTCAGGTACGGATAACTCGTACTCAAAGAAGCGCGACACAGCCCCATGCTTGAGGTCATGGAGCCGCAAGTCCTTCAAATCAGCCCCACAGCATTGGGCATAACACGGAAGACCCGCTCATCCGTTCTGCTCCATGAGCGCAATATCTCAACTGCCTTCGGCGTCGGCGGGATTGTACGAGAGGGGCCGTTCCTGGTCTTGAGAATGCGGATGGCTGGAGCAGTCATGTCGACGTCCTTCCATCGGATCGACAGGAGTTCTCCCCGGCGCATACCCGTTTCAATAGCGAGAGTGATGAAGGGGCGGAGATACCAAGCTGCGGGTGTTGTCATGACCCTCAGCAGACCCTCACCGTCGTCCCCTGTAAGCGGGAAAGCCTGTGGGACAGCAGTTTCATTTTTGGCACTGCGTTTCGAGGTGCAACTTCGTTAAGATAGCGGTGGACAAGATCACCTATGGTGAGTTCGTTCAGTAAGGTGATCCTGAGGCAGGAGGTCGCCGTGCCCAGACTTGGGCGCCAGACTTGGGCGTCTGCCCTGTGGAGGAAGGAGCGACTCCGGGGGCGGCCTTTGCGCCTGACCTGAACTTGCCACTTCGTGCCGCGCTTGCGGATCGTTGCCATCACTCATGACCTTGAGCTGTGACAGCGGCGGTCCGAGAAGATCTTCAGGGGGTTCGGAGCATTAGCTAAGCCGTTGAGCTTAAAGCTAGAAAGATGGTGCTGCCAGAGAGGATCGAACTCTCGACCTCTCCCTTACCAAGGGAGTGCTCTACCACTGAGCTACGGCAGCCCGCCAACGAAGAGGGCCGCTTACTGCCACAGCGCGGCCCCATGCGCAAGATTGAAATCGATCTTTTATTCAGCGGCCTGTGCTTTTGGCCCGAAAGGGAGCTTCAGGGCGGTCCAGACCTCCACAAGCGCCGCGCCCAGAGCGTTGATATGGGCGTCCGTGTGGAAGGGGCCCGGGGTAATGCGCAGGCGCTCCGTGCCGCGGGGCACGGTGGGGTAGTTGATCGGCTGAATATAGATGCCGTGCTTCTCCAGCAGGCGGTCGGAGGCCGCCTTGCAGGCCTCCGCATCGCCCACCATCACCGGCACGATATGGGTCACTGTGTCCATGATCGGAATGCCGAGGCCGCTCAGCACCGCCTTGGTGCGGGCTACCTGACGCTGCTGCATCTGCCGCTCCTTGGAGGAGGCCTTCAGATGGCGAATCGAGGCGGTCGCGGCCGCCGCCACCGCTGGGGGGAGGGCGGTGGTGAAGATGAAACCGGGGGCGAAACTGCGCACGGCGTCCATCACGGCCCTGGTGCCGGTGAGATATCCGCCCATGACGCCGAAGGCCTTGCCGAGGGTGCCCTCGATCACATCGACCCGGTGCATGGCGCCGTCCCGCTCGGCGATCCCGCCGCCGCGAGGGCCGTACATGCCCACCGCATGGACCTCATCGAGATAGGTCATGGCGTTGTAGCGCTCGGCCAGATCGCAGATGGCGTGGATGGGGGAGACGTCCCCGTCCATGGAATAGACGCTCTCGAACACGATGAGCTTCGGCCGGTTGCCGGCCGCCTGTAGCAGCTCCTCCAGGTGCTCGAGGTCGTTATGGCGGAAAATCGCCTTGTCACAGCCCGACTGGCGCACACCTTCGATCATGGAGTTGTGGTTCAGGGCGTCCGAGAGGATCAGACAGTTGGGAATCAGCTTCGCCAGCGTGGAGATGCCGGTCTGATTCGACACGTAGCCCGAGGTGAAGACGAGGGCCGCTTCCTTGCCATGGAGGTCAGCGAGCTCCGCCTCGAGCTCCACGATGGGGTGGCTGTTGCCGGAGATGTTGCGGGTGCCGCCGGCGCCGGTGCCGAGCCGCCAGGCGGCCTCCACCATGGCGCGGGTCACGTCCCGGTTCTGGCCCATGCCAAGATAATCGTTGGAGCACCAGACGGTAATCGGGCGCGGGCCCTGGGGACTGTGCCAGGTGGCATGGGGAAAGTGGCCCGCCTTACGCTCGATATCCGCGAAAACGCGATAGCGGCGCTCCGCCTGAAGGCGATCGAGGGCTGACGTGAAGAAATCTTGGTAATTCATCATCTCACCGGGTGGGCAACGCAATGCCCCGGGATTTACAAACTCATTATGCCAGACGACATTGATCCCGGTCAAAGTCCAGATTTTGATATTGCGGTTGAGGGCCGCTTGCGAAGCCTTTATGGAACAAGGCGACGATGGGTCGCGTGAACCATGACTGACGTGAAATCGCAAGACAAAGCCGAACGGCTTAAGGCGGCTTTAAAGGAAAACCTGAGAAAACGGAAGGCTCAGGCTAGAGGGCGGCAGCAGGCGGCCAAGGCGGGGTCAACCTCGACTGGAACCGAAAGCGGGAGCTTGAGCGTTTCAGCTGAGCGCGACAAGCCGTCAGACTAGCCTATAACGCTCAAGACGCGCATAGCGTTAGGCTCGCAAGATTTAAGGGAAAGAGTTTATGGATCGCATTCGCATCCGGGGCGGCGCGCCTCTCAATGGGTTGATCCCGATCTCCGGCGCCAAGAATGCGGCTCTGCCTCTCATGATCGCAAGCCTGCTGACGGAGGATACGCTTGAGCTCGGCAACGTGCCGCGGCTCGCGGACATCTCCTCGCTCCTGCGCATCATGAGCAATTTCGGCGTGGATCACTCCATCGCCGGCCGCAGGCCCGGCCAGTCCTCCGAGACCGGCCAGACGATCCGCGTGACGGCCAAGAGCATCATCGATACCTGCGCGCCTTACGAGCTGGTCTCCACCATGCGTGCCAGCTTCTGGGTCATTGCCCCGCTGGTCGCCCGCTTCGGCCATGCCAAGGTCTCCATGCCCGGCGGCTGCGCCATCGGCACTCGCCCGGTGGACCTGCTCATCATGGCGCTCGCCAAGCTCGGCGCTGCCATCGAGATCGAAGGCGGCTATGTGGTCGCTACGGCCCCCAAGGGGCTCCATGGCGCCGAGATCGACTTCCCGAAGGTCACCGTCGGCGGCACCCACGTGGCCCTGATGGCGGCAACGCTTGCTCAAGGCACCACCGTGATCCGCAACGCAGCCCGCGAGCCCGAGGTGGCGGATCTGGCCGCCTGCCTGATCAAGATGGGTGCCAAGATCCAAGGTGCCGGGACCTCCGAGATCGTGGTGGAAGGCGTCTCCAGCCTCTACGGCGCCTCCCATGACGTGATGCCCGACCGAATCGAGACCGGCACCTATGCCATGGCGGTTGCCATGACCGGCGGCGATCTGGTTCTGGAAAACACCCGCGCCGAGTATCTTCAGGCTGCTCTGGACGTCCTGGGCCAAGCCGGAGCCGAGGTTTCCTCGACCCATAGCGGCATCCGCATCCGCCGGAACGGCAATGGCATCCAGGCCGTGGACGTGACGACGGATCCGTTTCCGGGCTTTCCCACGGACCTGCAGGCCCAGTTCATGGCTCTCATGACCCGCGCCAACGGCACGTCGCGCATCCGCGAGACGATCTTCGAGAACCGCTTCATGCACGTGCAGGAGCTGGCGCGCCTTGGTGCTCATATCCGCCTCGATGGCGACAGTGCCTATGTGGATGGCGTTCCCACCTTGAAGGGCGCCCCGGTCATGGCAACGGATCTTCGCGCGTCCGTGTCCCTGGTGATCGCCGGCCTCGTGGCCGAGGGCGAGACCACCATCAACCGCGTCTACCACTTGGACCGGGGCTTCGAGGCCCTCGAGGCCAAGCTCGCCCGCTGCGGCGCCGAGATCGAGCGCGTGCGAGGTTGATCGGGCGGAGGCGTTTTTGCCTCTGCTTCTCGCCAAAACCCGAGGCATCACGGCAGGGGAAAGGTTGCGCACGAGACTGCGGCTCTCTACCTAAACATCAAAGTTCAACATAGGTTTAGGGCCATGGACCTCCTGAGACTCGTTGCGTTAGACCCGGAAGATCTTGCCGTCATCTCGGCCCACCTGCAGGATTCGCTGCTTCGGGTCGGCGATATCGTCTATCTCCGCAAGGAGCGCCGCTTCGCCATCCAGGTGCGGCGCTACGACTGGGAAGCGGACACTCCCCAGCGCCGGTTGACCTGCATGCATTTCGAGCATGTGAAGGCGGTGCGCGTGCGTGGCATCGACCAGGCCAAGAAGGATACCGTTCTTAACCTTCTCGCTATTGCCTTCGACGAAGGAGACGCTCCTTCGGGCACCGCCACCTTGATCTTTGCCGACGGTGGAGCCATCCAGGTGGACCTGGAGTGCATCGAAATGCAGATGAAAGATATCGGTCCGGTCTGGGCCGCCGAAAGCCGCCCTGAGCACAAGGACCTTGAGCAGGCGGAGCGCCTGTGATGGCTCGACGGCTCGACGCGCGGGAGACCTCGTTCCCTTCCACTTTCGCGGCTTTGCTCTCGGCCAAGCGCGAGGTGTCCGAGGACGTGGACCAGGCGGTACGCGCCATCATCGAGGATGTGGTGGTCAAGGGCGACGAGGCTCTCATCGACTACACCTACCGCTTCGATGGACTGGCGCTGCAGCCCGAGACGCTGCGCATCTCCAACGAGGAGATCGATGCGGCGGAAGCCCAGTGCTCGAAGGAGGCGCTTGAGGCTCTCGCTCTCGCGAAGGAGCGCATCGAGGCCTATCACCGAGCGCAACGTCCTCAAGATTCGCTGACGACGGATGCCTTGGGCGTCACGCTCGGCTGGCGTTGGACGGCGATTGAATCGGTGGGCCTCTACGTTCCAGGCGGACGCGCGAGCTATCCGTCCTCCGTTCTCATGAACGCCGTGCCCGCAAAGGTCGCGGGCGTTCCCCGCGTTGCCATGGTGGTGCCGACCCCGCGCGGCGAAACCAATCCTCTCGTGCTGGCGGCAGCGCGTCTCGCCGGCGTCGACGAGGTCTTCCGGATCGGTGGCGCACAGGCGGTTGCGGCTCTGGCCTATGGCACCGCCACCGTCAAGCCCGTCGCCAAGATCGTCGGCCCTGGCAATGCCTATGTGGCCGCCGCCAAGCGCCGCGTGTTCGGGCAAGTGGGCATCGACATGATTGCGGGCCCCTCCGAGGTTCTCATCCTCGCCGATTCCCATGCCAATCCCGATTGGATCGCCGCTGATCTCTTGGCCCAGGCCGAGCACGATCCCGCCGCGCAATCGATCCTCATCACCGACAGCGCCACCCTGGCCGATGCCGTCGAGCAGGCGGTCGGGCGCCAGCTCCAGACCCTCCCGAAGGCGGAGATCGCCGGCGCAAGCTGGCGTGACTACGGCGCTATCATCCTGATCGACAAGATCGGAAACGCCATTCCGCTCGTCGACCGTCTGGCACCCGAGCATCTCGAAATCGAAGCCGAAAATGCGGAGGAACTGGCAGCCCAAGTGCGCAATGCGGGCGCGATCTTCCTCGGCAGCCACACGCCGGAAGCCATTGGCGATTACGTGGGGGGCCCCAACCACGTTCTCCCCACGGCGCGCTCCGCCCGGTTCTCCTCCGGCCTCGGAGTGCTTGACTTCATGAAGCGAACCTCGATCCTGAAGTGCGATCCGGGCGCCTTGCGGGCGCTCGGCCCCGCAGCCATCGCCCTCGGGCGGTCTGAGGGATTGGAGGGGCATGCACGGTCCATAGCGATCCGCCTGAACCTGTGAGGCTTGTCGGAGGGGGGATGTCGAGCACAACGAAGGAGCGGTGCCGCCTGGTCGCGGTCACCCTCGACGAGGCATCCATCGGCCGCGGCAATCCCGATCAGGAACATGAGCGGGCCATCGCGATCTACGATATTCTCGAAGAGAATAGCTTTTCACTGCCGAACTATGACGGCGGCCCTTATGCCTTGCGCATCTCGCTGATCGAGAAAAAGCTCTGTTTCGAAATCTCGTCGCAGGACGGTGCGCATCTCGTCTCGCATCACTTGTCGCTGACGCCGTTTCGGAAGGTCATCCGCGACTACGAGATGATCTGCGAGAGCTATTATCAGGCAATCCGCTCGGCTTCTCCGGCGCAAATCGAAGCCATCGACATGGGGCGTCGTGGCCTGCACAACGAAGCTGCGGAGATCCTGCGCCAGCGTCTCGACGGAAAACTCGATGTTGATTTCGACACCGCGCGACGCCTGTTCACGCTGATTTTCGCGCTTCACTGGAAAGGCTGACGCGTGGACGACGCGCGCCCGAAGCGGATTCACTCGGTTCTGTTCGTCTGCGCGATGAATTCCGTTCGCTCGCCCATGGCCGAGGCGATCGCGCGCCACTATTTCGGCAAGTCCATCTATGTGCAGTCCGCCGGCGTCCGTAAAAGCGAGCCGGACAGCTTTATGGTATCCATCCTTGCCGAGATCGGCATCGACGCCTCCAAGCACAGGCCGCGCACGCTGGATGAGCTTGAGGAGTGGGAGGGGCTCAACTTCGATCTCATCATCACTCTCTCGCCGGAAGCGCACCACGCGGCACTTGAACTGACGCGCACCATCGCGGCTGAGGTCGAATATTGGCCGACGCCTGATCCGACGATCACACAAGGCTCCCGCGACCATGTGCTCGATGCCTATCGCAACATCCGCGACGGCTTGATGTATCGCATTCGTTTGCGGCTCAAGAGCTCACAGAAGAGCCCGGATGACGGAGAGGGTGCCTAGGCCCGCCGCAAGACCGAGAAGGTCGATGCGGGTGAGCGCCATCACGGCAATGGCAGCACCAAGCGTGATGAGCGCAGGAAAGCCATTGTCGAGCGCAACGGGCAGGATCGTCGCGAGAATGATGGAGCCCGGAAGCGCGCGAAGTCCGCGTTCGACGCGCGGCGTGATGCGCACGTGGCTCATGAGCACGACGCCGCCGATCCGGCACAGGAACGTGACGAGCGTCATGGCCGCGATTGCAAGGACCGAGCCCCAGGGGCTCGTGATGAAGGCGCTGAACTCACTCATTCGATCAGCATCCCTGCAATGACGCCGGCCAGCGCGCCGGCGATGATGAATCCGTAACCCGGCACGAGGGCATGCACGACGAATGACACGAAGCCCGCCACCAGCCAGGGGAGGGCGGTGCGAGGTCCTTTCCAGAGTGGCACCAGCATCACGCTGAAGAAGATCGGCATCACGAAATCGAGCCCGAAGCGCTTCGGCTCCGGCACGAGCGCACCGGCGAAGAACCCGACGATCGTTGCGATCTGCCACACCAGCCAGAGCACGAGGCCAGTTCCGAGAAGCACGCCGACGTCACGCCCGCCTTCGTTGTGATAGCGCGTGCCGATGAGCCAACCGGCTTCCGTGATGAGAAAGAGATTGAGGGCGCTCCGGGCAAGAGGCTCATGCCGCAGCCAGGGCTGGAGCGTGGCCCCCAGCAGAATCATGCGCGAGTTCACGACGGCGGTGACCGTCATGATGGTGAGGATCGTCGTGTGCGTCCAAACCTGCTGCCAGATCTCGAGCCCCACCATCTGCGATGCGCCTGCATAGACGAAGGCGCTCAGGCCCATCGCTTCTGCAAGAGACAAACCCTTCTGGGCAGCCGCCGTGCCGAAGGCCGCGGCGAACATGACGAAGCCGGGAAAAGCAGGCAGCGCGGCGCGTGCGCCGTGGCGAAGACCTGCCAGAGAAAAGAAAGGGCGGGGAGAAGAGGACATCAGGGTCAAGCTCTCTGCCCTCCCGCATCCCCGCCGTCAATCGTAACGATGGTCGAGTGCCCGAATACTTCTTAAGTAAGCGCCGCGTTCATGTAGGGATACACTTCCGCGAAGCCTTCGTAGATCATCTTGAGCGCCACATAGAGGATGATCGCAAGGCCCACATAGGCGATCCAGCGATAGCGCTGGAGCAGGCGGGCGATGAAGGACGCGGCAACGCCCATGAGGGCGATGGAGAGGAGCAGACCGAAGGCCAGGATGTAGGGATGCTCACGCGCCGCTCCGGCCACGGCGAGCACGTTGTCGAGGGACATCGACACGTCGGCGATGACGATCTGCCAAGCGGCCTGGGCAAAGGTCTTGCGCGGTGCGCCGCCGGCGATGGTGCCGTCCTTGTTGAGGTCCACGCCTTCCAGCGCCTCCTCGGCGGCCTCTTCTTCCTCATGGGTCGTGCGCAGCTCGCGCCACATCTTCCAGCAGACCCACAGCAGCAGAATGCCACCGGCCAGGAGCAGACCCACGATGGCCAGAAGCTGGGTCGTCACGAGGGCGAAGACGATGCGCAGGGCCGTAGCCGCGAGAACACCGAGCAGAATGGCCTTGTTGCGCTGTTCCTTGGGAAGGCCTGCGGCGGCAAGGCCGATGACGATGGCATTGTCACCGGCGAGCGCCAGGTCGATGCCGATCACCATCAGGAAAGCGACAATCTCGGGTCCGAAGAATTGTGAGAGTTCAAACATGCGTTGCCTCATTGTCGGTTGAAGAGCAGCGCATGCGATACGTTCGAGAAGACCCTTGTCCCGCACCAGCTCGGCCGACCGAGCCGACCCCTGGCTTAAAAATCGGGCAAAACCGTCTGCTTGAACGAATCCAGGCCACCCTGGTTCATCCAGTCCGACATCGCCGCTCAAAGGAGAGCGACCAGAGGGGCCCGGCCTGGCTATCAGCGCGAACTTCTAGACAAGCCGAGGCGGTCGATCAAGTCATACCGTCCATGCTTTCCGAGGGGCGCTCGTGCGACATAAGGATTTTTGTCAGGCTTCGTTCCGCGAGTCCAGGCTCTCGAGCGGGTGAGCAGGATCTGTTGAGAAGACTAAAGCCTTACGGTACAGGCGCTTGATCCAAGCCGGTGCCTTGGGCCACATAGCGGATGAAACAGGTGGGCGCCTCAGCGCGTCCGTTCGGGAGGTCGTTCATGTCTGCTTCTCACGAAGGCTCAGGGGCGGCTTCGCGCCATGGGCCGGTCCGGGCCCCGCAAAGCCTTGCCGGGGGGCTCTTCCTGCTCTTTCTTGCGGCGCTGGCGCTTTGGCTCACGAAGGACCTGGACCAGGGCACCCTGAACGCCATGGGTCCTGCCATGCTTCCCCGCTGGCTCGCCTTCGGCGTCGGCCTCTCGGGGCTTGCTCTCCTCGTCTTCGCCTTCATCAAGGATGGTGAGCCGCTGGAGCGTTGGAGCATCAGAGGGCCCTTCTTCATCATCTCGGCGATCCTGGCCTTCGGCGTGACGATCCGCGGCTATGCCTTCGGGGATCTCGCCGTTCCGGGGCTCGGCCTCATGGTGGCAGGGCCGCTCGCCATCCTCATCGGCGGCTTCGCGACGCCGGAGGCACGTTTCAGGGATCTTGTGATCCTCAGCTTGAGCCTGACGCCCTTCTGCATGGTGCTCTTCGGCGATGGCGCTTTGCTCAACCTGCCGATTCCGCTGTTCCCGCGGGCTCTGGCCGAGCTGTTCCCTGCCGACTGGTCGCAGAACGCCATTCTGCGTACCGTTGCCGCGGTCATGGCAGTTTTGGCCGCCCTTGTGTCTGTGACGACCCGCGGCCGTCGCACGACGACGATCGATGTCGCCGACCATGACGGGAGGATCTGATGGGCGATCTGTTTTCCAATCTCGGCCTCGGCTTCTCCGTTGCCTTCTCGGTACAGAACATCCTGTCGGCCTTCATCGGCTGCCTTGTCGGTACGCTGATCGGCGTGTTGCCCGGCGTCGGGCCGATCGCCACCATCGCGATGCTCCTGCCGATCACCTTCAGCCTCGACCCGACGGGCGCACTCATCATGCTCGCCGGCATCTATTACGGCGCGCAGTATGGTGGCTCGACCACGGCGATTCTCGTCAACATTCCCGGTGAAGCGACATCGGTGGTGACGGCTCTCGACGGTCACCAGATGGCGCGCCAAGGCCGTGCCGGCGTGGCGCTCGGCGTGGCGGCCATCGGTTCGTTCTTCGCCGGCACGGTAGCGACCCTTGTCATCGCGGCCCTCGGCAAGCCGCTCACCGGCCTCGCCCTGCTCTTCGGCCCGACGGAATATTTCTCTCTCATGGTCATGGGTCTCGTCTTCGCGGTGGTGCTCGCCCGCGGATCGATCCTCAAGGCTGTGGCCATGATCGTTCTCGGCGTCCTGCTCTCCACGGTCGGCCTCGATCTCGAAACGGGCGAGGAGCGCATGACCTTCGGTCTCGCCTTCCTCTCGGACGGGATCGATTTCGCGGTGCTGGCCATGGGCATCTTCGGCATTGCCGAGATCATGCGAAACCTCGATCACACCGAGCATCGCGACGTGGTGCGCCAAGCCATCGGCAGTCTGTTGCCGACCAGGGATGACTTCAGGCAAGCCTATAAGCCGGCGATCCGCGGAACGCTCATCGGCGCCATGCTGGGCATCCTGCCGGGTAACGGGGCCGTGCTCGGCCCCTTCGCGTCGTACACTCTGGAAAAGAAGATCGCCAAGGATCCGCGCCGCTTCGGCCGTGGCGCCATCGAGGGCGTGGCCGGGCCTGAATCCGCCAATAATGCCGGTGCGCAGACCTCCTTCATCCCGTTGCTCACGCTCGGCATCCCGCCGAATGCGGTGATGGCCCTGATGGTCGGCGCGATGACGATCCATGGCATCATTCCGGGCCCTCAGGTGATGACCAAGAACCCCGATCTGTTCTGGGGCATGATCGCCTCCATGTGGATCGGCAACCTCATGCTGCTCATCATCAACCTGCCGCTGGTGGGCGTTTGGGTGCGGCTGCTGAAAGTGCCGTATCGCCTGCTGTTCCCGGCAATCCTGATGTTCTGCTGCATCGGCATCTACTCCATCAACTCGCTGCCGACGGACGTGATGTTCATCGCTCTCTTCGGCTTCGTGGGCTACATCCTGATCAAGTTCGGCTTCGAGCCTGCGCCGATGCTGCTGGGCTTCGTGCTGGGCAAGCTGATGGAAGAGAACCTCCGCCGTGCACTGATCCTGTCGCGCGGGTCGCTTGAAACTTTTATCGAGCGTCCGGTTAGCGCAGGGCTCCTGGCCGTGGCCGCCATCCTGCTCGTCATCGCGCTCCTGCCCTCCATACGAAAGGGGAGGGACGAGGTGTTCACCGAGTAGCTTGCATTCGGGGCCGTGGCGCCCACAATGTAAGCTCATAACTTTCCTTGGGAGGAATTTGATGAAGAAGATCGCATTGGCCCTTGCTGCCGTCGCCGGCCTTGCCGCAACGGGGGCGCAGGCTCAGAATTATCCGGCCCGTCCGATCACCATGATCGTGCCCTTCGCGGCCGGTGGCCCGACGGACGTCGTGGCCCGCATCGTGACGGACCACATGTCCCGCACGCTCGGTCAGCAGATCGTTATCGAGAACGTGGCCGGCGCCGGTGGCACCACGGGCATCACCCGCGCCGCGCAGGCCCAGCCGGACGGCTACACCATCATGATGGGCCACATGGGCACCCATGGCGCAGCGCCGGCTCTGTATCCGAATCTGAAATACGATCCGACGAAAGACTTCGCTGCCATCGGCATGGCCGCCGGCACGCCCATTGTCATCGTGGCCAAGAAGGATTTCCCGGCCAACGATCTGAAGGGCTTCCTCGATTACATGAAGGCCAATGGCGAGAAGGTGAACATGGCCCATGCGGGCGTGGGCTCCGTATCCCACTCCACGGGTATTCTGTTCAACTCGATCATCAAGGCGAAGCCCACCATGGTGGCCTATCGCGGCACGGGTCCGGCGCTGAACGATCTCATGGCCAACACGGTCGATTACATGACCGACCAGATCGTCAACGTGGCCCCGCAGATCCAGGGCGGCAACATCAAGGCCTTCGCCATCGCCACTCCTGAGCGTTCGCCGGTTCTGCCGAACGTGCCGACCACGAAGGAAGCCGGCCTCGGTGACTATCAGGTCAGCGCGTGGAACGCCGTGTTCGCTCCGAAGGGCACGCCCGCAGACGTGGTCAAGAAGCTCAACGACGCCCTCGTGAAGTCCCTCGACGACGAGAACACCAAGAAGCGCCTGCTGGAACTCGGCGGCGTCCTCCCGAGCGCCGAGGAGCGCACCCCGGACGGCCTCCAGAAGCTCGTCAATAGCGAAGTGGCCCGCTGGACCCCGGTCCTCAAGGCTGCCGGAGCCACCGCCGAGTAAGGTTTTCTAAACTTAACCCTTTGCAACGGCGGGCGAAACGGCCCGCCGTCGTCATTTCTGCCTCTGCGACCTCAAAGAAGCCTTGAAATTGATCGCGGGCGCGATTACACCCTGCCTCACGTGCAGCCGTAGCTCAGTTGGTTAGAGCACCAGATTGTGGATCTGGGGGTCCCCCGTTCGAGCCGGGGCGGCTGTACCATTTAAAATCAAAGGCTTAGACGGGATTAGAACCTTTAACCTCTCGCCGTCTTCAGCCTCGGTAAGCACCCGGTAGGCAGAATTAGAGAATTGCCCAGCTCTGGGTTTGGGTCGAACCCTTCCTGTGGATGGGAGTAATTCGCCGTCCGAGCCCCTTAGACCCGGCCATAGAACCTCAGCAGGCGCTCATAGCACCCGACGCGGCGGACATTATATCTCAGAGCGCAGAATGTTTCCCTAGCTCCCCGAGAGCGCCGTTCTCCCTCAGCAAACAGCCAAGCTTTAATCTAGGTGCGGAAGTGATTCCCGCTTCCGGTCCATCGTCTGAGGACAACGGGCGTGACCTATGAGGAATACATCGCATCCCCTCGATGGACGGCCTTGCGCCAGGAAGCGCTGGCTCGTGATGGCTTCCGCTGCCGGGGCTGCAATGCGAGCGAGAACCTGGAGGTTCACCATCGCTGCTATCCGGCAGTGCTTGGCACCGAAGCCGTTGATGACCTGACAACCTTATGTGGCGGACCTGATGGCTGCCACCACGCCATCTCAACCCTGATCCGCCGTCGTCGCTATGCCGCCCGCATCCACCAAGTGGATGACGTGAAGCGCATTACGCCAAGCCACATTGAGAGCGCCCATGCAGTACGAGAGATCGAAGTTTCGTCTTACCGGCGTATCGGGCCTGATCTGTCACAATGGACGCCTCGCCAACCCGCTCGATCCAATAGCCAAGGAGATGAAGCGGGTATCAGGCAAGCGAGCCAAGACGGATGCTGACTTTGAGGAGTTGGCACGGCTGGAGTTCCTGGGTGGGCTCTATCTCGACAACGGCGAACGGGTCATCCCTGGCGAGGTTATCGAAGCCGCACTGGTCGAGGCCGCCAAGAAGATGCGCAAGGGACAGCAGGCAAAAGCCGGCATCATTTCGAGCGGGAATTTCCCAATTGAGTATGAAGGTCCTCGCACAGCCAACGAGCTGTGGGCCGATGAGCGGTTTCGCCTTGTCGCTGGCCTCAAGGTCCAGCGGAACAAGGTTATGAGAACGCGCCCAATCTTCAGAGCGTGGGCATCTGAGATTTCCGTAGGCTTCATGCCCGGTCAGTTGAACCGGTCGGAGGTTGAGGAAATGGTCCGCACAGCGGGCACGGTCGTCGGGATCGGCGATTGGCGTCCAAAGTTCGGGCGCTTCATGGCGCAAGCCGTCTAACGTGGCTGGTCATGGCAAGGCGCGGTTGGGCTTTGCGTGGCTAGGCAGGGGCTCTTTTGAGCAGGGGGGTCGCAAGACTGCCCCTTTTCTTGCGCCTCATGCATCTCTCTTGATCATGCGCCGCAGCCCACAAAGAGGTATCAAGGCTCTCGTGCATGCCTATTTGAGCATGAGGATGACGTAATAGAGGACGTACAACCCAGCGCCCCCGAACAGGAGGATGAAGGCAGGCTCAACGAGGGACTTCGCTCCTCGCTCAAGCGCCAGACGAACGCGACCTTTCGGCTAACGAGTGGCGGCACGTGCCTTCTGCCAATCCTCGAAACGTATGATGCCGATGGCAACCCACAGCAGCACCATGACAGCAAGCGCAACATAGCTCATCCAAGGGCTCACCATCCCAGAACTGCCCAGGACTGCGCACAGGATCAGAAATAGAAGGATGTTGGTCACACCGCCCCCATAGCGAGGGGGCTATAGCACCCCAGGTCGTTGAATGCGCTAGGTGAACCATGGGCCGCCCAGATCTTGAAGCTATCGCGAAAATCATTGCCGATTGGCTAGAGCACGTGCCCGGCGTCCCAGCCGTCTATATCTTCGGGAGCCGGGTCCGCGGAGACCATCGACCGGATAGCGATTTGGATATCCGCCTTTTCACCTACGAGTGGTGTGGGGGTGGCTTAATTGATGACCTGACTTCCGAGTGGTGGGGTAAGCAAAACCCCGTTGGAATTGCTGAACTAGAGAAGAAGCTACACGCTCCGCTACACATCATCAGTGAGAAACAGGACCTTTGCGATAATGCTATCCGCGAGGGCGCCAAAACTCTGGTGTATGTCGACCGCAAAGCAGTGTGTGTATGCACGCCTCCCAAAAACGTGCGAGGCGGCTAGCATCTATCGTAGAACTTCAACATCCGCTCATAGCACTCGACAAGACGGTGCCCGGCTTCTCTGCGCGTGGCTTCCCTGCCGCTCCTCGGGAACGGGAGCCTTGGACCTGGGGGAGTAGCCGTCATGCTCCAAGCCCACATGCCCTGCTGTGGTCCGTGCGGCTCCTGATAGACATTGCCGATGTAGGTATCCCACCGGCTGTCGCTCTCCCGATCCGGCGTGTGCTCGTCAAAGCACGTGAACTCCGTCTCAAGCCAACTGTCATCCGGGAAGGCTTCGGAGGTTTTCACCCAGTAAATTTTCATAACGGATGCATGGAGGGCCAAGAAGGGACAGCCGGACCCGGGATCGACGAGAGCCCACAAAGAAAGAGCGCCTGTGCTCGTGGCGCTCTAGGGAGGCCGCCTTTCACGGCCGGTTCCAGGGAACAACCGTGCACGTGCCAACAGGCACAAGAGAAGGCTGCGCCCGAAACGTTAACGAATGGTTAAGGGGTCTTGGCCGCCAGCTACATCGACCTGTTCTCTGTAAACCCGGCTCTGCTATCCAGTCGGCTGCGGCGGCGAAGACGGGTTCTGAGAGGATTGCTGATGGCGTGCGTCTTGCACCGCTAGCTTATGCCACTGGCGGTTTGGCTTGCGTCGGGGAGCTTGGTGCAGCCTTGCCTTCAGTTGGTTCTGAAGCCAGCGAATGTCCTTTTGGAGCCGTTCAAGGCGGTCCAGGAGTTCGGCATCGCTCAGATGAGCCGATGAGGGACGAACTGTCTGCGGGAGATGTGGGCCGATGATGCTGTGGATCTTCTTGAGGTGGGCCGGACCGATATCCGGAGTTGAGAGCCAGTAGCGGTCGGGGATTTCGGCCACCTCTCGGATGCTGGGACAGCGGCCCTTGAACTGGTTCAAGATTACCGTTCTGACCCGCGACGGCACGGCATCCAGAGGGAAAGGCTCGTCCATGTGCATGTGTCATCTCGCACCTGAAGATGACTAACGATTGCGGCGCGCCAATCTCGGCTGATACGAGGCGACATACAGGCGGATCTTTGGCTTTTACTGCCGACAAGCCTCTGGGACGCCGAAGAGTTTTCTCAAGTGGCGGGATCGTCATAGGAATAAGACTCATTGCGGAAGATTTAGTACGGTACGCATTGATGGACATCCTCTGGGACCTGCTCCCTCGCCAGATCTTCATGACGAGGGAGCTTTTTGCGGGACAGTGGAGAGGCCGCAAACGACACCATCTCCGGCCTCCCTTGCCTGATCCACGAATGCTGTGAGGAGCCGCCGCAGCTCCAGGCCGACAAACCATAGTCGGCTTCGGGGTGCCTTGCCG
The DNA here is from genome assembly GCF_001017175.1 of Microvirga vignae. Classification (GTDB taxonomy): domain Bacteria; phylum Pseudomonadota; class Alphaproteobacteria; order Rhizobiales; family Beijerinckiaceae; genus Microvirga; species Microvirga vignae. The sequence continues at coordinate 11,566 of NZ_LCYG01000067.1, read as the reverse complement.
CAGGACAATCGCCGTACTCCGGAGTGGATCATCCCTCTGCCCTACAGAGCGGTTATGCAGAGGATTGCAAGTCCTCTCCGCTAGGCAAGGCTGTCAAGGCCTCAATAATCGTCTGCAGTTTTGGCTAAAGCCGCCTCCACCCAAGTGACGGGCTGCGACAAGTTAACATAAATTAACAGAAGATTGCCGCACTGTTGGCTTCCTGACAGACGGATTACTGCTGAAACAGCAAAGTCCAATCAAATAATAAGAATTTTAGGGGCGCTACATCGTCATCAGCAAACTGCCAATCACTCTCTTGAGCGATGGCAGGGCTGCACATTTGGGGCGCTTTAATGAGAAGCAAGACACGGAAGCTGCCGCCGAGAACGCGTCGGCGTGTTGTTCGGCTTGAGCGTCAGCTCGCGGCTGTCGAGGCGCAAATCGCACGTCTCGAAAAAGATCGGCAGTTGGGCTTGGCGGAGCAGGATCACTTTTTCCTCTGGAAGCGGCCAGTGCTCTTTATGAGCCGCCGCCCCGAGACGATGCATTAGGCTCTCGATCACCAAGACCAAAGCCTGCCTTCAGGCATCTCCTCACCAAGACCCCGCAGAAACAAGTTCTTCGACGAACTCTCTAAATTTCGACGCTCCCGCGATCAGGATCAGGAGGTGATGGAGTGCCCAATCCCTATTTTGAAGACTGCAGAGGGCCGATTGCTGGGCTGCGTCTGCCTTACTACGTCTGGAGGGCGCTAGAGAAACAGAACATTATGACGATCCATCAGCTAAACGCTGCGGCTAACCAGATCGAACGATCGGTGCCGGGCATTGGGACCAGGGCCGCCAAAGCGATCAGAGCAGAACTCGCTCGTGTCGCGGCATCCAAAAAAGCAGTCTGACGATGCTTGGTCGCCTAATCCGGGATGAACTGCATGATTCCGATGTGGATCTGCTTGGTTTGAGGCTTCGACCTCAAGCTCTCTCTGCGACGGCGTAGCCGCCCTCCTACTTCATCTCGACCTGCAGTCGCTCAACGACAGTCTCGGACGTGCCCTCATGCAAGAGGATCAGGATTTCCTCGGCACGGTCGCGCAGAGTCGTCACGTTCAATGCCTCGAATGTTCTCAAGGCTCAAATGAACGGTGGTAGAAAAGAGCCTTGAAGGGCCGATCTGCCACGCATGGCATGAGGTCAGCGCAATCCTCTGTAGGCTGTGATCCTGCCCTCAGCGTCGCAGCGCACCACATCGCGACTATGGCAACTGCGAACACAGGACCGCAGCCGCGCTGGCGGCGGTGATCGCAGTCGCGACGAGCCCGACATCCAGCGGCGTCCATGGCACCCCTGCAAGATCTAGAAAACGCTTCAGCAAGACCGCGCCCCGAGATGGCATTAGCCCGTATTAACGCCATCCGGGGCGAAAGGTTGCAGCGCACCATAGCGAAAGGTTGCGGCGCAGCAACCAATGTGAGTGCCACCTGGGTCTGTAGCCTCCTCCTGTGTGGCCGTTCAGCTGCCCCAGCCGCATAACCCCCTGAACGACAGAAGCCCCGCCACCAGGCCGGGCTTCCGGTTCCACCTGTTCGGCTTAAGCAATCTTGCGTCACGCCCTCTCGGAAGCGCCGTGGCCGCCTTCCGGCTCGATCTCCGCCAGCTCCGGCGGCGGCGTTTCGATGACGGTTTACAGGGAACGGCAGGGGCTTCGTCGCTCAAGTGCCCGTCGCGGCGCAGAACCTCAATGCGCAGATCGAGGGCGTCCATCGCGTCGTTCCATCCTTTGCGGTATGCTGCCTGTTGCCGCCGCTTCATGTCGCCGGGCCGTTTCATCGTGGCCTCCCTCATTCTCACGACCGGCCTGGAGCCGCATGCCCGCGCAGGACGGCAGCGGCACCTTCGGGGCGGCTCTTTTCGTTCAGGCGCAGAATGTCCGCGACGAGGCTCAGCGTGATGCGCTCCAAGGCCAAATCCCAGTCGTCAGGCGCTTGCAGGTACCGGGCCGCGATGCGCGCCTTGACGGCGAGGCCGTCGTTCGTGCGGGCGGGCTGCGCCTGGATCGCATCCCGGACATCGAACATCTCGTAGCAGAGAGCGTCGAACTCGGCATCCGACAGGCTGCGGGGATCAGCCAGCAAGGCCGCCTCCGCCGCCTCGACGCGGGCTTGCGCCGTGGCGTGCTCGGCTATGAGCCGCAGCAGTTCTGCGTCGGCGTGCGGCTTGGCGGCGTTCTTGAAGGGCCTGGGGTCACTGAAGGGTTGCGCTCAGGCAGATGGACGCGAGGACGCTCCCCTGCGAGCAGACGACGTTCAGACGCCAGCCGCGCCATTCCTCATCGACCAGATCGGCCTCTGCCCGGATCTCCTGGATGGCTCGGTATGCAAGGCTCTGGGCCATCTCCAGGCTGGCGACCTCCACCCCCATGTCGTCGGGGACGACGTCACTGCCGTTCACGAGATGAAAGTAGCAGCGCATGGGCACCTCCGACGGCAAAGTATGCGACCATACATTTTGGAGTTAAACCGCGCCTGAACCTCCTGCCCATGCCCTCTCCGACGTTTCCTATCGTAATACAGTGAGCGCGTGCCTGCCTCAGGCTCTTATTCCAACCATCCCCTGTCGCCCAAGGGACCTCTCGGCATGGCGATCAGTGCTGGACGGCCGGGCTCAAGGCTTCAGTCAGCCTCGCGAGAATGAGCGCCTCTTCCCGTAGTGCAGACGGCACTTTCATAGGGGCTTTGTCCATGACTGCATAAGCCAGTGCGATCCGCTCGGCAGCCAGGATATAGAGGTTGGGGATTTCACACTCTCCCCACTCGAACGCCTGATATTTCCGGGTATTCAATTCGAGGAGATGCGCCATCGCTGGCTGTGTGAACCCGAGATGCTTTCGGATCTCAGTCAGTTCGCTGGCTCGGTCCAGGTTGATCATAGCAGCCCCAAAGTACGTCAAGGCGAGAGAACGCGGATCAACCCGGCGTGTCCATTAGGCCAAGTGGCCTAATTAAAGATCAAATTCATACGTAGTTAATGCCAGAACTGGTCTGTGTCGCTATGCCAGGCCAGATCGTTCGGCCATCGTATGGCGGATCATCTGGATAACGTTCGTCATCCGGTAAGGCTTCGGCATGAAGCGAGCCTCAGGCGCCACGCCACTGAACCCGGATGGCAGCTTACCGGAGACGACAATCACCACAATCTGCGGGTACATCGCTTTGGCAGCATCGGCCAGTTCCAAGCCGTTCAACTGACCGGGCATATCAACGTCTGTGAAGAGCACGTTCACGTCCTCACGAGCAGTAAGAACGGTCAGAGCGTAATCGGCAGACGGCGCCTCGATCACCTCGAAGCCCTCCTCCTCGAAGACATCGACCGCAAGTGCCCGAACGAGCGGTTCGTCTTCGACAACGAGGACAATGGGGCGCGCAACCATGGCAGCAGGATCCGACATGGACGAGAGAAGTAGGATAGTTGTCCGATAGATCAAAGCCTACCTTCGGGGGACAGCGATCCTGGTTTCGAGGCTGGGAACAAGGCGCGGGCAAGCGGCAGCAGCGCGCCCCTGTGATGGCTGGTCACTGGCTGGAGGAACGAAGCCGCACCATTTGCCGTTGGCCCTTACCCAACCTTCGTAGATCCTTTCTTTGCCCTATCGTTTCATATGTCTGTCGCTCAGCCCTGCATGGTTGTTCTCGTTGTCGAGGACCTGACCCTAGTCCGCATGTTCATGGCCGATTTTCCGGATGAGGCCGGCTTCAAGGTTTTCGAGGCCGTCAGTGCGGACGAGGCCCTTACTCTCCTTGAGGCTCGCCCTGATGTGCAGGCGGTGGTGACGGACATCGAGATGCCCGGGTCCATGAATGGGATCGAGTTGGCTCAGGTGATCCAGGAACGCTGGCCCAGGATCGGAGTGATCGTCACCTCAGGGCGGCGGCAACTCGGTCAAGATGACCTGCCGAAGGACGTGGCATTCCTCACCAAGCCTTATCTGCCTGAGACCATCATCAACGTCGTCAGGCAAATGGCCACACCGCAGGTGGTTGAGCCGCCGTTGACCCAGAGCACCTGACGCTTCGATCCTGCGGCTAGTGGAGCGTTAGCCCTAGAGGGATGGACAGGAGGACGCTGCCGGACGGATCCACGATATCGAGCCGCCAGCCCTGCCACGACGCACCGGCTTGGATTGCTTCTTCTCGGATATCATCGATGGCTTGAAGGGCGAAATCCTGCGCTGCCTCAAGATTTGAGACCTCGATGCCCATGTCATCCGGGATGGTTTCGGGACCGTTCACGAGATGAAAGTAGCAGCGCATCAGCGGCCTCTAAGGAAACCTCGGGCAAGTATACATTGCCGGGTTCATCGGCGCTGCCATAGGACTATTTGGTCATGCGCCCATCGGGAATAAAAGCTGCGCTGCTCCGTTAATATTCCTTATCGGGGCTGACACGGGAGATGGCAGTCGCCACGGCGTGAGGTCGAGAGCCGCAGCCGTCTGGCCGCCGTCCAATAATATTGTCCTTCTCGCCTTCAACGGTCATCAGAGCGCACCGACGAACCTCATTTTGGCTCATGAGCCTGCCCCGGTGCTGCATGCCTTTTGGGCAGCATAAGCCATCTTAACCTTCACACCCCTGTCACAGCTATCTCGACACGGTCTTGCCAATGCTGAGGCGCAGAGAGCATCGGTGCAAGACGGCCGCAATTTCGCGGAAGGCCGTTTATGGAATTAGAGATCCTGCGCTTGGTCTTGCGGGTTCGCCTCCAGGATCAACTGTCGGTGGGCGTGCCAATGCTCGAGGATTTGCTCTAGGTTAAAGAGCAAGTTCTGAGCCAAGGTCGTATCGAGACATTCCTCGCTCATCCATTTGAGCAAGGCAATCTGCTCCGCCACATGCCGTTCGCCTTCGGCAATGTCCTGATCAATCTTGGCAAGTATCTCGCATCTGTTCGGTGTCTTAGACATGGCGGTTGCCGAACTGGGCCAGTGCCACATTGCTCTCAATTATGCGCCTGATCGCACGTGGAGGCCACGTAATTCGCATCCCTCCAGGTGCCTTGGCACACCTCACCGTTCGCGCTCCAAGCTCATCATATGACAGTCTTGGTTGGAACTCCTCTGAGGAATAGCCCGATGATTGCCTCCAACCTTCACCTCAGGGTCCACTGGTCAAGGGATCGTGGTCGACAGCGGCAAGAGTTTCCCCGCCTCACGGTGGTTTTGGTGATCGTCCTAGCTCTTGTGAATGTCTCGGCCACAGTGCTGATGGCTGGAAGCTGGGCAAGTATCACCAACGGTATGCTTGAGCTGGAGAGAAGCATACAGGAGCGCCTGACTGAGACTGTTAACTGAGCCGCAGGTTCCCGAGAAGCCTGTGTGGACGTTTATGGAGCGCTGTGAAGGGGCAGAGTCGCCATTTGGGCCGGGTTCAGACTTCTCCTGATAGAGCAACCTTCCCCATGTCCCCACGTTCGCTCATCGAGAGCGTCAGGAGTTGCCCCATGAAGGTTCTTGGATGGACTGCCGCGCTGAGCCTGATCCTGGTCGGATGGGTGGGCAGCGCCTCCGCCGATCCGTGGAAGGACGAGAGCGGCCACGGCCGCTGGCGCGGCGGCTATGAGCGCAACTACGACGGACCCGGCCGCGGGTACGGCTATGGCTATGAGCGTCCCCGGTGCGAGCGTCGGGCTTTCAACGAGGAATACGACGACGGCCGGTGCAAGTACTAGCGCAAGCTGGAAAGGAACGGCGAATACAAGGAAGAGGTGAAGTACCGCATTGGGTATCGCTCGAGCTATCGATATCGAGAGCCATGAACGAAACGGCCGACTGGATGCCAGTCCATCTTGCACCACGCGACGGAACACCGATCATCCTCTGGATGATCGAGGACGAGACCCCACCTGCTCTCCCGCTGACTGCGGGGTTTTGGACGAGCAGCCCTCAGGCAGGTGTCAGCTATTGGCAGCTCTTTGGCGATCCACCGCGCTTCTGCTCTGATCGGCAGGTCAGGGGGTGGAAACCGCTTCTTCGCGATTGAGACGATCATCCGCGTAATTCACAGAAACGCCTTTATGGAAGGCCGCTTTGGAGGCTTTCCTGCGTCCACGGATGATCCCAAAGATGGCCCATGACAAGTGCGAGAACAACAAGGTTGAGAACCAACACCAAGACGAGGGCAATACGGCTTAGCCTCTCGTACCGAGCGAGGCGGATATTGGCCTCTCTTAATTTGTGGCCATGTTCGTCCAAGTTCGGGTTGTGGCGCTGCACGGTCCCCTCCGTAGACCGGCCTGAGGTTAGCATCCCGACAAGCAGGGAAACATAGACCAGATGGCCTATTGGCTGGCTCCTCCCGCGCCAGCGTGCCGGCAAAGAAAAAGGCCCGACAATCCGGTCGGGCCTTGGCACCACTGCCAGAGGATGGAAGGGCAGGGTGCACCTACTGTGAAACTTGCTGGATGGGCAGAAGAACGCGGAAGCCAAGTGGTCGTTCCGTACCGTCGTCTACGCGATGAAGTCCAGTGCTGTGATGCTGTCGTGCTGTAGCGGTAAGGGATCAGGCGGGCATATCAGGCCGAGGATTGAGAGTGTCCCGACGAGACCACACGAACTCATCGCCAAGGGAGATGCCGAGGCTGCTTTCCAGCTCATTGGCCAGGGTCTTGAGACGATCCAGCGAATGCGTGATGTGGCCCCGGTGCTCCTTGATGATGCAGGGCCGGATTTCCCGCTCACGGCGGACGTTCCAGCCACGAGGACGGCGAGGAGCGGGGGCAATCTGAGTGCCATCAACGGCCACAAGACGAAGGTGAGTAGCAGGCATATCGGACTCCTTTGGGATACGGCTGATTAGTGAGTGGCGAAGGCGCGCTGCTGCTTGGCGCAGATGCAGGCGAACTTGAGAGCGGAGGCGAGAAGCTGCGACCAAGAGGCCTTGTTGCCCTTGGCGCGCTGGAGGCGGGCTTGAGCGATAGCGGCGGTCATGATGGCCGAGCGGTCGAAGGAGCCGGCCACGAATAACGGGCGGGAAGCAGCTTCCTTGGCAAGACGATCCAAGCGGGCACGTTCCAGGGAAACGGAGGCGAGGAGGCCAGCAGCAACAGGCTTGGCGCGGTCGGCCCGCATGTTGCGCATTGCGGTGTTCCAATCGATCTTGCGGTGGAGAGCCACGGGTTGCCTCTATCGCGTTATGTGACACTTTTAGTGTAAGGTTACGAGCAGGTCAACACTAAAAGTGTAAGGTTGCGCAAAAATGGCAATGACAAGGGGGCAGTGCAGAGCGGCGAGAGCACTGCTTGAATGGACTCAAGGCCAGTTGGCTGAAACCGCATCGGTATCGAAGAAGACACTCGCTGACTTCGAGGCGGGCAAGCGCACACCCTATGACCGGACTCTTGCTGATATCCAGAAAGCCCTAGAGGAAGCTGGCATACAGTTCATCCCCGAAAACGGCGGAGGTGCTGGCGTACGCTTCAAGGATCGGTCTAGGGATTGATACTGTGAGGATGCTGGCTGCTCTTCTGGTAACACTCGCATCTCTCTCGGCTCAAGCGCAGGACCGTGTGGCTTTGCCTCTCAGCTCGTACGGCGGCTTATCTCCAGATCGTTTCTTCACAGAATGCAAACCGCTCTGGGATCTGCTTAATGGCACTGATGGCCTAGCGAACGAAGTGGACCAACGGCTTGCTTCAGCCTGTCTGGCATACGTGCAAACTGTGCTCTGGGTTGGGTGCAGGCGCACTGATGTGCCTCTCTACGAGGCCTTGGTTACATTTGACAAAGCTCTGAAGACGCCAACGGCACGAACGGCCCTGAGAACGGACGAGTTCTTAGTCACTGAACTGCAGAAGGCTAATCAATGTAGGCGGCCCAATCAGGTAGGCTAAGGATTGTTGAGACGGCACACGGCTAGGGCGGCCACCCGAAAATTTCGACCACACAGGGGCTGCCGTATGTCTCCTTTCAAAGTGCGGGCAATGCATGTGCGGTGCAATGAGCAAGTATCGTCCGATTCCCCCCTGTTCCCTCCACGCAGAAGGACGCGCCGTCAAAATCAAAGCCGAGGGTTTTAGATGGGCGAGCAAAGTTTTGGTTGGTCAAATCATGGCCGCTAGATCCTGCAGGTTACGTGTTCCTTGCGCGAGCGTTCCACAGAATTGGTCAGGCACGCTACGGTGAGGATTGGACAGGCTATGAGCCGCACACACCGACATACAGAGCAAGCACCTTCTCGATATTTGATCTGGTCAAGAAGTCCCATGATGAGCTGACAAGCGAGGAACAAGAATGGCTTGCTGGGACAGCGCGTGACAGAAAAGCAGCCGAGGCTGATCCTGAAGGCTTTGCTGCGGTACTTCAGGCCCGCCACAAGGCACGCCAGCAGGAAGAGTCATTAGCCGAACAACGCGCTGCAGCAGTCCAGATTGAGATCATTACAAGGTGTGAGGCTGGTGACCTTATATCGGCATGGCGTCCCGCCACTGGCGGGAAGATGGAACCGACACCCGCGCATTACTGGAACGGAGCTGTCCAGGGTCGCTTTGACTCCTGCACAATGTCAATGACCAATCCCTTCCCGCCGTTTCTGGCGAACCATCAAATCGGGTTCATCTTTCTGGAACAGGCCAGCCTTGAAAGGTTTCTTCTCTCCCAGCCATTCGCGGAAAAACCCAGTGGATTGGATATCCATCTATCGCCTTATCTTCAGGTGCTCGTGAGCATCGCTCGCAAGATGCAAATCACGCCTGGGAACCAGCCAAAAAAGGAAGCGATTATGGAGGAGATCAAGCTCGCTTGGACTGGACAAGAGCCCCTAGGAAAGACGCTCGTAGAATACATGGCGACTATTCTCAGGGAGCCGGAAAGCCAGCTCGGGCGGGGGAATAAGAAAAAATCTGAGATCGGTTAGACAATGGGCCGGACCCATAAATCTGGCTCATTTCCCACGATTTTTAGAAGGGTCCGACCCATGTGCAGCGGTGGAACTGCGCTAAGGGTCAAAGGCATTACCGCTTAGACGACACATCAGCCCACTGCCAATGTCTTCGCACGACCGGAGAGCAATAGCGCCCTCCGGATACTACCGGAGACTCAAGCAGTGAACGAACTCAACGAACTTCTCGGCAAATTCCGCAAGAAGCTCGATACCCCTCAAGCAGCCGAATACCTCGGCCTCGGCAAATCCACCCTCGATAAACTTCGGGTGGCAGGTGGCGGCCCCGCCTTCATCAAAATTGGCAAGCGCGTGGTCTATGACCCTGCTGACCTTGATGCATGGTTCGCTGCCCACATACGCACCAATACTTCCGAAAGCACCGCGACCGCCGCGTGATCCCTCAACCCAGTACGGGCCTTTCACGCGGACAAAAGAGAACCCCGACACGGGGACCACGTGGGGCTCAAGGTATTCATTTTATGCAATACATTTCTAACACGACGCTCATTCAGAGCAAGGATAATTCACGCCCGCCAGACACTGGCTACAGGCCGCGTGTCCACACGGCACCCGAAGAGTTTGGCACTCCCGGCTCTGCTCTTGCTCGGGCTCGTAACGCGGGCCTCATCGATAATCGTGAATTTCAAGCGGGCCAACGCATGGCGGCTCTCTGGCAGTCTGCCGGACATCTTGAACAACAGGCACGACTCTCGGCTGGCCGCTCTCTCCTTTCCCTTGGCGAGAACGTCGCCTTAGCAGTCGTCTCGGTCTGCCGCGACAACTGTGGTGTCGGGAATTCGCAGCGAGCCTCTCTCTTGAAGCAGGGCCTCTCTCGGCTGGCTCAGCACTTCGCTCAGACAGGAGGCTTCGCCAATGTCTGATATGGCGGTCATTGCCCCGAAGCTCTCCAAGCTCATCCCGATGCTCGCCACGGACCACGACGGCGAGGTGGTCGCAGCCGTCCGCGCTATCGGCAGAACACTCAACGGAGCGGGCATGGACTTCCACAATCTCGTGGAGGCTCTGTGCCAGCACAATCCAGTCACTTATGCGCCTCCACCGTCTGAGAAGGAGCCAGAGACCTGGAGCGAAATAGCCATCTGGTGCCGGAATCGTGACGGCGGGGATCTCTCCTACAAGGAACGCAAGTTCGTCGTGGACATGATCCACCGCACCGCGACGGGCTACGAGCCGACTGAGAAACAGGCTGCATGGCTTCGTGCCATCCGCGTCAAACTTCAGTGGGGGTACGTGCCTTGAGCAACCCCACTTCAACGCAGGGCGCCCCTCATGGGACGCCCGATGCCTGCCGAGAATTCATTGGCGAAATGCTCGCCATGGCCTGCATTCAGGCAGAGCTCGGCGTCACCTACGCCGACATCCGCGACGATGCAGGCCTTGAATACAATGTGCGCAGGCTTGTGGCCTACACCCGTGCAGCTCTTGGAACCCTCAACGACCTTCGCACGACCAAGGAGCAGCGGTCTTGAACGCTCTCGACAATGATCCTTTCGCTGATGGAATGGAACGCCTCGGGACTCCCGACCTGGAGCCCGAGAGCCCGCGCCAATCCGACTCCGTCAAATGGCCTCATGGTTATGTCCTGGACAGCAAGGGGCTTTGGTTTGATCCTGGTGAGGACAAGCCACGGAGCCGCCTTTCTGGCCCGTTCATGGTCCTGGGCCTTGCCCGCGATCCGAATGGTGATGGATGGTCCATTGCTCTCGAATGGTTTGACCGCGACCACATCCAGCACCGCCACTTCCTGCCGCTGGCTGATCTGATTGGAGATGGAACGGAAGTCCTGAAGCCCTTGGCGGCTGGTGGACTGGAACTGTCCCCACATTCCGACCGCCTAAAGAAGTTCAACGCTGCTTTGGTTGGTCTGAACTGCGGTTCGCGTGTCCGCCTCGTGCGGCGCAGTGGATGGCATGGTGACGTGTTCGTTCTGCCCCATGCGACAGTCGGACAGGAGCCCGGTGAAAGGGTAGTCTATGACGGGAAGGCCGATGCAGCCCGCTATGACGAGAGTGGCACCCTTGTCGATTGGATCGAGAAGGTTGCAAGACCTGCTGCCGGAAACTCCCGTCTAGTGCTCGCCCTCTCGACCGCCTTTGCTGGACCTCTTGTTGATCTACTCAATGATGAGGGCGGTGGGGTGCATCTTGTCGGCGGTTCATCCCTCGGCAAGAGCACAGCCCTGATAGTCGCGGGCAGCGTCTGGGGAGGCGGTGGACGTGGAGGCTTCACGCAGACATGTCAACCGGCAGGAGGTTGCGAGCCTCAAGGAAGCTGCAGAGATCGCCGGGCGCTGTGTCGAGACGATGCGGCTGTGGGCGGAGGAAGGCATAGGACGCAAGATCGGCGGACGGTGGGCGATTTCACGTCCTGCCCTGCTGATGTGGTTGGAGGGCAATACAGCTGCTCTGAGGGCATACTGGAGCGGTGACAGGATGAGTCCCGAGGTCAGTCGCTACTTTGAGCAAGCTGGCGTGTGTCTTGAGAGATCATCATAGCACAACTGATCTGATAGGGCGGGAGCAGAGCCTCCGGGCACATATAGTCTACAATGGCTTGGCACTGAAGATCCGCTAACATTTCCATAGCGGTCCTTCGGCCAATTTCCGCTTCGTGCCATGTGTGGACGGCTCCCC
>NZ_LCYG01000066.1 GCF_001017175.1 Microvirga vignae | reverse complement strand
GCGACGCACGGCCGGTCCATACATCCGGGTCAAACGCGGAAGTCCCCTGCCCTTCTTGAGCGCCCGCTGACCGCTCGCAAGCTGACCAAGGCGCTAGATCCGGGAAGTGCCAAGAGCAAACACCTGGTGAAGCAGACACCTGATGAAGTTGGAAACACCGTCAGATCGAATGCCCGCAGGCAGGACACGTTGCTCCGGACCGTATGACAGCTGCATCATGCCAAGGACAATGGATCAGCCCGGGTGACAGGGATCGGGGAATCGGCCTATCAGGCGAAGCAGAGCTGTCCCGGCTCCTGCCATCTTCGTCAGGGGCCGAGCGATATGTTGTCTGCCAGGTCATCGATCTTCGCAGCCATAATGAAGTCATTCTCGTGCAGTCCCTGGATCTTCTTGGTCTGGAGGGACACCGTTGCATAGCCCCAGCCGAAGCTGACATCGGGGTGATGCCCCTCGGACTCGGCCAGTTCGGCCACCTTCCTCACAAAGGCGAATGCTTCGGCGAAATTCCTGAACGTATAAGTCCTTTCGATCCGCCGCGCCTCATCCTGGATTGACCAATCAGGGATCTGCTTCTGGAGCGCCGCGACCTCATCCGACGTCAGCGGCGGGATCCCGCCCTGACAGGGTGTGCAGGTCTTTGTGACGAGGGTTGTTACGGTCACAATCTCCTCCGTTTGGGTCTGATGTGCTGAGCCTCTTCTCCCGAGACCAACTCGCTTTGAACTGAATTCGGGTGGGATCTTATATGAGACACTTGTCCAGCGTACTTTCCCGCTCCAGCCATGCCGGCACCGGAAGGTTCTTGGAGCGGAGGAACTCCGGGTTGAACAGCTTCGACTGGTAGCGCGTGCCGTAATCGCACAACACGGTCACAATCGTATGGCCGGGACCGAGGTGCTTTGCGAGACGGATCGCGCCGGCGACATTGATCCCGGAGGATCCACCCAAGCACAAACCTTCGTGCTCCAGGAGATCGAAGATGATCGGGATCGCCTCCTCGTCCGGAATCTGAAACGCCACGTCCGGCCTGAAGCCCTCGAGGTTCTTCGTAATCCGCCCTTGGCCGATGCCCTCGGTGATCGACGACCCCTCCGCCTTCAGCTCGCCGCGTGTGTAATAGCTGTAGAGGGCGGCGCCCATCGGGTCGGCAAGACCGATCATGACCTTGGGGTTGTGCTCCTTGAGCGCAATCCCAACTCCGGCCAGGGTGCCTCCTGTTCCCACGGCGCAGATGAATCCATCCACCCGTCCCTCCGTCTGAGTCCAGATCTCCGGGCCGGTAGTGACGACGTGTCCATCACGATTGGCGACATTGTCGAACTGGTTGGCCCAGATCGCGCCGCTTGACTCGCTTTGCGCCAACTGCTCGGCAATCCGCCCCGAGACCTTCACATAGTTGTTGGGATTGGCATAAGGCACGGCTGGCACTTCGATGAGTTCGGCGCCGCAGAGCCGGAGCATGTCCTTCTTCTCCTGCGTCTGTGTTTCCGGAATGACGATCACTGTGCGGTAGCCCAGCGCATTTCCCACGAGTGCAAGGCCGATGCCGGTGTTGCCCGCCGTACCCTCGACGATGACTCCTCCGGGCCGTAGAAGCCCCCTCTTCTCGGCATCCCTGATAATGAACAACGCCGCGCGATCCTTGACCGATTGTCCCGGGTTCATGAACTCGGCTTTGCCCAGAATGGTGCATTCGGTCAGCTCGGACGCCCGCTGCAGCCGGATCATCGGCGTGTTGCCGATCGCATCAACAATTCCGTGATGGATGGACATGTTCGGCGCTCCTGTCCCTGCTGGCATCGCTCCTGCACCCGGGGCCCTGGGCTAATCCCAGACGGCGTAGGGCAGTGCATCGAGTGGGATCTTGAGATAACGAGTCCCGTTGCTCTCCGGCGCCGGCAGGCGACCGCCAGTCATGTTCACCTGCAGCGCGGGCAGGATCAGCTTCGGCATCGGCAGCTTCGCGTCGCGTGCCTGACGCAGCGACGCGAATTCATCCTCAGTGCGGGCCTGCAGGAGATGAACATTCTGAGCCTTTTGGCTCGCAACAGTGCTCTCCCAGGCCGGCGCCCGTCCGCCGGGCATGTAATCGTGGCCAACGAACAAGCGGGTCTCGTCAGGCAGGCTGAGGATGCGTTGGATCGTGCGCCACATGGCCCTCGCATCCCCACCGGGAAAATCACACCGCGCTGTGCCGTAATCGGGCATGAAAAGCGTATCGTGAATGAAAGCCGCATCACCGACGACGTAGGTGATGGAAGCAAGGGTATGTCCGGGGGAGAAGAGGACCTTCACGTCCATGGCACCGATCCGGAAAACATCGCCGTCGGCCATCAGGCGGTCCCATTGCGAGCCGTCCGCAGGGAAGTCGGCAAGGTTATAGATCTTCTTCCAGAGCCGTTGAACGTCCACGATCCGCTCGCCGATGGCGGTTTTCGCTCCAGTCCGCTCCTTCAGGTAAGCGGCGGCGGAGAAATGATCCGCATGCGGATGCGTATCGAGGATCCACTCGACTGTGAGATCGTGCTTTCTCACGAAGTCCAACAGGGCATCGGCGGAGACGGTCGCGACCGAACCGGACTTTTCATCGTAATCGAGCACCGGATCGATGAGCGCGCAATGACGCGTCGCTGGATCGGAAACGACATATTGGATGCTGCAGGTGCGCCGTTCGAAAAAGGCATTGACCTGTGAGCGGCAGGTGGAGCGATCGAGAGCCGACTGGGATAAACTCGCTGTGCTCATTGCTCCGGCTCCCGATATGCGCGCTCGATCGATTTGGGCCGAACAACCGTCGGGCCCAATCGATGCTGTGCTCAATCCGATCTGTCGGCCCTGGCTGCTGCCGACCGATGGGAAACTGCTGTTCAGGCCTGCGGCTGCGGCACAATCCGGATGTACGGCTTCGGCGCCTTCCAGCCCTCCGGATAGATCCGCCGTGCCTCGTCATCCGAGACCGAGCCCGCGATGATGACATCCTCACCCTGTTTCCAATTCACAGGAGTTGCGACCCTGTGCTTGGCGGTGAGCTGGAGCGAATCGATGACGCGCAGCACCTCATCGAAGTTGCGGCCGGTGGTCATCGGATAGACGAGAACCAGCTTGATCTTCTTGTCCGGTCCAATGACGAAGACATTGCGCACCGTCTGGTTGTCGGCCGGTGTGCGCCCTTCCGAGGTACCGCCCGTGCTTGCCGGCAGCATGCCATAGAGCTTGGAGATCGAAAGATCGGGATCCCCGATCATCGGGTAATTGGGCGCAGTGCCCTGGGTCTCCTGAATATCGGCGCTCCACCGGGCGTGATTGCTGATCGGATCAACGCTCAGCCCGATGATCTTGACGTTGCGTCTGTCGAATTCGGGTTTGATCTTCGCCATGTAGCCCAATTCGGTGGTGCAGACGGGGGTAAAGTCTTTGGGATGGGAGAAGAGCACGCACCAGGAATCGCCGATCCATTCATGGAAGCGGATACGCCCTTCCGTCGTCTCCGTCTCGAAGTCCGGTGCGACCTCGCCGATCTGGAGTGTCATGTAAACCTCCTGCTGCAAGCGAGCCCCCGTGCCAGTGACCGAATATACACGTCAAGGATACAGCGGTGAAGCCATAAGCTGTTTTAAGACGGAGGACACGCGGCGCTACCTGCGTTGTCCCGATTGCCGCCCTGGTGGCGATGAGGGTTGCGCTAGTCACGGGATGCGTTCGGCGAGCTGGCGATCCGGCGCGGAGACTGCACGCCGCTGGAAGCGGGTGAACACAAAGCGCTGCCGGGCGCCCGAGGGCGTTTGATGGTCTTCCTCGAACGCGTCCAGAACCTCGAAATCCGTTCCAAGAAGGCCTGCGATCATGTCCCGGTCAGCTCGAAGAACAGGCAGGCCGCTGCACCGCTCGGGCCCGCTCGGGGCGAAGCCCGAGATCAGCACGAATCCGCCGGCTCTCACCGCACGGCGGAGCGCATCCGCATAGGCGGCGCGATCCTGCGGTTCCGACAGGAAATGGAGCACCGCCCGGTCGTGCCACAGATCCACAGTGAAATCCGGCATCCATGCAGCGATGTCGGCGACGATGAAGCGGACCGAACGCGCCTTCTCGCCGAGGCGGGCCCTGGTTCTTGCCAGAGCCGTGGCCGAAATATCCAGCACGACGACATTCGTGAATCCATCTTCGAGAAGGGCGTCAGGCAGCCGGGACGCCCCTGCCCCGACATCGAGGATGCAGGCTTCTCTCGGCAGATTGCAGGCACGGATCAGGCGCAGCGATGTTTCCGGCGTCGCCTGGAACCAGCTGACCGCATCTTCCGCCTTGGTCGCGAAGATCTTCTCCCAGTGCTCCTGCCGCGTGTCCGACATCAGGCCTCCTCTAGGCTGACCGTGTCCGTGGGCGACGTTGCCGAAGAGCCCATGGTTTATTGTACCACCATCCTCTCGCCCATGTTGCGGGTCTCGCCAGTAACCCGCGTCGCCATTCCATCGCACCCTTCTGTCGGCCCAGGCAGGCACATGAACCTCCCGTTCGCGAGCCCTGCCGCCTCTGTATCGGCCAGAACCGCCCGCCAGAGGCTGAGGGTCTGCTTAGGGCAGGAATGTCTGGGTCTCCTTCCTAAGGCGGGCGATCAACTTTCGTCTGGGGCGTACCAAGCGACAGCGTTCGGATCCGGACACACAGGATTCGCGCCCAAGGCAAAGGCTGACGACATCGTGTTCGCCATCCGAGTGCACCACCTCATCAGCTGCTTCACGTGATCGTCTCAAGCCGGCTGAACCGGACAGGCAGGAGTTCCTGAACTCTCGTGTGATCATTGGCATCCTTCTCGATGACCGTGAGATGCTGCATCTCTTCCGGACCCAACGGCATCACCAAGCGCCCGCCTGGCTTGAGTTGATCAACCAGGGCGGCCGGTGCCTTGTCAGCCGCCGCCGACACCAGGATCTTGTCAAAAGGGGCATGCTCACGCCAGCCGCGGGATCCGTCTCCCTCCCGGATCTCAATGTTGGCATGACCGAGCTGGCGAAGGAGACGGCGTGCGACGCCGGCGAACTCCTCGACAATCTCGATGCTCCAGACCCGATCTGCCAGTTCCGCCAGAATCGCCGTCTGGTACCCTAGGCCGGTTCCCACCTCGAGCACCTTCTCGTTTGCTTGCGGGGACAACAGATCGGTCATAAGCGCCACGATAAAGGGCTGCGAGATCGTTTTGTCGAAGCCGATGGGCAAAGGCGTGTCCTGATAGGCATAAGGTGCAAGAGGCGCCGGGACAAAGAGATGCCGAGGCACTTTCCGCATCGCGGCCATCACCCGCTCATCTAAGGCTGCCTTGCCGATTTCCTCGCTGACAAGATCGGCATGAATGGCGATCATCTCGACCATATGCCGACGCAGAATTGCTAAATGGCTCTCGTTCATCGGCTTCATAGCGGTCAGCTTTCATTCGCGCCACTTGATGGCGGTCTGCCTATAGGCGGTTGACTACTCGGGATAACGCTCAGGATGGCTGCCGGGTTGGCCAAGTGGCCCTGCTCTGCTGCCGCTCGCTGGTAGCCTCACACCCTGGGGCACCAGCAGCTGGAAGGATCCTGCCATGTGCAGGGGCCGCATCGGCGATCGGCTTCAAGCGCAGCTATTCCTTCGACGTCTGCGTTGACTTGTTCTCGACGCCGCCTGCCTTGATCGGTCGTGAGACCAGCCTGACCCAAACCCCGCCGCCAGGACGCAGCGTGATGGAGGGATTCGGCTGAACCGGCCGATCCGTCTGCCATTCCAGCCGAAACTGTTGGGCCACTGTTGCGAGGATCAGCACTGCCTCCATCATGGCAAAACGGTTGCCGATGCAGATGCGCGGCCCGCCGCCGAACGGCATGTAAGCAAAGCGCGGCAGTTCCTTGGCCAGATTGCCCGCCCAGCGTGCGGGCTGGAATGCTTGTGGGTCGTCGAACCAGCGAGAATCCCGGTGCATCACCCAAGGGCTCACGTAGATCGTGGTGCCCGCGGGCACGTGGTATCCGGCGATCTCACAATCCGCCAGCGCCTCACGGCCGATGGCATAGGCGGGCGGGTACAGGCGCAAGGCCTCGCTCACCACCTGTTCAGCGAGGCGAAGGCGAGGCAAATCATCGACCGTCGGTGACCGTCCTCTCAGGACCGTATGCACTTCCTCTGCAAGCTGCGCGTCCACCGCGGGGTGCAATCCGAGGAGATACCAGGTCCAGGAGAGGGTCAGGGCCGTGGTTTCATGCCCGGCAAGGAGCATGGTGATCACCTCGTCCCGGATCTGGCGCTCGCTCATGGGCCGGCCCGCCTCATCGCGGGCCAGCATCAATTGGGACAGGAGATCGCCACGATCTTCAGTCTTGTGGCGCCGCTCAGCGATGATCCGGGCAACCAACTGGTCCGTCCGCCGTACACCGCGCCGGTAGCGGAGATTGCCCGGGAGTGGAATAGCATCGGGTATCCGGAACGGGCGCCGGAATCGAACCGAGATCTGCTCCATCACCTCATCGATCGCCTGGCTGACTTCAGTCACGTCCTGGCTCGCCTCTGCATCGAACAGGGTCTTGGCGGCGATCTGCAGGGTCAGACCCATAGCCTCCTGGTGCACATCGAGAACCTGCCCTGACTGCCATTGCTGGAGCATGCGTTCGGTGAATTGCACCATGGTGTCAGCGTAGCTGTTCAGCCGCGACCCGGCAAAAGCCGGCGCTGCCAGACGCCTCTGCTGGTGCCAGAACTTCCCCTCGCTGGTGAGCAGCCCGTGACCGAAAATGGCTTCGACATGGCGCCAGAAGAAGCGGTGCTTGATGAAGTTCTGGTGGTTCTTGACCAGGACGTATTCCACCAGGTCAGGATGATTGAGGAGCATGGCTGGCCAAGCGGCCAACCGAAAGCTGACGATGTCGCCATATTGGCGCGCGCACCGTGTGAAGAACCCCAGAATGTCGCGTCCGAGGTCGGGCAAACTCCCGAGGAAGGGCAGCCCCTTCGGACCAGGAGCGCTATGCGGCGGTGAACCGGGTGAGACGTGCGTGACCATGACTCCTCCGCAACGTCTGAAGCCGAGAGGATGAACGATCGGATGTCCCCGTCAACCTGAACGACGCTGATGGCTGCTCCTGGGGATCGGCAATGGAATGGAAGCTGCCCTTGAATGTGATCCAAAAGGGCAGCTTAGGGTGAGACTCTGATATTCACTACTCTACGGGAACGTCCGGTGTCGCATTCTGAAGCAGACGTTCGGTCTGCTTGCGGGACATGCACTTGCGAGACATGCAGTTGTCTCTGGGCCATGCTCCTCTGCAACAGCAGCGCCGAGTTCCACCAGCGCTTACGGCTGGGCTTTCGCTCCAAAGTCTTCCAGCACCGCCAAGAGTGGCTCCGGATCCACCCTCACTGGTCCCGCGAACGGATGGTTGATGGCGATGATCACAAGCAGCCCCGAGAAGATCAGGAAGGTCAGGATCCCGGTCATCATGGCCTGGACGCGCAGGTTCTCGGTGCCGAAGAACAGCGTGAAGCCGATCGTCAGGACAGCACCGCCGACGAGCACGAACCAGAGCACCCCAGGGACTGCGCCAGAGGCCAGAACGAGCCTCGTGCGGCGCGCCTCGGTCAGGAGATCAAGCTGACGGAGCGCCTCGTCTAACAGAGAGGTCCCGCGGCCGTCGCCCGGGGTGAACGTCAGCAGGGCCGTATAGGTGGTGTCGAGGGCACGGGTTGCCTCGCGGCTTGCCCCACTCCGCGCCATCGCAGGCCAGTCCTCCGTCACAGCCGACCTGAGATAGCGGGTCAGGCTATCGCGGAGAGCCTCACCAGGACCCTCTCCAATCCCGTTGGCCAAGCGGTAGAGGGTCGCGGCCGCGCCCGCCTCCTGAGCCGCAGCACTCTCCGCCTCGCTGAACTTTTCCCAGACGATGATGACGGCAAAGGCCAGCAGCACCGCATAGAGCACACCGACGGTCGCAAAGGTGAAACCGGCCACCTCATTGTTGATCCTGAGCCGCTCTGAGGGAACGCGTCGGCGCACGAAAACGGGGGCAGCCATGGCAAGCAGGGTTGCCAAGCCGATGAGAAGGGCGCCCGACAGCCAGAGGGGTTGGGTGTCCAGGAAGATCATGTGTCGCCCTGCTCCGATCCCGTCCCATCGACTGATGGGAGTAGCAAGGAAGCCTGATTGCTTTCCTGGCCCACACTTTAACAGCGATCAATGCTTACGTCTGTATCACCGCTGCGGGTTAATCCAGGAGATTCCCCTGCCCTTCGGGAGCGTCTGGTGTTCTCCTCATGAGCAGACCTTCGGCCTACTTCCGAGAAGTGCCAGAAGCGGTCATTCTCTCGGCCACGGCTGACAGATGGAGACCATCTGACCTAACCTTCCTGCGATCACCGGCCGATGACCTGTTCAGGACCGAGAGATCCGGCGTCGCACGCGTTGCGGCTCTACAGCCACCGTCCCATCGAGAAGGCCCGCTTCAATAAGATGGAGCGGGCGAGATTCCTTCGGAAGAAGGGTTTATGGTCCGGTAGACGGCGGATCAGGCGGCTTTGACGCCTTGAAGGAAGGTTGCGACCTCGCGGCTGAGCTCGTTCGAGTGGCGGGCCAGTTCCTGGGCGGCTCCCTGCTGCACGTCCCCGATGCTGCCGGTCACCGCGTCCGTGCCGCGGGCGGCTTCCTGCACGTTGCGGGCGATCTCGCGGATCGAGATCGACAGCTCCTCGGTGGCGGCGGCCACCGTCTGCACATTGGCCGAGGTCTGCTGGGCCGCCGACGAGACGGTCATCGATTGCTGGGGGCTGATCGGCCACGGAGGTCATCGACTGAGCCGTGGCTTCCATCCGCGTCGGCGATGGCGCCGCCCGTGCCTCATCCGTCAAGAGTCAAGCGCCACAGCAAAAGGATGACGGCCAGGGCAAGAATGCCCGAGACGCATTTCCAGAATACGACAGGGTTGCGCTGGGCTAACGGCGGGCGAACCGTCTTCAGGAGGGTCGGATTGGGATGGCGCAGATCAAAGGTGAATTCCGACAGGGCCTCGTATCGCTTCATGGGATTCGGATGCACGGCCTTGCGCAATGCCTGATCGATCCAGTCCGGCACCTGCGGATTGATCTCTGATGCCGGGATGTAGCGTAGCCGACTCTGCTGCATGAGGCTGCGTGTCTTTGGTACTTCGGCACCATAAGGAAGCCGCCCGGTAAGCATCTGGTAGACGATCACACCAAACGAGAAGAGGTCCGAGCGCCAGGTGCCTCTCTCCCCGACGAAATACTCCGGAGCCGCGTACTGCGCCGTGCCGAGGATATCGTCACGAACCGCCTCCGGCGCGGCCTCGACGACGCCGGCAACACGCGTAGATCCGAAGTCGATGAGCTTCACCGTACCAGATCGGTCGATCATGATGTTCTGCGGCCGCAGATCCTGATGCAGCATCTCGAGACGATGGAATGCGCGCAAGCCCTTGGCGATCTGCTCGGCAATGTCGCGCACGGTCTCCAGATCCGGGTTCGGATGGTCGATCATCCACTGGGCCAGCGTCTGGCCTTCGACATACTCCGTCACGACATAGAGATGATTACGCTTACGAGAATGCGGCGGAGCCTTGACGACATGGGGGCTGTTCAGCCGCCGCGCGACCCATTCCTCCATCATCACGCGTTTAAGATGATCGGCATCGTTCCGAATGTCGGTTGAGGGCACCTTGAGCGCCACGGATTTCTCGGTCTGCGTATCGAGAGCGAGATAGACATGACTGCGGCTGCTCGCGTAGAGCTGGCGCAGAACTCGATACCCATCCAGCGCAGATCCTGGGTCAGGCAGCGGCGGAGGCGTGAGATCCGCGGCATCAGCCATGAACTCGCCTGCTTCCCCATCAGGCACTGCTTCGATCCGCACGATCTGAACTGTCAGATTATCACGGCTACCTGCCCGCAGCGCCTCTTCCACGATCGCGCGTGCGGCACGGTCGAGATCGTCCGCATGTGCTTTGGCGGCGGTCGCAATCACGCTGCCGCTGACATGCTCGTGCACGCCATCGCTTGAGAGGATGAAGAGATCGCCTACCCGCAGCGGCACGGCGCGATAGTCGATTTCCACAATCGGCTTCGCGCCGAGCGCCCGGGAGAGATAGCTCTGTTGCGAGGACACAGTGACGCGGTGATCGTCGGTCAACGGCTCCAGAGTGCAACCAGCCAGCCGGCTCACACGGCAATCTCCAATATGGAAGATGTGCGCGAGGCGCGATTTCAAGATCATCGCCGTGAAGGTGCAGACATAGCCCCTGTCCATGTCGCTGGCGTACTGGCCGCGCCGGGTCTCGGCATAAAGCCATGAATTGGTCGCACTGATAACTCGCTGCGCCGCAGTTTTGACGGACCAGGCATCGGAGGTGCAGTAGTAGTCTGTGAGAAAGCTCTTGATCGCCGATTCCGCGGCAATGCGGCTCACAGAACTCGTGCTGATCCCATCAGCGATCGCGATGGCGATGCCCTTGAGGGCGAGGACCGGTCCGGTCGGGGTCAGGGCGGCGTGGAAGTCCTGATTGGTTTCCTTATGCCCCTTTTCGGAATGTTGTCCGATCGAAACCGTCAGTGGGCGCATCATGAGAACACCGGTAATGGAAACCCCGCTCCAGCGCCTCGTGCGGAACCGGAGGTCCGCGTCAGCGACCCGGAGGGCCACGGCAGTGAAAAGGGGACCCGGTTTTCCGCGATCAACGATGCGCCAGTTAAAGAGAAGCATCGGATGGAGCCCGAAAGTGGTGTCCACTTTCGGGCCCGGGGCTCTAGTGCGGGATTCCAGTCTGCGTCTGGTCACTCGGCAGGGAAAGCGGCCATACCCACTCCGAGATCGGTATTGCGCTTCGCGCCGGTGCGCACATGGGTCGAGTAGAGTGTGAGGCCGACGAAGGCAAGGCCACCGACAAGGTTGCCGATGATGGTCGGAATCTCGTTCCAGATCAGATAATCCATGATCGAGAAGTTGCCGCCGAGCAAAAGGCCTGAAGGGAAGAGGAACATGTTCACGATCGAATGCTCGAAGCCCATGTAGAAGAACAGCATGATCGGCATCCACATGGCGATCACCTTGCCCGACACCGAGGTCGAGATCATGGCGCCGACCACGCCGGTCGCCACCATCCAATTGCACAGCACACCACGGATGAAGAGCGTGAGCATGCCTGCCGCGCCATGGGATGCGTATCCCACTGTCCTGCCCTCGCCGATCACGCCAATCTTCTGACCGATCGCGTCGGGCGCCTGGGTGAAGCCAAACGTGAAGATGATCGCCATCATCACCGCGACCGTGAAGGCGCCCGCGAAGTTTCCGACGAATACGAGGCCCCAATTGCGAAAAACACCGCCTATGGTCACGCCCGGCCGCTTATCGATGAGAGCAAGGGGAGTGAGCATGAGAACGCCTGTGAGCAAGTCGAAGCCCATCAGGTAGAGCATGCAGAAGCCCACCGGGAACAGGATTGCGCCGGCGAGCGGTTGGCCCGTCTGGACGTTGATGGTGACCGCAAAGGCGGCTGCAAGCGCCAGAATGGCGCCGGCCATGTAGGCGCGGATCACCGTGTCCCGTGTCGACATGAAGATCTTGGATTCGCCGGCATCGACCATTTTGGTGACGAACTCGGCAGGTGCGAGATAAGCCATCGAAGTTCCTTTCCTGAGTGTAGAGCGGCCGAAGTCCAGCGAGTGGCCGCAATGGTGGTTCCGTCTGAGTTGACCTGTGCTGAATCTCTTATGCAGCTTTCGCCATGAGGGCGGAGGCTGCGAGCAGGATGCGCGCGCCGTTGATGCGCAACGGGATCTTGTGAGCGCATCCTTGATCCGCGCCCTGCGCCTCGCCGCTCTTCAGGCTGATCACCCAATTGTGCAGCGGACAGGTCACGGAATGACCGTGCACGATGCCCTGCGACAGGGGACCGCCCTTGTGGGGACAACGATCCCGAAGGGCGAAGAAAGTGCCGTCCGCCGCCTTGAACACAGCGATGTCCCCACCGGGTGCCTGCACGACCCGCGACCCGAGAACCGGCACGTCATCGACCGCGCCCACGTCGATCCAATCGCTCATTCCGCTGCCTCCGCCAGTGTGAAGTTGGCCATGGGGTTGAACTCATGCGCATCGTGTCCGGCAACCCGTTCGGCCCACGGATCGATCTGCGCCTTTTTCTGCGAGATCTCGAAGCGTTCGAAGAGGGCGCGGCGCTTCTCGCGGTCATCGACCACGATCATGCGGATCGCATCCACGCCGACCCGATCGGCCCATTTGTACATGCGCTCGAGATAGTGGCCCTGCTCGCGGTAGAGCTGAGTCAAAGCCGCAATGACCTCGATACACTCGTCCTCTCCAGCGACCTTGCAGAGCAGTTGCGTGCCCTTGATGTGCAGACCGGCCGCTCCCGCGAAATGGATCTCGAACCCTGAGTCCACGCAGATCACGCCCACATCCTTGCAAGTCGCCTCGGCGCAGTTTCGCGGGCAGCCTGAGACGCCCATCTTGACTTTCGCGGGCGTCCATGAGCCCCACATGAATTTCTCGATCTTGACGCCGAGGCCCGTGGAGTCCTGCGTCCCGAAGCGACACCAATCTCTGCCCACGCAGGTCTTCACCGTGCGCAGGCCCTTGGCGTAGGCATGCCCGGAGACCATGCCGGCGTCATTGAGGTCGGCCCAGACGGCGGGAAGATCCTCCTTGCGCACGCCCAGCAGGTCGATGCGCTGACCGCCCGTGACCTTCACCGTCGGAATGCCGTATTTCTCGGCCACATCGGCGATGGCCCGGAGCTCCCGCGGGTTTGTCAGGCCGCCCCACATGCGCGGCACGACCGAATAGGTACCGTCCTTCTGGATGTTGGCGTGGACACGCTCGTTGATGTAGCGGGAGCGCCCGTCATCCTCGTATTCCTCGGGCCAATCGCACAGGAGATAGTAGTTCAGCGCCGGACGGCACTTGGCACAGCCGCAGGAGGTCTTCCAACCGAGTTCCTGCATGACAGCCGGGATCGACTTCAGCCCCGCCGCGTGAATGAGGCGGCGCACCTCGTCGTGACCGAGATCGGTGCACCCGCACATGGGCTCCGTGGCGGCGCGGGAGAACTTGTCGCCGAGCGTCAGCGCCATCACCTGCTCGACCAGGCCGGTGCAGGTTCCGCAGGACGCCGAGGCTTTCGTATGCGCCCGCACGTCGGCGAGAGTGGACAGGCCCTTGTCGGTGATCGTCTGAACGATCTTGCCTTTGCACACGCCGTTGCAGCCGCAGATCTCCGCATCATCCGGCAAGGCTGCAACGGCCGCCATAGGGTCCAGGGGAACGCCTCCGACGTAGGACTGACCGAAGATCAGCGTGTCGCGCAGCTCCGACACGTCACTCTCCTTGCGCAGGAGATCGAAGAACCAGGATCCGTCCGCCGTCTCGCCGTAGAGAACCGTGCCGACGATGCGGTTGTCCTTGAGAACGATGCGCTTGTAGATCCCGCGGGCCACGTCGCGCAGGACGATGTCCTGCCTGTCATTGGCTTCGCTGAAATCCCCCGCCGAGAACAGGTCGATGCCTGTCACCTTCAGCTTCGTTGCCGTGACCGAGCCGGTATAGGCGGCTGTCACATCGTCTGCGAGCTGTGCGGCAACCACCTTGGCCATCTCATAGAGTGGCGCGACGAGGCCGTAGCAGGTTCCCCGATGCTCCACGCATTCGCCGACAGCGAAAACATCCGGATCGCTGGTACGCATGTCGTCGCCCACGAGGACACCCCGGTTCGTCTCCAGGCCGGCCTCCTTGGCGAGAACAGCGTTGGGTCTGATGCCGACGGCCATCACGACGATGTCGGCGGGAAGCTCGGTGCCGTCATCGAGCTTGACCCCGGTGACATGCGTTTCGCCGAGAATAGCATGGGTGTTTGCCTTACAGCGAACCGCGATGCCGCGCTCCTCCATCGCACGCTGCAGGAGATACCCCGCCGACGGGTCGAGCTGGCGCTCCATGAGAGTTGGCATGAGGTGGAGAACCGTGACGTCCATGCCCTGTGCCTTCAGGCCTGCAGCAGCTTCGAGGCCGAGAAGTCCGCCGCCGATGACGACAGCCCGGCCACCTTTTTGAGCCGCAGCCAGCATGGCGTTGACATCATCCAGGTCGCGGTATGTGACGACTCCAGGAAGGCTCACGCCCGGGATCGGGATGATGAACGGCAGCGAACCCGTGGCGATCAGGAGCTGATCGTAGTCCGCCGCCGTTCCGTCGGCCGCCCTTACGCATTTCGCATCTCGATCGATCTGCACAACCTGCTTGCCGCGATGCAGGGTGACCCCGTTGGCTTCGTACCAGGCATCGTCGTGGATCAGGATGTCTTCGTAGGCTTTCTCGCCGGACAGGACAGGCGAGAGCATGATGCGATTGTAGTTGACGCGCGGCTCTGCGCCGAAGATGGTGACTTCATAGGCATCCGGAGCGTGCTCGAAGAGCTCCTCCAGCGCACGGCCAGCAGCCATACCGTTTCCGATAACGACCAGCTTCTTGGGCATCCCAGTCTCCCTGAGAACGTAGAAATTCCACGGCGCCTCCTTCTTGGCACGACGACGCAAGCACAAAACCGCCGCTTGAAGTGACCACGTGCTGCTTGCGCAGCATCCAAGCCATTCATGCGACGTCGTTGTCGGAGCAATGCCAGATGAGAGGCAAGACAGCCTGATATCTCTGATCAGACGGTCGAGCGGAGTCTTTGGACTTCGTTGTCGTGACCCGCGTTGTTCTTGAAAGCTACCGAGTGCACGCTTTTTGCTCAAGGAGATAAATTGAGCACGGTGGCTAACATATGATCAGCCTTATGCCCTTGGAGTGATCACCATAACCGCTCGCTTCTCCTGATCGTTCGGCCGAGCTACGAAGAAGCAGAATACGGAACTGGCCAGTGGCGGCACGAGACGAAGCGGCACTGTAAGGAGGATTTGCCGGTTCTCTGTTCCTTCGATAAACTCCGGTCAGCACTCAGACATTCCTGTCGTATCCCTTCCATGAATCTTTTCGTCTTCGGCCCCGGTTACACTGCACAGCAATTCATCGGTCCTTACCGGCACCGTTTCGCACGGATCGGCGGCACGCTTCGCTCCGAGACGAAAGCCGAAACGCTGGAGGCTTCCGGGATTATTCCTTACTTCTTTGATGCCGAGAGATATGATCCGGGCATTGTCGATGAAATTCGTCGCGTCGATGCCCTGCTTGTCTCGATACCGCCTGCCCCCGGATCCGATCCCGTCCTGAGATCGTTGTCCGATGCAATCGCATCGGCCCCGCGCCTGCGCTGGATCGGATATCTTTCGACTGTCGGCGTTTACGGCGATGCGAACGGCGCATGGGTCGACGAGAATACCCCGCCCAGCCCTGTCAACGAACGCTCGCGTCATAGGATCGCTGCCGAGGGACAATGGCTCGATCTCGGAAAGGGCGCGCCATTCTCCGTCCAGATCTTCCGCCTCGCCGGCATCTACGGGCCAGGACGCAACGCTCTCCTGAAAGTCGCGAATGGAACGGCTCGGCGCCTCATCAAGCCTGGACAGGTTTTCAACCGCATCCATGCCGCCGACATCGCGCACGTTCTGATGGCGTCCATCGATCGACCAAGCCGCAACGCGATCTACAATGTTGCCGACGACGAGCCGTGCCCTCCCCAAGACGTGATCGCGTATGCGGCTCGCCTTCTGGGTCTTGAGCCGCCTCCGGAGGAGCCGTTCGCGACAGCCGATCTCAGTCCCATGGCCCGCTCCTTCTACCAGGACAACAAGCGGGTTCGGAATACGCGCATCAAGGACGAGCTGGGAGTGAGGCTTCGCTTCCCCACCTATCGCGAAGGCCTCGAGGCGCTCCACGCCGCTGGTGAAGGCGTCGGATCATCGGGTGAGAAGATCAGGCGAGAGGAATAGCGCTCGCATCGGTCACCAGCATCTTACCAAGTGCAACGACCATGGGCTTGAGATGAAAGCTGTCCTTCGGCATCACCGCAACAGGCCAGCCTGCCTCCGCGATGGCCTGCGCCGTGACCGGACCAACGGCAGCAATCAGAGCCCGCCGCATCGCCGCATCGAGTTCCGCTGTTCTGCCGAACCGTCGCGCAACTTCCTGAAGCCGACGCACCTGCGCCGTGCTGGTGAAAGCGATCAGATCGATGGCTTCCGTGACAAGCTCATCGATGAGGCGGGCAACCCGCTCGTCCTCCTCCTCCGAGGCATAGCGGTAGCAAAGAACAGGATCAGCCTCGGCACCAGCCTGATTCAGAAACGCAGTCAGCAGATGCTCACCTCCGGGATAAAGCTGCACGCCGATGCAAGTGCCACTCAGATCCAACGCAGACAAGGTCGCGATCAAACCGGCCGTGGTGGGCTCCTCTGCGGCTATATCCGGTGTGAGACCGATGCCGCGCAGGACCTTGGCCGGCTTCGGCCCGCGGACGATCTTGCGCGTCCGGCGAAGGCCGGCGATCACTTCGGCCTCGATGCCGCTGCGCCGAGCGAAATCAAGGAGACGGCTCAGTCCCTCGCCCGTATAGAGAACAAGGCTGTCGTGCCGTCCTTCGGCAAGCCGCTTGAGCCAGACCTGAACCGGTGCAGCATCCTCCACATCGTGGATCGACACCAATGGACAGCGAACAGCGATTGCGCCGTGCCGCTCAAGCATGTTCACGAACAGATCGAGCTCGCGGCTCTCGGGCACAGCTATCCTTCGACCCTGGAGCATGATCCGTCCTCCCTTTGCTTACGCTTCCGCCAGGAGCCGCTGGGCAGATGCGGGAACGCACCGCAGGCTCGATTGACCGACCCTGCCGAAGACGCGGCCGATGCCGATGATGACGGGCTTCGAAGGATCGCGCCGGTCGCTTGCCTCGCCGAGATCCGAGATGGAGCCTGCCCAGCGCTCGTCACCCCGCGACACGTTCGACACCATCACCGCCGGAGTCTCCGGGGAGAAGCCTTCCTCCATCAACCGCGCGGCAATCGCGCCCGCCGTTCCTCCGGCCATGTAGAAGATCGTCGTGGTGAGAGGATCCGCCAGGCCGCGCCAATCGAGGTTGTCCGGAATGCGTCCCGTCTTCGCGCATCCGGTCACGAACCGAACCGACTGCGCGATCTCGCGATGGGTAAGGGACACGCCCAGCGCCGATGCAAGGGCGATGCCGGCGGTGATGCCCGGCACCACATCCACGGGAACGCCGGCGCACTCCAGGTATTCGATCTCCTCCCCGGCCCGCCCGAAGATCATGGGATCGCCGGACTTCAGGCGAACCACGTGCTTTCCCTGCAGGGCCAGGCGGGTCATGAGATCATTGATGTCTTCCTGTGCGCAGGATGAGCGCCCTCCCCGCTTTCCGACCATGAGGCGCTTCGCTTCACGGCGGGCGAGTTCGAGGACGTCCTCCGAAACCAGATCGTCGAAGAGAATGACGTCGGCGCCTTGGAGCGCCCGTACGGCCTTGAGGGTCAGCAGTTCCGCATCGCCTGGCCCCGCGCCGACGAGCGTGACACGCCCCACGGCCCCGACGGGCCGCGCCGCGATGTGTCTGAGCACGGCATCAGCACTCGATTCCATGGCCTCCGGCGGGCGGCCCTGGAACGCCAGATCGGCGAAGCGCTCCCAGAACGCACGCCGGGACAGCCCCGGAGGCAGTTGCTCCATGATGCGCTCGCGCATCGCCTTGGCGAGCGCGGCCCATGAGGACAGGGACGGATGCAGCAATGTCTCGATGCGACGCCGGATGGCTTGTCCCAGGATCGGCGCGGCTCCGTCGGTCGAGATGCCGATGACGACCGGCGAGCGGTTGACCACCGAGCCGAACTGAAAATCGCAGTAGCCGGGCTTGTCGACCACGTTCATCGGGACGCCGGACCGACGCGCCGCCGAGGCGAAGGCCTCCGCCTCGCCTTCCTCCTCGAGATCCGCGACTGCGAGAGCGGCATCGTTCAGGATCTCGGGCGTCCAACTCCTGCGATGCAGCGTGAGACGGCCATCTGCCGCTCCGCGAGCCAGCAGGGCCTCCATCTCAGCGCAGATCTCCGTCGCATAGACATCCACATGGGCTCCCGCCGCGGAGAGAAGCTCCGCCTTCCAGGCAGCGCCAGGCGACCCGCCGATGAGCACGGCGCGCTTGCCGCGCAGGTCGAAGAAGACCGGCAGCTTGGCGAGGCGGCCCAAGCGGCCGGGCTCGGCTTCGGACGGCTTTCTTAACGGCTGCAGCATCAATGACCTCCGGATTCCATGCGGGCACAGGTCGTCCACGCCGATCACGAGGACCTTGCCTGAACGCAAAAAACGCCGCGTGATGAACCGCATGCCGCTGCAACGGCACTGCAACCAATCATGCGACGTCGTTGTCGGGAAAATGCCTCTTCAGAAGGCACGTGCGGCCGATCGTCGTTGATCGGCGCTGCTGATCAAGGCGGCTACGACTTCATTGTCTGACCAAACCTTGGGAAAAAGGTTAGCACTGCACGGAATTCGCTCAAGTCGATTGTTTGTGCATGATACGCCTATTGTCTGTGCCCGATTGCGTATTTCGCCGCCATTGCGGTCTACTTCGTCCTGATCGCAAAGCCGCTCACGTAACCCGGGATATCGCTCGGGTCGAAAGCACGCCGGTCAATGAACGCATCCGCGGCCAGGGTGAGGTCCCCGCCTGCGGTGGGAACGACGGTCGAACTGGATCCAACGCCCTCGACCTTGCTGTCGATGAGAGGAACGGCCGTTGCCGAGCCTGCGAGAACGCTGCGATAGATATCTGGCCGATAAGCGGCTTCGACCTGTGCAAGGCAAGGCTCATCGTGAGCGACCTGCCCCCAGCGGACCATTTGACTGTAGATCCACCGGGCCTGACTGATCCAGGGGAAGTTGGCGGCCTGCCCGTGGAACATCAGGTAATTCTCGATCGATCGCGTTCTGCCGCCCGGATCGACAGTGAGTTCTCCCTTGAGAAGCCGCAGGATCATATCCGGCGAGATGCCCACACAAGCCCGATCACCCAGCATCTGAGCCAAGCTGCCGTGATTGCCGGGATCGTCGCACCAGCGGGCGGCGGCATCCAGCGCCACGATCAACCGCGATAAGGTCTCCGGGTTCTTCTCCGCCCAGTCGGGACTGACGCCGAGCACCTTCTCCGGGGCGGACGGCCATATGTCGGCCTTGGTGGCCACAATTCGGCCCACGCCCTTTTCGACGGCGATCATGTTCCAAGGGGCGTTGACGCAGAAGCCGTCGATAGCCCGCGCCGCCATGGCATCCACCGTCAGCGGCGGCGGGACCACCGTCATGATGACGTCGCTGTCCGGGTCGATGCCGCCGGCCGCAAGCCAGAAGCGGAACTCATAGTTATGGGACGAGAACGGGTAGGTCATGGCGAAGACGAGCGGCTTGCGGCCCTGACGCCTCCTGCGTTCGATCACGGCCTTCAAAGCGAGAGCGTTTGCAAGCGCATCCTCCGAGCCGTCGAGGTCGGCGGCTATCTGCATCTCGCGATACAGTTCGAGCGAGAGCGTTACGCTGTTGCCCCCACGCCCAAGAGCGAAGGGCGTGAAGCAACGATATGGATTCGAGCCGAGACCCAGGTGGGAGGCGACCGGCATCGGGCTCAGCATGTGAGCGACGTCGAACTGCCGGAAGGCCAGCCTGTCGCGGATGTTCGACCATGACACATCCTTGACGAGTTGCAGGCGAATGCCCTCGCGTCGGGCGAAGCCCTGCTCTTCAGCTGCCGCAAGAACCGCCATATCGAGGAGCGGAATGAACCCTATGCGCACCAGCCGCTCCGGCGAGGGCCGGCCTGTGTTTCGGGTCGGCATATCGTCCGATGATCCTGATTGGCTGACCGGATGCCCCCCGAATGCTTGCGAATCCAACACGCGATTATTTCTCCAGAAGCGAAGCCGCCGTGACGACGCTCTGCGCAATGTCGACGAGCTTTCTTTTTTCGTTCATGGCCGTTTGGCGAAGAAGCGCATAGGCCTCCTCTTCCGAGAGATGCCGGGTTCTCATCAGGATTCCCTTGGCACGCTCGATGATCTTGCGGGACGCCAGTTCGTTGCGGGCTGCCACCAGCTCGCGCTGCAGGCGGTCGAATGCGTTGAACCGGCTGACCGCCATGTCCACGATGGCCTTCACTCGCTCCTTGCGTAGTCCGTCGACGACATAGGCGGACACGCCCGCTTCGACGGCGGCCTGGATCATGCCGTCGTCGGACCGGTCCACGAACATGGCCACCGGACGGGAGACGAGTTTTGAGACCTGGAACATCTGCTCGAGCACATCGCGGCTGGGATTCTCAATCCCGATGATGATCACGTCCGGATCGATGGTGCTCAGCCGGCGAAGCATGTGGGTCATCGTATCGATGACTTCCACGTCGGCGACTCCGGCATCCCGCAGGCCGTCGAGGAGAATAGCGGCCCTGATGCTATTCTCCTCGATGATCGCAACGCGAAGAGGCCGCTGACCTGTTTGAGTATCTTTAGTCAAGTTGTTGGGAGCTCTCGATGCCGATCCTCGGCTGAAGCATCAGGCAAGTTTCAGGCCAAAGTCATCCGCTGGAGGGTCCGTGGGCTCGAGCGCATTTTGCTCAAGATTTAGGCATTTCGTGCCGAGTGATCGACTTGGAGTGCCCTGTTCGACTGATCCTTTCCGCTTCTTACCATCGTCAGCCGCTCTGCTGGCATCTTGGATGGACTGGCCCTTGATGTCTGCAACGGGTCGGACTCTGAAGCTCCCCTTTCTCTCAGGAACATCTGCTTTTCCGTCCTGAAGGAGACATTCAGTCTCCTTCCGCTTTGTGCCAGGACTGGACACTCGTGGAATGCCGCCACTCGCGCACCGGAACTCGGGGACATCCAACCGCTTGGTCTTCAGGATAATGCTGCACGGGAGCTTGGCTTGCTGCAGGACGTGGTGGTCGAGTATTCACCTCGACAGGGTGGATTCACCAATACGCATGAACGGGCGACTCGAGCTGAAATCGCTAGGCGGCTGGCGGCTCTGATGGGCTTTGCCTATGCGGGCGAATACGACGCCTCGGCCCGCTATTCCGGCAGGGTTTACTTTGTTCCAAGCGACACGCTGATGGGTGTCGAGCAGGCCGCCCGGCTCGGCATCACGGCCGAGCACCATCTCTTCGGAGGTGTCGTGCCTTATCCGTTCGTGGCGACCAAGCTCATCACGCATCCCCGCATCGAGACACGGGGCCCTGCGCCTGAGGGCTGGTCCGATACGTTTCCCAATCAGGTGCGGGATTGTGTTCTGCGGGGCTTTTCCGTCTTCACGCCGGAGCAGGCCCAGGCCGCCGGCCGTAATCTCCTGGAGTACGGACCCGTGCGCCTCAAGCCGGTGCACGCCACCGCCGGACGCGGGCAGGTCGTGGTGGTAGACACAATCGGCCTGGACGACGTTATCGCCACGCTGAATCCCGCTGAGCTGGCCGAGGCTGGGCTGGTTTTGGAAGAGAATCTCACCGATGTCATCACCTACAGTGTCGGCCAGGTGCGGGTGGGAGACCTCGCGGCGGCTTATTACGGCAGTCAGCGCCTGACGACAGACCTGACCGGCAACGAGGTGTATGGCGGGACCGATCTCGTGGTCGTGCGCGGAGATTTCGGCGCGCTGCCCCGGCTTTTCCTTTCCGAGGGCCTTCGCATCGCCGTGGAGCAAGCCCAGGTATACGATGCCGCAACAAGCGTCTTCTCTGGCATGTTCGCCTCTCGACGCAACTATGACGTCGCCCAGGGACTGGACGCCAGCGGACAGTGGCGCTCAGGCGTGCTGGAGCAGTCCTGGCGCATCGGCGGGGCGACCGGCGCCGAAATCGCTGCCCTCGAGGCCTTCCAGGCCGATCCCGGCCTGCAAGTGGTGCGCGCGTCCACAGTGGAGATTTACGGCGCGAGCGACCCGCCACCACCACATGCGACGCTTTATTTCCGTGGGATCGACGAACGGATTGGATTGTTGACCAAGTACACCGTGATTGGAACTCATGACGACACGCGATGAACGGATCGACATTCCCGTCGATGACCAGCGGATCTCAGGTACATTGATCACCCCGGCGACGGTGGTGCCGGGCGTGCTGTTTCTGCACGGCTGGGGCGGCAGTCAGGAGCAGTACCTGGCGCGTGCCCGCGAGATCGCAGCCCTGGGCTGTGTCTGCCTGACGGTTGACCTCCGCGGCCATGCGGGAACGGAGGCGCAGAAAGAGACTGTCACGCGGGAGGACAACTTGCGTGATGCGATCAACGCCTATGACACGCTGGTCGGCCACCCAGCAGTGGATCAGGAAGCCATCGCGGTGGTGGGCAGCAGTTATGGAGGCTACCTGGCTGCAATCCTAAGTTCGGTGCGCCCCGTGCGGTGGCTCACCTTACGCGTGCCGGCACTCTATCGGGACGAGGATTGGTCCCTGCCGAAGCAGCACTTGAAAAAGTACGGTCTCGCCGACTACCGCCGGGGCCGGGTGCGCCCCGACGAGAACCAGGCTCTGGCGGCCTGTGCGGCGTTCAGGGGCGACGTGCTGATTGTGGAGTCGGAGCACGACGACATCATTCCGCATCCGGTGATCGAGAACTACCTTGCGGCATTCAAGGGCGCTCACTCGCTGACCTACCGCGTCATCGAGGGAGCCGATCACGCACTCTCCGAAGAAACGTGGCAGCAGGCCTACACGTCCCTTCTGCTTAACTGGGCCACCGAGATGGTGCTGGGGGCCAGAGAGGATGGCGCGGCTCCGGGGGTGCATACCCATTTGCAGCCAGCGCCCCGAAGGGGACCGCCCACGGCCGCCTGACCTGACAGCCTCTCTCGATCTCAGGGACAGGGCGTGCCGGCACGTAAAGTTCCTGCCAACCGATCATCGTCGAAGCTTCCTCGCTGATGCTCCCTCTCTTTCATGAGCGCATCGTGCGGATCCGAAGGGCCGCACGATGCGCTAGGCGCAGGCCGGGAGAATAAGGGCCGAGATCCCATGCCAAAGGATCACGACAAGCGAGAGGCCGTTGATGAGGATTGCGACATGGCTCATGAAGCCGTCTGTCGTCGCGGCCGGTCGTTTCGCGTTCTGCCGATGGCTCTTGATGGACCAGATGACGGCAACGGCCGTTGCTGCGAATGTGATGAGAGTCGCTGAAACGATCGTCGCCGGAACGATCCCGAAACCGAAAAGCGTCGCATCCGCCCATCCGCGCCCGCAAAGGGTCGATGTCACTCCATAGATGACGGTAAACTGAACGGCCCATGCGATGAGGCCGGCCAGCATCAGGAGAACCTGCCCTGTCCGCCGCCCGCTCATCAGATCCCTCCCGTCAGACGCGGGAAACCGTGGACCACGAGGAGAGCGGTCAGGCCCTGCCCCACCGTGTAGTACCAGAACAGCATGGTGTTATCGAAGGTCGTCCGGCGTACGCTGTCGAGCCGCCCTGCCAGCCAGCGGGCAATGGTGTAGATCCCCATGATGAACGTCGTCAGGACGAAGAAGATCTGCAGGGACACGATGGCGTAGACCGCTGCACCGTAAGCGTGGGCCGAAGGGCTTAAGTTCGTTCCCCACTGCGTCCAGAGATCAACGGCGGCCGCGCCGGACACGAGCAGAAGCGCCACGCCGATCAGGATCGGAACAGAGCGCGGATTCCGGCGGTCAGCGCCGCGCAACTGCCGGCTGGCGACAGCGATCAGAACCGCGCTGGCGCAGTAGAGCAATGCCGAGAGAGAAGGCCAGATCCAGTCGGGAATTCGGACGCCTTGCGGCGGCCAAGCCCCCGGGTTCACGAGCCAGAGGAAAAGGTAGGAGAAGATCAGGCAGGTGAAGACCATGCCCGAGACGACCATGAGGACGATCATCGCCCACCAGGAGTGGTTCATCGGTCCGGTGACGTAGACAGGCACCACGATGCCACCACCGATATCCGCGGGCGGGCGAACCGGACCGGGATCCGTTTCCCAGAGCCACCAGATCACGCAACCCACTGCCAGCACGCCGCAGATGACTGATGTAAAAACGAACTTCACCGTCAGAAGCAGGAAGAAAGCGGCCGTGAACACGGCGGCCAGCACCGGCTGCCAGCCTGGACCCGGAACTTGCAGGATATATTGGGGTCTCGCATCGAAAGGGCTCGTCACCAACGCCTCGCGCCCGCCTGTCGCGGTCCCGGGCAGATAATAGCGGCCATCCTCCACG
This sequence comes from Microvirga vignae, assembly GCF_001017175.1. Taxonomy (GTDB): domain Bacteria; phylum Pseudomonadota; class Alphaproteobacteria; order Rhizobiales; family Beijerinckiaceae; genus Microvirga; species Microvirga vignae. The sequence continues at coordinate 25,496 of NZ_LCYG01000066.1, read as the reverse complement.
TCTTTCGACAGGTTGGATTGATCCCAGAGGGGATCGCGACTGACGACGGATGGAATGCTTCGCGTGTTGTAGGTTCCGTTCGGCAGCCACTCGAGCGTGCTGGCGTTCCAGACGTTGCCTGCATTGTCTTCCAAGGTGAAGCGGAAATTGCGCGCCAGATCGAACAGGAAGACCGCGACACCGGCCGCGATCATGAAAGCGCCGATGGTGGAGACGAGATTGAGTGCATCCCATCCCATCTCGACTGGATACGTATAGACGCGCCGTGGCATGCCGATGAGGCCGGTGATGTGCATCGGCAAAAAGGTCACGTTCATGCCGAGGAACATGAGGCCGAAGACCCAGCGCCCAAGCCGCTCGGATAAAGCATGTTTGCTCGCAACAGGTGCCCAATAATAGAAAGCAGCGAAGAGCGGGAACACCATGCCGCCGATGAGCACATAATGCAGATGGGCCACGACGAAGTAGCTGTCATGCGCCTGCCAGTCGAAGGGGGCCATCGCCACCATCACGCCGGTGAGGCCGCCGAGCGTGAAGATGAACAGGAAGCCGATGATGAAGAGCGATGGCGTCGTCAGCTTCATGCGCCCGGACGCGATGGTGGCGATCCAGGCGAAGACCTGGATACCGCTTGGCACCGCGACCGCCGTGCTGGCGGCAGAGAAGAAGCTCAAGGACATCTTCGGCAGGCCGGTCGCAAACATGTGATGCACCCACAGGCCGAAAGAGAGAAAGCCCGTGGCGATGAGGGCGAGCACGATCAGGCGGTATCCGACGAGAGACGTCTGCGCCATCGTCGGCACGATCATCGATACCATGCCGGTTGCGGGCAGGAAGATGATGTAGACTTCCGGGTGGCCGAAGAACCAGAACAGGTGCTGCCACAACAGAGGATCTCCGCCCCTTTCCGCAATGAAGAACGGCCAGTCGAAGGCGCGCTCCATCTCGAGCAGCAATGTGCCGAGGATAATGGCCGGAAATCCGATCACGATCATGACGGCGAAGACCAGCATGGCCCAGGAGTAAACCGGGAGCTTGTCGAGGCTCATTCCGACCGCGCGCGTCTTCATCACGCCCACGATGATCTCGATGGCGCCGGCAATGGCCGAAATCTCGATGAAGCCGATCCCGAGAAGCCACCAGTCGGCATTCTCCGCAGGCGAGTATTTCGTTCCCGTCAGTGGTGGATACATGAACCAGCCGCCGTTCGGCGACAGGCCGAAGAAGATCGTGCCGAAGAACACGAGCCCGCCGACGAAATACGCCCAGAACGCATAGGCCGAGAGGCGCGGGAACGGCAGGTCGCGCGCGGCCTGCATGTTCGGCAGCAGATAGACGCTGGCCGCCTCCACGGCCGGAACGGCAAAGAGGAACATCATCACCGTGCCATGCATGGTGAAGAGCTGGTTGTAGAGATCGTGGCTGACGAGATCGCCTTCCGGCGCCGCCAGTTGCGCACGCATGATCAGCGCAAGGATGCCCGCCAGGATGAAGAACAGGAAGGCCGTTCCGACATACCACAGGCCCACATAGGTATTGTTGACGGCCGTGATGAAGCTGATGCCGCGTGGAGCCTTCCAGGCTTTCTTGAGGGCCTCGAACTCTCCCTCCGGACGCGGCAACGGGTTGGGAAGCTCAGGTTCCTGTTCCCCGAAGGATCCGGGGCGCTCGGGCGCATTCATCTCAAGCTCTCCAGATAGCCGGCCAATGCCCTCAGATCCTCGCCCGTCAACGAGCCATAAGAAGGCATGCGCACGCCCGGCTTGATGTGCTGCGTGTTGGCGATCCAGCCGGCCAGCGTGCCGATATTGTTCGGAAACTGACCCGCTCCGATCGTGCGGCGGCTGCCCACATGGGTCAGATCGGGCCCGAACTGCCCATTGGCTTCGGTGCCGCGCACCGCATGGCAGGATCCGCATCCGCCTGCGCGAAACAGTTCGCGGCCGCGTGCGAGCAAGGGAACTTCCGGGTCTTGGGCCGGCTTCGCCTGCTCTGTGCGCCAGGTCTCGAAGGCGGCCGGTTCCAGTGCAATCACATCGAAAGCCATGCGGGCATGCTGGTCGCCGCAGAACTCTGCGCAGACGCCGCGATAGATGCCGGGCCGCTCCGCGGTGAAGTTGAGGCGGTTGATGCGGCCCGGGATCATGTCGATCTTGCCGCCGAAGTTCGGGATCCAGAAGCTGTGAATCACATCGGCCGCCGTCACCGATACGGCTATCGGGCGACCGACGGGAACGATGATTTCATTGGCGGTCGAGAACGCCACCCGATCACCGTCCGCAGGATAGCGGACCCGCCACCAATATTGCTCGCCGATCACCTCGATGGGGAGTGCACCCGCCTTTGGGACGTCGCTGTCCCGCATGACGATGAGTCCATAGGGCAGGAGCGCGGACAAGGTGATGATCGGAAAGGCAAGCCCGCCGTAGATGATCGTTCTGCGACTGCCGAGCCATGCCCGGCGCTCGGGCGGCGCGAAGATCGCGTAGAGCAGAAGACTTGTGACGCTCAAGAAGATGAGGATGCCGCCCACCGTCATGGTCATGGTGAGCCAGTAAATCCTCGACGCGTCGCCTCCGGCTGGATCGAGAGCCGATTGCACGCCGCTGCATCCTATGAGGGGAAGCACGCAGAAAAGAGCTGCCGCACGCTTCGCAGAGCTGCGCAGCCGCCCATGAAGGCAATGCCATGTCGCTTCAAGGTCCATCCGCCCTACATGGGTCTTGCGTGCATCGAACGGAAAAGCTTGGCCGTGAGACTTGGTTCCCTCGAAACATCCTGCCACAAGCTCACGAAGACAGCCTTGAGCCTCTTTGCCGTCCTGGCCATTCTCCTGCCCGGCAGACCTTCCCTTGCTCATGGCATGGCACTTCATGGCCCGGGGGATCTCTGGCATTCCTGGCAGACGGATCCTTTGGTCACGATCCCTCTCATCGCCTCAATCCTCCTGTTTGCCCGTGGCGTATGGCGATTGCGAGGAAGCCTCGGACGGCTCCTCCCGGGTTTCGGCATGGGCCAGGTTTTTTGCTTCGTCGCAGGAACGGCATTGCTGGCCTTTGCCCTTCTGTCTCCGCTGGAAAGCCTCTCCAAGCCTCTCCTGTCAGCCCATATGGTCCAACATATCCTGCTCATCGCCGTCGCTCCCCCGCTTCTCGTTCTCGGCAAGCCCGAGGTCGCTTGGCTCTGGGCGCTTCCGGATGCATGGCGGCGCGGAATGGCGCGCAATCGCGGGGCGCGATCAATCCTGTCGTTCCTATCCCCCTGCGCAAAGCCAATCCCGGCGGCCCTGATCCATATGGCAACCTTGTGGATCTGGCACAGCCCGACGCTCTTCGATGCCGCCGTTGCCTCTGACCGGCTTCACTGGCTGGAGCATGTTCTGTTCTTCGGCACGGCGCTCCTGTTCTGGCGCGCCGCCATCAAGGCCCATTCGGGCCGCGAGGCGGCTGCGGCTGCACTCATCGCCTGCTTCATCACCTTGCTGCAGAGCGGCCTGCTGAGCGCTCTCCTCAGCTTCGCGCGCGAGGCTCTGTATCGCACCCCTGATATGGGCGACTGGGGTCTGACGGCTCTGGAGGATCAGCAATTGGCGGGCGCCATCATGTCCCTTCCCATGTGTGCGATCTATCTCGTCTCCGGACTGATCATGGCGCTTCGCCTTCTGACGCCTCCCGGTCGGGAACGGAGGAGCCCCCTGCCAGTTGCTCCATCGGACCTCCTGAAACAGAGCTCATGATCAGGCACGCTCTCACCCGATTGCTGATCGTTCCCGCCTTCGCCGGACTGGGTGCATGCAGCGACACGCAGGAGCAATCCGCAATCGTGCAGATCACCGGCGGGGAGCCCGAGCAGGGACGCGTGCTGATCCAGTCCTACGGCTGCGGCACATGTCATAGAATCGATGGTATCCGGGGCGCGCGAGGCAAGGTCGGGCCGCAGCTTGAGGACTACGCACAGCAGCACCTCCTCGCAGGCTTCCTGCCGAATACGCCGCACAATCTGATCGCATGGCTGATGGATCCGGTGGCCCTGAAGCCGCAGACCGGCATGCCATCGCAAGGCGTGACGGAGGCTGAGGCCCGACATATCGCGGCCTACCTCTATTCGTTGGGACGCGACGGGTTACGGGTCTATCCGGACGATCCTCCCCTTCCGCTTCGCGGATCCGGAGAGAGAGCAATCGAGATCCCCGGCTCGACGGTGAATCCCTCGGAAACGGACCCACGCACGCGCCGCATCGTTCCAAACCAGGATGCAAGCCCCGGATCCGGCAGCTAGAGCCTCGTGTTTCCGCACGATGCATTCTAGGGCTCGGCCGATGCTTCCTCGGTATAGCTCGGGCGTACTCTCATCACCGCGATGAAAGCCGCGATCCAGAGACAGATCGTGCCGAGGATGAGGCATATATCCAGCCACGAGGAGATCCCCTTCGGCTGAAGGATCCAGAGCGTATGGGTGCCATGATACAGGAGCGCCAGCGCACTTCCCCCAATCATGGCGGACCGGCTCACGCCAGAGGGGACCAGCACCACGATCGCACCCAGCATCAACAGATAGGACGTCGTGAGAAGTCCTTGATCCCAGGGATCGGAGCGTCTCGCGTACCATTCTGCTTCCTGCGGCAGGTTGGCGAGCCAGACGATGATGAACTGCGCGAACCACGTCCAGACTGTCAGAAGCGCCAGCGTCAGCAGCGCCCGCTCCAGGCTTGCCATCCGCCTTGAAGAGGCAGGATCAGGCTTGAGAAAGTTCACGAGGATGGCGCCGGCCAAAGCGGCGAGAACCTGGGCAAGCCCGAAGGCAAAGCCGAACAGACTCGACCACCAATGCGGCTCGCGCGACAGCACCCAATCGTAGGCCGCAAAGCTCACGATGGGCGTCAGCAAGGCCAGGCTGACAGCACTTGTCCGGCGCACATGCCGCGTTCGGATCAGCCAAAACGCCATTCCGGCGCAGACGATCAGGTAGAAAGCGCTTCTCATCAGGAAGAAGCCGGGGCTCAGAAATGCGGCCCGCATCGGCGGCAAGTCGGCTCTCTCACTGACCCAGGGAAAGAGTTGATCGAGCCCGAAGGCAAGCGGAATTCCGAGGACGAGAAGAAGGGGCATCGTCAAGGATGCCGCCTCGAGTTCCGCGCGGATCGGAGCCAGCCAGTGCTCGCTCATGAGATGCCCGATCATCAGCACGATGAGGCTGCCCATCGAAATCCCGGTGAGCCCGACAAAGACGATATAGAGAGCCTCCGTTACGCTCATGGAGATGCCGCCCCCTGACGCATCGGCGCGCCGATCTGTGCCTGCAACTGCTTGATGTAGTGGGCAATCGCCCAGCGATCCTCCGGCAAGACGCGATCCGCATAAGAGTACATCCGTCCCTTGCCCTGGGTGATCACCGTGACGATCTGCTCAGGGGAGAGGGCTCTCACGCGCCCATCGTGATACGAAGGGGGTGGAGGAAATCCCCTGGAAACCACCGTTCCGTCGCCTCTTCCGCTCGGGCCGTGACAAGGCGAGCAGAAGGCCCGGAAGCGTTCTTCGCCTCTGGCAACCAGATCCGGTGTGACCTGCGGCCCCGGCGGCGAGAGCGCCGCATTCTGCGCAGCCGCTCCCCTGGCAATGGTTCCTGGAGGAACGGGGACATACGGTCGTTGAACGGCGCGGGTCGATGCGACGGCATCCCGCTGTTCGGTGCCGGTATCGCAGGCTGCGAGCACAGCAAGACTGATGAATCCGACCGCTAGTCGCATGCAGGCACCTCCCGCACCGCCTGTGGCGTCAGCGCTTCCAGGAAGCTTCGGGCTGCTTCAGCCTCGAACAGCGGATCGACGCTCAGGATGCAGAGATAGAACCGATCCTCCGAGGCCCGCTCGAATCCGGGCACCGCGAAGACCGGATGATGCAGGCGCGGCAGCCGAAGGATCAGAAGCAGGCCAAGCAAGGTCGCAGCACCCGCCCAGAGAATGGCGACGATCAGCGTGGCTGGAATGAAGGCGGGCCAACTGTCGAGCGGTCGACCTCCGACATTCAGAGGATAATCGACGACGTTCATCCAATATTGGGCCCCATATTGCAGCCCTGCACCTATCAAGGCTGCGACGAGCGCGATCCAGGGAATGACGGTTGTGCGAACGCCCAGCTCCTTGGCGAGGTCTGCGAGGGGGAAGGGACTGAATGCATCGAGCTTCGTAAAGCCGGAACGCTTTGCGGCCTTGACGGCTTCCATCAAGGCTTCCGGCGTCTTGAACTCGGCCATGATGCCATGGAGACGCTGTGTCATGAGGTTTCTTCCTCATGCTCGTCATGGCGGGTTTCGAACATGGAGACCACCGGCAGGAAGCGCGCGAAGAGCAGCAGAAAAGCTGCAAACAACCCGACGGTCCCCAGGAACAGGCCGGTTTCGGGAAGCGTCGGGCTATAGGTTCGTCCGACCGACGGCAGGTAATCCGTCTGAAGCCCGCCCACGATGATCGAGAAGCGGTCGAACCAGATGCCCACTCCAATGGAAAAGCCGACGAAAACCGCGGCGATTGTGCTCTGGCGGGCTGCCTTGAACCAGAACAATTGAGGGATGAGGATGCTGTAGACGATGGCCGTCCAGTAAAGACCGGCCTCGTCTCCGATCATGCGGTCGAAGGTGGCCTCCTGCGTCATCCGATCGGCGAGAACAGCGGAGACGAACTCGTCCAGATAGAGATAGCCCGACACAAGGGCGCTGGCGAGAACGAGCTTGCCGAGAAGATCGATATCCTCCTCGTCGATATATCGTCCAAGCCTCAAGCCCCAGCGCAGCAGCACAGCGACGAGGAGTACGATAGACAAGCCCTGAGCCAGACCGGTTGCCACGAAATGGAGCGGCTGGCGCGTCTCATGCCAGTCGGGCACCAGCGTCACACCGAATTCGAAAGCCACCGTGCTCTGCATGATGAGGATCAGAGGCAGCACGAGGATGGCAACGAGGCGGTAGGCGCGCTGGTGATAGGCCCAATGGCGCACGGATCCGCGCCAGCCTATCGCGAAGATCCCGTAGATCCGTTGCACCGTCTTGCGACGGGCACGATCGCGCAGGGTCGCCAGATCCGGGATGAGACCCACATACCAGAGCAGGCTCGTGACGATGACGTGGGTACTGATGGCCCAGAAGTCCCATGTCAGAGTGCTGCGGAATTGCGGCCACACCTCGAAAGTCGCAGGGTACGGAAACGTCCAATAGAACAGCCAGGGACGCCCGAGATGAAAGATCGGGAAGATGCCCGCGCAGATGACGGCGAAAAACGCGACACCCTCCGCGAAGCGGTTGACCGCCGTTCGCAGATCGTGCCGGCGCAGGACCAGAATGGCTGCGAAAAGGCTCGCTCCATTGGCAATGCCGATCCACCAGGCATAGTTGATCAGATCGAAGCCCCAGACGAAGGGGATGTTGACGCCCCAGATGCCGACACCCATGATCGTGACCGAAATCAGCGTGTAGCCGAGCAGCAGAACGAGCGCGCCGGATGCCCCGAGCGCGATCCACCAGATCAAGCCGAAGCGGCGGGAGAGCGGGACCTCCGCGACCGGACTCGTGCTGGCCTGCGCGTTGCTGCTCATCCGCTATCCATTTTCCGTGGGAGCCTCGATGAGGGCGAGATAGGTGGTTCGCGGACGCGTATTCAGATCGCCGAGCAGAGCATAATTGCGCGGGCTTTTCTTGAGTCGGCTCACGGCGCTGCCGGGATCATTGACGTCGCCGAACACGATGGCCTGTGTCGGGCAGGCCTGCTGGCAAGCCGTCATGACTTCTCCGTCGCGCAGGCGCCTGTCCTCGATGCGAGCGTCGGCGCGGGCTGCACCGATCCGTTGAACACAATAGGTGCATTTCTCCATGACGCCGCGGTCCCGAACCGTCACTTGCGGGCTCATGGCATCGGGCGAGGCCGTGTAGTCCGTGCCTTGGTAGTCCAGGAAGTTGAAGCGCCGCACCTTGTAGGGGCAGTTGTTCGAGCAGGTCCTCGTACCGATGCAGCGGTTGTAGACCATGTCATTGAGACCCTCGGAGGAATGCACCGTCGCATTCACGGGGCAGACCACCTCGCATGGAGCCTTCTCGCAATGCATGCAGGGTACAGGCTGGAAATACGTGTTCGGATCGGCGGTGTCCCCACTGTAATAGCGGTCCACGCGCAGCCAGTGCATCGCGCGTCCCTTCGCCGCTTCCTCCGGGCCAACGACGGCAATGTTGTTTTCGGCCTGACACGCGATGACACAGGCGTTGCAGCCGATGCAGGCGTCAAGATCGATCGCCATGCCCCAGGCATGTTCTTCATAAGGCCATTCGGGATATAAAGACGGCTGTTCTCCCGTTTCCCGAACCGCTGCTTGACCAGGCGCCATGACGCGCACGATATCGCGTCCTTGAAGCGAGTGATGCTGCTGGGTGGAGATGAGTTGGATTCGCTCGCCGGCGACCTTGATCGCACCCGTGACGATCCATGGCCGATGCAATGGACGGACCGCGTAGGCATCAAACCCGACGTCACTTCCGATCCGGCCCGCCTGCCGGCGTCCGTAGCCGAGAGTCAGTGTCACAGTTTCGCGCGCGTGTCCGGGCAGGACCCAGACAGGGATCCGCATGACGCGACCTTCAATGCTTAGATCGATGGCATCACCCGAGGACAAACCGAAGATATCCGCAGTCTCGGGAGCAATCAGCGCCGCATTGCCCCAGACCTGTTTCGTCAGCGGCTTCGGCAGCTCCTGCAGCCAGCCATTGTTCGCATAGGAGCCGTCCCACACCGACGGATCGGGTGCGAACACCACATCGATACCGGAAGCTGGGGCCGGAGTGGCGGGCTGCGGCTGCCAGTCGGATCGCCAGCGCACGTCGATGGTGGGCAGGGCCGAACCATCGATCACACCATCTTCGAGCGAGCGTGCCCAGCGCTCCTCGAATCCGTCTCCCCAAGCCTCACGCCAGGTCGCCTGAACAAGGCCTCGACCATCCACATTCTGCCCTGCCATGAGGCCAAGAAACTCCTCGGCGCTCAACGCTGGCCTCAGCGGCATCGTCGCGGGCTGCCGCAATCCCACTGTGCCATCAAAGCCCCGCAGATCGCCCCAGCTCTCCAGGGGATGAGCTTCGGGAACATGCCAGTGACAGACGGAGGCGGTCTCGTCGCGATGCTGGCCGAGATGAAGCGACAGAGGAACACGCCGAATGAGTGCGGCCAGATCAATGTCTGCCGGAGCCGTGTAAACCGGATTGCCTCCAAGAACGACCAGATGGGACACCTGACCGGCTTCGATGGCCTGCATCAGATCATTCAGAGTCCGGACACCGTCGATGATGGGGCGCACAGGTTCTATGGTGCGGATCGTCGTGCCGAAAGCGCCCAGCCTCGTATTGATCGCAAGCGCGAGAGCATGCACGCGGGCCGGCTGCTCACGCCCGACGACGACAAGGCCGCGAGAGCCGGCGCGGCGCAACTCGTTCGCCAGCCGGGAAACGGAGGGATACACTCCCGATGCCGGCGCAGGGTTCGTTTCGAGAGACGCTGCAAGGGCCCGAGCAAATGCTTCGAACTCCCGCGGTCGAAGGACGATCCGCTCATCTGCGCGGGCTCCGACAAGGCTCGGCCGGGCCTCGACGGAAAAGAGGCGTGGAAGCTCCCGGTCCGGCATCCGCCGCCGTTTCTGGTAATCGGCGGCATAACGCAGATGGCCAGGCTCCTCGGCGAAGAGATCACCACCGAGAGTCACGATGACATCAGCCTGTGTCAGGTCGTACACGAGATCGGCATCCTGGCCGAACACGTCCATGGCGGCGGCCCGTCGGTTGTCGTCGTCAATCGGCGAGAACACATGCCATTGTGCAAGCGGGAAGAGCTGCCGTGCCTGTGTGATGAGCCTGTGAAGGGTCGGCGATGACGTCGGCGACATCAGAACGTGCAGCCCCCGCCCCTCGGCCACGACGAGTTCGTTCCGCACGGGACGAATGAAGCTCGTGAGCTCCTCCCAACTTCCCGGGAGACCGTTCTGAAGCGGCGCACCGGATCTGTCGGGATCGTAGAGCGACAGGATCTCGGCCTGGGCGAACACGTCCGTTGCTCCGAGACTTGCCGGGTGAAGCGGGTTTCCCTCGATCTTGATGGGTCGCCCCTCCTGCGTCTTCACGAGAACTCCCCTTCCAAAGCCGTTCAACGGAAGGGACGTCGCGACGGTGAGCGGCACACCCGGTGTGTAGCCCGGCATGTTCCGACTTTGGGACAGGAGCGGAGCGTTCTTGCCCGCCTCGCTGCCGTTGCAAGCAGCGAGCCCTCCCAGGGCGAAGGAAGCGCTCATCAACTTCAGCAGGGTCCGACGGTCGATGGACGAGGCCTGGACGATATCCGGGAACTCGGCCTCCACATATCGGCGTACCTCAGGCACATCGGCCAGTTCCTCAAGGCTGCGCCAAAGCCTCGGGCCGTTTTCCGTTGAAAGACGGGCTCTCAAGACATCGAGATCGAATGGCGCATCCTCACCCATCGTTACTACCGGTGGCATGTGTTGCAGCTGGTGAGACGTCGGGAAGCCTCCCGGTAGAGCTCGCGAATATCGCCCGGCAGGTCCTTGCCGTGCGCTTCATAGCCCATGGTGAACACGGCCTCTCGCGGCCGAAGGTTTGGAACCGGGTCGCGGTGGCAGTTCAGGCACCATCCCATAGAAAGGGTCTGCGTCTTTACGGTCTTGGGCATCTGATCCACCCGACCATGACAAGTCTCGCAGGCTACACCCTTGGTGATGTGGGCGGCGTGGTGGAAGTACGCGTAGTCCGGCAGGCGGTGAACGGACGTCCATTCAATCGGCTGTCCGAGTGTGAAGCTGGATCGAACCGGCTCAAGGACGCTCGCACCCACCCACACCTGAGAATGGCACGACATGCAAGTCTGAGCGGACGGCATGCCGGCATCGGCCGCTCGCTCGACCGTGGAATGACAATAGCGGCAATCGATCCTCAAGGACCCGCTGTGAAGATCGTGCCGGAACGGAACAGGCTGCGGTGCAGACTTGCCGACGTTCCAGGTGCTGTCCGAGCGAGCCCAGACATAGGCCATCACGCCCGCAGCTACGATCCCTGCGCCAATGAGCACGATAACCACTCTGAACAGAGTGGTTGCTGCCGGTGTGAAGAGTTGCGCCATCGCCCGTGCCGCGCACCCTTTGTTGAGTCGGGCTCCCTGGCCTGACCGAAGCTTCGCTGTTGACACAATCGGTTCAGCGCAGCTTCGTTCCCTCACGGTTGCGCAAGGTCGACATGATCGGGATGGATAAACACTTCGAATCCACCGCCTCGGGCAACAGCCACCAGAGTGATCCCGCAGCTTTCAGTGGCTGCCAAGGCGCGCCATGCGAGCCGCAGCATGCTCGTGGATACGCGTGTCCGACCCTGCTGCGTCAGATCGTCCAACAAATTGAAGTTCGTCCTAACTCACTTTTTCGCCCGGAAGATTTAGGCTAAAGTTCTCAAAGCCTAGAAGGCTAAGCATCAAGAACGATCAAGATTTCGAAGAATGGGGCATGCACATTGCACTTCAATGTAATTTTGAAACACGCCAAGTCTCTGCCTTCAAACAATACCAGCAGAAGCAACAGCTAAGTTATTTCCTTCCCAATCAATCCATTTTCTAAACGAGATTGAGCCGACCAATGCCTTCCACCTCGTCCATCGCCACGACAAGCAACACCTATATCAACGCTCTTCTGGGTGACGAGAAGTGGGCGACAAACAGCCTGACCTACAGCTTTCCGATGTCTTCCGCCTATTACGGCGATCCCTATGGCAGCAGCGAGCCTGTGGACAATTTCGGTGTGTTCCTGAGCGGTCAACAGGCGGCAGCGCGCGCAGCGCTCAAGCTCTATTCCTCGGTCGCCAATCTGACCTTCACGGCGATCACCGAGACGAGTTATCAGCACGCCGATCTTCGGTTTGCCCGCTCGGATAAACCCGGCACAGCCTGGGCGTACTTTCCGAGCACACATGAAGCCGGCGGGGATGTCTGGGTCAACAATTCCAGCCGAATCTATGACGCTCCGCGCAAGGGCAACTACGCTTACCTGACAATCGTTCACGAGATCGGCCATGCGCTCGGTCTGGAACATCCGCATGAGGGCAGCACCATCATGCCGCTCAGCCGTGACTCCATGGAATACACCGTCATGAGCTACCGCTCTTATACAGGAGCCTCGCTGTCGTCCGGTTACGTCAACGAGACCTGGGGTTATTCGCAGTCGCTGATGATGTACGACATCGCCGCGATCCAACATCTCTACGGTGCGAATTACGCGACCAACAGCACAAACACGACATACGCCTGGAGCCCCGCCACCGGCGAACTGCTGGTCAACGGCGTCCGACAGGGAGCCCCCGGCGGCAATCGCATTCTCCAGACCGTTTGGGATGGTGGCGGTGCCGACACGTATGATTTCACTCAATACACGACAGGCGTGCAGGTCAATCTTGCTCCCGGCACCTGGACGATCACATCGACGGCACAGCGCGCGAAGCTCAAATGGGATGGAACGAAACTCGCTGCCGGCAACATCGCCAATGCCCTTCTTTACAATGGCGATACCCGCTCCCTGATCGAGAATGCATGGGGCGGCTCAGGCAGTGACACACTCAAAGGAAATTCCGGTAACAACACCCTGAAAGGCAACGCCGGTAATGATGTGCTTTACGGCTACACCGGCAACGATGCGCTCGTCGGCGGCTCCGGAAACGACAAGATGATCGGGCAGACCGGACAAGACCGTATGTACGGCAACAGCGGCGCCGACACTTTCATCTTCTCGGCCGTGAGCGATTCCCCGACACTCGCGAGAGATGCGATCTATGATTTCAAGCGTGGCGAAGATCATATCGACCTGCGGAGCATCGACGCAAACACCCTGATCACCGGCAATCAGGCATTCACGTTTATCGGTCAAACGGCGTTCACGGCGAAGGCGGGCCAGCTCAGGTTTTCAGGTGGTGTTCTCTCGGCTGACGTGAATGGCGACAAGAGTGCCGATTTTGCGGCGACCATGGTCGGCCTCACGAGCATGGCCAGCAGCGATTTCTATCTATAGCGGGATACTTCGGCACGATCATCTCTCCTAAGGCTTTAAGGGACAGCATGCACGGCTGCTCAGCCAAGTGCATGCTACCGCCGAAGGGAACGTTCAAAAGAGCAGGCCTGCAGGCGTAATGGGCCGATAGAAGCGATCCGGCCTATAGGAGGCTTCATTGTGATTGCCCCCGCCACATGGCAGGGAGCAAACGGTCTTAGGCAGGCAACTCTGAGGCCCCGAGATAAATCTGCACGAGCCGCTCGCATCCCTCACGGTCCTCTTCATCGAACCGGTCGGGATGCGGACTGTCGAGGTCGAGAACGCCGATGACCCGCCCGTCCTTGATCAGAGGAACCACGAGTTCGGAACGGGAGGCGCTGTCGCAGGCGATATGACCTGGGAAAGCATGAACATCAGGCACGACGATGGAAGCCTTGCGCTCCACGGCCGCACCGCAAACGCCACGGCCAACGGCGATCCGCACGCAGGCCGCCTTGCCCTGGAACGGCCCCAGCACGAGTTCCGGACCGCGCATGAAATAAAATCCGGCCCAGTTCAGGTCGGGAAGGATCTGATAGATCAGCGCCGACATATTCGCCGCATTGGCAATGGCGTCGGGCTCACCCTCCAAGAGGGCGGCGAGCTGTTGAGCAAGCGAGGCATAAAGGTCGCGCTTGCTGGCGAAGGAAGGAAGAGGTTTGGCTTCGAACATGGGACTCACTTATGAGCCCTCGCCCTGCTTGTCCAGTCTGTCCTGTGGGAACTGAAGCCGAGCTTGACGGCTGAGGGACAGGCTCGCTTACAGAACCATCAAATCCACCGTCTCGAAGCCCAGGCCCTCGAGCCGCTGCGCCAGAACGCGCCGGTGGCAATTGGCGGGATCGCGCTCGAAGCACAGAAGGCAGATCGGCCTTGCGCCAGCCAAGGCCTCCAGATCCCGGAATGCTTCCTGCGCTTCTTCCGTGGCCAACACCTCATCGCAATAGATACGGCGCATCAGCTCGCCATCGCCGGCCCGTGCCGCCTGGCGGCCTTCCTTGGGCGTTCCGAGCTTGATGAAGTGCTCATAGCCGATGCCCTGGCTCGCAAGCGCATCGCGGAGAGAGGATTTCGAGAAACCGCGCTTGCGGGAGAGCGCAACAGCGCGCACATCCGCGAGCGTCTCGACGCCCGCGTCCTTCAAGGTCGCGAGGAAGCGGTCAACATCCGCTCCCTCGTAACCGATCGTAAAAACCTGCGGCTTTGCCATCCCATTTACATGGACGGCATCGGGCGCTGTGGCAAGTCGGGTTGTGTATAGGGTCTCAAGGCCTCCGGCGTACGGAAGTCTCGAGGGACCTCGAAGTCGCTTGCAGCACCGCGCGATTGCTCCACGCCGCGCGGGAAGCCGGTACGGTCCGAATAATCCTGCATGGGCGGCAGCGGATGCGGGCTTTCGCGGCTGAGCGTCTGCGCGCAATAGACGTCGAGCGCCGTCACACCGGCGACAGCCGCCATGGCGATGCCGACATTGGTCTTCTTCGGATTGTCGCCCTCGAGCGCCGTGGCAAGCGTCGCGAGATCGAGACCATCGCCAGCCACACGCCCCCAGATCCAGGGTGTCGGATCTTTCGATGCAAGAATGCCGACGCCCGTTGCGATCTCACGCAGACCATAGCCCGCGATCAATCCTTCCTGCCCTTTCATGCCGAGCGCTCGCGCCAGGGGACGAGGCGCGGCGATTTCTGCGATGCCGAGAGCAATCGAGAAGATTCCAAGGCCACGCGCGAGCGTGTCCGTTGCGGTGTCGGCATGACCGCGCCGACGGGTTCTTTCGGTTTCGTAGCGCATGATGTTGGCCTTTAAGGTTTGAGCACGACCTTGATGCAACCGTCCTGCTTGTCGCGGAAGACCTTGTACATCTCAGGCCCTTCTTCCAGCCCGACGGTATGCGTGATCACGAAGGACGGATCGATCTGCCCTTCCTCGATGCGCCGCAGCAGATCGTCGGTCCAGCGGTTCACATGAGTCTGACCCGTGCGGATCGTGAGACCTTTGTTCATGATCGCACCGAAGGGGATCTTGTCGAGAAGCCCGCCATAGACGCCGGGAATCGAGAGCGTTCCCGCCGGACGGCAGACATAAGCCATCTCACGCAAGACATGCGGGCGATCCGTTTCCATCATCGTCGCCTGTTTCACGCGGTCATACATGGCATCGACAGTGCCGGCTGCATGCGCCTCCATGCCGACGGCATCGATGCACTTCTCCGGGCCCTTGCCGTTGGTGAGCTCATTCAAGCGCTCAATGACGCTTTCCTCATCGAAGTTGATGGTGATCGCGCCGCCCGCTTCCGCCATGGCGAGGCGCTCCGGCACGCGATCGATCACGACCACTTGCTTCGCGCCGAGCAGGATGGCGCTGCGGATCGCCATCTGACCGACAGGGCCGGCGCCCCAGATCGCCACCGTGTCAGTCGGCTGAATGTCGCATTGAACGGCCGCCTGCCAGCCGGTGGGGAAGATATCGCCGAGGAAGAGGAGTTTCTCGTCCGGAATGCCATCCGGCACTTTGATATGCGTAGCGTCGGCGAACGGAACGCGCAGATATTCGGCCTGTCCGCCCTGATAGCCGCCGGTGAGATGCGTATAACCAAAAAGACCGGCGGTGGCGTGACCGAAAGCCTTGGCTGCAATGTGGCCGTTGCGGTTTGTGCGCTCGCAAACGGAGAAGTTGCCGCGTCGGCACTGCTCGCACTCGCCACAGATGATCGTAAATGGAACGACGATGCGGTCTCCGACCTTGAGCTTGCCTTTGGTCTCAGGTCCAACGTCGACCACCTCGCCCATCATCTCGTGCCCCATGACATCGCCGCTCTTCATGCCTGGCATGAAGTGGTCGTAGAGGTGGAGATCCGAACCGCAGATGGCACAGCTCGTCACCTTGATGATCGCGTCGCGCGGATGCTCGATCTGCGGATCAGGAACGGAGTCGCAACGGATATCCGTCGTGCCGTGCCAAACAAGCGCCTTCATCGAAATCTCCTTCCAGCATGCCTGAAAACGGCCAAGCTGTGCTGCATGGCCGCCTCGGTATGGGAAAAGACTTCTTGAAGAGCATTGCGTTCCCTGGGGAGCGCAATTTTCAGGGCGCTACCTCAAAAGGACAGGCGCGTCACACATGCTCCGGAAGGCTGCGGATGAGTTCCGCCAGCGCGGGCTCCAGCACCTGGTGGGCAGCCTCTTCGACTTCGAACCATTGTGCCTGACGCTGCCCCTTCTCCCGCCAGGACTTGAGCTGCTTTGAGACTTCCAGGGGATACACATTCACCCGGCAGAGATCGAAATGCGTGGAGCGGCGCTTCCAGTAATCATAATAGCCCAGCGGCTTCTGCTTGATCTCGCCCTTCACGCCGGCCTCCTCCTCGGCTTCCTGGGCCGCAGCCTTGTGCGGCTTCTTGCCCTTCATCGGCCAGCCCTTGGGAATCAGCCAGCGCTTGGTCTCGCGGGACGTGACGAGGAGCACCTCGACCTTCCCGTCCTTGATGCGGAAGGGGAGTGCTGCGACCTGGCTGAGTTCTTCTTTCGGCGTCCGGGGCATTCGACGAGAGTAGGATTCCTGAGCGGTTAGCCTATAACATAGTTTACTTGAGCCGGCTAATAAAGGATCAATTCAACAGGTTCTGGGAACATCTCTTTGTTTGATAGAGTACGCGGTTCTCCGCATTCTCACGAACCATCATGAATGCCTGACAACATCCGGCCGCCTTTTTGATCCTGGGGACGCCTGAACGCCATGACGACCGACAGCCTGGATATGAGATTTACCGCCGCCTGCGCCATCGCCCGCGAGGCCGGAGTGCTGGCGCGCAAGCGCTTCCTGGAGCGCCCGCGCTCCCAGCGCCCGGATTTCAAGGGCCCGCAAGACTTCCTGACGGCCACCGATGCGGAGGTCGAGGAGTTGATCCGGCGCCGCCTGAGCGAACTCTTTCCCAATGACTCGTTCTTCGGCGAGGAAGGTGGCGGCTCCTTCGAGCGCGATGTCTGGGTCGTGGATCCGATCGACGGCACGGCGAACTTCGCCCGCGGTATCCCGCATTTTGCCATCTCCATTGCTTTTGTACGCGACGGCCAGGTCGAGATCGGCGTGATCTACGACGTGATGCATGCGGATCTCTACACCGCCCAGCGCGGGCGCGGGGCGATCCTCAACGGCGAACCGATCAAGGTGAGCGGATTGTCCGATATGCGCCAGGCCACCGTCGAGGCCGGCTGGTCGTCCCGCCTGCCTCCGGAGCCCTACGTCGCTGTCGTCGAGCGGCTGAAGAAGAGCGGCGCGAATGTGCGCCGCGCAGGTTCGGGCACCCTTGGCCTCGCCTATGTGGCGGACGGCCGGATCGATGCCTATTGCGAGCTGCATATCAATTCATGGGACGCCTTGGCGGGTCTTCTCATCATCGAGGAAGCCGGCGGCTGGACCAACAACTTTCTGGCGAAGGACGGATTACGCGAGGGCAACCCTATTCTCGCCTGCACACCGGAACTCGCAGAAGCCCTGGTAGCAGCCACAGGCATAGCCCAGGAGCCCTGACGCCGGAGCAATGAGTCCAAAGATTCATTTCAGCATCATCGGCTGGGCTCTTGACCGGGCGCTCTATCGGAGTGAGCTTAGCCGACCAACAAAAACAATAACGATAAAACCCTATGGGAGGAAAACTATGAAACTGAAGAAGAATCTCGTTGCCGCCACGATGCTGGCGGGTTCCATGACCGCCCTCTCGTTCCTGTCGGCCGGAACGGCCCAGGCTCAGGGCGCGCTCGTGATGTATTGCGGCGTGCAGGAGGAATGGTGCCGCGCCATGGTCGGCGCGTTCGAGCGTGACACGGGCGTCAAGGTATCCATGACCCGCAAGAGCTCGGGCGAGATTTTCGCCCAGATCAAGGCAGAGTCCGCCAATCCGCGCGCCGACATCTGGTGGGGCGGCACGGGCGATCCGCACATGCAGGCTGCCGAGGAGGGCCTGACGGTCGAGTACAAATCGCCGAAGATGAGCGAGCTTCAGGACTGGGCCGTACGCCAGTGGGAGCAGTCCAAGCAGCGCACCGTCGGCATCTATTCCGGCGCGCTGGGCTTCGGCTACAACACCGAACTCGCCAAGACGAACAACGTGCCGGAGCTGAAATGCTGGGCCGATCTGCTCAAGCCCGAGCTGAAGGACGAGGTCCAGGTCGCGGATCCGAACTCTTCGGGCACGGCCTATACGCTGCTTGCCACCATCGTCCAGATCATGGGTGAGGACAAAGGCTTCGAGTACCTGAAAGCCCTGCACAAGAACGTCAACCAATACACCAAGTCGGGTGCCGCTCCCGCCAAGGCCGTGGCACAGGGCGAGACGACCGCCGGCATCACCTTCATGCATGACATGGTGACGATGGTCGTGGACAAGGCTCCGATCAAGGTCGTGGCTCCCTGCGAAGGCACGGGCTACGAGATCGGCTCCATGTCGATCGTCAAGGGCGCGAAGAACCTGGAGAACGCGAAGAAGTTCTACGACTGGGCTCTGACGGCGGACGCGCAGAAGATCGGCGCGGAAGCGAAGTCCTATCAGGTGCCTTCCAACAAGAGCACGCCGGTCCCGCCGCAGGCTCCCAAGCTCACCGACATCAAGCTGATCAATTTCGACTTCGCGAAATACGGCTCCTCGGAAGAACGCAAGCGTCTCCTGTCCAAGTGGGACAACGAGGTGAAGAACCTGCCGAAATAGGCAGCGCGAACCGGTCCGGCGAGACCTGTGGCGTTTCGCCGGACCGGTTCTTCCTCACCTGTGAAATTGGAAGTCGGGTTTTCTCTTAAGCCCGCATTGATCCTGACGCGAGAACAGACATGTCACGGGCAACCCTTGGCTGGATCGTTCTAGGCTGGGTCGGCTTCGCCCTCCTGCCCTGGTATGGTTTCGACCGCACGGCCGTTCCGACCCTCACCGACTACATCGTCGGCGGGTCGGCTCTCGTTCATGGCCTGAACGGCGCCTGGTGGCTTCTGCCCATTCTCGTGCCGCTTCTGATGAGCCTGCGCCCTGCCCTTCTGCCTTCGCGAGCAGACAACAGCACATGGCTCATCGCCTCCGGCTTCTTAGGTCTCGCACTGATCGTGATCGAAGGCTTCACCATCGGCCTGAACGGCTGGACGCTCGACGTCCTTAAAGCTCTCACCGGCGGAAACGGACCGAGCCAAGCCGGTATGGGCTATGGTGCCGCCCTCACCTCCACGGCTTTTCTCATCATTCTCTGCCATGGGCTGGCCGCGCGCGGCTGGTGCCGGGGAGATGCTTTCGTCACCTCCTCCATCGGCGTGGTTATCGCGCTCATCATCGTCTTCGTGTTCTTCCCCGTCGCGACGATCCTTGCGAGCGCCTTTGCGGACAACGACGGCAACTTCGCGCCGCTCACGTTCCTGACGAAGTTCATGGACAAGTCGATCTGGGGGCTCGATTGCCTCTCGAGCGACCTGCGCTGCGGCGTGGCCTGGAACACCCTCTTCCTCGGCCTCCTCGTCGGTGTCGGCACCACGGCTCTGGGACTTGCCTTCGCGCTCATCGCCACCCGTACGGCCTTCCGCTACAAGAAGCTCCTGCGCGTGATGAGCGTGCTGCCCATCATCACGCCTCCCTTCGTGATCGGTCTCGCGCTCATCCTGATCTTCGGCCGATCCGGCGCGCTCTCGTCCGTGTTGTGGGAGTGGTTCGGGATTCCGCGCTCGCGCTGGATCTATGGCCTTCCCGGCGTCTTCATCGCGCAGCTCCTGGCGTTCACACCCATCGCCTTCCTGGTGCTGATCGGTGTGGTGCAGGGCATCAGCCCGACGCTGGAGGAGGCCTCCCAAACCCTTCGCGCGAAGAGCTGGACGACCTTCGTGACGGTGACGCTGCCGCTCATGCGCCCCGGCCTCGCGAATGCCTTCCTCCTCGGCTTCGTGGAAAGCCTCGCCGATTTTGGCAATCCCCTCGTGCTCGGCGGCAATTACGAGGTTCTTTCCACCAAGATCTTCTTCGCCGTCGTCGGTGCGCAACAGGATCAGGGCCGTGCCGCTGTGCTCTCCATCATTCTGCTCGCCTTCACGCTCGGCGCCTTCTGGCTGCAGCATGCCTGGCTCGGCAAGAAGGTCTACACGACAGTGACGGGCAAGGGCGATTCGGGCGTTCCACTGCCCCTGCCCCGCCGCGTGGCCCTGGCATCCTACTTCACGGCCATTCCGTGGGCGCTGTTCACGGTGGCCGTTTACACGATCATCCTGGTCGGCGCCTTCGTGCGCTCCATGGGCCGCGACTACACGCCGACCCTCGAGCACTTCCTCACCGCCTTCCGCATCGAGCGAACGGATCGGGGGCTCTACTTCTCCGGATCGGCTTGGGATTCGTTCTTCGCCACCGTGAAGGTCGCGGCTCTTTCCGCGCCGCTCACGGCCGCCATCGGCCTGCTGACGGCGTATCTCCTCACCCGTCAGCGCTTCTCCGGGCAGCGCTCCTTCGAGTTCGGCACCCTGCTCAGCTTCGCGATCCCCGGTACCGTGGTGGGTGTGTCCTACATTCTCGCCTTCAACGTCCCGCCGATTGAGATCACCGGCACGGGCTTCGTGCTCGTAATGTGCTTCGTGTTCCGCAACATGCCCGTGGGCGTGCGCTCCGGCATCGCCACCTTGAGCCAGATCGACAAGAGTCTGGACGAGGCCTCGCTCACGCTCGGCGCCCGCTCGGCCACCACCATGCGCCGCGTGGTGCTGCCCCTTCTGCGCCCGGCCATCGTCGCCTCGCTCGTCTATTCCTTCGTGCGCGCGATGACGGCTGTCAGCGCCGTGATCTTCCTGGTCACTGCGGAGTACAACATGGCGACGACCTACATCGTCGGCCGCGTCGAAGCGGGCGAGTTCGGCCTCGCGATCGCCTATTCCACCGTGCTCATCATCGTCATGCTGCTTGCGATCCTCGCGATCCAGCTTGCGGTCGGCGAGCGGCGTCTCGGACGCCGTACGCTGAGCACTTCAGCCAGTCCCGTTGCCGCTCAAGCCATTCCATGAACCGCATGTCATCCCTAAGCTCCCTGTCCCGTTCCCCGGCCTCCAAGAAGCAGGCGGCTTCGGTCGAGTTTCGTGGCGTGACGAAGCGCTACGGCAGCGTCACGGCCGTCGACAACGTGTCCTTCACCATCGAGCCCGGCCAGCTCGTGACCCTGCTCGGCCCCTCGGGTTGCGGCAAGACCACGACCCTGCGCATGATCGCCGGTCTTGAAATGGCAAGCGAAGGGCAGATCCTGATCGGCGGACGCGATGTGACGCATCTCTCGGCCGCTGATCGCGACGTGAGCATGGTGTTTCAATCCTATGCGCTCTTCCCGCACATGTCGGTGCTGGAGAATGTCGCCTACGGCCCGACCGTGCAGGGCATCTCGAAGAAGGATGCCTACGAGATGGCCATGGAGAAGCTCGAATTGATCGGCCTCAAAGGCCTCGAGAAGCGCGCCCCGTCCGAGCTCTCCGGCGGCCAGCAGCAACGCGTCGCCGTCGCGCGCGCTCTGGTGCTCGAGCCGCAGGTGCTGCTGTTCGATGAGCCGCTCTCCAACCTTGACGCCAAGCTGCGCCGCCGCGTGCGCGAGGACATCCGCGAACTGCAGCAGAGTCTCAACCTCACGGTCGCCTATGTCACGCATGATCAGGAGGAGGCGCTTGCCGTCTCGGACCACATCATCGTGATGTCGAACGCCCGCATCGCGCAGACCGGTACGCCGCGGGAGCTCTACGAGGAACCTGCGGATCTCTTCGTCGCCGACTTCATTGGCGACGCCAACATCATTTCCGGTGAAGTCGTCGATGACACAGGGCCGGTTGCCAATGTGAAAATCGGCAACCTGAACGTCCAGCTGCCCCGTCGCGGCGCAGGCCCGGGTCCGGTGAAGCTCGCGGTCCGTCCTGATGCCATCGTGCTGGATGAAGCTTCCGCAGCTCTCGGCAGGATCACCGGCACAGTGAGGAAGGCCTCCTATCTCGGCACGCAGACGGAGTATGAGGTGGAGAGCCCGATCGGGAATCTGTTCGTGGTGCAATATGGCCGCAAGGATACGATTGCGCCAGGCACACCGATCTCGGTTTCCTTTGCCTCTCAGCGCGGTATCGCAATCATTCCTGGTGCATGACAGCCAGAGCTGTTTCCATTGGCATGGAAACAGCTTACCTCCTTGCCGAGCCGCATTTTTGCCGGTGAACCGGGACCCACCTCACCGAAAATGCTCTATACAGCGCCCTCGTCAGGAATGTTGAGGATGGTGCCGCAGGCCTTGCAATGGACGGCATCCCTGTCATGCCGCTGCAGCCCGCAGACCGGACAGGGATGGCGCACCTTGTTGGGCCGCAACAGAACCTGCACGAGGCGCAGGAACAGGGTCACGCCGAAGATCATGATGATCACGGAGAGCAGGTGTCCGAGCGTTCCCGTGAGGGTGATGTCGCCGAAACCGGTGGTGGTGAGCGCCGCCATGGTGAAGTAGAGCGCGTCGATATAGTTGCCCATCTTCTCATTGGTCCAGCGCTGCGTCTCATAGACAAAACCGGTCATGATGAAGATGAAGACGCTGAGATTGACCGTTGCGATGATCAGCTCCTCGTTTCTCCGGAAGAATGGGCTGTCGGCGCGCAGGCGCACGAGAAGCTGGTAGGTGTGGAGCAACCGTACCGTCCGCAGGATGCGCAGGAAGCCGATTCCCTCTCCGACGATGGGGGCCAGAAACGACACGATAGCCGCCACGTCGGCCACGGTCGTCGGGTGCAGGAGATCCTTCCAGGGTGTCGGGCTGATCGCAAGGCGCGCAGAAAAGTCGGCGAGCACGATGAGGCCGATGACGATATCAATGCCCTGCACGAACTTGGAGTGCGGCAGGAAGGAGGAAACGACGATGAAAAGAATGGTGACGATATCGAAAACCAGAAGGGCATAGCGGAAACGGTGAGCCTCCGGCACATCCGCCTCGTAGAGAAACTTAAGCTTGTCCATCACCCTCATCGAGTTTCCTCGCTATCGATCTTGAGGGGAGTGCAAGCCATGAGCGACATCATGTTTCCTGGATTGGGGACCCCCACATTATCTATAAGGCAGCCTTGCAATTCTAACAGGGTGTCTTTTGAGCCGAAGCGGCTTACCTGATAGCCACAACCCCTCGCGAGACGGAACGATGCTCAAGGCCTTGATTTTCGATATGGACGGCACCCTGGTGCACAGCGACCCCGTGCACCTCCAAGCCTTTGTCGAGGTTCTGGGCCCGGAAGGTGTGGCGGTCGACGAGCATGTCTACCGCTCCACGATCATCGGCCGAACCAACGAATCCATCTTCGCCACTCTCCTGCCCGATCGCACCGTCGACGAGCACGTAGCCTTCGCTGACGAGAAGGAGGCAGCCTTCCGCCGATTGGCGCTTGATCTCAAGCCTTTGGACGGCCTCCTCGATCTACTCGACTGGGCGAAGGAGCGCGGGATCAAGGTTGCGCTCGTCACCAACGCCCCGCGCCTCAATGCGGAGCATATGCTCGATGTGCTGAGCCTCAGGGAGCATTTTCCGGTCCAGATCACCATCGATCAGGTGGCGCGCGGAAAGCCCGATCCCCTCCCCTATCTCGCGGCCCTGGAGCGGCTCGGCGTGCGCGCGGACGAGGCTGTCGCCTTCGAGGATTCCCCCTCCGGCATGAAAGCCGCCAAGGCTGCGAGCCTCTTCTCTTTTGGCGTGCTGACCGGCCTGACCGCACAGGAAATGCGGGATGTGGGAGCGGATGCGACCATCGAGGATTTCCACGCCCCCGTCCTCTGGGACGAATTGAACCGCAGAGCCGCTGGCTGAGCCTGGCCTCAGGCGGCGTCTGTTTCCGGCTCGACGCCAGCTGCCTCATCGAAGCGCCGCCGCGCCTCTAGAATCTCGTCCCGGTTCTCGATGGCCCAGGCTCCCAGAGCCCGCACAGTCTTGAGCAGACTGCAACCCAGCCCTGTGAGATGGTACTCCACCCGGGGCGGAATGGTGGGGTAAATCGTGCGCGTCACGAGCCCGTCGCGCTCCAATCCGCGCAAGGTCAAGGTCAGCATCCGCTGCGAGATGCCGCTGACGATGCGGCGTAACTCATTGAATCTTTTGGGCCCGTCGCCCAGCTGCACCACAACCTGGACGCTCCACTTGTCACCTACGCGGGAGAGGACTTCCGTGACCGTGAGACAGTTGGCGGGCACATCTGTGTGACTGGGTGACATGAAAGTGCCTCCTTGCGGCTCACTCCGAAAGTTACTTAATGAGCCTCGGTTACAAAACGGAACTTAATACCTGTTCCGATCCGTCGCAACCCGAGGAGACGACATGACCCTCAAACTTCATACGATCATCGCAAGCACCCGTCCCGGCCGGATCGGCCCCAGCATCGCGAATTGGTTCAACGACTTCGCCGCCGAGCACGGCAAGTTCGATCCGGTTCTGGTCGATCTCGCCGATTTCAACCTGCCGATCTTCGACGAGCCCGAGCACCCGATGAAGCAGGACTATAAGCATGCCCATACCAGGGCTTGGGCGGAGAGCGTCTCGGCGGCTGACGCCTTCGTGTTCGTCACGCCGGAATACAACTACGCTCCACCTCCGGCGCTGGTGAATGCGCTCAACTACCTGTCCCGCGAGTGGAATTATACGCCCGTCGGCTTCGTAAGCTATGGCGGCATCTCGGGCGGGCTGCGCTCTGTCCAGGTCGCCAAGCAGATCGTGACGACCCTGAAGATGATGCCGATTCCGGAAGGCGTGCCGATGCCGATGGTGTTCCAGAATCTGGAAAACGGAAAGCTGAAGCCCGCCGACATCTACAAGACCTCGGCCGCCACGATGCTCGACGAGCTTCACAGGTGGGCCGAGAGCCTGAGAGGCCTCCGTGCCCAGCACAAGGCCACGCTGCAGATGAGGGCTCAGGCTGCGTAAGTCGCCATCAGCACACAAAACCGACGAGGCATCGCTGCCACGAACAGCGATGCCTGTTACTTTGGAGCGAAGGCCCAGGCGCTGTTTACAGAGTAGTTGCCGCATGGCTCAGGCATTGCTTCAAGAATGCCTCTTGGGGGAAGGCTGGATTGAATCGTGGCGACCTGAGCGAAGCGGAATGGCGTTTGCTCGAACCCCTTCTCTCACCGGAGCGAGGACGCAAGAGCTGGCCCGCGTTCGACAATCGGCAGATCGTCAATGGCGTTTCGTGGCCCATTCGCACTGGGGTGCCGTGGCGCGATCTGCCGGAGAAGGGGGGCGTGGCTCAAGCACTGGAGCGCGCCGACGGGCTTCTCGGCCGCGGGGCATCCGAGGACGTGTTGAGTGCCACGGCGGCGCGGATGAGCGCCTTCAACGCCTCTTCGTCCATCGTGTCGCCCTCGTGGAAATCGATGGCACGCCTGGT
>NZ_LCYG01000065.1 GCF_001017175.1 Microvirga vignae | reverse complement strand
CTGCGAGCTGAGGATAGGACGCAGTTTGCCCACTTGGGGGCAGTTGTCCAGTCTTGGTTAAAGGACCGCGGCAACGCGTGTGCTGGTTGGGGAAGCGCCAATATGGTCGCGTGGATACCTTGAAGGTTGTTGTATGAGTGACGCAACGCGAAAGGGCAGCGATCCTATCGTCGTAGTCGGCGCTGGCGTGGCCGGGGTCATGACCGCATATGCCCTCGCAAAGCGCGGCGTCAACGTGGCTGTCGTTGACGCATTATCCGGCCCGGCCGAAATGTGCAGCCGTGCGAATGCCGGTATCATTGCTGTCGGCCATGCCAAGGCCTGGGCAGGACCGGGAGCAATTGGCGCCATGGTCAAGGCCGTTGCGGGACGCGACCCATCGGTGAAAGTAACACGCCTGATGGATCCGGCGCTCTGGCGGTGGGGAGTCGAGTTCCTATGCAACTGTCTCCCGTCGGCTCATCAAAGGAACACCGACAAGCTGCAACGTTTGAGCCGTTACAGCCGCGAACTCATCGCCGCGGCTGAGATCGAGATGAGCCTGCCGAAGGAGACCCGGCACCAGGGAGGCCTCTACCTGTTTCAGGACAAGGTGCAGTTTAACACCTATGTCGCCTCGATCGAGGACCATGGCGACGGCTCCGTCGAGGTGCTGAGCCGTGACGCATTGATCGCGCGCGAACCTGGATTATCTGGGATGTCTGACCGGTTGGTCGGCGGGCTGTTCAGTGCAGCGGACTCGGTGGGTGATTGCCAGCTGTTTACCCAACGCACGGCTGCCTATTTGAACCATTCGCATAATGTCGGCCTGCATTTCGACACGCGCGTCACAGGGTTCCGCCTCGCCAACAACACGATCAGGGCCGTTAAGACGAACCGTGGGGAGATATCGTGCACGGCAGTAATCTTAGCGACAGGTGTTGAGACGCCTGACATAACCCGTCCTCTCGGCTTCCGTCCCAATATATATCCGATTAAGGGATATTCTGGTACTTGGAAGCTCACCGATCCTGTCGGAGTTCCTACGCTACCCTTTGTCGACGAGACGGAATTGCTGGCAGTCGCAACTTACAACGGAAAGCTTCGCGTGACAGCTATTGCGGAGTTTGCGGCGCGCGATTGTTCTATTTCCGAAGCGCGCACCTTACAGATAGCCGACTATGTGCGGCGGTCTTTTGGGAATGCGGTCGAGTTGGAGACGCCTGAATTCTGGGCGGGTCTGCGCCCTACCACAGCGGCCGGGCCTCCTTATCTGGGCCGGATTCGTAAATTCGACAATCTTTGGGTCAATGCGGGGCACGGGCAGCTCGGCTGGACGATGTCTCTTGGCTGCGGTGAGCTTCTAGCCCAGAGGATTACAGGAGATCAGACATCACTGGTAGATGTCTCAGCTACGGTCGCTTGGCTTGTGTAGTTTCAGGGTGTTACTGCAAGCCCGAAGTGAGCCACAAAAGTCCGTTCCATCTCGATGCTCTCGCACGGGATGCCGGCACGATCGGCTACGAACTGCTCACCAGTTTGGGATCCCGCCACCACCGTCAGTACATCCATTCGTGAGGTTCACACACCATGCGCGTTCTCATTCTCGGCAGCGGCGTCGGCGGCGTCACGTCCGCATATTATCTCGCCCGGCAAGGCCATGAGGTGACGGTGGTAGACCGCCAGCCCGCTGCCGGCATGGAGACCAGCTTCGCCAATGCGGGCCAGGTTTCGCCCGGGTACTCCGCGCCATGGGCCGCTCCGGGCATTCCGATCAAGGCTATGAAGTGGCGGATGATGAAGCATCGGCCTCTGGTGCTCTGGCCCCGCACCGAGTTGCGCCTCTGGGGATGGCTCGCCCATATGCTGGCGAACTGCACCGAAGAGGCCTACCGGCGCAACAAGAGCCGGATGGTGAGCCTGGCCGAGTACAGCCGGGATTGCCTGCGCGATTTGCGGCAAGAGACCGGCATCACCTACGACCACCGTGAGCAGGGGCTGCTGCAGCTCTTCCGTACGCAAAAGCAGCTCGATGGAATCGGTGAGGATACTGCGGTTCTCGATGCCTATGGCGTTCCATACGAGATCCTGGATCCCGCAGGATGCGTCAGCGTCGAACCGGCGCTGAAACTTGTGAAGAGCAAGGTCGCCGGCGGTCTGCGTCTCCTCGGCGACGAAACCGGGGATGCTCACCTGTTTACACAGAGGCTTGCGGCTATTGCTGAGCAGTTGGGGGTCCGGTTCCGGTACGGTACGTCTGTGCAGAAACTGCTCACAGAAGGCGACCAGATCTCCGGCGTGCAGGTGAACGGCAGCGAGGTGCTCACCGCTGACACCTATGTGGCGGCCATGGGAAGCTATACGCCGCAGCTGGTCAAGCCATTGGGCATTCATCTGCCGGTGTATCCGGTGAAGGGCTATTCCTTGACCATGCCGATAGTGAACCCGGGTGCGGCGCCTGTCTCGACCGTGATGGACGAGACCTATAAGGTGGGGATCACCCGCCTGGGCGACCGAATCCGCGTGGGTGGAACGGCCGAACTGGCCGGGTTCAGCCAACGCCTGCGCGCGCCGCGGCGGGCGACGCTGGAGCATTCGGTCACCGATCTGTTTCCGCAAGGCGGCAACGTCAAGCAGGCGCGTTTCTGGACGGGCTTAAGGCCAATGACGCCGGACGGCACCCCTGTGGTTGGCCCGACGCGATACAGGAACCTTTATGCGAACACGGGCCATGGCACCTTGGGCTGGACCATGGCCTGCGGCTCCGGGCGCGTGCTCGCCGACCTGATTTCCGGTCGAGTGCCGGAGGTTTCTCACAAGGATCTCGCAGCCGATCGCTACAAGGACGAGTGGCGGTTTCAGGCCGCATAGGTCTGTTACGTCGCGCTGTCGAGCAGGCCTGTCAGAATCCGTTTTCGGGCATCAGAGGTCGTGGCCAGCTCCAGATTGGCTCATCGGAGCATCCCTATATCGTGGAGACCCGTCATGGATGATCGGAATTTCGCAGTCTGGCAGGAAAGCCGCACAACAGCCGAATGGGTCTATACCTTCGGGGACGGTAAGCCCGAGGGTCAGGCGGGGATGAAGAACCTGCTTGGCGGCAAGGGGGCGAATCTCGCCGAGATGTCCAACTTAGGGCTGCCGGTGCCGCCGGGCTTCTCCATCACCACCGAGATCTGCACCTCCTAGTACGACCATGGCCGCGCCTATCCGCAGGAGCTGAAGATCCAGGTCAAGAAGGCTCTGGAGTATATGGGGAGTCTCACCGGCCGCACCTTCGGCGATGCGGAAACCCGCTGCTCGTCTCCGTCCGCTCCGGCGCCCGCACCTCCAAGCCCGGCATGATGGACAGGTGCTCAACCTCGGCCTCAACGACGTCTCATCTTATGATCTGATTACATTGTTCGGTAATGACGCAAGTACTGGGCCTAATCTCGAAAAGCAGGAAGAACATCTACTCTTAGGCGCATATATAGAATTTCGAACTCTTGAGAAAGCGCACTCAATAAGCTAGGCATGCGGTGCATGCCCATCTGGGATGTCCGAGCGCTACGCAGAGGCGCATCTAGCTGTGATGTCGTGCAATGCGGCTTTTGCTCGAGTTTGGTGGGAATAAACATCGATCAACTCGCTCTTCGACATTGATCAAGCCGCTGACGATCTGCTGCCGATCCTGAACGTGCGGGTTTCCGAAATGGCAGTGTAAGTCCGAGCAGGTCCGTTCAACACCAGGGGCCTGCTGGTCGAGCTGGAGTAGCGGGATGAAAATTGGCGCCCTGAAGGAAACATTCGAAGGCGAAGCGCGCGTAGCAATGACGCCGGAGTCCGCGCTGCAGCTGCAAAAGATCGGGCACGCGTGCTTTATCGAGGCTGGGGCTGGTCTTGTGGCCGGCTTCTCCGACGCGGCTTATGAAGCAGCTGGCGTGACGCTCATCAAGACCACAACCGACCTGTTCGAGGCGGTTGATACTATTGTCAAAGTGCGCCGGCCCTCGGTCACTGAGATACGATATCTGAAGAAAGGCCAGACGCTGATCTCCTTCTTCTGGCCTGCCCAGAACCCGGAACTCCTGGAACTGTGCAAGGACAAGGGCGCCACTGTCATCGCGATGGACATGGTGCCGCGCATCTCCCGCGCCCAGAAGATGGACGCACTCTCCTCCATGGCCAACATCGCCGGCTACCGCGCGGTGATCGAGGCCGGCAACCACTTCGGCCGCTTCTTCACCGGCCAGGTCACCGCCGCCGGCAAGGTGCCGCCGGCGAAAGTGCTGGTCGTCGGCGCGGGCGTGGCGGGTCTGGCCGCCATCGGCACCGCCACCAGTCTCGGTGCCATCACCTATGCCTTCGACGTGCGGCCCGAGGTGGCCGAGCAGATCGAGTCGATGGGTGCGCAGTTTGTCTTCCTCGAGTTTGAGGAGGCGCAGGACGGGGCCGCCGCCGGCGGCTATGCCGCCCCATCAAGCCCGGAGTTCCGGGAAAAGCAGCTCGCCAGGTTCCGTGAGCTGGCACCGGAGATGGACATCGTCATCACCACTGCGCTCATCCCCGGCCGGCCGGCGCCGAAGCTGTGGACCAAAGATATGGTCGAGGCCATGAAGTCGGGCTCGGTGATCGTCGATCTCGCGGCCGAGCGCGGCGGCAACTGCGAACTGACCGTGCCGGACCAGAAGACCGTGACAGACAACGGTGTCACGATCATCGGCTATACCGACTTTCCCAGCCGCATGGCCGCGCAAGCCTCCACGCTGTACGCCAACAACATCCGCCACATGCTGACGGACCTGACGCCCAAGAAGGATGGCATCATCCACCACAACATGGATGATGACGTGATCCGCGGCGCCACGGTCACGCACGCGGGCGCGATCACCTATCCGCCGCCCCCGCCGAAGGTGCAGGCGATCGCGGCCGCCAAGCCGAAGGACAAGCCGAAGGAGCTGACGCTGGAGGAAAGGCGGGCCCGGGAGGCTGCCGCCTTCCGGAACCAGACCAAGACCCAGGCCGGGCTGCTTGTCCTGGGCGGCCTGCTGATCGCTCTGATCGGTGCCTCTGCGCCAGCGAGCTTCATGGCCCATTTCATCGTCTTTGCGCTCGCCTGCTTCGTCGGGTTCCAGGTGATCTGGAGCGTCAGCCACTCGCTGCACACGCCCCTGATGGCGGTGACCAATGCCATCTCCGGCATCGTGGTGCTCGGCGCCCTGCTGCAGGTCGGCTCCAGCCATGGACTGGTGGTCATCCTGGCCGCCCTGTCGTTCCTGATCGCCACCATCAACATCGTCGGCGGCTTCCTGGTCACGCGCCGGATGCTGGCCATGTTCCAGAAGTCGTGAGGATCCCCCGATGAGCTTTGGACTTGTCTCCGCCGCCTATGTGGCGGCCGCCATCCTGTTCATCCTGTCGCTCGGCGGCCTCTCGGGCCAGGAGAGCGCCAAGCGCGCGGTCTGGTACGGCATTGTCGGCATGGCGCTCGCCGTGGGCGCAACGGTGTTCGGGCCAGGGATGGGCAACTACGCCGTGATTGCCGCCATGCTCGTCATCGGCTCTGCCATCGGCTGGTATGTGGCCAAGACGGTCGCGATGACCGAGATGCCGCAGCTGGTGGCGGCGCTGCACTCCTTCGTCGGCTTAGCTGCCGTGTTCATCGGCTTCAATGCCGATCTCGAACTCGGGCGCGTGCTCGCCCTAGACGAGGCGTCGCGTCAGGCGCTCACCGGCTTTGCCGGGGTGCTGGCGCACAAGACCGGCGTGGAGATCGCGATCCTGAAGGTGGAGGTGTTCCTCGGCGTGTTCATCGGGGCCGTGACCTTCACCGGCTCGGTGATCGCCTTCGGCAAGCTCGCCGGCAAGGTGAATGGCAAGGCCAAAAAGCTGCCGGGCGGGCATGCGCTCAATGCCGCGGCGGCGCTGCTGTCGCTGGTTCTGTTGATCCTGTACGTCGATGGTGCCGGTATCTGGACGCTGGTTGGGATGACGCTGCTGGCGTTCTTCATCGGCTATCACCTGATCATGGGCATCGGCGGGGCCGACATGCCGGTGGTGGTCTCGATGCTCAACTCCTACTCGGGCTGGGCAGCCGCCGCGATCGGCTTTACGCTCGGCAACGATCTCTTGATCGTCACCGGTGCCTTGGTCGGCTCGTCGGGCGCGATCCTCAGCTACATCATGTGCCAAGCGATGAACCGGAGCTTCATCAGCGTCATCTTAGGAGGCTTCGGTACGACGGCAGGCCCGGTGATGGCGATTGCGGGCGAGCAGATCGCCATCGATGCCGATGGCGTGGCGACCGCTCTGGAGGAGGCCGACAGCATTGTGATCGTGCCGGGCTACGGCATGGCCGTGGCGCAGGCACAGCAGTCTGTCTCGGAGCTGACGCGCCGTCTGCGGGCGAAGGGCAAGCAGGTGCGCTTTGCCATCCATCCGGTGGCGGGCCGCCTGCCGGGGCACATGAACGTGCTGCTGGCCGAGGCCAAGGTGCCCTATGACATCGTGCTGGAGATGGACGAGATCAACTCGGACTTTGCCGAGACGGACGTGGTGATCGTGATCGGCTCGAACGACATCGTCAACCCGGCGGCGCAGGAAGACCCGAACAGCCCGATCGCCGGCATGCCGGTCCTGGAGGTGTGGAAGGCCAAGCAGGTCTTTGTCTCCAAGCGGGGTCAGGGCACCGGCTATTCCGGGATCGAGAACCCGCTGTTCTACAAGGACAACACCCGCATGTTCTACGGCGACGCCAAAGCCAGCATCGATCAGCTCGTGCAAGCCATCTGAGGCTGCGAGGCAGCGGCTATCTGGAGTTGCATCGCGTTAGATGCCGTAATGGGCCTGC
>NZ_LCYG01000064.1 GCF_001017175.1 Microvirga vignae | reverse complement strand
AGACAGGCCCGGGACACCACCCCCGGGCCTTCCTCCATCGTCATGTCTGATTTCACAACTGAGATGATGACCATGAAGCTGATTTCAAGCGAGAGTGAAACCAACCCGGGTCAAACTCTAAGCGTCAGTCGATCACCTCTGCTCAACCGTGTCCGCGCGGTGCTGGATACACTCGATCTGGATTGCAGATGCAGAGGCAAGGTCGACGCTGCCCTGGAGCGTTTCGAAACGCTGGAAACGCGACGCCAGCTGCGCGGCTTGATCCTCGATGCACGTCATCAGGCTGAGCGGATCGCCGCTCTTCTCGAACTCGTCGGCGAGCTCGATACGATCGGCACCGAGGAAACGGATGTGAGCGTCTTCAAAGAGATCGCGTGTCTCTTCGAAGACATCAAAGCGGCGGCCGCGCGTGGAGCCGAGGACATGATGAGGGCTGCAAGTTGCGACTAGAGCGGTATTCGATCTGAAACACTGGCATTGATAACCCAAAGGATAGGCTGTCCAGAAAGAGGAACCCTGCGCATGCTGATCATTGATATCGGACTGTACGCCTGGAGGTTTGAAGATGAAGGCCCTCCTTACAGCATCCGCTGTTTGCGCTCTGCTCGCTGTCCAGTCTGCATGGGCCCAGCAACCTTCCACGACTCCATCGCGGGCGGAACCCGTTCCCACGAGCAATCCACCGGCAGACCCTTTCAAGGATGGAGGGCGCCCGGAGAGTCATGGCGGCACGGTACATGCTCCTCAGGTTGGAACTGCGCAGCCAGGATCCGTCTCTCTGTCACCGAAAATGAGGCAGAAGGTCGAGAGTCTTGCTCGCACGGCTATTACCGCGCAGCAATACG
Organism: Microvirga vignae; assembly: GCF_001017175.1. GTDB lineage: Bacteria > Pseudomonadota > Alphaproteobacteria > Rhizobiales > Beijerinckiaceae > Microvirga > Microvirga vignae. The sequence goes on along the minus strand of NZ_LCYG01000064.1, from coordinate 69,878 downwards.
GAAATCTTGCTTCCAAGCGCCACACGAGCGCCGCAGTGCACGAGCTTGGCGATCAGATGGTCGTCACGAACAGCCGCATCAATCGAGCCCTGACGACTCTCGATCCCAATCTGCAGAATAGGGAACTGATGCCCGCTCAGGAGCGCGGCACCTTCGACAATCTGGCACGGAACGCGGATGAGGTGCAGTTCGGCGTCAGCGTTGCCCAATGGGTGGTTCAGAGCTACCCGCAAACGATCAGTGCGCTAGAACAACTTGGACAAACATCCGAGCTGCAAGAGCTGGCGGCAAGCACAATTCCCGATCTCAAGGCGCAACTGTCAGACGCACAGATGATTCTGCAAAGCGCCAGCGCCACTCCCAATGGTCAGCAGCCTGCAACAACAGGAACGGTCACGGATCCAAAGGTGAAGTCTGACTGACCTGCGACCATAAAAACGCTGCGAGTACATCTGGCCATGAAAAAAGCGGGCTGAGACCCCGCTTTTTGACAACTCCATGAGCTGTGCCGGCCGTTAGACCATCCCGAGCGCTTGCATGTAGAGCTCGAGAATCGCCTCTTCTTCCTGACGCTCGGCGTAGTCGCGCTTACGCAGGGAAACGATCTTGCGGAGAACCTTGGTGTCGAAGCCGTTGCCCTTGGCTTCGGCATAGACGTCCTTGATGTCACCGTTTTGAAACATTCGAGAGTTGAGCTCGGAAACTCTCCCGATAACATTGATGCAGATCGGAACGCTCCTTGGTCCGTCCATATATCCATAGGCCCGCCGCAGCGTAGACCTCAATATCGCAGCGCAGGCGGGCCTGTGGGTATGTGGGCGGCCTTACACTCGACATGCATGCAGCTAATCCGTTGCCGTCACGGCTAGCTTGACTAGAAGGGCGCTAGAAGGGGTGGGGTTTGGGGAGGGGATTTCAGCCACATTCTTCTCGCGCCTTGGCAGTCTCCAACGCGGAAGTGCATCCTTGATAGCCGGACCTTTATCTGAGGCTCCGGCTTGAAACGAAGCCAATGAAGTTTTTAGTCCGCTCTCAGTTATAGTTGGACCCCGCATTGTAATCATCATCATCAGAAAGCAGACGCTCCACTTGGCGGAGCTTAGATTTCATCCATGAATCAGTATTGATATAGACCGTCGACAGATCTTGGTTCCATCTTCTAGCGATATATATCAGCATTGCGTCGTGTGCTACCCACGTATTCTCCGCGAACCAGTCCCATAGACGATGCCACTTCGGATCTTCACCCATCGGTTTCGTCGGTTCGAATTCGAATGGGGGTTGCCGATAGCCGACGAGATCGGCCGCTCTGTCAACTTCACCGTATTCCTTCACACGAACCGAGAGTGCCTCGTGTTCCGGATCACGTTGGCCGAGGCGCAGTAGCTGACCCTGCGTTCTGACCCAACCATTCCCTGTATCAGCATAGTAGACTGGCGAACTGATATAGTCTGGGGCCGTACCGAGACGGGGGTGGTTTAGGATGAACTTCGCGAGGATGCATGGATCACCGGTTCCTGGATATTCGCCAGGACGCCACAGCTCGGCGATTGGCGCTGTAGCGAGTTCATCCTTTCCCGGCTGACCACCTGAGACGTAGAGGTCAAGATCATGATGGAGTGAGAGGAACCGCTGACGGACTTCATCTTGTTTCATGGCAGGGATCCAAAGGGAGTTGAGACCAAGATTCATTCATCGGTCACTGGCTACAGGGCACTTTTTTATTCTGACCAAATGTTTGGCTTGGTACAGACAACATTTGAGAAGGTTATCGTGGTTACAAGTATTCCATGGATCGATTTCAAATATATTGCACAAAGTAAAAATTTCCTTTGCTATAATATCTAGTTGTATCATTTCCTCAGCGTTATCGATTAAATCAGCGCGCGGATACATTTTTACTCCAACGCGGAATGCTGCAATTAGCATCTCTCCTCTGAGGGTGATAACATCCGTCTTTAAACATGACGCTAAATTCTCAAACGTGGCTTCGCTTGCATAGTCAGGGGTCACGACTGGCCTCCACCTCAAATTCAATGCGACCTCCTTGACGTGAGGTCGCCTGCTAGAAGGAATGTGAGAACGATCCTTGGTGAATCGCATGTGTCAACTATTGGTGACACTTATTGACACTGAATGAATGGAGGTCAATCTCTTTGTCGGGCTCCACTGAAACCCCACCCCAAAACTCGCCGGAATCGGCCGCAGACAAGGATTTTCCTCGGCGTCTGCGTGTCATCATCGGGGCTGAGACTATGGCGTCGTTTGCTCGGCGAGTGGGCGTTTCACGCCAATGGCTGTATCGTATACTGAATGGAGAACCGGCCTCCCTTGCCGTACTGTCGTCCATAGTTGACAGTACGGGTTACAGTCTCGACTGGCTGGCACGAGGAGAAGGCATGCCAATAGGAGCGTCGGCAGGGCGATTTGAGATGATTTCTCGCCTTACTGCGCAGATAGATGTTCATAACGAGGTAACGTTTATCCCAGCCGACGCACCGCCGGTAGTCGTACCTTCCGAGCTCTTTGCAGAACTAAATATTGATGCAGCCAAAGTCGGCGTTCTTGCTGCACCCGACGATGGAATGTCGCCAACCATTTGGGCCATGGATGATCTCCTGATCGATCCATCTGATCGCCAACCGGCGGAAGGTGAGATTTTTCTCATTTCCAAAGCGGGGCGTCTGACCATTGGTCGAGCGTTCCAGGTCGAAGGAACCTGGATCTTCGCGTCCGAGGGGCCCGGAAATAAGCCCATTGGACTGTTCAGAGGCGCGGCCTCAGAGAACCTGACTATTGCGGGTCGCGTCCATCTCATTATGAAGCGCAAATTAACGAAACGAAATCACTAGGCGGGTGCTGTGATAATCACCTTGTGGGTCCATCCCGCAGGTGACGTAACGATCCCTAAGGGCGGCAAACTCGCCTTGGCCACATTGAGTTGGGATTGTTTCAATATAGGCGCAGTTTTCGACCGTAATTACATTACCGTCCGAGTGCGGAGTTTCGCCACACGCTCAATGCATAGTGTTGCCGAGCACTGGTCCAATTGGCTGCCGGGCAAATTCAGGTTTCGATCAATGGGCTTCACGAGGCTTGGAGAGAATGATCTCTGACACCGTCGGTACACCACCATCCAGGCCTATATCACCCGCCGAGTTCCGGGCCTTCCAGGCCTGCCGACCTGATCACGAGCGCTGGGAACTCGTGAACGGGGAGCCTCGGATGATCGTGACCACCATCATCCACAATATCATCACCGGCCGCTTGGTTGCTCTGCTGTCCAGCGCTCTGATGGAGCAGGATCCCACCCGATTGGCGTGTCAGCATCCGGGCGTGGAGTTGGGCGTCGGCGGGAATGATTGTCCGGAGCCGGATATGGCCGTGTTCGACGCTGACTATGCTCCCGGACAGCAGTTTACCAACCGATGCTATCTCCTGGCCGAGATCGTGTCAGACAGCGACGAGCAGACTGTTCCTGGGACCAGCGAACGATGGATCGAGGTCAAGCGTCGCTTGTATCGCGCGCACGCCCCCTGCGAGGCTGTGGTGGTGATTCAGGAGGATCGCATCGACGTTCTCGTCGACGTGAAAACTGCAACAGGGTGGCAGTCGGAGAGGCTCACCGCGTCCGATCAGCTGATCATCCTACCGAGGTTTGGCCTGCGGTGCTCGGTGGCTGACCTTTATCGCAACACTCCGCTGATGCCGCGGTGGGGAACCGGGAACAGGCCTTAAGCTTCGGAGCGGCATCGGTCGGTAGCACGAAGAGCATTGTATGATGCGCGATACCGGAGCTTCCAGCGGGGTGGGATGTGCTTCTCCAGCAAGCAGGGTTCCAAACGAGTTCCTCCAAACAGGCATCCTCCACCTGCATCCGAAGGGTCCAGTTGCAGTACGCAGACGAGTTGTTCGTCAAATGAGCCGAGGGTCCAAAGCGCCGCCAGAAACGGGTTGTCCACCGTTCGGGCGAATGCCTGAAGCAGCGAAGATAGCAGATATGGTAAATTACGGTGAGGTGATCAGCGCAGCTCCAGGGCCGCCATGACTGCTACCAAGTTCCGCAAGCATCCCATAGCCGTGCTGAGGCGTCACTGGACGATCCACGCCCTTCAGCAGTTCTGCGCCCGGTACGACCCCGCCGATTACGAGCCGGAGGCTTTAATCGATCTTGTGGACCGGATCGAAGGCAAATACCGCACCGCCTTCGCGAATCCCTATTGGGACAGGCACTCTAGGGTGATGATCGTCGCGAAGCTGACGCGGCGAAATCCTGCCGTCTCTCCAAAGGTGAGGATTGTCTATGATCGCCGGGCGAAGGTGATCGTGACGGTGCTGCCGTTGAAGCTGGATCCCAACCGACCACATCGGCTCAAGACCCTGACGGTGTGAGCCTGGCCCTGGCCGGCAAATTTGGATCACGTCCTGCCTCACCATGTCGCTGTGATGCTCCGAAAGACTTGAAGTCTGACGCCGGTGATCACCTCGGAGCTCTGCCCCGGCCGTAGGATCGTGATCATACAAATGCTGGTCTGCTCCAGCCGCTCCGATCCATTCCTGACGGCGCCTGAGGCCTCGACAATCATGCTGCTGGGGCGGCAAGCCTCTTGGATCGTGGCACATCTGGTGGAACTTCGTGTCATCGCGCCAGGAGAGGTTTGAGCAGGCCAAAGCCGACTGGCAGAACGGCCGCATTCATCTGCCTCTGAACGAGGATCAGGAGTTCATCCCCTGCCCGAAGGCTCTAGACCGGTTCCAGAGCCGACGTCCTGAGCCCGACCCGCTCTGTGACAAGCGACACGAGAGCATGCCTCGAAGCAGTCGAGGAGGCGCTGGGCCGCTTCCGGCGCCATCACATGCCAGTAGCGCTCGACATCCCGCTCAATGCGCTTGTCTCGCTCTACATCAGAGAGGATGGGATACCAGCCAGAGCGCTCAATGGCTTCCTTCAGCAGCCCCCGTGCCTCCGCTTCCACCTGATCTGGTCCAATGCTCGCCATTCCAGGCACGCCCTGACGTGGTGCCCGGTCAAGAAAAAGACCGCTGTTCCCAGCGGCACCAAGTTGAGAGGGGCTCGCCCTCTTTTTCCAGAGAACCGTTGCGTCTATCGTCTAGAACGCTCCGATACGAAGGATAGTGACGCCAGGCTGCCTGATTCTGGAATTCTATGTCGTCAATGCACCCATGCGTGCAATTCAATGCACGTTCGCCTGCCAGTGCTCATCAGGTTACGGCAGGTGCTTGTGACGAATCTCTGCCTCAACGATAAGCTTGTCGCCGAAGCGACGCTCGATCTCGGATACGGTCTGAGGCGATGCCTCGATCACGACGCGGCTGGGATTGCCGGACCCTTTAACCTGTAAGCCAGGCACTTGGCGGACCCACTCCTCGGCCGTCATGGTGTCCGACTGCGCCTCCTGCCTGATCGCGACGACATAAGTGGCCATGACCAACTCTCTCGATATCGGGGTCTCACTCTACAACAGCTTGTCCAACAATAGGGCTCCGCCTCCGTGACAAGGGGTAAGTACGGCGTGTCGTTAAAGCCGCCCGATCTTCACCGGCCTCACAACCTCGTAGGTGACGGGAAATCCGCGGAACCTCGCAGGCCGCTGGTCTGCCGACAGCACGCTGGCCGCCGTCAGGCGAACCACAAGGAGATCGCCTTCCAACGTGGGCCGGCGGGCGACGGTCGCAGCACCTTTTGGTACACCGAGCGTGTCAAGCAATTCCTGACGGATTTTCTGGCTGACTTTCCGGGCGGCACTTACGGACCTTTGCGGATCGGTCATGACATCTACCAAGCGACATCCGGGTCGATTTCTGGAAAGTCCAGCAAAGCGGGCGGACGGACGTCTACTCCCACTCATGTAATTTAACGCGGTATGCCGGTCACTCCAAGAGCCCGGGCTCCCAGTGCAGCCCCTGGAGGCCTTACAGTTGGAGAGACAATTGCGGGCTCGACGTTTCCTCGTCCGTGTTCAAAGCCGACAGGGACACGCCTAAGAGGCGGACGCTCTTGGCGAGAGGGAACAACTGTCGCAGGAGGTCGACACTGGCCTGCTCGAGCCCAGACTGGCTCTCAACATAGCCGGGCAGTGTGCGGCTGCGGGTGATCTGCTGGAAGTCTGAAAATTTCACCTTGAGCTTCACCGTCCGGCCGCGCACGCGTGTTTGCTCGCAATGGCTCCAGACCTTATCCACGATCGGCTGGAGCGCAGCCGTCATCTCCTCAAAGCTGGCCAGATCCTTCTCGAAAGTGTTCTCGGCCCCGACGGACTTGCAGATGCGGTCGGGCTGAACCGAGCGATGGTCGATGGCGCGGGCGATCCAGTAGTAGTGGGTTCCGGCCTTGCCGAAGCACTCCTGGAGAAAGCTCAGCGACTGAGCCTTCAGATCTAGGCCGGTGAAGATGCCGAGTTCGTTCATCTTCCTCGCTGTGGCCGGGCCGATGCCATGGAACTTGCCGACTGGCAGGCTCTCGACGAAGGCCGGCCCCATCTCAGGCGTGATGACGAACTGGCCGTTCGGCTTGTTCTGATCCGAAGCCATCTTGGCCAGGAACTTGTTGTAACTGATCCCGGCCGAGGCCGTCAGATAGGTCTCCTGCCAGATCTTGGCCCTGATCTCCCGCGCCACCTGCGTGGCATACGGGATGCCCTTCAGGTTCTCGGTCACATCGAGATACGCCTCGTCGAGCGACAGCGGCTCGACCAGAGGAGTGTACTCGTAGAAGATCTCGCGGATTTGACGCGAGACCTCACGGTAGACGTCAAACCGCGGCTTCACGAAGATTAGTCCCGGGCACTTCCGCCGGGCCGTAACCGACGGCATGGCCGAATGCACCCCGAAGCGTCGGGCCTCGTAGCTGGCAGCCGCCACGACGCCGCGCTCGCGGGAGCCGCCGACGGCGACCGGCTTGCCCCTCAGTTCCGGATTGTCCCGTTGCTCCACAGAGGCATAGAAGGCATCGAGATCCACATGCACGATCCGGCGCTGCGGCTCCGGCTCGCTGGATGACTCACCGGAATCTGAGGTCGGAAAGCTGCTAGACTGATCGTATTCGGGATCCGACATGGCTTAGCATTAGCGCATGATCCTGCGTCTGACACTCCCATATGCCGCTCGTATGCCGTCGTGTCCAATGAGCAGTTCTTCGCCGAGGGCTTAATCCTGAAACTCCTTCGCCATGAGCTGCCGCTCAGCCGTCGTTGGATTTCCGAGCTCCACGATCTGGCTGCCTGTCTCCCTTGCCTTGACCATTGCTACGGCACGCGATCCATCGGCCGTGACCAGGAAGGTGAGGTAATTGTCAGCGCAGTCATGCGGTTTGCAGATCGCACCCGCAAAGTACACCTTGCTGTCCACCGTCACCCGCTCAACTGGCATGCCGGTTCCATCAAACCGGCCAAACCAAGCCGTGCGCTTCAACCGGGCCGGCAGGATCTTCAGATACGCGCGGTAGTGAACGGGCATCTGCTTGCGCAGGTCCCACGGATAGTGCGGCATGCCAGGAGAGGCCGCCTGGACGGAAATCCTCGGACCCAGAAGCAACTCGGCGACCAGAAGGCCGACACCAATAACGTGCCTGAGAAACCGAATTGCCATTGCCGCCCCTTCGATCCCGTGCTGGCCTTTTGACCGTGTCACGGATCATCCGGGAATTTACCCAGGCCGCGTCATCAGTCTACGCTGCAGACCCGGACGACGCAGCCAAACTGCCCACAAAGTAAATGCCGAGTCCGGCCACACTGTTCGGGTCAACCCCGCTGGGCAGCCCTATAACCGCAGATCAACCCGGGCGCCCACCGGGCTGAGATCAGCTATGCTTGAGACTTGCGAAAGCGTTCTGGCATCTGGGGATTACTGGCGGGGTTTGTGTCGTGACGTGACAAGCGTGTGATCCGGGTGCCATCCACCAAGGGCTGTAAATCGGCCTCAAGGGCATCAGCTTCTTCCTTCGGATACACCTCTTGGCCATTAATGTGGAGAGCAAACGACTTGAGATGCTTTGCCTTCTTTATCGGATCCTCGATGGTCGCCTTGGTCCATTCATAAAGCGGGTAGCCCTCAACCCCATCCGCCTCAGCTTGGGCAACATAGTCTGCAAAGGCGTAAAACTGGCATTTCATCGTCGCGTCGTGCTTTTCCAGGATCTGAGGCAGTGGTCCGAGAACCGGAGCGGCTGCATCGCGTCGTGCAGCCTCGGCGACCTCATCAGCCAAGTAGAGCCGCAACTGGTATTGCCACTGTTCACTCATGCCTCAGCTCCATCGAAATAGTGCGGCATAGCTGATTGCCACGAATTCTATCACCTTCCATCAAACCGAGCGGAACTGAAAGGCGTATTCAGTCAAAGCACGACTTCGGCCGAAGTGAATGAAGGTCAGCTAACCGCAGAATGCGGAACTTTGCGTAAGGTCTGCCTAGTGCCAATAGCTGACCTAAGCTGTTGCCTGCCCCCTTAACGATGGGAGGCTTGGGGAACCTTCATTTCCCGCGTCGGAGGAGAGCGAACACCGGCGCGGCTCCCAGCATGACGATGAACACTCGGACAATGTGATGGGCAGCAACAAAGGCCACCTCGATGCCAAGAGATAGTGCGACAAGGCTCATCTCCGCCAGACCGCCGGGCGAGTAGGCCAACAGCAGCGGGACCTGACCATAAGATGACACGTGGCTCACGCCGGCCGCGAAGACGGCCGTGATAGTGAGCAGGATCGCCGTGGAACCGAGCGACAGCGCGAGGATGCGGATGATCTCCCGCGGGGCTGTGCCGGCGAAGCGGCATCCGATGCTTGTGCCCAGCACCAGCTGCGCGACGTTGACAACCTCGATGGCAGGAGCAAAGCGCGTCCAGCCGAGGGCGTGCACCGCCGCGCTGACCAGCATGGGACCGAGGAGCAGCCGGGCCGGCAGGCGCAGGATGTGACCGAGCAACGCTCCGGCCAGTGCGGTCCCGAGAAGCCAGATCTCGTCGCGCCAGGGCGTCTCGAACACCGACACGCCGAATTGAGGCCTCGCGCCCAGCGGAGCCCCGCTGATCAGGCGCACAAGAAATGGCAATGTGAGCACGACCAGGAGAACACGGGCCGAATGGACAAGCGCGATGGTGCGGGCATCGCCGCCCTTGTCCTCACCGGCAATCACCATCTCCACCAGGCCGCCCGGCATGCCGGCAAAGTAGGCCGTTGGGCGATCAAATCCCGCAACCCGGCGGAAGTAGGTAACGCAGGCTGCGCCGCTGACCGCAATAAAGCCTGCCAGGCCGAGCACCGTCGGGATCCAGTGCCCCACACTTTCAATGATCTGTGGTGTGAACCCCGTCCCCAGCATGACGCCGATGATCATCGTCATCGGCGGCCGCACGGTGCCAGGCGCGGCAATCGGTGCCCGCACGAGCGAGGCCAGCGTGCACGCCGTCATGGAGCCGAGCATCCACGGCAGGGGCAGGCCAGCTCGCGCGAAGATCCACCCCCCGGCTGCGCCGACCAGCAGGGCGGCGATGAACCGGACGTACGGGAACGACGCAGGCGTGAACGTTCGCAACCATCCCTTCAATGCCATTCGGATCCCAAGCACCTCAACTCACCTCCTCGAACTTATCGCCCTCAATCGACGCTGTGGCCTTGGCGGATCCGCCTGACCAGCCAGGCCACGCCCATGAGGGCGAACGGGACCGTGAACGCGGTCGCCACATTGGGATCGACGTGGACGCCAGCGGAATGGGCGCCCTCGAACAGGAGGTGGGCGAGGCTCGCGATGTAGTACGTGATAGCGGCCACCGAGAGCCCCTCGACGGTCTGCTGCAGCCGCAGTTGGGTCCGGGCGCGCTCGTTCATGGTTTCCAGCAGACTGCGGTTCTGCTGCTCCAGAGCCACGTCGACGCGCGCCCGTAGGAGTTGCGCTGCACGGGCGAGCTTGCGGGACAAGTTAGCCTGCCGCTCCTCGGTTGAGGCGCAGGTGCGCATGGCAGGGTTCAGCCGGCGGGAGAGGAAGCCAGACCAGCTCTGCATTCCCGGCACCGGCCGCTCGCCGATGGCGTTCAGGCGCAGGCGAACGAGTTCGTCATAGGCGCGTGTGGCGCCGAAGCGATAGAGGCTGGCGGCTGCGCCAGCCTCCAGCTCCGCCGCAAGCGCCGTGATGCGGTTGAGCAGGCGGTGATTGGCCTCGAAGTCGTCGCTCTCCTGCATCAGCCGCAACAGATCCGGCAGTTCCATCTCGATTCGACGGATCGTCGGCGCCAGCGCCTGGGCCTCAGGCAGCCCAAGAAGCGCAAACGTCCGGTAGGTCTCGATTTCGAGCACCCTTTGCACCAGTGCCCCGGCCTGATCCGTTGTCAGGCCACGGTTGACAATCAGAACCCGCACCCAGCCATGGGCCTCGGGCTTGAAATCCGTTGCAATGAGGGCCTTGCCCTGCTCCGCTTCCGAGGCTGCGATCTGCGTCTGGCCGAAGATCTCCTGCAACTCAGTTCGGATGGCGCCGTCCGGAACGAGATGCAGGTCGACAGCGACGAGAAGCTGTCCCGGTGGTGGAAGTTGCGGCAGCTGGCCCAGGAGGGAATTGGCAGACGGATGGAACGGCTCCGCGGCAGCATGGCCAGGCCTCACCAACTCCCAGGTGCAGGTGGTAAACTCCGAGTGGCTCTCCCAGACTAGTGCGCCTTCCGGCGTGTCGATGCGCGTGTGCTTCGCGTCAGTTGCAGGATTTGGCAAGCCGCAGCGTGCGCAAAGGTCGATGAGGGCGTCACGATGGGCAGCCGGTGCCTCCGCGCTGTTCACATAGGCGAGATGCAGAAGCCGCGTCGGGGCTTCAACGGGAGAGAATGGGCGGGCATGAACTTCCGCAAGAACGCGCGGCCGCAGCGGGTGTGACTCCGAGCTCTGGATCACGCGGCTCTCCCTTTGGACATGATGCAGCCTTCCGGCTGCATCACGGCAACAAGGCCCTGAGATGGCGTTCGATCAGAACCCCGTGAATACTTCGGACGTATGCTCAACCACAGGCGGAGCTTCGAAGCAGTGCGAGACCAACCTGCGCCACTCGGCAAATCCCTCTGAGTTCCGGAAGTGAACCATGTGGTCCTCCACGGTGTCCCAGCCGACGACGAGACGATAGTTGCTCGGGTTCTCAATCGAGCGATGGAGCTTCAGGCTCCTGCATCCCTTAGCCTTCTGAAACACGAGAGCAGCCTTCGCCACGCCCGCCTCGAACTCGGTTTCCATTCGCGCCTTGACGGTGATCGCCGCCACTTCCCAGATCACGTTGAATTCTCCTTATGTGGTCAGGTGTTGAGATGAGTGCCCCAGCGGCACCGTCACTGGAAGCGGTTCCTCCAATCAAGCCCTGCCTCCGTCGTGGCCGCGGGAATATATTCGAGCCCAATCGACCCCGTGTAGTTCGCTGTGTTGAGCGCGGCAAACAGACTGACGAAGTCGATGGTCCCGGTCCCCGGCTCGTGCCGGCCAGGATGGTCGGCAATGTGAACGTGGGCGATGCGGTCGTGGTGTTCCTGGACGAAGGCAACCGGATCGATCCCGGCATTCGCCGCGTGGAATGCGTCAAACAGCATGAAAAGATTAGGCGCTCCGATCTCCTTGATCGCCCGCAATGCAAGATAGGGATCATCCATCATGTAGTTGGCGAGGGTCGCCGCGCCGATGGGCTCAACCAACACCGGCATCCGGGCTGCCTCGGCAGCCTTGCATGCCGTCTCCACGTTCCGGAGGTAGGTCGGCCAGACCTCCTCCCGATTCATGTCGTTGGGCAGGACACCGGACATCACATGGACGAAGCGGCTGCCGATCCGCATAGCGTAATCGAGGCCCATCGTGACACTAGCCTCGAATTCCAACTCCCGGCCCGGGAGGCACGCAATGCCCTTCTCTCCACGGCTAGCATCTCCTGCTGGAAGCGCCAGTTGAGCAAAGGCCAGCCCGTGCTCCTCACAGAGGCTCCTCACCCGCTCCGCCGGTAGGCCATAGGGACTTGGATGTTCTACTTCCGCAAACCCAGCCTCGCGCGCCGCGGCGAAACGCTTCTCCAGAGGCAACTCTGTGAACAGGTAGCCCAGGTGTGCACTGTATCGGACCATCAACCGAGCCCTATCCTTTAGCCTGCAACGGATTGGTGTGCTTCGGTGGTCGCCTTGTCGAACGGCAGCACGGACTCGGTTCCGGTCTTCCGTGCCAGATCGACGAGATCAGCGACCGTGTCGTCAGGAAGACTAAGCCCCTCGCGACGGTTCTTGACATCGTTCCGGGCCTCCAATTCGCCCGGGTAGACCACCTCGTCAAAGCCCCTGGCCAAGGGCACGGACTTCAACTCGGAAATGAGCTCTTCCATCCGGCCGCTGAACTCCTGCAGCGGCTGGAAGGCCTCGATGTTCATGACGATCATGAGGTGCCCGACGCCGCCGGGGTGCTCCGCCTGGTAGGGACCGTGGACCCCTTTGCCGAATTGGCTTCCGCTCAAGATGCCCGAGAGCATGTCCATCATGACCGAGATGGCATACCCCTTGTGCTCAGCCATCGGCAGCGTGATGCCGCGCAGAGCCTCGACCGGATCGGTGGTCGGCTCCCCGTCCGCGTTGATGGCCCAGCCAGTTGGAATGGGAAGGCCCTTCTGTCGGGCCAGATAGATCTTGCCCCGAGCGACGGCGGTGTTGGCGATGTCCAGAACCATCGGTGCGTGCCGTCCGGCGGGAGCAGCCCACGACCAGGGGTTGGTCCCGACGGTCTTCTCGCGCCCACCCCATGGCGCCATGGCGGGGCTGGCGTTGGTGGAAAGGAACGCCACGCAGCCCTCGGCGGCAGCCATCAGCGTGAAATACATCGCCGTGCCGAAATGGTTGGAGTTGCGCAGCGCAACAACGCCAACTCCGTGGGCCTTTGCCCGGCGAATGGCATCCCGCGCGGCCAGAGCCGTCAGAACCTGACCCATTCCATCTCGTCCATCCATCACCGCCACGGCGCCGGCGTCTGTGACGAACTCTGGCTCAGCGACAGGTTTGACGACACCCGCCTTGAGACGGGCCGTGTACCACGACAGGCGCATGACGCCGTGGGACTGATGCCCCCAGAGGTCGGCCTGGACGAGGGTGTCGGCAGCCAGCCGGGCATCAGCCTCCGGCATGCCCGTGGATGCATAGACGGCTGTCGCGAAATCGCGGAGACGGTCGGCTGAAATCGGGCTGTTGCTCGTCATATCGCTGCTCTCAAATCTGTGTTCGGTCACGAATGGTCTGGTGCCCTGGCGCTGCACCGGCGGCTTGGGCAGGCCGGGAATGTCAGTGCGATATCGCGGTGCCTTCGGGGTCGCCGGCCCGGCGGCTGCGCAGGATCACGGGGATCAGCACCAGCAGAGCGGCGATCACCAGAAGGGACAGGGCAATCGGGTGGGTGACGAACACGCTGAGGTCACCCTGGCTGATCGTCAGCGCGCGGCGGAATTGCTGCTCCGCCAGCGGCCCAAGGATCAGGCCGACGACGCATGGCGCCACCGGCACATTCAGGACGCGCATTCCGAAGCCAAGGAGGCCGATCACCCACAGGATCACGAGGTCGACCAGGTTGTTGTTGAGGGTGTAGGCGCCCATGGTCGCGAAGATCAGGATGCCCGCGTAAAGCCATGGCCGCGGAATTTCGAGGAGCTTGACCCACACGCCGGCCATCGGCAGGTTCAGCACCAGCAGCAGCACGTTGCCGATGTAGAGGCTGGCGATCAGGCCCCAGACAAGCGTGGGATTGCTGTCGAAAAGCAGCGGTCCGGGCTGGATACCGTATTGCTGGAAGGCAGCCAGCATGATGGCAGCCGTGGCGGAGGTTGGCAGGCCGAGCGCCAGCAGTGGGGCCAGGACCCCTGCGGCCGAAGCGTTGTTGGCCGCTTCCGGACCGGCAACGGCCTCGATGGCACCATGCCCGAATTCCTCCGGATGCTTCGACAGCCTCTTTTCCGTCAGGTATGACAGGAAGGTTGGGATCTCGCTTCCACCGGCCGGCAGTGCCCCAATCGGGAAACCAAGTAAGGTGCCGCGAAGCCACGGCTTCCAGGAGCGGCTCCAGTCCTCGCGACTCATCCACTTGGAGCCCTTGAGGGCATACATCTCTTCCTTCTCGAAGCGATGGCGCGAAACCGCAAACAGGGTTTCACCGACGGCGAACAGCCCTACGGCGACGACCACGACGTCAATGCCGTCCAGCAACTCGGCGATGCCCAGCGTGAAGCGTGCCTGGCCGGTCTGCAGATCGATACCCACGAGACCCAATGCGAGGCCGATGAACAGACTTGCGAGACCCCGGGGAAGCGAGTCGCCCAGCACCGCGGTGACGGTGGTCAGTGCCAAGACCATGAGGGCGAAGTACTCGGCCGGCCCGAACATCAACGCGAGTTTAACCATCAGGGGCGCGACAAACGTCAAGGCACCTGTGGCGATGGTCCCGGCCACGAACGAACCGATGGCGGCCGTAGCAAGCGCCTGCGCCCCGCGTCCTTTTTTCGCCATAGCATGCCCGTCGAGCGCGGTGACAATCGAACCTGACTCGCCTGGCGTATTGAGGAGGATGGAGGTTGTCGATCCGCCATACATCGCGCCGTAGTAGATGCCGGCGAACATAATGAAGGCGCTGGTCGGCTCAAGATTGTAGGTGACGGGCAGGAGCAGGGCGACCGTCAGGGCAGGCCCGATGCCCGGCAGCACACCGATGGCCGTCCCGACCGTCACGCCGACGGCGGACCACAGCAGGTTGTAGGGTGTCAGGGCGACGGAGAAGCCATGGCCCAAGGCTGCGAGCGTTTCCATAGGTAATGCCCTTGAATGCGTTTTGCGGCTTCGGACCGGCGAGACGGTCCGCCTGAACGGATCAATAAATTCTCACTCGGTGGCCTCGCCGGAACCCAGCAGCCGCTCGAAGAGCGAGCCCGTGGGGAGGTTCAGATCGAGGCCATAGTCAAAGACGGCAAAAGTCAGCACGGTGAGCGCAAGCCCGAACACCGCATTGAGAACATGCCGCCGGCTTCCAAAGGCGCGTGCCACCAGCATGAAGAGCAAGGTGCCCGCAGGGATCCAGCCCACGGCCTCCAGAAGCAGGATCTGAAGAACCAGGGCACCGGCGACGAGAGCCGCCGCCGGCCAGTCGAGTTCTAGGCCTCCATCGTGGGCGATATGGCCGGCCAAGGCCTCTCGAAGGAGACTCAGCCCGACCACGATCAGCCCGGTTGCCACGAGCCCTGGGAAGAGCTTGGGACCAACCGCGGCCGTTGCCACTGTCTCGGGCATCGACCACGTTTGGATCGCGACGAACAGTCCGAGGGCGAGCACCCCCAGCCCCAGCACGATCTCACCCCGACGAAGGCTTCGTTCCGTTGTCATCGCTCTCGTCTCCCACATGGGCTCGCGGCGGTTTGGCATCACTTCAGAATGCCGGCTTCCTTCAGGGCACCCTCGATCTGGGTCTGCTGTTGCTTGAGGAATGGGCCGAACTCCGCGGCGGGCTGGTAGGTGTCGATCCAACCGCGCTTCTCCAGCGCCGCCTTCCAGGACGGGCTCTTGACCATGGTGGCGAGCATCTCCGAGATCGCCTTCTTGTCCGCCTCACGGGTTTCCGGATGGGTCATGATCCCGCGCCAGTTGACCAGCGAGACATCGACGCCGGCCTCCTTGAGCGTTGGCACGTCGAGCCCTGGAATGCGCTTGTCCGCCGAGATCGCGAGCGCACGCACCTGGCCCGCCTCGATCTGAGGGCGGAACTCCTCGACGCCGCTCACGCCGACCGTCGCATGTCCTCCCAGAGTTGACGCCATCACCTCGCCGCCGCCCGCGTGCACGACGTAGTTGATCTTCGTCGGATCGACGCCCGCAGCCTTCCCGATAAGACCGACCAGCACGTGGTCGAACCCACCGATGGAACCGCCGGCCCAAGACACGCCACCTGGGTTCGCCTTCAGTTTCGCGACGAGGTCCGCCATCGTCTTGATGTCGGAGTTCGCGGGCACGACGATCACGTCGGACTCGCCCATGAGCCGAGCCACGGGGGTTGTCTGGTCCAGCGTGATGGCGGACTTTGTCGTGAGCACACCTCCGACAAGGGCGAAGCCCACGATCATGATGGTGGGATTGCGCTTCTTGCCCGTGACGTACTGCGATAGGCCCACGGTGCCGCCGCCGCCGGCGACGTTCTGCACCTGAATACCCGAGGCGAGCTTCTCGTCCTGAAGCACAGTCTGGATGGCGCGGGCGAGCTGGTCGTAGCCGCTGCCGGGCCCGCTCGGCGCCATGATCTCAAGGCCCTTGACTTCCGCTTGGGCAGCCCCGGCTCCCAGCATGATGGCGGCTGCCGTGACGGCCATGAACTTCGAGAACGAACGGCGGTGGATCGACGTCATTTCAGTGTTTCCTCTCTGAACATTTTACAAGTTTGCTGATCATGTGCCCGGCGGTTGTCGTCCCCGGGTCGTTAGTTTTGGATGGCTTTGGCGGTGCGCATTCTCCTTCCGCACCGCCAATGGAGCGCGACCTACTTGGCACCGTGTTCGGCATCGATGGTGCGTGTGTCGCCGGTCGCGATGATGGTCCGCGTGGCGTCCACAGACGCATAGGTCCAGAAGATGCGCATCGGTTCGGTGTCCGATGCATTCTTGAAGAAGTGCGGGACGTCAGCCGGGATCCAGGTGGTGTCCAGCGGGCCAAGGGCATGCTCCACCCCGTCGATCACCGCGATGGCATGCCCTTCGAGGATCATGACGCTCTCCTCGCAGTTGTGCTTGTGCAGCGGGATCTGGGCGCCGCCCTCAAAGGCCGTGATGCCGTTGATGATGCTGCTCGATCCGACCCGGCGCGTGACCAGTGGTGTTGTGCGGGCGCCGCCGCCCCGCTCGCGCGGGGTGATCTCGGCGGGACGCAGGATGGCGCCGACTGGTTGTGTTTGGCTCATGGTGGATATCCTCTTCGCGCCGGTTATTCGGATTGAGTGACTTTGGTGGCGACCTTCGCGGGGCCGATCCAAAGCGTCTTGTTGTTGGTGAACTCGCGAATGCCGAGGGCGCCGAGCTCACGGCCATAGCCCGACCGCTTGATGCCACCGAACGGCAGCGCCGGCTGGGAGGCCACCATGCCGTTGATGAAGACGGCACCCGCCTCGATGTCCCGTGCAAAATCACGGGCCTTTGCAACATCCTTCGTCCAGATCGCGGCGCCCAGACCAAACTCGGTGTCGTTGGCGAGCCTGATCGCCTCATCGGCATTCTTCACGCGAATGACGGCGGCCACCGGTCCGAACGTCTCTTCACGGAAGGCGGCCATCTCGGGCGTGACGTGGTCGATCACCGTCGGGGGATAGTAGAAGCCGTCCCCGTCCAGGATCTCGCCGCCCATCTTCAGCGTCGCACCAGCATCTAGGGTGCGCCTGACCTGGTCGTGCAGGCCGGCGCGCAGGTTGGCACGGGCCATGGGTCCAATGGCAGTGTCGGCTTCCATCGGATCGCCGACCTTCAGCTTCCCGACGCCTTCACAGAAGGCGGCAACGAACCGGTCCGCGACGGCCTCCTCGACGATGAAGCGCTTGGCGTTGACGCAGCTCTGGCCGACATTGATGTAGCGGGCCTTGACCGCGACAGCGGCGGCCTCCTCGACATCTGCGTCGGCGAGCACGATGAACGGATCGGAGCCTCCGAGTTCGAGCACCTGCTTCTTGAGCGCCTTGCCGGCCTGGGAGGCGACGATGGCGCCGACCTCGGTCGAGCCCGTCAGGGTCACGGCGGCAATTCTGTCGTCGGCGATGATGCCCGCAACCTGATCAGGCTGGATCAGAAGGGTCCGGAACAGCCCTTCTGGGCAGCCCGCCTCCCGCACGACCTCCTCGATGGCCAGGGCGCATTGCGGCACGTTGTTGGCGTGCTTAAGGATCGCCCCGTTGCCAGCCGCCAGTGCCGGAGCAAGGAACCGGAACAGCTGCCAGAACGGGTAGTTCCATGGCATGATCGCCAGAACGACGCCGAGCGGATCATAGATAATTGCGCTTTCCGTAGCGTTCGTGGCGACCAACTCGTCCGCCAAGTAGCGCGGTGCGTGCTCGGCATAGAAATCGCAGTTCCAGGCGCACTTCTCGATTTCGGCCTCGGACTCGACGAGGGGCTTGCCCATCTCCTCCGTGATCATGCGGGCGTATTTGTCCTTGCCGGCCCGTAGAGCGGCAGCCATGCGGTTCAGCAGCGTGACGCGCTCCGTGATCGGAACCCGGCGCCAGGCAGCCTGCTCCTTTGCGGCCGCCGCCAGTGCGGCATCGACTTCGGCCGGCGTGTGCTCCTCGAAGCGGGCAATCTCCTTACCGCTCGTTGGGTTAATCGAAACAATCATCTTGAAATCCTCGCAATAATGCCTGCTATCGGACTCAGGCAGCCTTGTTGGAGCCGCTCGCGGCAGCGATGGCGGCACACACAGCCTCAGCGAACGCGTCGGTGTTGAGATTGCCACCAATGTCGCGGGTGCGGGTCGCCGGGTTATCCAGGACTTTCTCCACTGCAGCTTCAAGAAGGGCAGCTGCCCTTGTGAGATCGGCATTACCATCGCGGTGTCCGCGCCAGTCGAGCAGCATTGCAGCCGATAGGATGAGGGACGTCGGATTGGCGACGTTCTTGCCGGCGATGTCCGGAGCAGACCCATGCTGAGCTTGGGCGACGCAGACGGACTCGCCTGCGTTGATCGATCCTCCTAGCCCGAGGCTGCCAGACAGCTCCGAGGCCTCGTCGGACAGGATGTCGCCGAACATGTTGGTGGTGACCATCACGTCAAAGCGGTCCGGAGTGCGAATAAGGTGGGCCGCAGCCGCGTCGACGATCAGTTCCTCCAGTTGCACGTCAGGGAAGTCCTGCGCGACCCTGCGGACTTCGCGCAGGAAGAGACCGTCCGAGAGTTTGACCACGTTAGCTTTGTGCACCGCGGTGACCTTCTTCCGCCGCCCCTGTGCCAACTCAAACGCTGCCTGGGCCACTCGCGACGAAGCCTTGGCCGTGATCTTGCGGATCGAGAAGGCCATGTCAGGATCCGGCATGAATTCACCGCTGCCCGCGAACATGTTGCGGTCCGAGTAAAATCCTTCCGTGTTTTCCCGGACGATCACCAAGTCCATGGGCTTGCGCAGGATCGTCAGCCCCTCGCGCGAGCGGCAGGGGCGCACGTTGGCATAGAGTTCGAACTTGACGCGGAGCTCGCCGGAAGGGTTGATGCCGCCTTCCTGCCTTGACGGATACTCGTAGTGCGACACGGGCCCAAGGATGACGCCATCCATCTGCGGGATGCGCTCCATGACCTCATCTGGCAACGTCGTACCCTGTGACTTCAGCGAGGCCAAGCCGATGTCATGTTGCTCGAAGCTAAGGCCGATACCGACCTGCGCGTCGACGACCTGGAGCACTTTGATGGTGGCGGCGGTGATTTCAGGGCCGATGCCGTCGCCGGGGAGGACAAGGATTTTCATTTCAGCAACCTTCCGAGAATGGTTTCAAGCAATGGGGCCGGGACTTCGCGTCACTCCGCTTTCAATCCGGTCTGTTTGGCGACCTGGGCGTATTTCTCACTTTCGGTCTTCACGAAGATGGAGAACTGCTCCACGGACATCGGCGTCACGTCCGCACCTTCCGAGAGAAGCCGTTCCTTGATGTCGGGCTGGACGAGGATCTTGTTGATCTCCTCATTGAGGCGCGTGACGATCTCGTTCGGCGTGCCGCGCGGCGCGAAGAAACCAATCCACAGCGTGATGTCGAACCCTGGCGCGTTGATCGCTTCGGCCACGGTCGGCACATCGGGCGCGCTCGCGCTGCGCTTCTCGGACGACACCGCCAAAAGCTTCATGTTTCCGGACCTGACGTTCGGCATCGCAGCCGGAAGGCCCGAGAAATACATGTCGACGTGGCCGCCTAGAATGTCGTTCAGCGCCGGACCCGCCCCCTTGTAGGGAACGTGAGTCAAGTTGCTTTGCGTCTTCAGCTTGAGGAGCTCACCGGCAAAGTGGCTCGGGGTGCCTGCGCCGGCTGTCGCATAGGAGAGACCCTTTTGAGAGGACTTTGCCCCAGCGACCAGCTCTGCCAGAGTCGAGTAAGGCGTCTTCCCCGGCACGACCAATCCAAGCGGCACGACGGCCCCGAGCGAAATGGGCATCAGGTCCTTGTCGGGGTTGTAGTTAAGCCCCTTGAGGAGGTGCGGGTTGATCGCAATTTCCGCGCTTTGGCCGACGAGGATGGTATGTCCATCGGGCTCGGCCCGCGCCACGCCACTGGCCGCGATGCCGCCGCTGGCGCCGGCGCGGTTTTCAACCACGACCGACTTGCCCAGAGACTCGGAAAGCTTCTGCGCGACCAGACGCGCGATCACATCGCCGGTTCCGCCTGCGGCATAGCCGACCACGAAGGTGATATTGCGGGCGGGATAGGTCTGGGCCAGTCCTGGTGAAGCGAGCCCAACAAGCCCTGCCGAGAGCAATACTGCTCCTCCAAGCTTCCGAAGGGTCTCGAAGCCAGATGAGATGTTGCCGATCATGTGTCGTCCTCCCAGGTCCACTGTTGTCGAGCCCCCCAGCCCAGCTGTGATCATGCGAAGTCGAAGAGCTCGGCCGCGTTGTCGACCAGGATTCGGTCGCGCCGAGCGGGATCTCCCACCCACTCGCCGAGGAGGTCGAGCACGTGCGCATCGTCGACCTGCTGAAACGGCTCGATGTCGGTGGGCTGGCGCGCGGCCCGCTCAGCGAGGCCGCCGGTGTGGGGCCAGTCGGATGCCCAAACGAGGCGTTCGGAATTTGCCTCGATCAGCGCCTCGGCGATGGGACGCATGTCGCTGAACGTGGGCTTGTCCTGAGAGGCGCGGTAAACACCGGACAGTTTCACCCATACGGCGTTGTCACGGAGCAGTTCGGTCAGGGCTCGGAAGCCATATTGCTCAACACCCAAGGCCGCCTTGGCTCCTCCGAAGTGATCCAAGATGAGCGGCGCCCGCAACTGGGCGATGTCGTCGGCAATGTCGGCGATGAGCCTCAGGTCCGCGTAGACTTGAACCGCGAGCCCGAAGGGCGCGACCCGCTCGGACGTCGCAGAGATGGCGCTGAGAGCAAGCCCCGAATTGCGCTCCCCCTTCGATTCCAGATTGACCCGCACCCCTCGGACACCGGCTTTGTAGAGTTCGTGGAGAGTCACATCGCTCACGGTCTCGGGATCGATGACAGCCACACCGCGGGCCACGTCGGGCCCCAAGGTTGCGAGGGCGGAAAGAAGGCACCGGTTATCGGTGCCGTAGACGCTAGGCTGGACGAGCACGACCCGACTAATGCCAAGGCTTTTCCGGACGACGTCGAGTCCCTCCACAGGTGCTGCGCCCGGCGTGTACGTCCTATCCGGCGCATACGAGAAGCGTTCCGGCTGGAAGACATGAACGTGGCAGTCGCATGCGCCCGGGGGAACCGCAGTGCGGGGCCGGCTGGTCCTCCGGGACATGTCACTAGGCTGAGCCGAACCGGGAGCGGCCGCAGCGTGGGTGCGCATCTCTAAAGCGTTGCTATGGACGCTCTCAGGCATTGTTTCCTCTCCCGGCCGCAACTCTTGTATGGTTTTTTGACCTTCCAAAATACCAGATAGAGTAGTTTTTGGTATTATGCAAGCATGAAAAACCATGTATGGTTGGATTTGTCAGTTGGACTGTGGCAGAAGGGACGGTCACTTGAGCAGCCAGTGGACCATGCAGCCGACACCACTCATTACCCAGCTTGCCAACCGTATCGTTGAGCACATGCGGTCAGAAGGGCTTGGAGAGGGCGAGCGCCTGACCGAGCGGAGGCTGGCGGAGTTGTTCCGCGTTTCGCGATCACCTATCCGAGGCGCCCTGCGCCTACTTGAAGAGGCGGGCATCGTTCGTCCAACCGAGCGTGGCGGCTTCGTGATCGCAAAGCCTGAGGGCATGCTCCCTGCGACCCTTGAGGCGTCATCGACGGATGATGACGAGCAGGTCTATTTCCAGATCGCGGACGACAGGCTCAACGGCCGGCTCCCGGAAAGGATCACCGAGAACGAACTGCTGCGCCGCTACAGTCTCACCCGAGGACGCCTGACGCGAATTCTTCGGCGTATCGCAAACGAAGGCTGGATTGAGCGTCTCCCCGGACACGGCTGGGCCTTTCTCCCCGTGCTGACGTCCCTGCAGGCCTACGAGGACAGCTACCGCTTTCGTCTCCTGATCGAGCCGGCGGCCATTCTTGAGCCCCGCTTCACCCTGAACCGCCCTGCCTTGGAGCGTTGCAGGGAGCAGCAGCAGTGGCTCATCGACGGGGGGATCTGGGAGGTCTCGGATGCAAAGCTCTTCGAGCTGAACAGCGGCATGCACGAAACCATCATCGAATGCAGCCAGAACGGCTTCTTCATCGACGCCCTGAAGCGGATCGACCGCGTTCGGCGATTGATCGACTACCGACAAATGCTCGACCGCGAGAGCGCCATTGGCCGCTGCCGGGAGCACGTCCATCTGCTAGACCTCTTGCTCGCAGATAAAAGGATCGAAGCGTCAGACTTCATGAGGCAACACCTCACGGAGCTAAGCACGCTGAAGACGGCCGTTCGGACCAAGCGCCAGGAAAAGGCGCCTCAAGATATCCAGAACAAACGAGCGGCGGCAGAATAACAGCTTGCGGCTGTCACACGCCCATCGAGATATGTGGCCGACCAGCTCCGCGCGAGTTCCACCCGGCAGGATCGTCGGAACCATTCATTTTTCCGGCATAAAATAAAGAGATTTTGATGACCGATTTACTCTCGCTTCCAAAGGATAAGATCCGGGTTCTCCTGCTGGAAGGTGTCAACGATAGTGCCATCGACCTGATGCGGGCGGCGGGCTACACAAACCTGATCTATCTCAAGACGGCCTTGGACGAGAACGCGCTGAGGGAGGCCCTGCAAGGTGTCCATCTGCTTGGCATCCGCTCGCGGACGCAGCTAACCAGGACGGCTTTTGCGTCCGCCGACCGCCTCATCGCGGTTGGTTGCTTCAGCGTCGGCACGAACCAGGTGGATCTTGATGCCGCACGCCTGGCCGGCATCCCGGTCTTCAACGCGCCCTTCTCCAACACCCGCAGCGTGGCCGAACTCACGCTGGGTGAGATCATCATGCTGTTCCGGCGTGTCTTCCCGAAGTCTGTCGCCGCCCATGCTGGCGGCTGGGACAAGTCGGCGGCCGACAGCCACGAGGTGCGCGGCAAGACACTCGGCATCGTGGGCTACGGGAACATCGGTTCGCAGCTATCGTACTTGGCAGAGGCCATGGGCATGCGGGTTATCTTCTACGATCACACCGACAAGCTGCGGCATGGCAACACGGAGCCGACCGAGAGCCTGCAGGCCCTCCTGGGCCAGAGCGATGTGGTGAGCCTCCACGTGCCTGAGGCGCCTGCTACGCATGGCATGATCGGTGCCGGAGAAATCGCTGCGATGAAGAAGGGGGCATTCCTGATCAACAACAGTCGGGGCACCGTGGTCGATCTCGACTCTCTCGCGGCGGCGTTGAAGAGCGGCCATCTGCGTGGAGCCGCTGTCGACGTGTTTCCCGTCGAGCCCGCCTCCAATAAGGAGCCGTTCCAATCGCCTCTGCAGGGTCTCGACAACGTGATCCTCACCCCGCACATCGGGGCCTCCACCCAGGAGGCGCAGGAGCGGATTGGGGAGGAAGTTGCCAAAAAGCTCGTCGATTTCTCGGATGTCGGCTCAACGATTGGCGCCGTGAATTTCCCGCAGGTGCAGCTGCCGCGCCGACCGGCGGGCACGCGCTACATCCACATCCATCAGAACGTGCCCGGCATGCTCGGGCGCCTTAACCAGGCATTCTCAAACCGCGGCCTCAACATCACGGCCCAGCACCTGCAGACAGACGGGGAACTCGGCTATGTGGTAATTGAAGCGGAAGGGGAGCCGAGGCAGAGCCAAGATGCTCTTGAGGAGATCCGCTCTATGGAGGGGACAATCCGAGCCCGGCTCCTGTATTAGGGCGAGACAAAGCCCGCCTTGCAGCGAAGCTCAATTCAGGAAGATTATTGTCGAGAGACCCCGCCAAGCAGATACGACGTGTGTGCTCCGGGCTAAGATCTGCTCAGGGTCAATCTTTCACCTTCCGGTCGCCCAACGAATGTCGGCTCATGACCGCCAAGGCGAACCAGGCGATTACGTCTCAGGAGTGCTAGGAGAGGTCCTTCAGGATCTGCGGATCAAGGGGTGCGTCTCTGGTGCGGGGGAATACGCGCTCAGACGGGGACGACACAAGGAAGCTGAGTCAGAATGGATTGACGTAGTTCAGGATGGCGGTCTGCCGCAGCACGACCTTACGGATCACGTGCGCCGCCTTGACGTGGTTGGTATAGATCGCCGCAAGTCCGATGCTCCCGGCCGGCAGGCGCCTTGCGATCTCCTGATCGTCAAGCCGGATGCGGACCACGAACGGGGCCGCCTGCACCTCCGATGGCTTGACGGCAAGGCCGCTCACCTGTGCCTGTCCCGTCGCGATGGCCTGCAACACCGTCTCGACACGCCCGGGAAAGACCTCACCCGGGAAGGTCTTGAAACTGATCTCCACGGGCTGGCCGACCTCGACGTAACGGGCATAGATCTGCGGGATCTCCACCCCGAAGATCGTCTCCGAGGTGTCGATGAAGGCCATCACGGGGGCCTGCGCCGTGACCCGAGCGCCCTTGCGCAGGGCCAGGTTGGTGACGTAGCCGTCGGCGGGGGCCCGCACGGTGGTCTTGTCGAGGTTCCACTTGGCGCCTTCGAGCTGGGCCCGCAGTTGCTCAACCTCGGATTCCCGCTGCTGCACGTCGAAGGCCCGCCCGGTGTCGCGGCTCTGGAGTTCGGAGAACTGAGAGCGGCGCAGCTCGGCGAACTTGAGCTGCGCCTCGATGGTCTGCACTTGGGCCTGGTAGGTGGTCGGATCGATGCGGAAGAGAACGTCGCCTTCCTTCACGGGCGTGTTGGCCGCGATCGGGACATCGACGACCTCGCCCGTCACCGAAGGAATGATCTGCACCGAGTTGCGCCCTACCACCACCGGGCCTGAGGGCGCGCCCCAGCCCATCGGGATGAACAGGCCGACGAGAAGGACCAACAGCACCAGGACGGGCGACAGCTTCCAGAACGTATTGAGCGGAATGAACCGAAGCCAGACGAACAGGGCGAGAAGCGCGATGTAGCCATTGAGCAGGACGACGATCATTTGGACGTCTCCCGCCGCTCCGGTACGTCGACATAGGCCCAGATCAGCACCAGCGGCCAGAACACGAAGCCGAAGACCAGCGTGGCCCAGCTCCCGATGGCAACCGCCTCCGGCCAAGGGTGGCCCCGCTTGCGGGCAATGCGGCCCGGCATCATGCCGAGTGCCACAATGACGGCAATCAACGTGCCAATTGTGACGAGAAGGACGATCCAGGCGAAGATGTCGATGAGGGCCATGGTGATACCGTCAGTCGGAGCCTCCTAGGCCTTCCACGCCGGCCGCGTCACGATCGGGAACCAGAACTCGGGAACGGCGGTCACGCCCACGAGCTCGCCCAGCGCCGCCGTGCGGCCCTCGGCCTTGAGCGTTCCGTTTGCCATCACCTCCTCCGGTTTTCCGCCCAGAAGGGCCGCGACGATGGCGGCATTGCTGCCCGTGATCGTCAGGTCCGGTGAGGCCGCAGGCTTGCCAGAATAGTTCAGGACGCGGTTGCGCAGCACGAGGGCGTAGGCCTTGTCCGTATCGTCGACCTCGAAGTTGATCGTAATTGTCTTACCCGCCGCCTTCTCGCTGTCGACTTGGATGGCGAGGCTGTCGAAGGCCATCTCCAGCGGCAGATGCCGCACGAGATCGGGCGAGGCCGCGAGGTCGGGGGTCACCTTCGGCAGGCCCTGGCGCAGCTCCTGGGCGCCGACGAAGTAGATGTTGCGCCAGGTCGCGGCCTCCGCCTGATAGCCGAGCTGCTCAAACGCGTCGGCCTGCAAGTAGCGGGCGGCCTGGTGGTCGGGCTGGGCGTAGACTACGTGCTGGAGCAGTTGCGCGGCCCAGCGGTAGTCGCCGGTGTCGTAGGCCTTCTGCGCGGCGGCCACGATGGCATCGGCCCCGCCCATGAGCTCGACATACCGGGGAGCGGCCTGGACGGGCGGCAGCGGGGCGAGCTCGGCCGGATTCTCGCTGAAGTAGCCAAGATAGAAGTTGTACACCGCTCGGGCGTCGTGGCTCACCGTGCCGTAGTAGCCGCGCGTTGCCCAATTCCGTTCGAGCTCCGGCGGGTACTGCACCAGCTCGCCGATCTCCGGCAGCGTGTATCCGGCATTGGCGAGATGCAGCGAGCGGTCGTGGATGAACTTGAAGGCGTCGCGGTAGTTCTCGATGTGTTGGCGGATCGCCGCGTTGCCCCACATCGGCCAGTGGTGCGGCGCATAGAGCACCTCGGCCTGGCCGCCCCACATCTCCAGGGTCTGGTTGAGGTACTTGACCCACTTGGCGGAGTCGCGGGTCTTGGCCCCGCGCAGGGTGTAGAAGTTGTGCAGGGTGTGGCAGGCGTTCTCCGCCGTGCACAGGGCCTTCAGGGCCGGAGCGTAGAAGTGCATCTCGGCGGGCGCCTCGCTGCCCGGGGCCATCAGGAACTCGAACTCCAGGCCGTCGATGGTCATCTTCTGTCCGGTCTCGGTGATCAGGTCCGTGGGCGGGATCAGCGTCGGCGGAGTATCGGTCGATTCCGTTCCGAGGCCGGTCCCCAATGTCTGCGCCGCCCCAGTCCCCCGCCCGAGCGGGGCGCCGGCCATGTACATGACTCGCCGGAGCATGGCGTTGCCGGCATAGACGTTCTCGCTGACGGCCTCCTCCAGGAAGCCGGTAGGGGCGATGATCTTGGTCCGTCCGGCCGCGACATCCTCCGCCGTCGTCACGGCCGCCACGCCGCCGAAGTGGTCGAGGTGGCTGTGGGTGTAGATGACCGCCGTGACGGGCTTGCGCGGCCGATGGGCGAAATAGAGGTCGAGCGCGGCCTTGGCCGCAATGGTCGAGATGGTGGGATCGATGACGATGAGGCCGGTCTCGCCCTCGACGATGGTGAAGTTGGCGATGTCGAGGTTGCGCACCTGGTAGAGGCGGTCGACCACCTTGAACAAGCCGGCGAAGCTGTTGAGCTGCGAGATCCGCCACAGGCTCGGGTTCATGGTGTCCGGTGCCGGGGCGTCGGCCGGCACCTGCAACTTTGCCAAGTCGAGGGCGACCTTGCCCTGGGCGTCCTTGAGAACGTTGCCTGGAACGTTGGCGATGAACCCGCGCTGGGCATCCTCGAAGTCGGTGCGGTCGTTGAACGGGAGCATGTCGAGCATGCGCTTGTTGGCGGCCTTGGTGAACTCGGTCGGCGGCTTGGGCGACGCCGAGCCTACCGTGCCGGTACCTGCCTGAGTGCTGGTCTGTGCCTGCGCAATCGGTGCCACCATCGGCGCGATTGAGGCGGATGCAAGCAGGCCGATGGTATCTCTGCGGTTCAACGTCATGACGGTCTCCTGGTTGGGACATCAAGATCGGAGCGGGAGGACGAGTGTAGATCTATTCCAGAAGGGGCCGATGCCCTCGGCGGCGCAGCAGTGGCTGTTTTGCAGGTCCATGGGCTCTTCCCTGGGGTGACGCAACCACTCAGGTACTGGAGCGACGTCGACGAAGCCGTCGATCGAAAGCGGCTCGCCGGGAGCCAAGGTCGGACGCAGGACTTTAACTTATGTTACTAGGATACCCTACCCAGCCAGGGTGGCAAGCGAAGTCGCACTGGGAGACGTCTCCTGCCATTCACGTCTTCATGAGGCGTCCGTCAGTACTTTGCGGTGACAGGCCGCATGGGCGCAGGAGCAGTCGGCGCGCCGAGCGGGAAGCCGACGGTGAACAGGCCGATGGTGCCCTGGGGGCGGTTCTCGACATCCACTTCGCGCAGCACCTTGATGCGGGCGGAGACCGGGGTGCCGGCAACCGTGAAGTCGTACCCGGCCGTGGCGCCGACCGCCGTCACCCGGCCCTTGAAGGGACCGATCCGATTGCCCGCGCCGGTGTCGCTGGAGAC
This sequence comes from Microvirga vignae, assembly GCF_001017175.1. Classification (GTDB taxonomy): domain Bacteria; phylum Pseudomonadota; class Alphaproteobacteria; order Rhizobiales; family Beijerinckiaceae; genus Microvirga; species Microvirga vignae. The sequence goes on along the minus strand of NZ_LCYG01000064.1, from coordinate 41,799 downwards.
CTGGTCGTAGTAGCCCGCGAGCAGCCCGACCGAGAACTCCTTGGTCAGGTTCTTGCTGATCGAGACATCGATGTGGAAGGCGTTGCCACTCCGGTAGTCCGTGTCGGGGTTCTCGCCATTGAACTCGAAGCCGACGGCGCCCGAGAGGTCGAGGCCGAGTTCCGGGTCTAGCCAGGTGAGCGCAGCGTAGACGTCGCCGATCCAGCGGTTGAAGGCGAGGTTGGAGAGTTCGCCCTCCTCATAGCCGCCGGCGGGAATGCTCACGGTAGTGCCAGCCTGCCAATGGAACTTGCCCGCATCCCAGCCGATCAGGGCCGCCGCCACGGGGTCGCCCAGGACGAACGAGTCGTCGCGCTGGCTGAACGCGAAGGTGCGGCCCACCCGCGGCGCCTCGATCAGGACGCCCGCGCTGACCCGAGGCACACCGAACGGCAGGCTGATCCCGATGGCGGTGCGCCCCCCGAGGATCTCCAGGGGCGTGACCCAGGTGGCGGTCAGGAAGTCGGCCCTGACCTCCGTCTGCACGTCCGCCAGCACCGCGCCGCCGATCTGGATCCGGCGGCCGCCCGTGAGCTCGCCGGAATAGGCGAAGAAGTCGTTGGCGAAGTAGAAGCCGGGCGGCGGGACGATGCCCGCCCCGGGTCCGTGGCCGCCGGGAATGAAGAGGCTGGCGCCGCCCTCGGTCGCCTGTGCCGCGCCAGTGACGAGGTCCACGAGGAACCCGAGCGCGAGGATGGGCGCAAGGTGATGGCGATACATGGATGCCCCCGCAAAGCTTCTCCAAGAGCCGCAGCATGGCGCGTTTCGGCCGGCGGGTAAACTGCGGGACGACTGGTGGTCCACCGTCAGCCGGAAGGGCCGCTTAGGGTCATGCACTGCCCTTAAGCGCTGCCGTATGAACGTCTGCTTCACCCTCCCTTCGCGGAACTTCGGCTTAGGTCAGCCCCGTGCCATTTCCCGACATTCCAGGTTCGCGGGATCGGAGGTGAAATTTTGGATCAGGCGGTTTATGGAATGGCCGACACGATTTAGAATTGTGGTCAAACAAGGAATGAGCTTGATGGGTGGCTCCCATGGCCAAGAGTGATCCTGTCCCGTTTCCTCCAACCTCTTTGCAGCATCTCATCGCGGCCCAACGGGCTCAGCGTCCGTGGGATCAGGAGCAGATCCGCCGCGCCCGAGAGGCCATCGAGCACTCCCGCAAGCTGCTGGCCGAAGTGCCTGCACCTTCCGCCTCCCGCCGAGGATCAGCGGGCGGACCTCTCCCGACGCGCGATGGCATCGAGGATGACCACCCGGTGGTCCTCCCACTGGACCAGGGTCTGCTCGAACGTCGTCAGTAGGTTCTCGGCCAGGGTCGTATCGTGACCCTGCCGGCTCAGCCGCTCGATGTCGGCGACCAGGTCGGCCACCCGCTGCCGGCCTTCAGCCAGGTGACGATCCGCCAGGATCAGATGGGCATACTCTTGCGCGAGATCGGCCATGGCGGCGCTCCTGAAGCCTTGCAGGCGGGAGCGCGCGTCTCTCTCAGCCACCAGCGCCCACGGGATCCGACCGGCCGGTGATAACTCATGATGCGCTGGATCGGCCCAGAAGTCCAAAGAAGTCTTGGCAAGCCCCGATGACTTGCGGCAAACCCTTGCTGGAACAGCTTGACGGGTGGCGCGCTTGTCACGACACACGGCTCCCATCGAGCGGAGGAGGGCTTATGCCTGACTACGAGGCGTTCCAGCGCAAGGAAGAGACGGATCGAGCGAGGTTTGAGCAGCTCATTGCTGAAGGCGAGCGGCGTGTGACGAAGCAGATGCTCCTGATCGAGCAGTTGCGGGCCGATGGGCACGATACGGCCCAGGCGGAGCGGTTTCTGGCGGAGCTGCGGGAGACCCTTGCGGAATGGCACCAGACCAGAGCCGATCTCACGCTGGTCGCGCAGGCCTACGAGGTGCTGGAGAAGGTTCAAGGCCGCCCTCCTGAAAGTCGCACCTGAAGCCTGATAGATCCCTTGGCCGAAGAACCGACCGCTTTTTAGCTTAGGTCAATGCCGCTCGCGGCCCGCCGGCCTATGATCCAGGCCATGAGCCAGTTAGAGCATAATCGGCATCGGACACACCTGCGCTTGCGTGCGACGCGACGGGCTGTGCGGCGGACCAAGCAGTGGGTTCAAGAGGCCGAGCGCGTGCTCGAGGAGAGCCGCAGCCTGCTCGACCGACCGGTTTACCCCAATGATCCCCGAACTGCTCCCAAGCTCGACAAGTCATAGCGCACGCAGGCCTGCTGCGGCCCAGACAAGCGGAAACTCTCGTTAAGCGGTGAACGACGGCTGCATCTGGTGGTTGATACCACGTGATGCTCCACACAAGGGGTCCAGGCCGTGTACGTCCCCTCTCATGACAAGGCCGCCGAGTATCGCCGGCTGGCTGAGGAAGCGCGAACCCTCGCCAGACAGATCTCGATCAACGATGCCCGCCGCCACCTGTTTGAGACGGCCAAGCAGTGGGAGCTGCTGGCAGAGGAAGCGGAACGCCGATCTCAGGGAACCGACCCTCGTTCGAACGCCGAGCCGGATGGAGCGCCCCTGCTCCCAGGTGCAAAGGGGCCCATGCGCCACTTCTTCTTCGATACCGATTATGGCGTCTTCCGGACCGTCGATGACGTCGGGACGGAGTTGGCGGACATCGAAGCGGCCAAGACCGAAGCTCGAGCCGCTGTGGCCGACATGGCCAAGGACGGGCTTCATGGTGGTGATCCGCGCGATTTTGTGGTCAGCGTCCGTGATGAGGCAGGACGAACAGTTCTGCGGGTCACCCTCGCGCTCACCACAGAGTACCCTGCGGAAGGTCGGGAGTAAGGCCACGCACCGTCCGAAAACCTCGATCCTGACCACCCGCCGGATCCCGCCAAGATTGTGACCTTGGCCGCACCTCTGCTACACAGAGGAGGATGATGAGGAGCTTGGAAGGAACGCGCCCGTGATCGCCCGGCTGATCCGCAGGTTGGAGCGGTATGATGTTCTCTCGGACGAGGAGAAGCAGGTCCTCACCGATGCCGTCGCCCGGGTCAGAGAGGTTTCGGCCGATGAGGATCTGGTACGGGAGGGCGATCGTCCCACCGAGAGCATCGTGCTCCTCGACGGCTTCGCCGCCCGCTACAAGCTGCTGCGGGCCGGCAAGCGCCAGATCACGGCCCTGCACGTCCCGGGCGACTTCGTCGACCTGCACAGCTACATCCAGAAGACGATGGATCACGGCGTCGTGGCCATCACGTCCTGCCGGATCGGCTTGGTTCCCCATGCAACCCTGCGCACGATCACCGACCGGTACCTCCACCTGGGTCGGCTGCTGTGGCTGCATACCCTGATCGATGCCGCCACCCATCGGGAGTGGCTGGTGGCGATGGGCCGACGTCCGGCGTTCAACCAGATCGCCCATCTCCTGTGCGAGCTGTTCCTGCGCCTGCAAACGGTGGGGCTGACCCAAGACATGAGCTTCGAGCTGCCTCTGACGCAGGCAGAGCTTGGAGATGTGCTGGGGCTCTCGACCGTGCACGTGAACCGGATCGTCCAGCAGCTTCGAGCCGAGGAACTGGTCACCTGGCGCGGGGAGACCGTCACCATCGAGGACTGGCCGCGGCTGCAAGAGGTCGCCGAATTCGATCCGGCCTTCCTGAACCTGGAACGCGAGCCGCGCTGACAGGAGCAGGTCCTTCGCCGGATCATCAGCTCGGTCCACATCCATTCCCCGGCGGCATCCCTGGAACACGGGCGGGCGACCCGATGTTGAGGATCGACAATTGTGCGAGTGGGCTGTGTCATGGTCATCGAAGACGATCCTCTGTTCCAGCGTGCCGAGAAAGCTGTGACTGAGGCTGTCCAGCTCCGTCAGCGCCTGCTCGCGGCGCAGGAGCAGGTCCAACACCAAATCCAGGAGATGGCCCGGATCGAGGCCGAACTGGACCTGCTCCTGCCGCACCCGCCCGACGAGCTGGCCAGGGTCAGAGAGTTGCTGGCCCAGGACCCGCCTGTCGAGGGAGAGAGATCGCCTGGTCGTGCCTGGCGATGGCGTCCGGGATGAGCAGGAGGTGGTCCTGCCAGAGCACCATGGTCTCGTCCAGCAACCGCAGCAGGTCCCTAGCTGCGGCGGATCGGAGCCTTTCGCGGTCATCCGGCGGATCAGGGCGATCTACCCGGCAACATGCTGCTCGCCCGCAGCGAGGTGCCGATTCGCCAGGACCAGAGGTTGGCGTTCTTGGTCGAGACCGGCGGTCGTGACGACACTCGTCGGCCGCGGGCGGGAGCGCGCGTCCCTCTCAGCCACCAGCGCCTACGGGGTCGCCGACTGGTGATAGGAGACAAACGGTCCGATCCTCCTTATGGTCAGTCGAAAGCTCCGGCACTGGAGGAACGATCGGCACGTTCCACGGTCTGTACCTTTTGTGCTGTGAGAAAGGTCTGCGGCCGTGTTTGTCCCTCCCCTCGACAAGGCGGCCGAGTATCGACGGCAGGCCAATGACGCACGAGCCACGGCGAAGTGGATCTCGCTCCTGGATGTCAAACACCAGCTCCTGGAGATGGCCCGTCATCTGGACGTGCTGGCTGAGATCGAGGAACAGAAAGCTCGGCAGACTGCGCCTATTCAGACGCCGAAACCGGAAGCATGATTCCCAAACAGCTAAGGTGAGCTCTGGGTCAACCTCCACCTTCCTTCCGCCCAACAAACGTCGGCGCTTCCGTCTCAGGAGTGCCATTGCTGGACCTTCAATGGTGCCAACGCGGGTCAAGGCACCCGGATCGGATGTCGGCTTCATCGGATCGCCGGCATTCTTTCAGCCTGGAGCGGGAACACCAGGGAGAAGCGAGCACCCGGCTCGGCCGACCCAGCGGCCAGCTCGCCCCCGAGCTGTGCCGCGAGGCTGGTGATCACCCTCATCCCAAGGCTCCCGCGGCTCTCGGCCAAATCGAACCCCGGCGGCAGGCCACGCCCCGCATCGGACACCTCAAGCCGGTAGTAGCCGTTCGGGAGGTTCGTCCCAAGCACCCGCACCTCGCCATCCTGGTCTTCGGGGTAGGCATGCTTGTAGGCGTTCGTCAGCAGCTCGTTGACGAACAAGCCGATCGGTACGGCCAGGTCCGCGCTGACGATCGCCGGCTCGGCGCGGCAGACGGTCGAGTGCCTGGGTGCGGTCGCCCCAACGGCCGAGCACATGTCACTGAGGAAGGGCCTCAGGTCGATGTCGCGCGTCCCGGCACCACGCCAGAGCTGGTCGTGCACACGGGCGACGGCGTGCACCCGCTGGGAGGCCTCCTCCAGCGCGTAGCGCGCCGCGCCGTCGAGGGAGCGGGCTTGCAGCTTGAGCAGGCTGGAGATGAGGGCGAGGCTGTTCTTCACCCGATGACTGACCTCCAGCAGCAGGGTGCGCTGAAGCTCGAACGCCTCACGCTGGTCCGTGATGTCGGTGCAGACACCGATCCCCTTCTCCACCCGCCCGGCCCGATCACGCAGCGTCGAGATGCGGAGAATGAACCAGCGCCAGGCCCCGTCGGCCCGACGGATCCGGCACTCCATCGCAGCGGGTCTGCCGCTGCCCGCGGCCTCCTGCCATATCGCGGCCGCCCGGTCGCGGTCCTGCGGATGCAGCACCTGCCGCCAGCCCTCGCCGAGCAGCGCCTCGGACGACAGGCCCGTATAGGAACAATACTGTTGGCTGACATAGGTGTTCGCCCCCGCAGGATCGGTCTCGAAGACCAGGCCAGGGATGGTATCAGCCACCGCCCGGAACCGCGCCGCGCCGGCGCGCGCCTCCGCCGCCGCCTCCCGCTCCAACATCTCGGCGGTGACGTCCTCGACCTGATGAACGATGTGGCGGATCTCGCCGTCTGGCCCGAGCACGGGAGAGTTCAGGGGCGACCACCAGCGGACCTCGAACTCGCCGCCAGGACGGCGGATGTCGTACTTCTGCACCGGCATGCGGTCGGGCGCACGGGTCTTCAGGACGCGCTCAAGCGAGGCGCGCAGGTTGGACACGCCAGTGGCACCCGGGTCGGCCGGATTGTCCGGAAACACCTCGAACATCCCCTTTCCCACCAGGTCCTGCCGAAGTGTCATCGTGGCCGCGAGGTAATGCTCGGAGGCTTCCTCGATGGTGAAGTCCGGTGCGAGGACGAGATGGGCGGTCGGCTGTGCCTTATAAAGCCGACGGTAGCGTTGCCGCGCGGCATCGAGGCTGTCGATCCGGCCCGCAGCCCACATCACCACGGCACCGAGAAGGAAGGCCGTCGCCGCACAGACGACGGCCAGCCGGAAGTCCGGCGGCACATGGCCGACGCGCGAGGCGATCAGGGCGGCGGTACCAATGCCGATCGGTAGGACGAGCGCCAGAGGCAGCAGGATCCGCAAGAGGGTGCCGCCAGGGGTGTCGAGCGTCAGGCGGCGTGGCCATCCCCTGAGCGGATCGGCAGCCAGTGCTCCGGCCGACAGCATCCCAAGCACGACGGCGGTGGGCAGGGAGACCGCCGAAAACCCGGTCACTTCGAGGATCGATGCGTCGAAGAGGTAGGCCAGCAGGGCCACGCCTGCGAGCATGAAGGCCGCGGTTGCCGCCGCCACCGCCGAAAGCACCATCCGACGCAACGCCTTCGCGGTGATCGCGGAGGAAACGAGGAGGAAGCCGAGGGCCGTCATCTCAGCCATCCGGCCGGGGTACTGATAGGGACCGGGTTGGTTCGCCAGCCGATCTGACAGCAGCCATCGCTCAAGGCCCAAGTCCAGCCCGGCATAGGCGACGAGGTTCAGCAAAGAGATCACGATGACCAGCGCGGCCAAGCCGACCGCAGCCCTGCGCGTGCCAAGCATCTTGGTGCCCAGAAGCAGCATGGCGCCACCGCAGGAGACCATCGCCAGGGCCGTCATCGGCTGCGCCGCAGGGAAGCCGGGGATGAGGGATTGCAGCGCCGTGATCCCTGCCATCCATCCCGCCAGGACGAGCACACCGGCAAAGATGGCAATGCCGCCGCAGGCTTGCGAGAATGAGCGCAGGTTCATCGGGCTCCGGTTGGCCTTGGGTCAAAGCGTGAACACTTCCCTCGAGGGGAAGTTCCTGGCGGCTGAGGCGGCAAGAAGGGGCAGGCGCAGCCACGGCCGAGCTTGTCTGGGTGACAAGGGGCGGCACGCCCTCAGCAGGACGTGGCCGGTGCCAATGGTGTGCTCAACTTTCCCGAAGAAGTGGCCTCCAGCCGCGGATCTGCTTATCGGAGCAAAAGCGCGGCGGCTCCCCGAAAATCCGCCAGTAGCCGATGCCCGCCGCGGGATTGAGGCTCCAACAGCCAACGGGTTGCGGAAGCGTGGGCGGTGTCTCCTCTCCGATCATCCAGAGGATCACGGGCGTGCCGTCACGCGGTGCGATGCCAACCGGGAACCAGTCCTTGTCCGTTCCTGCTCCCGACATGATGGAATGGACCTCGCGGGACTTTGGCAACGTTTGCATCTCACCTGAGGATCTGTCGTGGGGGTGAATGGATGAGTGAGCGCGAAGTTCGTGCGCCGGCCAGGGATGCCGATGCCGAGCCGGATCCATTCGGGCAGGAGATGGCCACCATCCTGGGTCTCAGCCTGACACTCGCCCTCATCAGCTATTCGATCTTGATGTACGCCTTTCTCTAGCTGCCCCGGCTGGCCCCTGCCCACGCCAGGGCACCGCCCTCGAGAAAATCGGCCGGAATGCCCTCGTGCCACAGCCGGGCGGCCACGCCCTTGCTGAGCTTCTGGCCATTCTGGCAGATGACGACGGCCGATCGGCTGCTAAATTCGTGCGCCCAATCAGCGACGGCCTGCCACGGGCGGCGGACGGAGCCGGGGATCAGGCGCGGGTCGGCCGCGAAGTCCTCTTCGGTCTGAACATCGATGAGGAACGGGCACTTGGGCGTGTCAACCAAGCGGGCGAGCTTGTCGAGGGAAATGGTGGTGATTGACGGTATGGCAATGCGTCCATGCTGAAGGTGAGCCGGACGCGATGCTATGGGCTGTCCCCTCATAGGAGATGTAGGCGCCAGCCGACCGCGCTTGTTAACAAACTCAATCAGGGTGGGACGACGAGCGGATGACGCGAGTGTCGCCTCTGCTTTGACAGTCTGCTGGCCGGCGAGCCGATGGTCCGGAACGGGTCAACTCGGCCTTTAAGCGTGGCCTTATATAGGTCTGCTTTCGGCCAGAACACGGAAGTTCGGCTGAGGCCCTGTTAGAGCCGTTAACCCTCCCGTTTCTCCTGCTCAGAGTTGGCCAACCGAAAAGGGCGAGTTGGAGGGTAAAACGCCAACTCGCCCTTCGGTGATGTCCTTGTAAGCAACCCGTAAGGGTCCTGTTCTGGTAACAGAGGAGAGGTGGGTGCTCGCAACGCCCAGCCCTTCTTGCGAAATATATTCAACCTCACTGCCGTTGCGAAGTCTCCCCTTTTGGGGAAGCTTCCGTCCGTCGGCACGCCGGCCCCATGGGATGATCTAAATGCCAATCTTCCTGCACCAATGCAGACGCTTGGCCCGACGGTCATCTGGAAACTAAGTTGAAGGCAGGCGAGCCTGCTACTATAACTGTCATCTACTTACAGAACGACCATGACGTGGGGCGATTCATTAAGACTACAGGTTTTGGTCCAACCAACCTTGGGGTACCAAGGATCCTCCCTGCCACCAGTCGTGCTTGAGGTGGTCTGTGAAACGCGGGTCGTTCTCGAATTTCGCGTGGTCGGTGACTATAATCTGCATCTGGCCTTCAAATTTTTCGACGACGTCGAAAAGCCACTCGTAGATTTTACGGACCTCCATCCAGTCATTGTCTTCTGTCTGCCCGTCAGCTGAAGGGAAATAGACCTGTGACGGCTGATCGAGGATCAAAAAGTTAGGTACCGGCCGTTTATTCGAGGCAAACCATTCGTGGAGAGCCAGATGGCCGAGCAAGTGATACCAGACCCAGTTCCGCCCGCTACCGAAGCGTGAAAACGGAATCGTCTCGTCTGCCGTCTCGCTGACAAGTCTCGGCCCGCGGAGATCAAATGTCAGAAAACCGTTCGCGTACTCGAGATGCTGCTCGCGAGCCCAGCGGGTGATCTGCTGCCCGATACCGCCGAGGAAGGTCGCGGTCTTCGCGCGAACGTCTGACAGGTTCGTCTCTGATTCGAGTTCTTCGATGTCAGTGACCAAGGAGGCCTTCTCAAGTTCTAGCGCGACACGTGTCTCGTCGTCGTCAACCGATATGAGCCTACGGAACATGTCGACCATGCCAGAAAGCCGGGCAACCTCGTGTTTCTGCTCCAATAACAATTTGATGGAGGATTCCTCTTCCTTCAAGCGCTGAACCTCGCGCCTGAGTGAAGCGATTTCCGACGTGAGATTGGTAACGGCGGCACGGCGCTTGGAGAGTTGTTCCCGGACATCGGCCTTGTCCGAACTCACCATCGCAAGTTCAACGATGAGTGTTTCCAGAGAGCGCTGCATATCCGCTACAGCCGGCGTGACACTCTCCAGCCTGCTTTCGCAAACCGGACATTGCTTAGAATCGTGGTCATCTGCGAGAAGATGCAATGCCGTCAAACGCCGCCGCTGTTCGTTGAGTGCGTTGTCGACAACATTCTGGTCGTTTTCAAAGCGCTCCAAAGCGTCGATCTCTTTTTTGAGATCTAATCTTTCACGAGTCTTACTCAGCAGCTCAGTATTCATCTGCTTGAGGAGATCAAGGTCCAGACCATCCGCTAGTTGGCTGTCGCCGAAAAGAGTGGATTGGAGGGTAGAAGAAACGCTCTCGAGTATTTGTGCTGCCGAGCTCCTAGCTGGAATGTCGGATGATGCAATCAAACCCAGTCGGGTACTTTCCGCCACGATTGATACGAGTTCCGCGTCACGATTAGCGGCGATCGATACGCTGCGTTCAAGAGCCCGCTCGACCTCGCGCAGTCTCTTCCGCTTATTGCGGAGTTCGGCTTGCTTTTCGATGATGGCCGGGGAGATCGCCCCAAGGTAGTATGGCAACGTTTCTCTTATCGTCTGAGCGAGTTCGCTTTGACGATGAAAATACAGGTCCGGGTTGGCGATCTCATTCTGCTTTTGGAAGCTGTAGATGAGACCTGACCGGAAGGTCAGCTTCTGTCGTTCGGCCGTGCCGTCGGCCCGAGGAAGAAGTGTGACCCCCACACCTAGGAGCGATCCGACTTTCTCTACAAGATCATCGCGGCGAGCATTTGGCTTTAAATCACTCAGAGGCGGCGTTTCGTGGTCCGGGTTGGGCCGCACGAAGAACTCATTGCTTGCTGCCCTCCCTAAGGGGACGCTACGGCGGGCCACGAACAACCTTTCCGTACCGAAGTCGAGTTTCAAGGCGAACCATGACACGGCATTCGAGATCACACCTGCCGGGATTTCAAAACGCGATGCTCCAAGACAGTAATCGACGACGCTTAGCAGTGCGGACTTTCCCCGACCGCTTGGGCCACTGAGGATATTCACGCGACCTAAGTCGAATGGGATTTCGTTGATCCTGCCGTCAAGGGAGTAAAGGACCACGCTCTGGATCTGCATTATGGTCTTACTCCTATTTGTTGGTAGATTCCTCTGTCGTCTGCTACCTTCGCGAACCACCTTCCGACGAATGCGGCCGCCTTCTGGTCATCATCAAAGGTTTTGTCTGACTTCAAGATCGGTGGTCCCTTGGCAGCCGCGATTAGGCGGCCGTTCTCAATCGAGATCCAGTTCGAGCGGAGCGACGTCAAAACGGCTTCCTTGACCTGCGGAACAAGGGACTGTGTAGACGAGAGCAGGTCGGTTCGAATTTCTGGGTTATCCCTCAGCCACCTCGAGAACCGGGTAGCGGTGGTGCGGGGAAGAGCATTCCGGATATCGGGATGCACGGCCATGGCGACGCCGGGAAACGCAAGGGCTAGCGACATGCCCCCGTTTATGGCGTTATAGCCTTTGGCTAAGCTATATACGAGGATACCGAGATAGCTCGGATTAAAATAGTTGGCGAAATCTGTCTGCCGATCATTCCAGGGAGCGAACGCCATATCATTCGACCGACTTGAATTTTGCGACCCAGTGAGGGTGCCAACCGATCACCGGGTCGTTCGCCATGAGGTGTAAAACGCCACGCCGTAGATAATCGATCTCAACGTCTTTGAGCTTTGCCTGACTTCCCGAGAGTGAGCCGCTTAGAGCGGCTCGACCGAGCTTTGCCAGCTCAGACTCTGCGTCATCCCGGCCAAGGCAAGCGTCTGCGTCAGGTTCGATCGCACCAAATTTCGCAGCCCAGTGACCGTAAAGCTGATCCTTAAACTCTTGCAATTCCTTAGGCTGCAGCCGCAGGCTCTCGAGCCAACGCTTTATGTGCCCATCAGCCTTGTACACATCGAGCAGCGCCCCTGCGACCGCCGTCTTGTCCGGAGCATGCCCTATAGCCATCAACTGCCGAACGAACAGCCTCTGCAACAGGCGGGCCTTTTGGTCAGCGTCCGGGTTCGTGATATCTTCGAATATTGGCAGGCTCGACACGACATATTGGGAAACCAGATCCGTGATTTTCTCTTGGAGCAGCTCTTTACTGATCGCCACTTTCTCTTTCGCTCTGAGGCGCTCGATCAAAACCCAGTACCACCAGCCAACCAGCGACTGCGCCAAGCGCTCCAGATTTCCAGTCGTGGCACCCGTCAGGCTTAATCGCTTGATGATCTTCTGGCGGAGGCTCTCGATCACCGCCACTCCCGGCACTATGGTCATGTTTCCAATCAGCACGCCGCGGGTGGCTTCTGGCAATGCCAAGAAAGGCTCGACGTTCTTCTTCATGCTATCCGTCGTTCCGGCCTCTATCTCCTCCGCGATCTCCATGAGAAGGGCCTTTGCGGCCGTTACGTTCCTCGTTCCTCCCGTGCCCCCTTTTGGTGCTAAATAGTCGACCAGCATCGCAGAAGACGACGCCTGAGCAGTGGTGAGCAAGAAGAATGAGGTCTTGCTTGGATCGACAGCGTTGTCCCTGACGAGAGAGGACCAGATGCGAATCGTTTTCCACAGATCAGAGCTTTTGTCGGTGAAGGCCTTTGCCTTGGCGGGATCGTGGTGTTTCAACTGCAAGAGCTCAAACGCGTCGCCCTCCCCTTCGACGACCACATCGTCAAAGGTTTCCACCATAAAGCCCTCTGCCGGATCATCCGTATCTAAAGCTCGAAATAGCGCATACTCACACTGGTAGATATATCCCACCAAAGAGTCTGCAGCAGAAAAACTCTCTATCCCAGACAATCGCTACCTGCCACCGAAGTCGGATCGACCTTTGCATTTAGATTGGCAATCTCTCGGCGCAATTGCAATTTTAAGACGAGTCTGTTGGAATGTTTTCCATAGTAAAACAGGTAGTTCCACTACGATCTGAATTATGCAGTAAAAGTCGCTCCAACAACCCTCAGCCCCACCAGCTCGTCGTCAGACCGTTTTCAGCCGTACAGCTGCCAAACGCTCAAAGTCATCGATTCTGGCACATAGGTCGGTTGCGGCTGTATTCAGTTTTCTCGCGTTGTCGAGCGTGCTTTGGGAGCGCCCTCGACGTTGATCCTGGTCCGTCATCACCGTGGCCAGCTCTGGGTTGTTCCAGTGGCTGTGGATGTACGTGAGCGCAAGACCGATAAATACACGAAGCGCAGAGCGGACTTCTTGAAAAGATTTCTGAAGTTCGGGATCACTGAACTCGTACCGACCGCCACGCCAAGTCGCGTCCATGTCGAAAAGCGGGTCGAGCGCCTTTCTCGGGAAGGTGTTGCCGAGATCATGTTCTCGCAAAAACAGGAGGACGTCGTCCGTCACTTTTTCACGGAAGCGCTGGTGGAGATCCACATCATGCAGATTGGGGGTTGGTGAGAGCTGAGGAGCCCCGGTGCGCTCCGGCACAACTCGACCGAGGATCAGCACGCCTATGCCGATACCGATTAGGGCGAACCCAATCCAAGTTGGGGCGTCAGGGATCACAATCTTCGTCCCGCCAAGGGCGAAGAGGCCAATAATTATGTACTGGAGGATGCTGGTCAGGGCCGCAATGCCCGCAACCACAAGCGAGGCTGCAACCCTGTTCCAAGCATTGCCCGTCGCTATTTTGATGACGCTAAGGGTAAAGTCCCAGCCCGGGTGCCGTCCAACCATCATATCTCCCACTGACGCGAGCCACAGGCGGCTCGAGCCCAAGCCTATGCACTTCCGTGAGCCCAATGTGCAATAGTTCACTCTGCCAGCGGGGTAACACGTGGATGTTTGCTGTCGTCATAGATCCATTCCACCGCTTCCCATCATGAATTGCGGTCCCGCCGCCTCCTTGAACTCATGACTTTCGCGATACCTACTCCCAGTCTGCGATCTTCAGTCCAAGGCTGCGTGCGTTCTCGGAAACTGCCCGCTTGATCTGGTCACCTGCTCCATCTGGAAAGTCTGCTGCGATCTCGACGGTGACCCTCACCTGTGCGTTGGGATCTGTCATGAGCAAGCTTACGATCTCCTCCGCGAGCTGGATCATCCGCATCTTTGCTGTGGCCGGCGGGATATCAGCTGTCCCGTGGAAAGAACGAGGTTTCGGCTGCCCAGGAGGTGGGTCCTGTCGCGACCTCTCGTCGTCCTTAGCTGGTGGGTCCTTCCTGGGTAGTGGCTCTTCATGCGGCTTCGGCGGCTCAGATTCCGGCTTCGGCCGGTTCGCCTCTTCAAAGGTCTTTGCAGCCTCCAATTCGATCAGCAGCAACGTGTCGTCGAGCTGGACGTCGCCCATGCCTAAGTGGAAGCCTTCGAAGACCTCGCCGTTCTGCCCGTATGCGGTGCCGAAGAAATCCCGGCTGGCCGCTCCGTTCCTGATTGCTTTGGTGAGCACCTCCCGGTCTTTCAAGCGCGGAAGGTAGAGGTACCGCAGGGTATCCTCCCAGAAGGCGATGGCCTTTGCTGCGGGCTCGTTCGGCCTCCAATAGAGCTCCTTCAGCTTCGCGCGGAGGTGGATCGGCGACCACGTGGTGATGACGAGCTCATTATCAAGGCAGACCCGCTCGATCTCGCTCCCCAGCGAGCCGCCGCTCGTGTTGAGCGCGAAGGCCTCGACATGGGGCTTCGGATCCGTCGCGTTCTCCTGGCCTGGGCACAGCAACCACTTGAAGCATTCGCGGATGGCACGCGGAAGGACGTCCTGGGCGGTCTGAAGCTCCTTCTCCGCCTGCCTCTGTTGAAGCAGGTCTACGTTGAGGCGGCCCTGCTTGATGTCTTCGACAATCGAGCCCCAGGCCAGCACGATGCGAGCTGCATCGTTGAGCCGGGCAAGAGCACCATGGTCCGCTGCCAGGAAGAGCAACCGATTACCACGGTAGCGGGGCTTCAGACCATTATTGCGGATGTAATCCAGCACCGCTTCTTCAGCGATCCTGACCTCATCGCGGGAGTGCCAGATCTTGGGCGGCAACACCACCAACCTGAGGCCACTATCATCCGGCACGTCGCCATGAGGCGTGAAGATGTGGGTGCCGTCGAAGAATGACCCCGCCCCTACCACCCGTTTCATGCCTTCCGCGATCATGCCGCGGACGTCGGTCTCATCATTGTAGCGCCGCTTGCGGTCCTCCATCTCGCGCCGAAGGTTTGCGCGCGTGTCGAACCAATACCGGGTCGCATCCTGGGTTCTGTCACCCGAGCTGTTGAGATAGTGGAGGCGGTCTGACAGTCGGTTCAGAGCATCGGTGTAGTTGGAAGAGGCTTGACCCGGCTGAAGGCATCCTAGGAGGATTCGGGCCCGGTCCAGGCCGCGAATGCCGGACTGATGGACGACGGACGAAGGAGCGCTGCCCAGGAAGATGGTACGTGCCACCCTGCGCGCGGCATGGAGCTGGCCGAAGCGGGGCTCCTTGTTCTCGAGCTCGGTCGTCTCGGCGCGATCCCCATCGATGTCGCGGTCGATGACGGCGTCCCATCCGGCGGGCAGGTAATACGTCAGCTCGCTTCGACTGCTGCCATCATAGAGCGGCAACGTGCCAGGCAGGACCATAAGATCCTTGTTGTCGTCCTTCCAAAGCCGGTAGATGACCTTCGCCATCAGCTTCAGGACGCCGCGAGTGCGCTGAAACCCGTCGATTGTCGTCCAGTCTTCGTAGAGGCGATCGAAAACCTCAGGGTGGATCGGATAAGCCTGCACGAGCCTATCATAGTACCGCCTCTCCTGCGTCTCGGACGGGAGCTTCGCCCCCTCCGCGACGTAGGCGTCGGCGAATGCCCGACAGACGGCATCCCGTGCCGCTGCATCGCGAACCGGCTCGAAGAGCCGCCGACGAACGATCTCAAACGCCTCTTCCGTCGCAACTGGCTTCCAGAGCGCCTGGACGCGACCGAACGTCTTCTCAAGGGCTCTCAGTGCCGCGACACCCCGTTGGCTGCCGGCCTCGATTTCCGACTCCGGCAGCGACGCGAGGACGATCGCCGTTGGCACAAGCTTCACGGCTTCGGTTAGAGCCTGGATGAAGGACAGGTTGCTGTCGTACGTGCCGCCGCTCAGCTGCTGGCCTTCCGGGAACTGGCGGACGTAGGCCTGGAGCTCATCGATCAGGACCACACAGGGTGAATAGCGCTCGAGCAGGGTTCGAAGCACGTCCTTGCCTGGCGATGTGCCACTCGCGTCGGCATCCTTGACGAGCTCGAAAGCCTCCGCCTTTCCAAGCTGCCACGCGAGCTCACCCCAAAGCGTTCTGATCTCCTGCTTGCCTTCCATTCGGGGCTGCCCGGGCGCGCGGTCGGTGCCGTCAATGACGGCGACCCTCGCCTTGGGCACGTCCATGAGGCCAGCGCGGTCTATGAGCTCCGGAATGCCAGCCATCTGCGACAGCTCACACTCTCTCGAGGCGAGGTGATAGACGGCGAGCATTGTGTGCGTCTTGCCCCCGCCGAACGCGGTTTGGAGCTGGATGACGGGCTCACCGCCCTTGCCGGCCAACCGCTGCGCCACCTGCGTCAGGAGGAGACGCATGCCCTCCGTGATGTAGGTCCGCTCGAAGAAAGGAGCCGCATCCTGATACTCCAGGCTCGCCCTCTTCATGTGGACCGCGGTTATGTCTGCCGCGAACTCTGACTGCTGGAATGTCCCGCTGAGCACGTCATGATGCGGAACGGCGATTTCTCTCCAGGGCTTCATGATTGCGCTCCTCAGGCGTCAAAGAGAGAGGCTTGTTTCGGACCTGCGGCCTTGGCGGCAGCCGTCTCGATGGCGCTCCAGCTTGTGATGATTTCGTTGTAGGCCCGTGCATCCTCGGCCCGGCCAGCACGCTCACAGAGGGTGTAGAGTCGGTACGCGAGCTGACGCGTTACTTCCGCCTTGGCAGCGACGGCGCCGAGAACTTCGCCAGCCCCTGCCTCACCTTGGGTCCGGAACACGCGGATGAGTTGATGAAGCACTTCCCATACAGGAAGGCGGAAGTCAGTTTCAGGCTCCCAATCGGCCGGATAATCCGCCCACTTGAGAAGACGCACTACGCCTCCCACAGCGTGGATGACACCGGATTGCTTTACGCCCTCGACCGATGTGCCCTTAGCACGGGTAAGGGTGTCAGCATCGCCGAAGCGCCCCTCACCCCAGCCGTTTTGTTCGAACCAATGAAGGCAAAACTGCGTATCCGGATCGAAGTCGTCTTCTGCGAGAAAGCGATTTATTAGTCGCAGCGCAGTCGATACGGTCATTGGCTTCCCGTCTGCCTCTAGGACGGCAGCATACTTCGAGAAGACCGCCATTCCCGGTCCGATGATCGCTTGCGACAAATCTACAGGGGCTACTGGGGACCGATCGTCGCCGGAGCCACGGGTCATTTCATCCAACGCATCAGGCAGGACTTGGTTGAGTTCGCGAATAAAAGCTCTCCGCGAGATAGTGGCTGCATTGTGTGGTCGAGGTCGGCAAACAAGAACGATACTAGATGCTAACGCGTTGGTGCCTGCCCCGATCATACGGTTGGCAAGTTCGGTTCGCATAGGCCAAGTACCAGTTAGTGCGAATCCTGCACGAATAACGGCCTCAAGGAATGTCTCCCAACCAGTACTTGTCGTTCCATCAGCACCATCAGTTTCAGACTGCTTGAACGCGTAGTATATTGTCGTCGGAAATGACGGATGTGCTTGCTCTGCCAGACGATGCATTGCCTCTGTCATGCCCGTCATGAAGAACGCCTCGGCCTTTTCGTTGCTCCCATGCCGGTAGGGCGTCGCAACAAGCTCTTCTGCCTTCGGTACTGAGATGGTTGCAAAAAGGTTCGGACAGACGTCCCGCAGTGTTTTCCTCAACCACACGTAAAAAAAGTCTGAGAGATCCGCATAGCCGATGTTGGCGTAATATGGAGGATCCGTCGAAACAACCTTCCTCTCAGATATCGATTGAGTTTGAGCATCGGCTTGGGCGACAACTCCGTTACACGTCGTTGACGGCAGCCGGTCCAGAGCCTTGGCCATATTGGCGAGGCTTGTAGCGTAGTCGCCGGCCGCATCGCCAAATACGTTGTTCTCGGCAAAATCCCATAGCATGGGAATAGCATGGCGCCCGAACAGATTGCGTACTTGGGTCTTGGTAACTTCCCAGCGGCAAAGGGAGTTACATATGTCAGTCAACCTGCTTAGAGCGATAGCCAAGTAAATGCTGACCGCATCAGCGTAAGCCGCGGCACCTGTTCCGCCTGCAGACAGGCGTCGCCCATCATCGCTCATGCCGGCAGTGATAGCGTCTCTCTCTATCCGAGCTCGCACCTCCGAAATGAGATCACAGTAAGTATTTAGCGCGATGAGTTGGCGAGGAGTAAAGATGTCACCAAACGTGCGGAGCCCATACAGTGGCGGGGAGAACCACCGTGGGTTCTCGGGCATAGGTACATCAGGCTTCCATTGTGGGTTCGCTTGAAGCGCGATGCCCTCCATCCCCTCTGTCGGCGGCAAGAACACCCGCCCACGCCCACTCTCGGCAACGATGGCCATCAGCTTGGCGCCCATCCGCCCTGAATTAGCTTCGCTGTAGATGTAGTCGCTTGGTATTGGGGAGTTCGACATGAGGCACCGAAAATTAGCCCCACGTGATAGCTTTGTGCCAGTCCGCGCCTTCTCACCCTCTTGAAGGCTCCCAACGTTGATCTGGAAGCGATACCTGTCGCCGCTGATCACAGGCTCAACATAGGTAGCGTTTCCCGCCCGAGCCGAAAGCATGAACGAGGAGGCTAGCGGGACATCGACATGTCTGAATGCCGGATTTGGGCTCTTTACTGTTCTGGCCCAAAGCCATGCGATAACTGTTAGCCGCTTCCCGACCAGTGGCTTCAGATCCGGCCGACCTCGTGCCATCTCTTCGGTGACCTCAATGGGTGGGTAGAGATGACCAATTCGCTTTTGTGCCTCATCCCGCATCCATGCACCATAGCGGCGCACATCCTGAGCCAAGCCCGCCGTCCCTTCCCATGCGCGGCCAAGATCAAAATCGGGTGTTCCACCTCCCAGGATCGCGGGGCCAACTGGAGCTCGGTTCGAAAATGTCGGTGGGACCTCAATCATCGCTTTGTTGATAAGAACAGCGACGGGATTGAGGTCACTGGCATGCGCCTTAAGCCCAAGACGCTGGGCCTCAAGAGGAATGGCGCCACCACCGGCGAACGGATCGTGAAATCCAGGCAGCTTCTCCGGATCAAACAGATCGCTCGCCTCCGGATGGTCTTTATTCAACTCACAGGTCTCTCGCCATGACCGCTGAATTTCGGCACGAGCCTTTTCGAGAACTTCCTGGTTGGAAGAGTTCTCCCATCTGACAAGGTCCTCTACAATCCCGAAAAGCCGCTTCCGGCTCTTGGCCCAGGACGCCTTGAGGTGGTTCGGCGGTATCTCCGTAGGGTGGTCCATTTCCCACTTCCATGACGGGTCGTTGACCATTTGGGCGAAGATGACTGCACGTGCCGCCGCCAGGGGCCGGCGAGCCCACCAAAGATGCAGGGTGCTCGGGTGTCCTTGCCGGATGGATTTCTCCCGAGACGCCTCCGCGTTGATCGCGTCGAGCGGCAGCGCCACCTCGATCAACTTCTTTGGAGCTTTGATGGCATAGGTCATTCTAATTGGCCTCGGCACGGGCGAGCAGATCGCCCAGATGATAGTTTACAGATGCGACACCCCAGGCAGGTTCGCGATCGAATGGATTGCGGATGTAGTGGGGACCTTCGGCAACGTCGTTCTCACCGACGATGACGATCGCCAGGACGAACTTGTCGCCTTGGTTGAAGGCATAAAGCATTTCGTTTCGGGTGATCGTGACGGTGCTCGCCCCCTTCACCCTTCCCTTCACCTCGATGTGGCGTGGATCCGGCTGCTTCCTGTCGACGGCAGGAGGATAGGATGTCAGGTCCCAGCCGCATTTTTCGGCCGATACATCGACGACGCGGCATCCCCGTGCCTCTTCAGCTCGCCGGACCGCGTCCATCGCGATCTTCTCAATTCGTGCCCGAGCCGCAGCGTCAGCAGCGAAAGTCGCCGCAACTGGGTCAGATTGCTCGTCGCCGCGGCGGGAACGCATGAGACCGGCAGGGACAACAAGTGCGCCGCCGAGAACAATGGGAGTGCCGTTGACGACGTGGCGCATGGACTGAAGCTCCCTCTTGCGATTCTCAAGCCGCCCTTCGAGATCGCTGAGGGTGCGACGCGCATTGTCGAAGGGGAGCCGCACGTCCCGCCCGGCGTCGAGGTCGTCCTTCAGCTTGATCCAACGGTCTTGCCAGAAGGCAATCTCTTTCGTCAGGCGCTCGTGAACCGCCCTCAGGGTCTTGTCCACGTGCTCGATGCGGCGCTCGGCGACCTCGGCGTAATGCTCAGGCACCAGGGTGTTTGCGGCGAGCGATACGGCCCGGGCCTCCTGGTCGGCTGTGATCCAAGGCGCGGCAATCTGGTCCTTCACGAGGTCGAGCTCCTCAAACGGCAAGGGCTCGAGGTCGAGGTGCGGCGCCCAGCCCGCGAACGAGGCACTTCCGTCCGGCCCGACCCGGATGAACTGGAGGCGCTTGGAGAGGACCGTCCCGTCGCCCGACTTCACCTCGTGGGTCAGCAGGAACATGAGCCAGGGCTCGGTCCCTTCATCGGCCGGGTCGACCAGAACGGCGCCTTGCCGGAGAAGGTTCGCGTGCTGCTCCAACACCAGGTCGGACACCGAGAGCATCAATGGATGACCCGGGTGCATGAGATCCGCACGCTGCAATCCAGGCCTGTCCAACGGCTGGATACCCTCGCGTTCGAAGCAGATGCGCCCGTACTTCTTGAAGACGGGCTCCTGGTCCCGGCGATTTCGACTGGTGATGCGCCGGTCCCTCTCGCGGATCGACACGGGAACGTGCGTGATCTCGTACCGCCCGGCCTCGCGCGGGTGCATGACGCCGCCTAGGGCGTTGAAGGCTTGCGAGAAGAACGCCCGGACGAAGAACGGCTGCAGGCGTCGCGCCTCGGCCTTCTCCATCTCCTCTTTGACGGCGAAGAGCCGTTCGGGGCTCATCACCTCCTGCGAGAGAGCGTTCCGGTTGAGCAGCGACTTCAGGTGGTCATGATCAAGTGCGGCGTCGACCTTTTGCGACAGGCGGGCCCGCACCTCCGGCTGGTCGCCGTAGCGGACGGCATCCATCAGAAGATCCTTGAGGCTCCTGTCCTCGAAGACCTCACCGAGGATGTCGAACACGCGCCCCTTCAGGGCCTCGCTCTCGACCTCCAGCTTCTTGAGCAGCCGGTGGTAGACGTCGCCCTCGCGGGTCTCCTTGGCGACGAGGTTCCAGAGGTGGCACACCTCGGTCTGACCGATGCGGTGGATACGGCCGAAACGCTGTTCGAGGCGGTTCGGGTTCCAGGGGAGGTCATAATTGACCATGAGGTTGGCGTTCTGAAGGTTCACGCCTTCTCCGGCCGCATCAGTTGCGATCAGCACCTGCACGTTCGGATCGGTGCGGAAGAGCCCCTGGACCTGGCGCCGCTCGTCACGGTGGGTACCGCCATGGATCGTGACGATGGCCTCATCGTTGCCTAGGACACCAGCGATCTTTTGATGGAGGTAATTGAGCGTGTCGCGATGCTCGGAGAAGATGATCATCTTGCGTTGCCGGCCTGACGCGTCGCGCATCTCCGACTCGTTCTGCAAGATCTTCGACAGCTCATCCCATTTCCGGTCCTGGCCCGAGGCGACGACCTGCTTCGCCTGCTGCTCGAGTCCCTTGAGGCTGATGATTTCTGCCTCCAGCTCCGCGACCGTCCGGGCCGCGGTGGCGTCGTCGATCAGAGTCTCTTCGAGATTTTCCTGCTCCTCGGCGCTCAGGTCGTCGTCGTCCTCCGGCGCATGCTCCAGGGTCTCCGCCAGAATACTCCGGCCCCGAGTTCCAACCTTCTCTTCCCGCAAGCGGCTCTCAAGGCGCTCCCTGCGCCGCTTCAAAGATTGGTAAATGGCCTCCGGACTTGAAGCCAAACGCCGCTGCAGGGCCGTGAGGGCAAACCCAACCGATCCCTTTCGCGCACCCTCGAGCTCGTCCGCCTTGCCCATCTCGGTCTGGACGTAATTCGTCACCGCCTCGTAGAGCGCCGCCTCAATGTCGGACAGCGCATAGTTGACTGTGTAGGCTCTACGTTCCGGGAACAACGGGGTGCCGTCGAACTTGAGGAGCTCCTCCTTGACCATCCGGCGCATCAGGTCGGAGGCATCGACCTTATGGACGCCGTCGCGGAACTTCCC
The DNA here is from genome assembly GCF_001017175.1 of Microvirga vignae. GTDB lineage: Bacteria > Pseudomonadota > Alphaproteobacteria > Rhizobiales > Beijerinckiaceae > Microvirga > Microvirga vignae. The sequence continues at coordinate 20,056 of NZ_LCYG01000064.1, read as the reverse complement.
ATAGAACCGGTCCGAGTCCAGCAGAGCGAGGAACAGCTGGAAGTCCTCTTCCTTGCCGTTATGCGGCGTCGCCGTCATCAGGAGCAGATGGCGGGTGTGAGCCCCCAGCTTCTCGGCGAAGCGGTACCTGCCGGTCTTCTCGAGCTTCGAGCCGAAGTAGTGGGCTCCGAGCTTGTGGGCCTCGTCGAAAATGGCGAGGTCCCAGCCTGCAGCGCATAGCTTGTCCTGCAGCTCTTCGTTGCGGGACGCCTGGTCGAGCCGGACGATCAGGTGGTGGTGGTCCTCAAACGGGTTTCCGCTGGGCGAGGCTTGCTCGAGCAGCTGCGAATAGATCTTGAACTCGAGGCCAAACTTCTCGAACAGCTCGTCACGCCATTGCTCGACGAGGCTACCCGGCGCGACGATGACGATGCGGCGGGCGTCAGCCCGCATGACGAGCTCGCGGATGTAGAGCCCCGCCATGATCGTCTTGCCGGCTCCCGGATCGTCGGCCAGCACGAACCGCAGGGGCTGCCGGGGGAGGAGCGACTCGTAGACGGCCGTAATCTGATGCGGGAGGGGCTGCACGTTCGAGGTATGCACCGCCATCATCGGGTCGAACAGGAACGCCAGGTCAATCCGCTTGGCCTCGCAGGTCAGCTGGAAGGCGGCCCCGTCCCCATCGAAGGAGAACGGCCGGCCGGCAACCGCCTTGTCGATCGCCGCCTCTTCGACGCGGCCGAGCATCCGGTCCTTCATCACGCCGTCCGGCGTCCTGTAGATCAGCTGGAGCGCCCCCTCCCCGATGGGAACGGCCGCGACGACGGTCACGATCTGGGTAGGTTCGACGCCCGTGAGGCTCTGCCCCGGAGCGATCTCCTCAAGCCGCATTTTGAAAGACTTTCGTGATTATCGGGACAGGCCAGCCTGGATCGGCTGATGGGACGGCGGGAGGTAACGCTCGACTGTGATGCGCCCCTCGAGCAAGCGGGCCTGGGCGATGTCGTAGCTGTTCTGCATCCCCATCAGGGCTTCCACATCCGCCCCGAAGGCTTTTTCCAGCCGGATCGCCATCTCGGCGGACAGGGAAGCGCGCCCGTTGAGCAGGCGTGAGAGCCCTACTCGATGGACACCGAGCAACTGGGCAGCCTCGGTCACGGACAGCCCAAGATCCTGCAGGATCATCCTCCGGAGGTGCTTCCCGGGATGGTGTAAATCAGAAACAATATGCGCCCCGGACTTTCTCATGATGGCCGCTTTCGACAGCTTCGGTTTATTGGGAAAAGGAGTATCAGAACTGTCTCGCTTGTACAGTGTCGCGCTACAGGATTCCGCAGCTATCCGTCGACTAGATGCAACTCCGCCACAAGGAACCACACGCCGGCCACTGGACCCCTCCGTCGACGGGCACTCTGCCGCCGCGACGAGACCTGCGGTTGAGGCTCCAGAGACGGGATCAAGGCATGATTACCGGTATCACGGAATATATTCATTCATGCCCTTCATTTGCCTCGTCAGCGCATTCATCTGGGCTAAAAGAAGTTCAACACGCTTTAGGTAAAGCAGCACCTTCCAGCCAAAGACAAGGCAGGACCTCTTGGGGATATTTTACGCTACAACCTCTGACACGCTGACACTGTTTTTGATTTCACCTCCCCGATTCCCACGCTTCGATCCCCTGCGAACTTTGAGGAACTCTTTCAATTCTACAGCCGAAATAGTTCCGTCACTTATCGCTTGCTGTACTTCGTCCACAGCTGATACGGCCTCCTGGCCACCTGCTGCTCTAATGGCATCGATCCTACGCTGACTCTCGGCGAGATTGTTTTGGTGCTTGGCAGCAGTCTCTTCAGCCTGCTTCGCTTCAGGCAACAGACGCTCACCAATATGCATGTAGATTTCGGTCGAACGCACAGACCGGTGCCCAGCCACTTCCTTAGTTTTCCACAGGGCAGTTCCTTGATCCTGACCTGCCATTCTCCGCATCAAATACTGGTCTGTAATAGCAACATGTCGCAAGTGGTGAATCCTTGCCTTCCGATGCGGAACCGCGGATCGAACAGTGCGTCCTTCTGAGGCGACTAGGCGAGCAGCATTGGTACGCGCACGCATATACATGTTCGAGATAGCTTGCCCCTGCAGTACCTTACCGCTCTTCGTCGACACAAAAATTTCCTGAGGCCGAGCGAGAATGACGCCACGTTTCATCTTCGCAGTTAGCATCTTGCGACGATAACCATCGATCCATTCCCTAGTCCGACGTAAGAGGGTGAGAGGAACGTATATCGCGCGTTCTCCGCCCCGCTTCGAGCGCCTGATAACTATCCTGTACAAGAGCGCACCGATAGGATCATCATCCAAACTGTCCTCAAGCGCATCAATTTGGTCAATTGTGGGTATCTGCCGACATTTCAACCGCAGCACCTCAGAGCGCCGCAATCCGGGACCTCGCAACCACGCAATCACGATCTGATCCCGCTCGACAAGATCTCTATCTTTTCGCCCGACCGCGATCTCGCAATCGATATCTTCAAGCACTTGCTGTGACGGAATTTCCGTTATGGACTTGCGTTCTGTTAAAAACCGCCAATCGCTGATCTTAGCGTTTCTCTTGCGAGGATGGTCAGCAAGCGAGATCGGATACTTTCGCCCATTCGCGGAACCTTCACCTATGATATTTTGAATCCAGTAGTTTTCCTGCGACCACCTATAGAAACGAACAATCAGATCAATTCGGTCATTAAAAGTTCCATTGGCTATTCCTCTATCCTCCATTAGATGTCTTCGCCAAGTTCCAAGGAACTCATCGTCGACCATATCCCATGTACGCCCTGCGTCATGCACGATCGTAAGAAAGTCCTGCAGGATCGACCTATAGTTATCGACTGTCGCAATCGAGCGGCCTGTCTCTCGTAGATTACGAAGAAAATTCGTCGCAGCCCAATGCACGCGCCCTTCTGCGAGGATTACCGGTTGCCCATCCATACTGACTGTCTTGAGCGTCATTCGCGCGTCGGCATATAAACACTGCGGATCATCGAGGCGAAGCAACTCCGTTGTGGCACCCATGGGCTTCTTAGCTCCTACAGCTGAACTAACAGAGGCGGCTCGCTTCGCTTGTATTCCTTAGCTTCATACACTTCGATCTTGTAGCTCAGCGTTTTGCCTCTTAAGTCGGTGGGCTTCGATATCAGCAATTTTGACTTCAATTGGTCGTGCGTCTTGATCTGACGGTTGTGTCTCAATGACAGTAGGTCCGGGCGGCTCTTGACCGGTCACCTCTTTATAGTGCGCTTCGATGTAGAGTCGATGTCGTCGCTCATTCTCCCAGGACTTTCCCGCACTCAAGACTTCACCAGCGATGAGTGAGTTGATGTCTTCGAGATATTTTATCCGGCTCTTTAGTTCCGCAATCTGATACTCCTTCGAGGCGGGTCTATCAGTTTTGTTTACACTCTGCAGGGCTTGATCGTGCAGGTTGCGAATGCGAGCTGTCTCGATTTGGATACTTTCAAGGTAACGGCGGTTAGTCTTGTAGAGAGTATCCGACCCAATACCCTTCCACTTTCGAAATGCATCAACGGAGCACGGGTACCCATTCGCCACTGCCGCTGTGGCCTCTCGGGACGTCTTGATAGCCCGGAGGGCATTGATACCATCGCGTATCCTATCGGTAGCCCTTGCCGATGCAATAGCGGCAACTTTCGGTACCTTGGATTTCCCATCAATCTTGATGCGGCTCTTTTGCCGTTTCGCTCTCTGTTTCGAGTTCATGAGGGGTGCCTTCCTTCTGCCTTGAGCCAGCGTGCGCGAAGCGACGGGAGATTGTGATACCTTCCTGTGCGGCTCTCGAGCACACTGGCGGAATACCTGGAACTGCTAGCATTGCCTCAAAGCGTGCCTGGGCAGTACGCCAAAAAGGCGCGAATCCACTATGTGTAAGGAGGTTCAGGCATTTGCCACAGGTTCTCGACGATCGGTGGGCCGCCACAGGACCAGCAGGTGCCGTAATTCCTTCCCGTCTGGCACATTCAGCAAATCTTGCCCGCGAAAGGGACCACACGCAGTAGCCCCAAGGATTTGGTTTAAGAAGAATATTGTGTTTCTCTTGATGCTTCCTGATGGCTTCAGCTAGCTTCTCGGGCGGCCCGACCCTGACTCGGAGACGCGAAAAGGCCCGAAGCAAATGTTCGCCGTAGCCGCCGCTGAGCTCTAATCCGTCAAAAGCTGCCTTCTCCATAATGAAGACTGTGAGCGCTTTCTCCTCTTCGTTTAGCATCTCACCAAGTAGTGCCGAAGTTGCATATCGAATTGTGGTCTCGAGGTCAGCCTGCCGAAGATGCTGCTTGAGAGCCAAGAGGTCCACACCGAGCTCATATTGCCACGTGAACGCCTGAACAAAGAATCTCCTGAGCTGATGGGGAGCAATCGACCATAGTTCACCCGTTTCATCAGCAGGAATACCAATCCATTGGCAGAATGCGTCCAGACGCTTTCGAGCAGTAGTTTCGTCAGCAACAGAGCAACCGTGCCTGTGATCACACATGAATAGTTTAGCCGAACCTGTCTCCTCCCGAGCTTGTGCGCCGAGCTTCCGAAGGATCTCCGCTGCCTTGACAACAACCTCCGGACACGGTCGTGCAGATTCAATGCCGCTCTCGGTATGCGTATCCTTCCAAGCTTTATTTACGAAATAGGGCCCCTCTGGCCGATCTAGAATTAGACAGTCGACTTCAGTCTCCAGCACCTCTTCGAGGCGATCTGCCATAAATGCTGCAATAACGAGAAAAGAAGCGGTCCAGAGATGGTTGGTGACTGCCTCAAGGCTGCGTCTCTCATGAATGCTAGAACCGAGCACCTTTACAGGCCAAGGTTCCCCCTTGGTACGCTTGCTCCCCGTGAATGGCAGCCTGATACGTTCTGCAACATCTCTGGCTATCCTTGCAGGGTAAATTTTCCCTGCCGAAGATTGAGCCGGAACGGACGACCAATGCTTAATGAGAACCAGAAGTCGGTCGCGCTTACCTGGCGAAACTGAGCCTTCAGGATTATCCATGATATCCTGGAGCATGTCGATCATCTCGACGCAGACGGAGTTGGAGTATAAGGGCGGAGGCGAGATACCGATCTGAGCCGCCAAAGAGGTCCGACTAATGGTCGAGCCGTAGAGTGGTATCTTTTCTGGACTCTCGAGCATATCACCTATTGCGTTTGCGAGGCGGCGATTAACTTCGGAGGAGCTCGGCCTCGGCACCCTGTCAGTATGCTCCCTTTCAACGAGTAGCCATTCGTGAGCAGCTTGTTCGCGTAGACTGAGAATTTCAGGCCCGTGCTCTACAACCCATTCAATGGCTGCATTGAGAGCATAGAGAGCGACGTGGGTTGGTATCGTCTTAGTCTTGCCAGTCTCCTCGCCTAGGGCACGAGCAAGCGAGATCGCATCTTCTTTAGCACTAAATGGCTTGAACAGCAGGCCGTCAGGCAAAAGCCGCCCACCGTCGGTGAATTCAGCTTGATGGAAATCATAAAGATGCTGGAATAGTCGAAAATACTCAAGAATCGCTTCAGCCGTGATGCCCTCAGCATCTGTAACTTCTCGACTTCCGGTAAGAGCCTTTGCTCCCCATTTCACTCTTACCTTAAAATCATCCCAGTCAACCGGGGTAATATCTGAGAACCGTAAAATCTTCTGAGCCAACATCCAGTCTGTTATTGTAAGAAGTTTTCGAACACGTCCAACGCCTGTTGAACGGCCCTCAAGCCTCATCATCTCGAAAGGATCCTCCATGAGGATGGCGCAAAAGAGCCTGAGGTTCTCTAGGAGGACGGAGCAGTGTGGCTCAGTGAGGCGACTGCCACCAGGGAGCTTACGATCCCAACGTATTCGCTCAGGTCTCCTTCTTCCTACGTTGATGTCCCAGTACGGATCGTCCCACGAACTTTCGAGCCATGAGAAGCTCCGATCGTCCCAGAAGCTCTCACGTTGACGAGGCGTAAAGTTAACATCTTGTTGGCTCGAAGAACGAGGCAGGTCCGGGTTCAGTTCAGGGAAATACGCCATCGGAGTCAGTCCAATACAACGGCGGAATAATCGATCAACGCTGCGAGTTTACGTCCTTGTGCGCGGAAATTTGCTCCCATTCGTATCAATGCAACGTTCAAGAAGATGACAAAAACGGCCCAAACTTCCCGCCATCGCTCCGGATTTTCGCGCTCTAGACGAGGCTTCTGGCTTAGGATGTGACGTTTGAATGCAAGCATTTCAGCAGCAGCCTCGACCCCTTCATGAACGAGTCTTTCGGTGCAAACGGCACAATGCTCATAGCGGTCACACTCCTCACCTGGCTGCGTGCCGGGTGCAGCTCCCTTTCTATCGTCGCGACACTTTATGCCGAAGCCTTTCTTACGTGCCTTGCCAAGAAGCTCGTCTGCCCGTTCTGAAGTGATGCCGAGCTTCTGCTGCAGCTCCGTATTTCCTTCGGTCGCGGCGACGGTAAGAAATTCCGTTGCTAGTCGGACCTTTCCTTCGTTGATGCGACCTACAACTGCCGTCTCGATGTAGTTTGCAGACGTTACAATCGAGGAATGCCCAAGGAGATCTTTGATAACAAATATGTCACCGTTGGTTTCCAAGGCACGTTTTAACGCGATAGTGCTACGGATTTGATCAAGCGTAATTGGTAGGTCTGCGAGGAGGGGATGTCGCTTTCGAAAACGATGCCAAGCCTGCCCAAGGGTACTCTCCTTAAGGGGCACTATCGATGAGGCTACGGTCGGCATCTCGCGGGAATTCGCCAGGAGCCGGACGATCAAGAGGAGACTGTCTTCGGAAGGTGGAACGTGTGGCAGAAGTCGGGAGCGCATATCAAGAAGACATTGGAAAGCTTGAGGCGCAGAGATATCGCCCTCATGACCGATGAGCATTTGATCACGTGGGCCGACAATGAGATCGCGCCAAAGCATGATTCCTTTGGCGCGATCCTTCCACCACGTTATGCGTTTGTGACCAGGAAGATCGCTACCTTCAAGGTTGTCCTTCTCTAGCTCGAGCAGTGAGGATACATTCATCACGGACTCGATCAGTATGATGATGCAGAAGCAGATCGCGCTGTCTGTGGTCGTATGCAGCAACTGGCTTATTTCGGCGACACTATAGTTATTTGTGATAAATCTGTAGATTGCGGGATCCTCGTGGCGGGACGGGACCAAGCCGCCATGACGGCTCTCCAGGTACGCGAGTAAGTTGTCACGTTCAGCAAAGATCGACCAACTTCCTCCGCCGTGACCCGCGGCCCGGCTAAACCTGCCACCATTGTTGGCGAGAAAGGCTTCGACGGCGTCAATACGACTCTGCTGCAACGCTCTCTGCGTATCTTGAAAGCTTTTCCAAATTGCACGTGCCTCAGCCTGTGCTGCCCCTCGCAGGACCTCAAGGTGGAGATCTAGTAGATCCAGCATCTTTGGCTTGTCATAGGTGACATCGGGCGAGGCACGAAGTTCCCGCCATAGTGCGACAACGTCATCACCAAGATCTTGGACCCCCGGGGGCGGAGTGTTCTCGCCGTCACTGGCAACGGCCAGCCCAGTCTCAGCGAGCGTCTTCTTTCGAGTGCTACCCTGACGAACTCTCCGGAGTGTACGGGGCAAGGAGAAGCGCGGAATATGCCCGCGTGATTGAAGATGCCTAAGAAACTGACGGGCGTTTCCGATATACTGGCTCCGGGTTGCTATTGCGATCGTCTCGTCATTCTTGATGGCGTTCGCCCAAGCCTTCACGTGACGGTGCCAAACAACCGGACTACCTGATGCAAGGATTGACTCCACAGCCCCTTCTTGGGCGATGATGAACTTAAAAAGCTTACGAACTGCGACGATCCCGGCGCGTCCAGTCTTGGCCTTTCGGCCCTGCGTCCACACCTCAAACTCAACCATAATTGTTCGGGCTAGAGGCCCAAGCGGTGCTAGAGACTTGAGGACCCAGGTAACCTTGGTTCGCGGATTGCTATGTGCTGGTGAGACGAGCTCCAATTCATCGCTATCAACTGGGCGCGCAAAGGGGATGGCCCGTTCGATGGTACTAATGTCGATACGTGCCCGCCGTCGCATTGATTAGCTACCTATATCACCCATCTTAGGCTTAACGCTAGTCTCATTGCGGCACTTTGTCAATAAAAACGCAATATAAAACCAAGTCTCTTAAGATGAAGGATTGGAAATACATTGGGAATTACAATCCTTAAAACTATCCAACCGAGCGATAAATCCTTGTAAGGATTATACGTTTATCCCTCTATATTTGTCTGATCACGACTTCTGTCATCTGGATATCCGCAGTTTTCCATCAGCGTTTATGGTTCGGCTGTCAAAGGCCCAAGGAATGCATGAAGTATCCGAACCGCAATTCTCGTTGAAAGCCGCACGGCTGAGACATCCGGCGTCGGTGAGCCGGATCATAATTTCCTCGCGATCGAATCTGTCGCTCGGGTCCCCGACGCGCCTTGCTGTATGTGGGGTTTGGACGGACTGAACGAACCGGACCCACTACGCTGGTGGTCGGAGATTACAACAGCTTTGACATCGAAAAACTGTTCAGAGGCATAGCCCGAGCGTCCGCGGCGAAGGCGGATTTTGCTTGGCATCTTGAGTATGCATACTTGCTTCTGGGTGGGCAGCAGACCAACGAGAGGGTTTAGCTCCTTTTGGGGCCACGACTGTTCCCGATGAGTTTGAAGTTGGCCCTCGGTTGGTTAAGAATTTCAGACCGTATGACCCGGGGCATCTTCAATTCACCACTAGCCGCGGCCGCCGGCGCATGGGTGACCCTAAGGGACCGGAGTGGCGCCGACTCCTGCGGGAGTACAGTTTTGCATAGTCCGATGCATAGTCTTCATCCTCGCGCGAGGGGCAGCACGAGGTGGTAATGACCAGTGCTTCCACCCTGTTACGACCGTAACAGGTGTCTCTGGGAAGCTCCATAAGCTCACCAGGCTCAACGAACGCTCTGCATCACTTCAGTAAGAATTAAAATACAGGGCTGGGTTTTCCGCCTATGATGCAAGAAGTATGTGTACTATGGCAGCAATCAATCAAACTGGACCCGTCGATCGGGCGTGCATACAACCGTGGCCCAGCTTGCACGCCCGATGGGCTTTCCTTGCTGGATTTTCCAACCCGGTTGGGATTACGATCTTCAAGTACACCATAGGGCAGAGTTAGTGGTTGGGCGGCTCTCTTACATGCATTAATGGCCGGAGCGTGTTCTCCGGCCATTGGACCGCAACAGTGGAAACTAGAATTTAAGGGGATCGCCTGTTACGCAAGAAGTTCGGCATCACATTTCAGGTCTTGGCTAGTTAAACCATTCCAAGTGCCTGCATGTAGAGCTCGAGTATAGCCTCCTGCTCTTGTCGCTCAGAATGGTCTTGTTTTCTGATCCGCAAAATAGACCTTACTGCCTTTGCGTCGAATCCACGACCCTTGAGTTCAGCAAAAACTTCCTTGATGTCTCCTTGGATTCCGGCCTTTTCTTCCTCAAGCCGTTCTATACGCTCGATGAATTGCTTCAGTTCATCTGCAGCAACGCTGCTCGTATCGAATTCAGCTGTGGGCATCGTATGCTGGTTCATAAATTTATCTCCTAATCCTTCGGTGTCGCGCAGGTAGCCTTTGCTGCGACAGCCTCGCCACTCGAACCGATTTTGCCAGTGCAAAGTGGTTTAGCGGACGTGCATGGTGATGGGCCAATCAATATCAGGATTATCCTGCTAGTGCTGACGTCCCTAAACCCTTGGTTTGTCGTCGCAAATCCTATCGGGAGAGATAGGTGTACGTGACAATCTCATTGGCGATACCGGCCTTTTCCTCTTCGAGGCGCTCGATGCGCTCAATGAAGGCCTTCAGCTGGTCGGCCGCGACGGATTCGGTGTTGAAAGCTGCGTCATCCATGATGAAGCCCCTTTAGATTGTGGCATTGGCGCCAGTGATACTCTGGATTTAGTTGAAGCCCTTTTAATGCTCCGGCTTCGATTCCTCAAAATTCTTCAATTGTGAGGGAGAGGCTTCCTTCTGATAGCGCTCCTTCCACTCCTCGTAAGGCATGCCGTAGACGTAGGCGCGAATCTCCTCCTTGGAGAGCGCCACGCCCTTGGCGTCGGCCGCATCTTTCAGCCAGTTCGAAAGGCAGTTGCGGCAAAAGCCTGCGAGATTCATGAGGTCGATGTTCTGGACATCCGTGCGCTCGCGCAGGTGCTCCAGAAGCCTGCGGAAGGCGGCCGCCTCGAGTTCCGTACAGGTCGTGGCATCGAGATCCTTCATGGGAGCCCTCCGTTCAAAGCTGGCGCAGGCGCTCGCGGGTGCGCGTGCCGAAAATCGTAGGCTTACGCAGATCGGCCTTTTCGGACAAAGGCTTCAGAAGGCGAGCGAAGCGCTCGGCCCATTCCTCCGCCCCCTCGTCCGAGGCGATCAGATCCTGCCGGATCTCGATCAATGCATTGGCGAGGCCGCGGATCGTGGCGTGCCGGTCGACGGTGTCACCGGCAAGCGCCCCATCATAAGGTTCGTTGTCACCGACAACGAGTCCGCTCTCGGCCATCAGGCCCTCCAGAAGGGGCTTCGCATAGCGTTCGTCCGCATCCCAAAGGATTCCCACATGCCAGGGGCGCGGCCAGCCGCGCCAGACCGCCGTGTAGCTGTGCACCGTCACGATGGCGGGCGGATGGCCTGCCGCCATGGCCCTGTGGATTGCTGTGGAAATAGCAGCATCGTAGGGATCGTAGAAGCGCCCGATGCGCCTCTGGATCTCCGCCTCGTCCACCTTGGCATTGCCCGGCACCACAGCACCGTCGGAGAGGCGCATCACGAGCGTCGGATCGTCCCGGCCCCGGTTGGGGTCGATGACCAGGCGGGAGAATTGCGTGAGGATCGCCGGAGCGTTCAGACGGCGGGCGAGCGAACGCGTGACCGCGGCGGCGCCGATATCATAGGCGATGTGACGCCGGAATTCGCTCTCCGGCAGGCCTAGGTCGCCCAAATCCGGCGGGACGGCATTGGAGGCGTGGTCGCAGAGAAGGAGGAGGCCGGATTCGAGAGCACCCTCGATGATCTCGACAGGATGGGGCTCAAGGGCGGGCTCGGCGCTCTTGAGCGCGGCAGAGGCGGACATGATGAAAGGCTGACAAACGAGACATTGATCGGTGGGGGAAAATCCTTACCCTGCACGTCGCCCCCTGACAACGCGACCATCCGCGCAACAGAGATTCGCGAAAAGAAGATGTCCTCCACCTCGACCCCGGCACGTGCCGAGACCGGCTTTGCCTCCGCTTTTGCAGCTCTCTGCCTCGGCGCAGTGGCCATGGGCATCTCCCCGATTTTCGTGCGCTTCGCCTCCGCTGGCATGGGCGGGGCGCCTGCCGATGTGGGGCCTTTCGCCAGCGCCTTCTGGCGCGTCTCGCTGTGCCTGCCGCTGCTCTATGCCTGGATGCGGATCGAGGAGAGGAAGGCGCCTATGGACGCGCCGCGTGTTCCCTTTTCCAAGGCTGCGATTCTGGGAGGGCTGGTCTTCACGGGCGATCTCCTGGTCTGGCACCTCGCCATCCTCAAGACCACGGTGGCGAACGCTACCTTCTTTGCCACCATGGCCCCGCTCGTCGTGGTGCTGGTGGTCTGGCTCGTGCTCCGGCAGAAGGTCTCGCGAGGCACCTTTATCGGCTTGGGTCTCTGCCTTCTCGGCGGCGCGGCCTTGATCGGCGAGAGCCTGCAGGCCGATCCTGCCCGCCTCGAAGGCGATCTTTACGGCCTCGCCACGGCCTTCTTCTTCGGCCTTTACTTCATTGTCGCCAGCAAGGCCCGCAAGACCGCCGGCGCGGCGCGGGTGACTTTTGAAACCAGCCTCATCACCGCAGCCCTTCTCCTCATCGTGGCCCTGATCTTCGAAAGCCGCGTGTTGCCTCAGACCTGGCATGGCGCGGCATCACTCTTTGCCATGTCCTATGTCAGCCATGCGGGCGGCCAGGGTCTCCTCTCGATCGCACTCGGCAGCCTGCCCCCGGTGTTCTCGTCCCTGGTGATCTTTCTCGAGGCGATGGCTGCGGCCGTTTTCGGCTGGATCATCCTGGGCGAGCCGCTGACCCTGATCCAATCCTCAGGCGGCGCGTTGATTCTGCTGGGAATTTGGGTGGCACGTCCCGAGGCATAAGCCCCCTCGCGCCCTCCTCAAACAAAGAGGAATGCCTTTTCCGCTGCCATTCGAGAGCCGCCCAACGTGTTTCAGCCGACTAAATGTCAATAGAAACTGCTTTTTATCTTGATGCGATCCGTCTTCTGACCGACAAGGATTCGACATAGTTCTCGAAGCATTGTGCGATTTCATTCCTGACTCGTTGACCGAATCAACATCCATGAAGGCTCTGATCCTCATATCGGCTTCCGGCTGGCAGCGAAGCCTTGCGCTGACCGTGTTCCTGGCCGGCGGTCTCTTCGTTGCCGCGTCTCCAGCGCGCGCGGACCTGCGTCTGTGCAACATGACGTCGAGCCGCGTCGGCATCGCACTCGGCTATCGCGATGCGCAGGGCTGGGTGACGGAAGGCTGGTGGAACCTGACCGCCCGGGGCTGTGAAACCCTGCTCAAGGGCCAGCTCGGCGGCCGTTTCTATTACATCTACGCCATCGATTACGACCGGGGTGGCGAATGGAGTGGACGATCTTTCATGTGCACCCGCGAGCGGGAATTCACGATCCGCGGCACGGAAGATTGCCTGGCCCGGGGCTTCGATCGCAGCGGGTTCTTCGAAGTCGATACCGGTGAACAAAAGAGCTGGACCATTCAGCTGACAGACACGAACCGTGGGGGGACGCAACCATGAAACGCTCAAGGCGGACCAAGATTCTCGCAACTCTCGGACCGGCTTCCGAGTCTCAGGCGATGATCGAGAAGCTTTTTCAGGCCGGCGCCGATGTGTTCCGCCTGAACATGAGTCATCTGCCGCGCGAGAAGCTGAAAGAGCGCGTCGCGATGATCCGAGCGGTGGAAGCGAAGTACAAGCGCCCCATCGCCATTCTCGCTGACCTGCAAGGCCCGAAGCTTCGCGTGGGCACGTTCGAGGGCGACAGTGCCATGCTGGTGCCAGGCCAGACCTTCACGCTCGATGCCGACATGACGATGGGCGGCAAGGATCGTGTCCACCTGCCCCATCCGGAAATTCTCTCCTCCCTCGAGCCCGGCCACACGGTCCTCATCGACGATGGCAAGCTGCGCCTACGCGTGAAGAGCGTGAAGCAGGGCTCCGCCGCGACAACCGTGGAGGTCGCGGGCAAGATCTCGAACCGCAAGGGCGTGAGCCTGCCGGATACCACAATCCCCGTTGCCGCCATGACGGAGAAGGATCGCTCCGATCTCGAAGCTGCATTGGATGCCGGCGTCGATTGGATCGCCCTCTCCTTCGTGCAGAGGCCTGAGGATGTGGCCGAAGTGAAGAAGGTCGCACGCGGGCGCGCGCTCGTCATGTCGAAGCTCGAAAAACCGCAGGCCATTGCCCGCCTCGATGAGATCATGGAGATCTCCGATGCGGTCATGGTCGCGCGCGGCGATCTTGGCGTCGAGATGCCGCTGGAGAAAGTGCCGGGCATCCAGAAGCGTATCGTGCGTGCCGCGCGCCGCCTCGGCAAGCCCGTGGTGGTGGCAACGCAGATGCTCGAGTCCATGATCACTTCGCCGGTGCCGACCCGCGCGGAGGTCTCGGACGTGGCCACCGCCGTCTATGACGGCGCGGATGCGGTGATGCTCTCGGCGGAAAGCGCCTCGGGCCAGTATCCCGTCGATGCTGTCGCCACCATGAACCGCATCGCGGAGGAGGTGGAGCAGGACCAGAACTACTGGTCCATCATGCGCACCCTCAATACGCAGCCGGAAGCAACGGGCTCCGACGCGATTGCTGCCGGCGCGCACCAGATCGCCGACACGCTCAACCTCAAGACAATGGCGGCGTGGACGTCCTCAGGCTCCACGGCTTTCCGCATCGCACGCGAGCGTCCGAATTCCACTCTGATTGCGTTGACTCCGAGCCAGGACACGGCCCGCCGTCTCGCGCTCGTGTGGGGCGTGCACTCGATCCGCACCAAGGATGCGAGCGACATCGACGACATGGCGTTCCGCGCCTGCAAATTCGCCGTACGCGAAGGCCATGCGGAGGTGGGCGACCGTATCATCATCGTGGCGGGCGTTCCCTTCGGCACACCGGGCGCCACCAACATGGTGCGCATCGCGTTCGTCAATCAGGAGCACGCGGCTCAAGCCTGAGGCGTATCAGCGCCTCAAGCATATCCAATTCTCGACCTTCATCCTGAGACGCACCTTGACGGTTGCCTCAGGATGAGGTTTGCGAAAGACATTCCGGATTTGCAATCCGCTCCGCCAATTCTTCGATGGCGGCCAGGACCCGCTTTCCATCGGCATATTGCGGCATATGCCCGATGCCCGGCATCAGGATCAGTTTCGCGCCAGGCACGGTATGAGCGAAAGCGCGGCTGTGCAGATCGGTCCAGACGATCTCATCGCGATCCCCCGCCACGACGATCACCGGCATGCGGATTTCGTGATAGCGGTCGCTTTGGCGTGACACCGCATCGTACATGACAGCAAAGTCCTGCATGTTGGCCTCGTAGGCACGCGGCCGGAAGGCGAGCGGGATGAAGCCTCTGCGGACGATTCCGGGTGGCGGCTTTTGAGGTGCGAAGGTCTTTCTTTTCATCCAGGGCCGCAGCATGAGGGTGACGGGCAGCGCGACCGTGCGCATGAGAAGCCAGCCTGCCCAGGATGCAATGAAGCGTCGATACCAGCCGATATAGCCGCCGGGCCACGGCGTCGTGATTCCCGCAAGGACGAGGATGGCGCCTGCCACGTCCTGATGGTCCAGGGCGAAGTGCGGTACGATGGCGCCGGACCAGGAATGTCCGACGATCACAGCGTTGCGCACATCGAGTTTGCGTAAGGCGCTCGCGATCAGCGCCGCCTGTTTCTCGGACTTGGCTCCACTTAAGCCCCCTTTTCTCTCGCTCCAGCCATGGCCTGGCCGATCGAAGGCGATGACACGGTAGCTTTGCGCAAGATACGACCCGAGGCCGAGCATGGATTCGACGAGGTTGGACGAGGCCCCGTGCAGCAACACAATGGCGCCGCGCGGCTCTCCTTCCGGCCAGACATCTCTGTAGTGAAGCCGACAGCCATCCACCTCGATGAACTGTCCTGTGGGTGGATAGCGCCGCCCGATGATCCAGCCGTAAGCATGGGTGAACAAAGCCCCGGCCACGACAAGGAAAAGGAGTGCAGCCAGGAGACTTAAGACGAAACTCATCGTGGTCCGTGGGTTAGAGATCCTGCCCGTCTACATTCGGGAGGAGGCGGGTCACAATGGTTTGGACGCTCGTTTCTTGAGGGTTGATCTTCAGTACGCGCCGGTAGGCCTCGAGCGCGCTCGCCTTGTCATCCGAGGCCATGAAGATATGACCGAGCCCTGTCCAGGCATTGAAGTGGCGAGGCTCGATCTTAAGGGCGCGATGGAGATCGGCCATGGCGCCGACGGGATCGTCGATCTGGTAGAAGACTGTCGCCCGACGATACCAGGCCTCCGCCCAATTCGGCTGGAGGGCCAGCACCCGGTCGAGCAGTTCGATGGCGAGCGGATAATCCTTCTCGGTGAAGGCCTCGGTGGCCCGGCTCAGGAGCAGGTCCGCCGTGTCGGAGCCGGAGCGAGAGAATCGTCGCTCGATCAAATTGGCGATCCCTTCAGCCTCCCGCTCGGACCCGGCCTTGGCGAGGCGGTCGAACAGGTCATCGAGGGTGACAGGCTTGGGAGCTGGACGGGATGCAGGCGCCTCATCCTTGGACGGAGCTTTGGGCCGAGCAGCCTCCTGCGCACTCAAGGGGTACGTGGCCAAGCTTAGGATGAGGGTCAGCAGAGACGCAAAAAAGCGCATGCCGGGATTTTAGGATCCCGGCATGCGCGGTCAATTCATAAAAGTGTGTGCGGCGTTGCCGCAGCGCACTTAGCCCTGGCGAGCCTTGTAGCGCTTCTGGGTCTTGTTGATGATGTAGACCCGGCCCTTGCGACGCACCAGCTGGTTGTCGCGGTGACGGCCGCGGATCGACTTCAACGAGTTACGGATCTTCATATCCGGTCTCCTGCGGCCCTTCGGGAAGGCCGGAAAAAGAAAATGGTGGGCGCGGCTGGGATCGAACCAGCGACCCCTACGATGTCAACGTAGTGCTCTCCCGCTGAGCTACGCGCCCGGGAAACGGTGATGTTTGACGTCCCGTCTCGGCTGTGGGGGGCGATATACCCAGAAGTGGGCATATGCGCAAGTCATGATGAGCAACCTTTTTTAGGCTGCCATCATTTTATCGACTTCACTCACCAGATCACGCAGGTGGAAGGGCTTGGAAAGCACCTTCGCATCCTTCGGAGCTTGGGAATCAGGGTTCAGGGCCACGGCGGCGAAGCCGGTGATGAACATGACCTTGATGTCCGGGTCGAGTTCGGTGGCCCGACGGGCCAGTTCGATACCGTCCATCTCCGGCATGACGATGTCCGTCAGGAGAAGTTCGAACGGCTCCTCGCGCAGGCGGTTATAGGCGGAAAGGCCGTTGTCAAACGGGGCCACCTCGTAGCCTGCGTTCTCCAGCGCCTTCACCAGAAAGCGCCGCATGTCATTGTCGTCTTCGGCAAGAAGAATCTTCATCGGCTGCCAAGCCCCGAATCGTGGCGAATGAATCTCACGTCTTCATGACGCCGACGGGTAAATAACCCGTGAAGGAACGACGCAGCACCCCCACGATATTGTCGTGGACAGGCGGCGCGGCTGCCTTACACTATCGAGAAACGCCATTTCTCTTCAAGAACAGCCATTTTCATGCGGCCAGCCATCGTCGACGAGTTCGATCCCCCCTTTGTCCTCAGCGAGCCCGCGGCGCAGACGATTCCCTTCGTCTTCAATGCCCCCCATGCCGGAGCCGTCTATCCGGCTTCCTTCCTGGCCGCGTCCCGCCTCGACGCCGTGGCTCTGCGTCGGTCGGAGGACGCCTATGTGGACGAGCTTTTCGCCTCTGTCCCTGAGCTGGGCGCGCCGCTCATGGCTGCTCGCTTTCCCCGGGCCTATCTCGACCTCAACCGGGAGCCCTACGAGCTCGATTCCCGCATGTTCGACGGAAGGCTTCCGCCTTTTGCCAATACCCGTTCCATGCGGGTGGCGGGGGGCTTGGGGACCATTCCCCGTATCGTCGCCGACGGACAGGAGATCTACCACTCGCGCTTAGCCGTCGATGAGGCCCTGCACAGGATCGAATGGCTCTACAAGCCCTATCACCGGTCTCTGCGCCAGCTCGTGCGCCGCACGGCCGACCTGTTCGGCCACGCCATCCTGATTGATTGCCACTCCATGCCCTCGTCCAGTGTGAGCCGGGACGATGGGCCGAAGGCCGATATCGTTCTCGGCGACCGCTACGGCACCTCCTGCGCCAGCCTCCTGATCGATCTCGTGGAAGCAGCCCTCAGGGGGCGTGGCTATACGGTGGTGCGCAACAAGCCCTATGCGGGCGGCTTCATCACCGAGCATTATGGGGAGCCGGCCTTCGGCCGGCATGCGCTGCAGGTGGAGATCAACCGGGCGCTCTACATGGACGAGCGCAGCATGGAGAAGAAATCTGGCTTCGCGACCCTGGCGGATGATCTGTCCCAGGCCTTCATCCAGGTTTTTGCGGATCTCGAAGGAGAGCTGACGACCCGGCCCATCGCGGCGGAATAGTCTTCGGGCGCCTGTGCCGGAAAAGAAAAAGGCCGCTTTGAGCGGCCCGAAGTTTAGGGAGGAAACGCCCAAGAAGGGCTACGATAAGGCGACGCCATCGCCATATCGCACTGCAATATTGGCTTCGCGCCGCACAAAAATCAAGTGAGAATTCCGATTTTGTTATGCTTTAGGCGCATATCTGCTTGGATGCGGATCAATAGCCTTGAAATAAAAGACCAGGCTCAAGAGCAGCCAGCTACCTAGAGCTGCAAAAACAAGCCGATACCCTTCCGGCGAGTAGGCGTCCGTCTCCGAGCGTCCCATGAGGTCGATCAGAACGCCCGTGATGCTCTGGGAGAGAAAAGCCCCGCCCATGGTACCGATATTCATTAGTGTGATACCCCGCCCGGTCAGATGCGATGGGAACAGGGATTTCCCGTGTGAGGTCAGGATCGGCGTATAAGACACACTCAAGCCGAAAAGGACGAACCAGACCGAGACCAGGGTGAGATCGAGCGGCACGAAGACCAGGATCCCCATCATCAGCACCGCCGTCGCGCCGCCGAGGAAAACAGGCCTCCTGTAGCTACCCCAAAACCGGTCCATCGCGCCCCACAACAGCATGCCGCAGATCTGGGCCCCTGCCCCCAGGAGCAGGATGCGCCCGCGCGTGGGAAGGTCCGCCCCATGCACATCGGTCAGCCATGGTCCGCCCCAGAGGCCGACGATAGAGACGAAGCAGGAATAGGTGGTCAGGTGCATGAAGAAGACCGACCGGAAGGACGGCACCTTCACGGCAGCCGCGACACCCCGGAAGGCCTCGGCCCAGCTCTCCCGCCCCTTAGTGGTGTCGGCATCCTTCGGTACGGCGAAGACGATCACAAGGGCCAGAATCACCGTAATCGCTGCCACGACGAGAAATGATCCGCGCCAGCCGATTGCCGCCGCCGAGGCCGCCAATGGCGCGGTGGCGGCGAGCGTGCCGAGATTGGCCCCACCCATCTGGATGCTGGTTAGGCTCGCAAAGCGCTGCGGCGGGAAGCGCCGCGCATAGATCACGAGCGGCGCCATGAAGAAGGTGGAGCAGCCAAGCCCCATCAGAGCGCGGGCGGCGATCAGCAGCGAGGCCGAGGGCGCGAGCGCAAAGAGAACTGTTCCGATGACTGCGATGACGGCCGTGGTGAGCATGACGCGCTTCGGGCCGTAGCGGTCGATGAGAATGCCGATGGGGATCTGAACCGCCGCAAAGGTGAAGAAGAAGGCGCTCGACAGAAAGCCGGTCTGGGTTGCGGAGAGCGACAGCTCGCGGGCCAGATCGTTGGCAATGACGCCGATGGAATTGCGCAGGAATTGACTCACCGCGTAGATCGCCACCAGCGAGGCAATGAGAAACACGGCGGTTTCCGAGCGGGTGGGAGCAACCTTGGCTGCAGAATCCATCGGCGTCTTGTCCTTATCGTGTCGCTGCTCACTTGCCGCGCGCAAAACGCTTGATAAAAGCGGAACGACAGCAGGCCAAGGCCGGCCGATACGATTAAAGAGGGGATCCGGGCATGGGGCTCATCGACTTCACGCATTTCGTCAACGAGCTCGCCACCTCATCCGGCCAGGCGATCATGCCGTTCTTCCGCACGGCCATTGCGTCGGAGGACAAGTCCCGCGGCGGCGCCTTCGATCCGGTGACGGAAGCGGACCGGGCGAGCGAAGCCACCATGCGCCATCTCATCAAGCGCAACTTCCCCACCCACGGCATCATCGGCGAGGAGTTCGGGTCCGAGAACGCGGATGCCGACTATGTGTGGGTGCTCGATCCCATCGACGGCACGCGCGCCTTCATCTCAGGCCTTCCCACCTGGGGCACGCTGATCGGCCTCACCTACAAGGGCCAGCCGGTCTTCGGCATGATGCACCAGCCCTTCACGGGCGAGCGCTTCTTCGGCGATGGCGGCAGCGCCACCTATCGAGGCCCCGGCGGCGAACGCAAGCTCATGACGCGCCGCTGCGCCTCGCTCAAAGACGCCGTGATCTCCACCACGAGCCCGCGCCTCTTCGCCGGCGAGGAGCTGCGCGCCTATGACCGTGTGGAGAGCGTAGCGCGCCTCGCCCGCTATGGCTGTGATTGCTATGCCTATTGCATGCTCGCGGCCGGCCACATCGATCTCGTCGTGGAATCGGGCCTCAAGCCCTACGACATCGCGGCGCTGGTTCCGATCATCGAGGGCGCGGGCGGTATCGTCACCACCTGGAACGGCGGCTCAGCCGCCAATGGCGGGCGCATCGTCGCGGCGGGCGACCGCCGGGT
>NZ_LCYG01000063.1:28319-65285 GCF_001017175.1 Microvirga vignae | reverse complement strand
TCATCCAGAACAACAGCGACATCGCTGATCATTGTAGTCCCCCGATTGCGAACGACTTCCCGACATGTCTTTGCGGACGGGACAGGCATCCGTTCGAGATCCGCCCTTCCCAGCGTGAAAGACCAGCAGTGCTCATGTGTGGGCAAATCCATTCTGGGCGTTGCGCCACGCGATGTATTCCTCTTGCACCTCTTCCGTCAGCGGATAGTACTTCCGCAAGTCGCCACCTTGGGACAGGCGATAGCGGGCGAATTCCTCCCATTCGGCATGCTCGCTTGCCACCTCGATGAGCTTCGGCGCAAGCGCGACAGGGACGACCACGACGCCGTCGTCATCAGCGACGACGATGTCTCCCGGCATGACCAGAACGTTGCCGCAGGCGATCGGAACATTGACCGCGAATGGGATCAGGTTCGTTTGGGCATGATAGTTCGGCGTCACGCCTCTCACCCAGATTCCGAGATCCAATTCCTTGGCCTTGGCAGAGTCCCGGATGCAGCCATCGACCACCACGCCGGCCCCGCCTCTGCCGGCGAAGAATGTCAGCATCATCTCCCCGAAGATGCCGCTCGCCATATCCCCGCGCGCGTCGACGATCACCATGTCACCCGCCTGGGCCGGGTAGAGCACGTGCCGGTGCAACTGCAGTTCGGGATTTTCGTATTCGTTGGTCCCGTAGAGGTCCTCGCGCTTGGGCATGCATTGCAAGGTCAGCGCAGGGCCGGCAACGGACTTCCCTTGCTTGAGTGGTAGCGGACCACGGATCTGCGGGTCGCGAATGCCCATCAAGCTGAGCTCGCTGCTCGCCGTGGCTGTTCCGATCTTCGCCAGCGCATCCGAAAGCTCGCGCGGCGGCCGCACAATATCTTTGATCTGAGGGATGGGTTGCACTCTGAAATCCTCACGTTGGGATATGATTGACGATGAGCTGAAGGCCGGTCATGTCGTCATGACGCCAGCCTACTCGCAAAAGGCTCGATCCGCTGGCCGCTCTGGCTGTCGAAGATGTGGATGCGTTCGAGATCAGGCGCGATGGAGACGCGATCCCCCGGCGACAGCGCAACGCGTTCGCGGAACAGCGCGACGACATTCTGCCCGGCAAGGCGCAGCGCCACATGAGTTTCCGCGCCTGTCGGCTCAATGGTCATCACCTGTGCCGGCAAACCTTGCGGATCGAGAACCACATGCTCCGGCCTGATGCCGATGGTGACGTCCCTGCCCTCGAGGTCATGGCGTGAAAACGGCAGGGAAATCGCTGCCTCATCTCCAATCCGGAACTTGCCGCCTCTGACCTTGCCTGTGAGCACGTTCATAGCCGGGGAGCCGATGAAACCTGCGACGAACAGATTGGCCGGACGGTCGTAAAGCTCCAGCGGGGTCCCGATCTGCTCGACGGTCCCGTCGTGCATGACCACGATCTTGTCGGCCATGGTCATGGCCTCGATCTGATCGTGCGTGACATAGACGGTGGTCGTTCCAAGCCTCTGATGGTTGTGCTTGATCTCCGACCGCATCTGCACGCGCAGCTTGGCATCAAGGTTGGAGAGCGGCTCGTCGAACAGAAAGACCTTGGGATTGCGCACCATCGCGCGGCCCATCGCCACGCGCTGCCGCTGGCCGCCCGACAATTGCCGCGGATAGCGATCGAGGTAGTTATCGAGGGCCAGCATGCGAGCCGCTTGCAGAACCCGCGTACGGATCTCCTCCTTCGGTCGTCCCGCGAGCTTCAGCGAGAAGCCCATATTCGCTTCCACCGTCATGTGCGGATAGAGCGCATAGCTCTGGAAGACCATCGCGATGTCGCGCTCCTTCGGAGGCAGCGCATTGATGACGCGGCCGTCGATCGCGATCTCGCCCGAGGATATGTCCTCAAGGCCCGCGATCATGCGCAGAAGCGTCGACTTCCCGCAACCGGACGGACCGACAAGGACGACGAACTCACCGTCCTTGATGTCAACCGAGACGCCGTGCAGCACCGGCACTGCCCCATAGGTTTTGCGCACGTTTCTGACGGATACCGTACCCATGATGTCTCCTCCCAGTCCGGCTCGAAACTAATCATCCCACCGTGGCGATTTGGCCGGATTGATGCGCCGTTCGTCACGGTTGAGAGCCCGGATCTGCCCCATCTCGTCGTCGGAGAGGCGCACACCGACGGATCGCATGTTCTCACGCAAGTTGACGGCATTCGAGGAAGCCGGAATGACGGCATGGCCTTCTGCCATTAGGAAAGCGAGGGCGATTGCAGCCGGGGTGACCCCATGACGCTCTGCAATGCTCGACAAGACAGGGTCGGATCTCACATCCCCTTGTGCGAGAGGCTGGTATGCCGTAAGAGGAAGGCCGATCGAGCGCGCATAGCTCGATAGCCGCGGCGCCTGCAGATAAGGGTGAATTTCCACCTGGTTGGTGACGATTGCCCCTTCCCCGAGAAGCGCCCGTGTCTGCTCCAACCGTGCGATAGGAAAGTTCGAGACGCCGATGAAGCGGGTATGACCGAGATCCTGCGCCCTCTTGAGCTCGGTCATGTAGTCCTCGAAGGGCACCGCATTGTTCTGGGATGGCCAGTGGATGAGAAGTAGATCGACATGGTCGAAGCCGAGCGCCTCCAGGCTCCTTTCGACACTTGGCATGAAGCTCGCCTTGTCGAGCTTCGTGTCGGCAACCTTCGTCGTGATGAAGACCTGTTCCCTGGGCAGCCCCGACCGGCGAAAGGCTTCGCCGACAGGCTCCTCGGTGTTGTAACTCTGAGCCGTATCGATATGCCTGTAGCCGATCTCGAAGGCCGCCAGGATGCTTGCCATCCCGGCATCTCCGGTTCTTCCGAACGTCCCGAGACCGATGGTCGGGATGGAGTTTGCAATGCTTGTCATGGGTTGCTCCTCATCCTTTGGTGGCTCCGGCAGTCAGGCCGCCCACGAACAGGCGCTGCATCGACAGAAACAAAAGCGCGATCGGCAGCGTCATGACAACGGATGCCGCCATTACCGCACCCCAATCCGTGTTGAACTCCGTCGAGAACTCCGCCAGCCCGATCGGCAGCGTCTTGACCGACGAGTCGCTGGCGAAGCACAGCGCGAAGATGAACTCGTTCCAGGTGGTCACGAACGAGTACACCACCACCGCCACGATCCCGGGCGTCGACAGAGGAAGCGTGATGCGGAACAGCACGCCCACGCGGGAGGCACCGTCGATGATCGCCGCCTCATCGAGTTCGACCGGGATCGCCTTGAAGTAGCTGGTCAGCATCCATACCGAGAGCGGCAGCGTGATGATCATGTAGACCAGGATCAGCCCCCAGTAGGTGTTCACCAGCCCTAACACGCGCAGCGTCACGAACAGCGGCACGATGATGGCCGCGGTGGGCAGCAGCTGACCGACGAGCACGAAGGCCTGGAAGAGCGGCTTGCCCTTGAAGTCGAACCGGGCGAACCCGTAAGACGCAAACACGGCCAGGCACAGCGCCAGCCCGGTGGACCCAACCGAGATGATCACGCTGTTGAGGAAGTAGCGCGGGATGTTCGATTCAAAGAGAACCTTGTGGTAGTTGTCCCAGGTGGGCGCCGCCGGCCACCAGATCGGGGGAACGGTATAGAGCTCGCGCAGGGTCTTGATGGACGAGATGCTCATCCACCAGAAGGGAAAGAGGCAGATCACCACCAGCAGGATGCAGCCGATGACGACGAAGGGGGTGCCAAGCCCGGTACGTTCCAACTTGCCGGCCTTTTTCCCGGACGACGGCGTGTTTTCCGCTGCAGCGGCCTGCTTGGGCGGCAGCACGTGAGCATTCGTGGTCATCGCGCCTCTCCTGGGGCTGCAGCGAGTGCCTTGATGTAGAAGAACACGATCAGGATCGCGACGGCGAAGAACATCCCGGACAAGGCTGCGGCTTGGTTGAACTGCACGTTCTCGAAAGCGATGCGGAAAATCTGGATCGGCGTGATCAGGGTGCTGTTGGCCGGGCCGCCGCGGGTGATGGCATAGATGATGGTGATGGAGTTGAGCCCCCAGATCACCAGAAGCAGCGTCACCGCAACCAGGACTGGTCGCACCTGCGGCAGCATGATGTGGCGCACCTCCTCCCAGAAGTTGGCGCCGTCGACGCGCGCGGCCTCATAGAGCTCCTTGGGAATGGACTGGAGGCCGGCCAGCACCATGACGGCGACGAACGGGAAAAGCTTCCAGACATTGATGGCGATGAGCACCGGCATGACGGTGTCGCGGTTGGTGAGCCAGCCGATAGGATGCTCGATCAGCCCGGGCGCGGTCATCATGTAGTTGATGATGCCGAACTCGGTGTGGAACATCCACGCAAATGTGGTGGCCGCGACGATGCTGGGGATGACCCAGGGAATGAGGGCGATCGAGCGCACGACGGAGCGGCCGGGAAAGCGCTGGTTGAGCAGGATCGCGGTTGCGGTCCCGAGCAGGACCTGGAAGACGATGGAGCCGCCGACCCAGTAGAGCGTATTCCAGAACGCCTGGGGCGTGGTGCGGGAGCGGAGAACGGTGGCGAAGTTCTTGACGCCGACGAAATTGGACTGGCTGTCAGTGACGCTGAGCAGACCCGTATAGGCGACGGGATACGCAATCAGCATCGCCAAGACCACCAATGCAGGCAAAATGAACCAATAGCCTGTCGATTGACGAGACATGAGACCGTCCTCGGATAGCAGAAGGGAGTTTCCAGCGGCGTGACGCCGCTGGATCCTGGAGCTCGGGCTCGTGAGAATTACTCGTCGAGCAGGGACTGGATATCGTCGGCCGCGTTGTCCATAGCCTCCTGCGGCTCCTCCTTGCCGAGCATGATGCCTTGGATGTTATTGAAGTAGGCCTGCGTGATCTGGACCCAGTTCTTATGGCTTGGTGCAGGACGTCCATAAGGCAGCATTGCCTTGAAGCCTGCAAGGATCGGATCATCGAAGCGAGGCAGCTTCATCGACGAAATGCGAGCCGGGAACGTATCCGTGAAATAGCCCTGGTTCTCCGACGTGTTCAGGAACTGGATGAACTTCTTTGCCTCTGCCGGATTCTTCGCGCTCTTCGGGACGATGAAGCTCCAGCCGCCCAGAATAGCTGCCGTATCCTTGCCGTTCGGATGGGGAATTTGCATCACGCCAATGTCGATCTTCGGATTTTCCTTTTTGATCGAAGCAAGATCGAATTGACCGGCCTGGTACATCGATACCTTTTCAGCGATGAAGAGACGCCGATTGGCGATGCCGTCATTCTCCAGCGTCGATGATGGAGAAATCTTCTTCTTGTAGAAGTCCGTATAGAACTTCACCGCTTCAACAGCCTCGGGCTTGTTGACGAGGGCCGCCTTGGCATCCTTCGAGATGATGTCTCCGCCATTCATCCAGATAAAGGGCAGCGAACGGAAGATCGTGTTGCCGACTTCGCCGCCACCCGTGATCGCAAAGCCGAACCGTCCCTCACGGGTCAGAGCGGTCGCGGCTTTCACGAACTCGTCCCAGGTCTGCGGCGGCTTCTCGGGGTCGAGCCCCGCTTCCTTGAAATGGCCCTTGTTGTAGATCACCGCGAGCGTTTCGATGCGGTAGGGGATCGCCCAGAGCTTCCCATTCCAGGTGACGTAATCGAGCGCGGCGGGAACATAATCGCTCCGGTCCTGCAGTGTGTCATCGAGCGGGATGATGAGGTTGTTTTGGGCATATCCGTTCACCCACCCGTGCTGCACCTCGATGATATCCGGCGCAGCACCCGATTGCAGTGTGGTCAGGACGCGCTGTGGCAACCCGTCGGACGTCGTCACCTCGATCTTTATCTTGGTGTCCGGGTTCGCCTTCATGAACTTGTCGGCCAAGTCACGGGCCCGTGCCTCGCCCCAATTGGGCGTCCACCACACCACGTCACCGGCAAGGCAGCTGCCGGCCGAGAGCGCCAGCATGGAAGCCGCTAGAAGAAAAACGGAACGCTTCGATTTTTTCATTCTCACTCCTCCCTTAAGAACCCACTCCGCATCATTCTGCGGATGCGGCGGCGAACTGGATGGTCCAGCTGATTGGCTTCTCGTTGTGTTCATATTTGAACAGGGCCAATTCAATTTACCTAAAGGTATGGGCCAAGTGCGATGGATGTCAACCGATTATCTTGGGTTACTTCACCGCTGGGGCATCAGAGACCGCGAATACTGCCGATCGATGCAATCTCGGCGTTCCCTGCCCTTCCCTATGAGTATGTCCGGCCCTCAGCCCGCCCATCATCGAACGTGTTGACGATCCGTCCTTTACACAGCGTCAGCGTGCACTCCAGTGTGGTTGTCGCTTCCCTGCTTGCGCCGAGAGAGTCGTAGACCTGGACGGGATCATGCCGGACGTCGAACACGGCCAGATCCGCCTCCCCTCCGAGCTCAATCCTGCCAAGGTCCGGTCGCCCGAGAATATCGGCCGCGGAGCATGTCGTCAGCCTGAGCACTTGCTCCAGAGAAAAGCCGAGCGATATGAATTTGGCCATGACGTGGGGAAGATCTTTGACGACGCCGTTGATGTTGTGCGCGTGAATATCCGTGCTGATGGCATCCGGAAGCAGGCCCTGTTCGATGGCGGCCCTTGCAACCTCGAACGAGAAGCTCGCGCCGCCATGCCCCACATCCATCTTGACGCCCCGGGCGATCGCCTCGCGCACCGACGGCCGCAGGCGCATGCGCTCGTCGAGGACGCATCCACCGACCGACGGATTGTAGACATGGGTCAGAATATCGCCGGCCTTGATAAGGAAGAACTTCATCGATCGTCGGCGGAGCGGCTCCGATATGGATCATCAGCGGCACTTCGAGAAGGTCCGCCGCTTCCCGCGCGAGCGGCAGCACGACAGGGCCGTTTGCGCCACAGGCATTATTGCTGGCCCGCAGCTTTAGGCCTGCGATGACGGGTCCGAATTCCGCCTTGATGCGTCTCAGCTCGCGAAGATCGGCGAACCGCCAATCGAACAGTTCGCCAACATCGATGCTCAAATTGCCAGCCTGGGCGAGACCGATATAGGACAGGTTGATGAAGGGAATGATCCGCAGCCTGCTCGGCTTGATCACATGATGGAAGAACCCCTCGAAGGTTGCCGCCCCACTCGATCCGCAATCAACCCATGTTGTCACGCCGCTGCGTGGACCGACCTTGTCGGCATTCACGCCGAGCAACGTGCCGCCCCAATAGGCATGGGTGTGCAGATCCACCAGACCCGGTACGACAAGAGCGCCCGTCGTGTCGATGACGCGATGCCCGTTTGCATCGAGACCAGGGGCCAACCCCGTGATCCTGCCGTCGGAGATCTCGACATCCATGATTTCGTCGCGTCCGGAAGAAGGATCGAGAAGGCGTCCGTTCCTGATCAGCAACCTTTCAGTCATCGCGATTCCCGGAATCGTCCTGCTTCAACAAAACCCAGGCTGTCTACCTCTTCTCAGAACGTCTTCGCACCGGTGGCGATTCCGCGCGTGTTGATGGTTCCATCGAACAGCGGCACGTCATGGTCGGCATAAGGAAACCGTGCGCATGCCTCCTCGATCAGCTCGACACCGAGGCCGGGAGCCGTCGGCGCGAGAATGTATCCATCCTCGAACTGCAGGGTCTCGCGCACCAGCTCCTTGCGCCATGGAACGTCCACGGAGACCGTCTCGAAGACCGAGAAGTTCGGGATCGCGACCGACATATGGAGTGTCATGGCATTCATGACGGGCCCCACCGGATTATGCGGCGCGACCGGTATCAAGTGGCTATGCGCCAGATGCGCGATCCGTTTCGTCTCGCCGAGGCCGCCCGCATGAGAGACATCCGGCTGAAGGATATCGACGGCCTTTTTGTTCAGGGCCTCGATGAACCGGGAAGGCTCGAACCAGCGCTCGCCGGCTGCGATCGGAATTGGACTGTTGGCACGGACTTCGGCCAGGGCATCGATGCTTTCCGGCGGCGTCGGCTCCTCGATCCAAGTCAGGTCGTACCGCTCGAGAGCCTTGCACATGGCGATGGCCGTGGGGACATTCAGCCGGCCATGAACGTCGAGCATCAGGTTGACATCGGGTCCGACGGCATCACGCACCGCCTCCACGATCTCGATCGTCGTGCGGCGCTGCTGCCGGTCCATTTCCAGGTCGGCGGCACCGAACGGGTCCCACTTGAGGGCCCGATATCCCATGGCAACGGCATTGCGGGCGTTGGCCGCATATTGCTCGGGCGTCTCGGAACCGAAGAACCAGTGGTTCGCATAGCATGCCACCCGATCCCGGAACTTGCCTCCAAGCAGCTCGAAGACCGGCACGCCCAGGGCCTTGCCCTTGATGTCCAGAAGAGCCGCCTCGATGGCGCCGAGAGCCGTGCGGAAGACCGCGCCGGTGCGCCAGTAGCTGTCCCGGTGGAGCTGCTCGATGATGGCATCCACCGCAAACGGATCACGGCCGACGAGCACGCGCTCCAGCTCCTCCAGAGCGGCAACGACGGTCTTGGTCTTCCACTCCAAGGTGGCTTCTCCGATCCCCTCGATGCCTTCATCCGTATAGAGTTTGACGAACACGAAGTTCGTGCGCGAGACGTTTGCGACGAATACCTTCTGTGCGACGATCTTCATTCGGTTTCCTCCAACTCGGTCTGTCGCGCGGCTCTCGAAGCAAGGCGGGCTTCATGTATTTTTGCTAAGCCGAACGGACGTTGATCAATCTTTTTGGTCTACGACTTACACACTTGCGGCATGATGCCTGCAAACCTCGTGCAATCACACGAGCGTCCGGCACTCAGATGAGAGCAGGCAGTCTTTTCGCCGCCTGCATCATGCGCCGAGTTCGTCAACGGACGATCGGCGCCGTGCCGGTTCAAGCGCGCTTGAGACGCGCGATGGCGGCGGCCTGCATGCTTTCGGGCGCCATCTGCATGAGCTCGATCCGATGACCATCGGGATCTTCGATCCAAGCCTGCCAGTTGCCGTCCGCGCCCAAGGCCTTGGGACGGATCAGCGGAATCCCGCTTGCCTCCAGCTCACGCAAGGTCTGATCGATGTCGGGGACGGACAGGCACATGTGATTGTAACCGACAGCCTCCCGCTCCGCGGCCCGCTCTCCCTCCCCCTCGGGGAAGACTTCCAGGAACTGATCGTCCGTGATCCTGAGATAGACGAGCCAGAGCCGTCCATCCCGATCAAGTCGCATCATCTCCGTGAAGCCGAGCTTGTTCGTGTAGAAATCGAGAGTCCGCGTGATGTCCTTCACGCGAATGGCCACATGGGCGATCGATGAAACGGTCAGCATGGCAGCATCACCCCGGCCGACATGTCCCACGCCTTCGTTGGAAATTCAGAGCGACAACCCTGCTCCATCCCTTGTTTCCTCCGCCGCTGACGATTCAAGCGTAATTATTCAAATATGAACTTTTAAAGTTCAAATATGTATGGTAGTCGTCGGCATGCACTTGTCAATAGCGGGTCCGGGTGATGATGGACGAGATAACGCAGGACGTGGAAAACAAACACACGATCCCTGCGATCGATCGAATGATGCAAATCCTGGTGGCGCTTGAGCACAACAGCGGCCCCGGTTTGACAATCAGAGAAATTGCCGATCTGCTTGATCTGCCGCGCACCGGGGTCTATCGCATTCTCAATACGCTGCAGCGGCATGATATCGTGTATCGCGATAAGACCGGGGCCTACAGCCTCGGCCGCCGTCTTCTGGCCTTGGCCTCTCATGTCGCCTCGCGAGCGAATCACTTCGATATTGCGGCGTTCAGCCAGCCCTTCCTGGAGAGGCTTGCGTCCGAACTCGGTGAAGGCGTCAAGCTCAGTGTCATCGATGATGAAGGCATCATCGTTGTCGCCGCTGCGCAGGGACGGCGGGAATATGCTCTGACGGTCCAGCCGGGTCAGCGCATGCCGATTCATGCGAGTGCCGGAAGCAAGCTGCTGCTGTCGTACCTGGAGCCAGATGTCTTGAATCAATGGCTCGCCCAGCCTCTTCCCGCTTACACCAGCAAGACGGTCACCGATCCAAAGCGCCTGCGCGCGGAATTGGCTCGGATCAGAAGACTCGGCTGGGCACAGGACAAGGGTGAGAGTGCACCAAGCATCTGCGCTTTCGCGGCTCCGGTTTTTTTCAAGCAGGGAAAGCTTGCTGCTGCCGTGAGCGTGCCTTTCCTTGCGGGCGCCGAGCCAAGCCGCATGGAAGAGATCCGGATCGCGGCCATCGAGGCCGCCCGCGCCATCACGAATGCTATGCCGGAATAGCTGTCAGGAAAAATGCATGAAAATCGTCAATCTCAAATGCGCCGTCATCGGCAAGAGTCCGGTTGTGCGGATCGTGACGGATGAAGGCATCTCCGGCTATGGGCAGGCTGAAACGTGGAAGCACTACCTGAAGCCTCATATCCTCACATTTCGTGACGCATTGATCGGCGAAGATCCCACGCTCGTCGAGAGGGTGATGCTGAAGATCAGACAGCGCGGTGGGTTCAAGCCATGGGGCGCAGCCGTGAGCGCCATCGAAATGGCCTTGTGGGATGTCGCGGGAAAGGCTGCGAGTCTACCGGTTCACAAGCTTCTCGGCGGAAAGGTTCGTGACAAGGTCCGTGTCTATAACGGTTCGATCCGTTTCCCTCTCGACGGCTACAGGCCGGAGGATTATGCCGCCGACATGCGGCGGATGATGGCGCTTCCCGAGGGCTTCACCATCATCAAGCAGCCGATCGGCTTCCACTCGCCCATGAAGCGCGAGGTGCCCGACTTCTACTATGGGGAGCCCAACCGCAGTCCTTATCATGGAGCTCTCGACCGAGGCCCGGTTACAGAGAAGGGCCTGAAGCATCTGGTCGAATGCGTCGCCGCCATGAAGGAAGTGACAGGAAACGAGGTCGGCTTGGCGCTCGATTGCGGCCCAGGCTGGATGCTGAACGATGCCATCCGTCTTGCGCATCTCCTCGAGCCTTACAACCTCCTCTGGATCGAGGATACTCTGTCGGGTGACTACACGCCTTGGGTCAATGCCGGTGTATATCGTGAGCTGACGCGGATGTCCCGCGTTCCCATCCATACCGGGGAGCAGATCTATCTGCGGCAGAACTTCAAGGAACTCGTCGAGACCAATGCCGTGCATGTAATCGGACCGGATCCGGCCGATGTGGGTGGCATCGCGGAGCTCAAATGGATTGCCGAATATGCCGATCTTCACGGCATAACGATCGCTCCGCATGGCACGGCGAACGGTCTTCTTGGGCTCGCTGCCCTGATCCAGGTTTGCGCAACCCTTCCCAACAATTTTATCGCCTTCGAATATACAACCGCCGATCCCGACTGGTGGAGCGACATCGTAGAGGGATTGCCCGACCCGATCGTCCGCAACGGTATGATCGACGTCCTCGATCGGCCAGGTATGGGAGTCGAGATCATTCCCGAGCGGGCCAAGGAATATCTCTTCGACGATGACCAGGACTTCTTTGATTGAGGCGCGGCATCTGCCCCAAAAGGAGCTGCCTTAGCTCCTAGTAACTCAGTTCGACCTGCGCCTCTGGCAATCATCGGAGGCGCAGGATGACCGAAGGATATCATCTGGATCGCACCTGATTCCGCTGTGCCCATGCGCTCTATTTGCGATGTCGCGACGGCGAACATGATCCACGAACACAGAATCCAGCATGCCAGGAAGCCGCAGGCCTCTGTCGCGGAACGGCTGGAGCGGCTTGTAGCATCAGGTTTTTGGGAGGATCGGTCCGCCTCTTCGGCTCACATCTGCTCCCAGGACGGATCCCTCATGGACGGAACTGATCGGGGTGCGCTCCAACGCGCCCGTCGCTTCTGTCAAGCTCGCCGGTCCGCGCGAGATCGTCCGGAGAGAGCTTGAAATTGAAGATATCTATGTTCTCCCGAATGCGCTCCAGCGTAACGGATTTCGGGATCACCGCCAAGCCACTGTCGATAGGAATTGTCGGAAACCTGTCGGTAACTCAGTTCGGCCTCTGCCTTCGGTCAACTCCGGAGGTGCATGATGTTCAAAGGCCGTCATTTCGATCGCTCAGTGATCCTGCTGTGCGTCCGGTGGTATCTGGCTTATGGCCTGAGCCTGCGCAATCTGGACGAGATGATGGCCGAGCGGGGCGTGGCGGTAGATCACGCCACCATTCACCGTTGGACCGTCCACTACGCTCCGCTTCTGCTGGAGCAGTTTAACCGACGGAAGCGAGCCGTCAGCCGGAAGTGGCACATCGATCAGACGAATGTCAAAGTGCGCGGACGATGGATGTATCTTTATCGCGCCATCGACAGCGATGGCGACACAATCGAGTTCTGGTTCAGCGAGCGCCGTAATCTCACGGCTGCCAAACGCTTCTTGCGCAAGGCGCTCAAGCGGCATGGTAGACCCGAGCGGATTGTCATTGACGGCAGCCAAACCAACTATGAAGCAATTCTGTCATGCGATACCGAGAACCGTTTGCGGGATCCATCAAACTGCCCGCTTAAGCCGATCAGGATTCGACAAAGCGCTTACCTCAACAATCGCATCGAGCAGGACCATCGTGCTGTCAAACGGCGGAATCGTCCAATGCTCGGATTCAAATCAGTGAAAAGTGCTCGGGCGATCCTCGGTGGCATCGAGATGATCCACATGTTGCGGAAGGGACAGGCGCAGTATGCCTGCAATCCCCTGCCTTCCTTGGCGGAGCAGTTTGATCGGCTTGTTGCTTGAACTTATGACGGGATCTCGGCCGACTTTGCGCCCCAGCTCCAAATTTGCGACATATACAGCCATCGGCCTATCATCGATTTCTCAGAACAACCATTTTAGAACTTGAATGTCTGGGTGCTCACACGAACCAGGGCCTTTATCGACACATGCGCCAAGATTTTTAGCCTGCGTCGCTCTCCAGTTCGCCAACCTGCTCCGGATCTGCGATCGCCTTCTTGATCGGGCTCTTGCCCCCCGCAAAACCCAGCAGCGCCTTCGTCACGAGCCGGTCAAGTTCTGGGCTGCCATGGTTGACATGCGCGAGAAGTGCAGCCCGCATGCTTGGTGTCCAGAACGCAACCAGATGGTCATGAATGCCGTGAATGGCCGGATCTCTACGAGCGCGTCCCAAACCTTCACTCCTTGACGGTCGCAGCCGTGACAGCAATCTCAACTAGGATATCAGGTGCGGCCAGCTTCGCCTCGACAGTCGCCCGTGCGGGCACATGACCATCTTCTATCCATGCCTCCCACGCGGCATTCATTTGTGCAAAATCTGCCTCGATATTCCGCAACCATATTTGAGCGAACAAGATATGGTTCTTGTCGGAGCCAGACTCTTCCAGAAGTTCGTCGATTAGGCCCAGAACCTCTGTTGTTTGAGCGAACACATCCTGCACCCTATTTCGGGCGACCTGACCAGTAACGTACACGCGTCCATCATACACTAGAGCCCGGCTCAGACGGCTGTTGGGTTGAATCCGTTGAATGCTCATCAATGCTCTCCGAACATCAGCCAGCAGTCCCTGTCATGAGTGCATCGCCTTGCTGACTGGATTAACGACTAAGAGTTTTCTAATTCATTTGTTCTTGATAAAGTCGCACTCGCTGCGCTCAATCGGGAAGTACACCTGCTCGCCAGGAACCGTCCGAATGAGTTCTAGATAGTCACCCGGATATTTAGACTGCCCCGGAGATTTGATCCGGTACAGCGACATGTCAAACATTGTCCGGCCATCCTCTCGGATCCGTCCGCCCTTAGCAAAGAAATCGTCAACGGGTGTCGCCTTCATCTTATCGACAACTATCTTGGCATCGTCGGAGCCTGTTGCCTTTATGGCCCTGAGGTAATGCAGTACGGCGGAGTAAACTCCCGCCTGTGTCATCGTAGGCTTAGCACCATGAATTTTCTCGAAACGTTGAGAGAATGCTCTGCTAGCGTCATCCTGATCCCAGTAGAAGGCTTGTGCAATGAGGATATCCTGCGCCAGTTCGAGGCCAATCGCCTGGATGTCGGAGAAGTTCAGAAACAAACCTGCTAGTTTGACGCCCTGCTCAGGTAGTCTGAACTCACGGGCTTGTTTGATTGCATTGATGGCGTCGCCGCCGTTGTTCGCGAGCCCAAGCACATTCGCCCCGGACCCTTGGGCAGTGAGCAGGAAGGATGAGAAATCCGTCGTACCCAATGGGTGACGTGCGGCCCCGAGAACCTGTCCTCCATTTTTCTTTACAATCTCAGTTGCGTCTTCCTCAAGGGAGTGGCCTAGCGCATAATCGACAGTCACAAAGTACCACTTATTTCCACCATTGGCGGTAACAGTTTGCGCCGTTGTGCTGGCCAACGCATAGCTGTCATAAGTCCAATGTACCGTATATGGTGAGCAGGAATCTCCTGTAATGCGCCGCGCACCTACGGAGGTTGGCAGTGATACTTTCTTAAATTCCTTAGTCAGGACCTGCACCGCTAACGCGACCGCCGAGTTCCCATAATCAACGATCACGTCAACGTTGTCGGTTTGATACCAGCGTCTGGCAATCTGAGCACCGATGTCAGGTTTGTTTTGATGATCTGCGAAGATGACCTCGATGGGACTCCCGTTGATATTACCGCCCATGTCCTCGACAGCCAACTTAGCTGCGACCACAGAACCAGGTCCTGCGGCATCCGCATAAACGCTCGATTGGTCATTAAGAATACCAATCTTGATCAGGTTGTTTGTTATTTCCGCATGTGCAGCACCAACTGTAGATGCGAAAAGTCCTAGTGCCGTTATGGTAACCTTTGAGGCACTCATCTTGCTGCTCCTTTTTCTGACCCTACGGGGCCTGATATCCGTAAACCGCCTCCGCAACTGGTCTCGTAATCAAGCCAGCCTGTACGTCAGCTTCAATGCTTTGTCGGTTGCGATGTATCGGGTTGCCATAGCCTCCTCCTCCACCGAGACGGAATACGACGCGGTCGCCCGGTTCCAATGCCAGCGAGCCCTTTGACCCAACGTGGATGATGTCGGCACCTCGTGTGACGTAGCAGGCGCCTGTTGAACCCGACATTCCACCAGCAAGTCCCCGCGGCGCTAGGCGGAACCGATCACCATAGAGAGCGAGGCTCACACCAGCTGAAAGCACTTCATACTCCTTGATGAATCCCAAACCGCCTCTCTTAGCTCCGTGGCCACAGCTGTCAGGGACAAGTTCATACCGAACAACCCGGAAGTAATCGTAGTTCCTGTCCGCGGTCTCCACTGGCGTATTCGTGCAGTTCGACAACGGAGAGTCCACAGCGCTGCAACCGTCAGATGATTGTGTCGCCCCGTTCCCGCCGCCGAACACTTCAAGATAGACGGAATACTTGTCCCCGTTTAGCCGCGACAGAGATCCGACCGTGAGAGTGTCAAAGCCTGGAGCGGCGACCTTATCCGGCAGGACCTCGGACAGCGCCATCATGATTGCGTTGTACGCGCGATAACAGGCCTCAAGTCGGGCGCGAACTGCAGCAGGTGGTCGAGGGTTCAAGACTGTGCCTTGAGGGATCTGGATCGATACTGGGCGAGACCCGCCCTGATTGAATGGAACATCCGCCCCTGTGAGAATTGCTTTAAGACAGCATAGAACCGTGGAGACCGTGGCTGCATATGGAGAATTAAGGTTACAGCGCACCTGTTGAGCCGTTCCTGCAAAATCGACGTCGATTTCATCGCCCTTTACAGTGACTGTAACGCGAATAGGTACAGGTTCATTCCCGATGCCGTCGTCGTCGAGAAAATCTTCCCCCACATAGACGCCATCCGGAATACGCCTGATGGCCGCGCGCATCATTCGTTCTGCGTAGTTGAGTGTTTCCACACCAACCGCTTCAACCTTGTCTACGCCATGTCGTGCAATGAGATCGAGGAAACGCCTCTTGCCCACAGCGTTGGCGGCGAACTGAGCATCAAAGTCACCCAATGTCAGGTCAGGCACACGAACATTTGCTTTTACCAACCGCTCGAACGCGCCGCCATTCCAGTCACGATTGAAGTTTAGTTTAATCGGCGGGATTCGAAGGCCTTCTCCATAGACGTCCGTTGCACTTGCACTAATCCCTGCGCTACCACCACCTATGTCAAGGTGATGCGCAACTGTCGCTGTGTAAGCAACAAGTCGACCTTCGTAGTAGACTGGGCAGAAGATGAAAACATCCTGAAGATGTTGGCCTCCAGAATAAGGATCATTCGTTATTACAAACTCATCTTCCTGTACGGGATCATCACCCAGATACTCCAATGACCAGCGGAACGTGGACGACATTGATCCAAGCAGGATAGGGATTTGATCGACCTGCGCGATCACTCTGCCTTCCGCATCTAGTATTGCAGCCGAACAGTCCCTTGCTTCCCTCACAATCGTTGAAAATGACGACTGGATCAGCTTGGCCCCCATCTCCCGAGGGATAGCAAGGAGATTTTGGCTGATGATCGCAAAATCTGCCTTTGAAACGTTCATAGGTCCACCTTACTCAGGACAAGATTTTCCGCTTCGTCGCGCACAACCGACCATCCTGGTTCAGCGAAGATGCTGCTGGTGTCACTGACGATCAATGCAGGTCCCTTGAGCGGCTCACCCACAACGAGTTGATCAACGACTATCTCTTGGCAATCGTGTACAACGCCGTGGCGTCGCACTTGGACACTTCGACGGTCCCGAGAGACTGTGCTCGCCCACCGCAGATGCGGAACTGCGTTGTTTGGTACGGAAGTCACTAAACGAATTGCAACGATCTCAACGGGCCGGGCTCCGGGAGCACGGAGCATGAACACTGCATTGTACGTTTCGCGGAAGCGTTCGTTCAGACCTTGGGCGTCCATTGCGAAGAATTCTTCGAGGGTGAAAGGAACTTGCAACTCGAAGGCTTGGCCCGAGAAGCGCATATCAAGTAGAATTTTGTTGACGACCTCGCCTGTTAAGCCAAGGCTCTCGCATTCGGATCTGCCCTTCGCAACCATAAGGTCAATTTGGTCCCGAAACCCGCCTATCATATCGTCATGCAACACCGCCTGATGTGAAGCTACATCAATCATTACATGATCGGCGGCTAACAATCCAAAGGCTGATATGACGCCTGGGTTAGGCGGAATGACGATCCGCCTTATACCGAGTTCATCCGCGATCTCAGTAGCGCATAAAGGACCTGCACCTCCAAAAGGCATTAATGCGAAGTCGCGTGGATCGCGACCACGTTCGGTAGACACTGCTTGGATTGCTCGTACGATATTGGCTGCCGCAAGCGACAAGGCACTGTCCGCCACATCGTCCGGCGTCGAGTTCAGTTTATCAGCAAGAGCACCGAATGCCGCCCCGGCGGCGTCAGGGTCCAGGGTCATCCGCCCACCCAAAAATGTATTGGGCTGGAGTGTTCCGCAGACTACATGGGCGTCCGTCACCGTCGGGAGAGTTCCACCTCGACCGTAGCAGGCTGGCCCCGGGTTTGCGCCTGCGCTGCGCGGCCCTACGCGCAACATTCCTCCGTCATCAACCCAGATGATGCTTCCGCCGCCTGCGCCAATTGTGGTTATGTCCACCATCGGATACCGAATTGGGAGGCCATCAACCTCTGACTGAACTGACGTCTCGACATGTCCTGAAGCGATAAGGCAAACATCGCTTGATGTTCCGCCCATGTCGAATGTTATCAGATCATCGAACCCAGAGCGCGCCGCTTGGCGTGCAGCTCCAACGACCCCCGCCGCAGGCCCCGAAAGAAAGGCCGATATACAGCTGCGGCGCATCCCTTCAGATGGGATACGCCCCCCATTCGACTGCATGATGCTGAGAGACCCTGCAAACCCGCGATCGGCCAACCCCTTTTCAAGCCGCCCCAGATATCGGTCGATGACTGGCTGTACATAGGCCGAGAGAACAGTCGTGGAGGCGCGCTCATATTCGCGGAACTCCCGAATTATGTCGGAGGAGCAGGTAACACGAACATCCGGGAGAGAGTCTCGGATTAGCTTAGCTACACGCCTTTCATGCTCGGGGTTCTCATAAGCATTCAGGAGGCACACCGCAACCGAGACGTACTCTCTCGTGCGCAGGAGTTCGATGAGAGTGGTCTTTACTCCACTCTCATCGAGGGGGATAATAACGCTTCCGCGCCCGTCCAGGCGCTCCACAACTTCGAAGCAGTCTTCACGAAGAATGACCGGCTCGGGCTTTTGGTAGTTGATGTCGTAGATATTGCGGCGATCATGCCTTTGGATTTCAAGAATATCTCGAAATCCCGCCGTCGTGACGAAGGCTGTCCGGAAGCCTTTGCGCTCAAGAATTGTATTCGTTGCCACTGTTGAGCCATGGACGAACTCGGAGATGTCTTTGAGCGACACACCAAGAGCGTCAATCGCGTTTAGGACCGCTTTTTCCGGCTCCGATGGAGTGCTCGGCACCTTGAGGAGACGCACATCCCCGCCTTGGATCGCAATCAGGTCGGTGAACGTACCACCAACTTCGACCCCTAAACGCATCGCCCTGTGAGTGGCGTGATTTTCGGCCATCTGGTCCTCGTAACATACTTGTCACTGCGCAAGAGTTGCACTTTTCCAGCTTGTGCTTTTCTTGAGACGGCCAGCGAAACTGCTCCTCTCCTTCAGCTTTACGCGTGTGCCTAGGACGCTTGCTTCAATCCAACAAACAATCCTGCAATAAGCTGGCTGTTTCATGTGATGATAATGAATGCTAAATTTGTAAGGTCAATATACCCGCGATGGTCGGGTCGATTAGACGTTCGTCGGGATAGTGCGTGCAGTCCTGACATCAAAAAACGTAATTTTGATGCTCTCTGCTTGTCGTAAGAGAGAACAGGAAGCTAAATTCAAGAGCAGAGTTGCATGTTCGCCGGAGTGGTTAATGCATCAATATATCGATCATTCGACGTCGGTTATCAATTGAGACGTTGCGACTGAAGCGCGCCTGATTATCATCAGCTTGAATTTTGTGGGTGCTCTGTTATTTCAGAATGTGCCGCTTTGTGCTATTGCCCTGCAACAGGGACTCCGACGACGCATGGTTTGAGAAGATGCAGAACACGATGTCACTCGTGCCGACCGATGACAATGATGACCCGTTCCCATTGGCGGAATTTGGCGCTCGGCTTCGTCAGCTCCGTGCAATGAAGAAGCTTTCTTTGGCGGAGCTTTCACAGGTGTCGAAAGTCTCTGTTGCTATGCTTAGTCACATTGAGCGCGGCCAAGCTACTCCCTCTCTGAATACATTGGGGCGGATCAGTCGTGCACTTGGAGTAGAGCTTGGCGATCTCTTTCAGAAGTTCGGTTCAGGGCACGATATAGGTTCTTCGACCATTGTCCGCAGAGCCGACAGAATTCAGATGGAGTTCAAGAATATCGGGCTGATTAAGGAACTGCTATCCCCAGTGCGCACGTCTGACCTGGAATTGCTGATGTTGATCTTAAGCCCAGAGGGAAACTCGGGCTCGGAGCCCTGGATGCGCAATGGAGAGAAAGCTGGCGTTGTAGTAAGTGGTCGCTTCGAACTGACAGTTGGGACAAGTACGTTTGAGCTTGAACCTGGCGATAGTTTCCAGTTTGATGGAGCTATCCCACATTCTTTTAGGAATCTGTCTACCTCGAAGACGGAAGTGCTTTGGATTATAAAGTCTGAGGCAATTGCGTAAGAGTCCGTCCCGTAGTCATGAGTGCCGTCCCAATCGGCGGACGAGGAGCATGACGGAAGCGGCATAGAGGAAGGCCCGGGCTGACGTGAGCGTCGCCTCCGGATCCTTCCAGAGCCGTCGGTTGCGGCTGATCCACGCGAAGAACCGTTCAACCACCCAGCGGCGAGGATGCACCGTAAACCCCACCTGATCCGGCGGCTTTTTGACGATCTTGATGCGGTTCGAGATCGCCTGGGCGGGAGCCTCTCCGGCATAACCGCTATCGGCGAAGGCTTTGTCGATGAATGGGAACGAGCCCCGCGACAGGCGCAGGACCACCGGCGCGCCATCGCGGTCCTGCACATCAGCAGGCTGCGGCTCCAGGATCAGCCCGCGCCCGTCGGTGTCGACCATCACCTGGCGCTTGCGGCCCTTGACCTTCTGGCCCGCCTTATAGCCTCTGAGGCCGCCGCTCTGGGTGTCTTCACACTCGGGCTGTCGAGCACGGCAGTTGTGGGCGAGGCTTCCCGCCCAA
Organism: Microvirga vignae; assembly: GCF_001017175.1. Lineage (GTDB taxonomy): Bacteria > Pseudomonadota > Alphaproteobacteria > Rhizobiales > Beijerinckiaceae > Microvirga > Microvirga vignae. Next base: position 45,176 of record NZ_LCYG01000063.1, on the reverse strand, counting down.
CCCGCTCGCGATCCGCCATGACCAGCAGATGGTTGATGGCCTCAAGCAGGCCGGTGTCACGCCACAGGCTGAACCGGCGGAAGACGGTGCTCCTGGGCGGCGAATCGGCGGTCAACAGCCGCCAGGCGATGCCGCCGCGCAGGACGTAGAAGATCGCGTTCAGGATCTCCCGGGCGGGCCAGAGCCAGGGGCGTCCGCGGGCGTGGGGCTCAGGCAGAAGTGGCTCGATCAGAGCCCATTCGGCATCGGTCAAATCGGTGTCGTAACGCAACTCGTCGCGGCTATACTGCCGCCGAGTGGCCGGGGTCCACATCGCGGTTCCAAGTCAGGCTTCAGCACCCTCTTGGAAGCACGCCATCCTCGACCACTCAACCCTTTTCGGGACGGGCTCTTAGCATTTCGCGATAGCCCACGAACATCTCGCATGTCGTATTCTCCGGGTCCTTTCTCGCCATCCTTCGCGCCACGCTTTATTCAGCGCGGTTAATAATCTCCTGACGAATACTTTATCGAAATGCTTTCACAAACGGGTTCAACTTTTTTATTCGTAGGGAACTTTCAAATCCGTTCTGGAAAAGCTTGCTCGGCAACATTGTATATCTCAGCAAGGTCGCATAAGTCCCAGTTCCCTCCAGTTAACACCGCGCAAACTTCCTCATCCGGTTTGACTTTTATAGAGCCGGCCAACAAAGCTCCAATACCAATCGAGGCGGCCGGTTCAGCGATCAATTTCGCATCCTTGGCAAGGGTACGCATACCCGCGATAATGTGCTCGTCTTCAACGAGAACGATCTCGTCCACATACTTTTCGATAATCGGATATGGGTTTTGACCCGGAACGCTTATCCTCAGGCCATCCGCAATCGTGTTCTTCAAGGGAAGCGATGTGCGCTCCTTGCTTATCCGGCTGTGAAAATACTTCGGTGTCAAGGCAGGCTCTGCGCCTATAACGCGCACTGATGGTTTCGTTTCTTTGATAGCGGTAGCGATTCCTGAGATAAGGCCTCCGCCGCCTACGGGAACAATGACCGTGTCCACATCGTCTAGGTCCTCCAGTATTTCACACCCGATCGTTCCTTGACCGGCCATCACGATGGGGTCCTCAAAAGCGTGAACAGCCGCGTATTTGTTTTCTTCGGCGATTTCGTGCACCCTTTTCCATCTGGCAGCGGTGTCGCCATCGAAAAGAATGACTTCTGCCCCGAGGGCTTTTGTGTTTTCGATTTTGATTTTTGGTGTGGTGACCGGAAGAACCAATATCGCTTTCACGCCGAGCATTCTGGCGGCGTAAGCAAGCCCCTGGGCATGATTGCCCGACGACGTCGCAATGATGCCGTTTGCGATCTCTTCTCTTGGGAGCGAAAGGGCCTTGTTCAGGGCACCGCGAATTTTAAAGGCGCCAGTAATCTGCAGGGTTTCAGGTTTGAGATATAGCTGACAACCAACGGCTTTCTCTATTTTTTCTGCACGCAATAACGGCGTATGTCTGATGTGCGGTTTCAGCCGTTCCTGAGCTTCACGGATGTCCTGAATGGTGGGGTAGTTGCGCATAGTCATTACTCAAAAAACTGAAAGAAAGTACCGACGTTATTGGCTATTGCGTTCTGATAGATTTTGCTGGCTGTCGTATTGTCTTGTATGGCCATACCCGTGGAATCGAAAATCGTGATTTCGTCATCACTTTCTCGTCCCGGCTTCCTTCCCAACAATACCTCGCCGATTTCGCCATGGATGTCGTCTTTGGCAATGATACTTTTATTCAGCGGGTGCCAGGTCTCGCCCTTTTCTGTGCATTGCGTGATCGAGTCGACGATGATTTTCGCGTTCCTGAAGAGCTCCGGATCCAGCTCCTGTTTGCCACGTTGATCTGTGCCGATTGCAACGATGTGTGTGCCGGGCTTCACCCAATCCGCTTCCACAAGCTCCCCTTTTCCCCGGGTCGTCGTAATCAAGATATCGGCCTGCTCAACCGCTTCCTTCTTAGAGCTTGCGACGATGACAGGAATGCCGAATTCGCGTTCGATGTCCGTCTTGTATTTGGAAAGCGTATCCGGGGTGGGGCTCCAAGCGTGGATCTCTCCGATCTTCATGACCTCGTTGATCGCCCGGATTTGCATTCTCGCCTGATTGCCTGTGCCGATCGATGCGATTGTCCTGGCGTTTTTTCGCGCCAGTGCTTTGACGGAAACGGCTCCAGACGCCCCGGTTCTAAGGCCGGTGATCAAGCTTCCATCCATGATGCAGATCAACGCACAGCTCCTGGCATCAAACACGAGAATGGTGCCCATGCTATTCGGCACGCCGTGTTCTGCCGGGTTGTTGGCGAACCCTCCAGAGTGCGCTTTCATAGAGATGATTTCATTGACTTTGCAATAGCCAAGCTTGAAGTCAATTTCTCCACGGAGAGAGGGGAGATGTATCCCGATATAGTCAGGTTGTTCCACCTGATCACTGCTGAAGGCTTTGTAAGCCTCCTCCACCGCGCCGATGACTTCCGTCATACCGATTAGCCGTCCTACTTCATCCTTCTTAAGCAGCAGCGTTTTCATTAATAATACCTACCCGTTTTGAAGTCGGGGCCTACGCCACACGTCCGCATCCGGAGCGTGACACTTTTGCCATCGGCTCGCCTGGTGCTGGCTGGTCCACGTGCAAGCACTGTCGCACCGGGTACGCAGCACAAAATGTCGAATGAGCCCTGCATACCCAATTTCCGATGGCTTTCTCCCCCGATCTGCGAAAGCTCCTGCTAAGACCCTCTGGCCAACATCCGGCCGTCGCATTGAAACGCTGCATCTCCGCGAGCAAGGTATTCGCGCGGTCCACTATGTCGGCCTGGATTTCATATGACTGGACCATGCGCATGACCTTCAGCATCCGGGAAACGGCCTGCCGATAGTCGGCCGCTCGCAGTGCAACGCGGCAATGACTGGCCAGACCCGGCGAGATGCCGCTCTGCGCACCGAATCTTTTCTGAAACCAGTATCGCCCGTCTTTCTTGATGATGTAAGCAGCCTCTGCCATGAGGGTAAAATCCTCGTCGTTGGACGGTGTCACATTGCGGTGACACGTGTCCGGCGAATGGCCTACCAATTGCTGGCAAACGTCAGGATTTCCGAGCTTTGTCGGGGGTGGTACGAATTGATAGCGGAGGACCGATACCGTCGATCCCCACACCTACCGGAAATACGCTACAAGTTCCGATTGTTTTCTCGGCTTCTGGCGGTGTAGGTATGCTTGCGGCATAACCTGTTTGGGGCCGCATGCGGTCTGTCCGGTTTTGGCCGAGTTTAATAGACGGGGCCGTCCAGTTGGACACTGCAGCATCGTCATCCAACGTCGCGAACGCCAACTTCGTCTATAGCGCTTGATACATAACGAAGGCGTCAACATAGCCATGTGTCGGGTGCCTGAACGCGCCGGGCAACGTGCCCACAACTTCAAAACCCATTTTCTGCCATAGCGAAATGGCGCGCTGGTTGGTGCTCACCACGAAGTTGAACTGCATTGCCCGATACCCGTTGGCGCGGGCGGTTACCATTGAGTGTTCGCACATACGGCGTGCGACGCCTCTACCCGTCGCATCAGGTGCTGTGACGTATCCACAGTTGCAAACATGCCGACCACCGCCATCCTGATTGGGACGCATGTAGTAGGTGCCGAGGATGGCGCCCGCTTCCTCGGCAACGAAGACTTCCTTGTCTGCTCCCATCCAGTAGGCAAGAGCCTCTGCCCGGCTCAGGTTACGATCAATCGTATAGGTTTCTCCCGCTCGGATCATGGGCTCGATGATCGACCAGACGGCGGGAGTGTCAGCAGATGAGGCGGGGCGAATATGCATGGCGGCATGATTAGCATTTGCAGCAGGTGCTGAAAAGCGGATCATAGTGTCTTATCCCTGGTCAAACTTTCGCGGCCGAGATGCTCGGCCATTCGATCCAAGACCGACACCGCCAATCTCCTTCCTAGTGCATGCATTCGGCCGGTACTCGACTCAGGCCCGGCCACCTGCTCGTAGGTACGCGGTCTAGCCTGCGACCTTGATGAGCGCGCGCTTCATGGATGCAAGGAAGAGGTCAACATGCTCGGCTTGGCAAACGAGCGGAGGGCGCACTTTAAGTGTATCCTCATTGGCCCCTGTCGTGCTGATAAGTACGCCGTCATCCCGCATTGCGTTGACCACATCCAAAGCCATCGCACGCCAGCCTGCCGCCGGTGTGCCCTCAGGCCCCATGTCGACGCCAAAGAAAAGACCGGCGTTTCGGATTGCACGAACTTCATAATGCTGCTTTGCGATCTCCTCCAGCCCGGCTCGGAGGCGCTGGCTCACGGCAAGCGCTTTTTGGGGGATTTGGTCACGCTGCAAGATCGTTAGCACGGCGTCCGCGGTCGCTATTCCAACTGTGTTTCCGGCGAACGTGTTCGAGTAGCGAGAGGTGGCACCGAACTGCTCCATCGGGGCTCTGCGACCAACGACAGCGCCAATTGGAAATCCGTTGCCCATCGGCTTGCCGAGGGTAACAAGATCCGGAACGATCCCGTGCCGCTCGAAGCCCCACATATAAGCGCCAGTTCGCCCAAAGCCCGGTTGAACTTCGTCGGCAATGACGAGGCCACCTGCCTCCCGCACCGCTGCAGCTCCGCTGGCAATGAAGCCAGGAGGGTCTACCCATACACCATCGCTGGAAAAAATACTGTCGATGAGCAGGGCCGCAATGCCCATGCCACGACGGTTCAGATCCATAATGGCTGAACGAATCTGTGCCTCGAAGAAGTCCGCAGCCTGGGCTTCCGGCACGCCCGCCGGGCCGGGTAGGGATACCATGCGCACGAATGGGCTGAGCTTGACTGCGTCGCCCAAGTTCGGCGAAACCGCGGCGGCAGCCGCACTCGTGCCGTGATACGCATAGGAGGAAACGATCACGCCTTCGTTGCCGCTCATAAATCGCGCGATACGCAGGGCCAGATCGTTGGACTCACTCCCCGTGCAAGTAAAAACTACCCGGTCGAGCTCGTTTGGGAAAGTATCGACCAACCGCTCGGCATAGTCGACAAGTTTTGGCTCGAGATAGCGCGTGTTGGCGCTTATTCGGCCCGCCTGCTCAGCCATTGCGGCGTTTACTTCCGGGTGGCAATGGCCGAGAGACGGCACGTTATTATAGAAGTCAAGATAGGCCCGCCCGTCAGGATCGTAGAGCCACATGCCTTCGCCGCGCACGAAGTGCACGGGCCGGCGGTACTGGAGCCGATAAGAGGCCCCCAGAACTGCGTCACGGCGAGCAATTAGCTCGGACTCGCGCCTGGGAAGGTCGGATTCGCCGGGTCTGTAGCGATTAGGCATGAGATCTGTGGACATGTGCTGCTGCCTATCTGAAAGAGTACCTTGGTGAATTCACGATTCTGGCAACCGTGCCGGTCGAGCGAACCGAAATGGCGTTACGGCAATGTCGTCGTCCTTACCGCCAAGACTGTCGCCTCGCCCGATGCGACACCAACTGGCGCCAGGATAGAAAGGCCGTGCTCGGCACGCGCAACGTTCTTTTTGATGTACTGGGCGTCGGCCGGAAAAAGGTGGGAGCGCCAGTAATTGACCAAGATCAATGCGCTTTGTCGCGCCCGCATCAGTCCGACGAGCAGTCTTGCTTCCAGCGTCGAAAGTGCAATGACAGAGGCCTAGCCGGCGATAGGATGTTCGGCCCCACCTAGAGGAAGGGTCGAATCCGTTGCGACGTGACTTGCTGCGATCGCAAGATCCTGGATCCTAGGGCTCCAGCAGCCATCGCCAAAATCGATGAAACCCATTCCCTGGCCAGTCACCATCATATTGAATGGGCTGGGATCATTATGAGTGACCTGCCACGCCACATTCGAGATTTGTGGCTCAACAAACTCCGCATACTCTGCCATCGCGACGCGAACGCTATCGGCAATGCTCCCGGATGGCAGGTATTGCTCTAGTTCCATCAACCGCGACCAGCACCCGACATGCCAAAGAACGGGGCGGTGGGCCGCAGGCACATTGACCTGCTCAAGGGCTAAGTTCAGCCGGGCGAGAGCGCTGCCAGTTCGAAAAAGCAGGTCTGGAGTGGACATCGCCCGGTGCAGCGGAATGCCCTCAATCCGGGTCTGCAAGTACCCGCATACCCCCTCTTGCTCAAACATCAATGCGCCGCTGCTCGTGCGGAGCACTTCGGGTGCAACGAAGCCGGCGGCCCCTTGTAATCCCGCCATGGCGGCGGTTTGGAAACGAAAGCTGTCGATCGCCTCCGGTCTTGTCGACGTCTTCAGGATTAGTTGGCGGCCGTCCGACAGGTTGACCTCATCAGTGCGCTCGACCTCGGAGGATAATGTCGTGATCGATCCCGCCAATCCGTAGTGGCGCTTTAGCAGTGCCGCCGACATGTCCGGTTCGGAGGAGCCCGGCCGCATCGCCAGGATTGCGGCGGCAGCGCGAAAATAGGCTTCGGTTGAGGCTGCCGCGCAGGGCAGATGGTCGCGCCCCGCAGCCATAGAGCTATTGCGCTGACCTGCTTCTTTATCGGGGACCAGATCAATACAAGCACCCAATTCGAAAGATCCTCGCCTGTTGGAGATGGTGTCCTTCATGCTGCAAAAGGTGGAGCGCTCCAGCCATGAAGCCCCGCGCCCCATTCGCGCCCTCAGAGCCCGAAAACGCCGGGTAGCTGCGTCACATCGCGGATTTCGGTGTACTCGTAATAGGGGTTGGCGGGCTCATGGCCGCGATTAACCCAGACCTTGCTCTTGATGCCTAGATCATAGGCAGACATCAGGTCGTGGCGGAAAGACGAGGAAACGTGAGTTATGTCCTCTGGGCCGCATCCCAACATGTCGAACATATACTCGAACGCCTTGAAGTGCGGCTTATAAGCCCCCGCCTGTTCAGCGGTGTAGACGGCATGAAATGGCGCGCCGAGCTTTGCCACGTTCGACGGAATTTGGGCCATCATGGAGTTCGAAAGGATAACCAGCGGAATTTCCTTGGCTAGCTTAGCCAAACCCTCAGGGACGTCCGGATGCGGTCCCCAGGTCGGGATGCGGTTGTAGATCGCTTCAGCGTCTTCGGCACGGAATGCGACGTTGTTGCGGCGGCAGGTGCGCTCCAATGCGTTGTGAACGACATCGGCATAGGGCTTCCAGTCCTGCAACACCTCATCGATGCGGTAGGCTTGGAAGTTTCTGATGAATTCGTCCATGCGCGGCCCATCCAGAAGATGACCGAACAGATCCCGAGCGGCTTCCGCCATTTGGAAATTGATCAGCGTGCCATGGCAATCAAAAGTCACGTATTTCGGCCGGAAGCGATCCATGTCCTTGGTTCCTGTCAATCTGCCTTATTAGTCAAACATAGCTGCAGGCGTTTGGCAGAATGTGCCGAAATGCAAGGTCATTCAGCGGAAGGCCCTCCGGTCTACCGCAAACCTAGCAAGACCTTCCGCAGTACGGTTTCTTTCGCCCCTCCTGAGCCGAAACCGACCTGTACCGCTCGGGCTGTGTGCTGAGCCGAGCCGATAGATCAGGGGTTCCGTCGCAAACATTTTGTTTCAGAGTTTCAGCTACGGTGGCCATGGTCACAGCAGCGGAGACACGGATGTTCAAGAGCAGACATTTCGATCGCACGGTAATCCTGCTCTGCGTCCGGTGGTACTTGGCTTACAATCTGAGCCTGCGAAATCTTGAGGAGATGATGGCCGAGCGCGGCATCAAGGTCGATCACGCGATCATTCACAGGTGGATTGTCCGCTACTCGCATGAACTTCTGAACCGCATCAACTCATGCAAGCGAGCCGTCAACGCCAAGTGGCACGTTGACGAAACTTACATCAAGGTCCGAGGCGAATGGAAATATCTCTATCGAGCCATCGACAGCAATGGCGATACGGTCGAATTCTGGTTCAGTGCCCGGCGAAACCTCACTGCGGCCAAACGATTTCTGCGCAAGGCACTCAAGCGGCATGGCCGACCCGAGAGGATCGTGATTGACGGCAGCCAGACCAACCGGGAAGTGGTCCTATTGTGTGATACCGCAGACCGGCTTCAGGATCGGTCGCGACGCGAGCTGAAGCCAATCCAGATCCGGCAAAGTGCCTACCTGAACAATCGCATCGAACAGGATCATCGGGCCATCAAGAGGCGGGTGCGGTCGATGCTGGGCTTCCAGTCCATGGCCTCTGCCCGTGTGATCCTCGGCGGGATCGAGATGATCCATATGATGCGCAAGCAGCAGGCGAAGTATGCCTGTAATGCACAACCGTCACTCGCGGAGCAGTTCGACCTGCTCGCTGCATGAGCGCGGTACAAAATACCTGCTTCTTTCTCGTCCCTGCCCCAGATTTGCGACGGAACCCACGGAAGGTCGTTCTGGTCTTGAAAAGGACAGACGCACCATTCTGCTGAAGACGGGCGGAATACGGCACATTCTGCTTTCTCCTACGTCAAGGCCTTGGCGAAGCCAATCACGCCAGCCTTCGCGGCGAAATAGTTCGCCTGTCCCATCTAGCCCTTCTGACCGTTGATCGAACGACATCTTGTGGAACACGCCGTCGCAGGTGATGCCCGCATTGTTGACGAGGATGTCGACCGGGCCGAGCTCGGCTTCGACGGCTCGAATGCCGCTCTCGCAGGAGGCCGCATCGGAAATGTCGAACTTGAAGACCGGAATGCCCGTCTCCGTCTTGAACTGGTTGGCGGCTTCGTCATTGCCGCCGTAATTCGCGGCAACCTTGTAGCCTGCGTCTTTCAAGCCTTTTGAAATCGCAGCATCAATGCCGCGAGTTCCTCCGGTGACCAATACGATACGCGCCATGCTGTTTCCTCTCCGTGTTGTGCTGATGAGGTGTCCTACTGCGCCCGGACATAGCTGCCTGCCGCCTCTTCGATCGGCGTGAGCTTGCCCGCGCCAGTCCCGCGTACCTCGACCTGCTTGTGGTCCTGTCCCTCTATCCAGGCCTGCCAATGCGGCCACCAGGAACCAAGTGTTCGAGGCGTTCTACACGAACAAGCCCTAAGTATGGGCTTGGCCATCTGCCGGCGATCATCGAGGCACACAAAGGCTGGCTGTGGGCGAGCGCGAATGAGCCGCAGGGGGCCGTGTTTCAGTTCGCCCTGCTGGCAGAGCGAGAGGAGACCGCTCCCGTCGAGCCACTCTGCTTGCACAATTTGCCGGTTACCGACCGCCTAACCGCAGGCAGGAGTTTTCCCTGCCAAATAGCGCTGCACTTTGAGCGAAGATTTCGAAAAAATGCTGCTAATAAGTGAAACCTGCTGGCATTCCCGTGCGATGCTGTGACAAAAGATATCTGAAAGAGAATTGCAATCGGCAGCAGGATCAAGAACACTGCATGCCCGCAAACTTGGGCATCGGTGAAGGAACGAAAGCAAAATGCGAAAATCAGTGCGCCTGAAATCCTTCGAATTGGTCGCGCGGGATATTGTTGAAGTAGACGTGAACCTGCTTAGCTCGCTCTCAATCGCCGTTGGCTGGCCGCATCGGCCCAAGGATTGGGACTTATTGCGTCGCGCCGGCCACGGCATCGTCGCCGTTGACGGCATCGGACGCGTGTTCGGAAGCGCGATGTGGTTCCCGCACGGAGACGATTTCGCCACCATCGGCTTGGTGATCACAACACCCCGCACGCAAGCGCAAGGAACCGGCCGATGGCTCATGGAACAGGTGCTGGAGCGGTGCGGCAACCGCAATCTAAGCCTGAATTCGACCCATGCCGCTGATAATCTCTATGTTTCACTCGGCTTCGCGAAAGAAGCGACAGTATATCAGCGCCAGGGGGAGGTCGCACCGACGATTCCAGCGGTGCCAGCTCTGGACGGTGAACTGAGTGCGCTATCAAGCGACAAGCTTGAGGAGATCACGGCGCTGGATACGCGCGCATTTGGGACAAACCGCGAGAAGCTGCTTGCATTGCTTTCAGAAAACGCTGCAATTTGCACTCTAAGACGCGGTGGCGAAATCGTCGGCTATTCCATGTGTCGAGAGTTTGGTCGTGGCCATGTGATTGGCCCCATAGTCGCGAGGAATGATCATGACGCGATCCATCTCACGGCCGTGCATCTGAAGGGTTTGACAGGACGATTCGCCCGCGTCGACACGCGTGAGGAAGACGGCATATTTGCTGAGTTTCTCCAGCAGAGCCGCCTCACGGTTTCCGAGACTGTTACGACGATGTCCAAAGGACGCCCATTCCTGAATCGAGGAGACAATGAGCCGTGGGTTTATGGATTGGCCGGCCACGCGTTGGGCTGAATTTGAAAGCTCTTTCGAGAAGATCCTTTAAGAACCGGCCCGATGGAGCGATCTCCAGGCGAATCGGAACTGAGTGTCCCATGGCTTTCTCTGCTGTTTGATCGCGCCTCTCTCCATGAGGCCTGAACCGATATTTGGGCGCCTAAGGCTCCGGATTGACAAGCACGGGATGCGGAAGAAATGCCTGACAATATAGCGTGCGCAGCCAGCATCCACATTTCAAAAGACAGTCTGGACGTCTATGTCTTACTGAAAGGGATCGGGCGGTAGTTCAAAATGACGCCGAGCAGCTGCGTGCGTCATGCACTTTCTGGCACCGTACGCCCCAGCGGATGGTCTACGAGGCGACGGGTGCCCCTCACCAACTGCTCCGCTTAGGCAAAGGCGCTCATCGCGCTTGAGAACCGTCACTCCGAGATGCTGGCGTTTATCCCAGCGGGGCTGATCGCGACAGAGGGCGCGGCCAATCCCAGCCGAACGCATCGAGTTATTTGCCTGTCAGCGGCGGGCGCGCCACAGGGCGATGCGGTCCTGTATCCGATAGTCTTGAATGAGGGCCGGCATGAACTACGGATTGCCACGATAGAGCGGGACAAAGGCAGGTGGCCGGAAGTCGAAGGCGGTGCGCGCTTGCTCGCTGTGTCCCAACAACTTGTCAGCCGCATTTGTACCGATCCACGGTGCCCAGCCCACGCCCAAACCGCAAAAGCTGGTGGCATAGACCATGCCGTCCTTCTCGAAGATGCGGGGTAGCATGTCGCGGCTCATCGCCACATTGCCGAACCAGCTGTGCGAAAGGCGAATGTTCTCGAGCTCCGAGAAAAGGTTCACTGGTCCCTTGCGCAGAAAGAGCTTCGGCGCCGCCGGATCGCCTACGCGATAACTGTCACGCCCCTCGAGCAGAATACGTCTGTCATCGGGCGAGAGGCGGTAATAGAAACCCAGCTGACGATTCTCGATCATCATCAGCTTCGGCATCAGCCGCGGCATCACCTCAGGCTCGAGTTCCTCGGTGGCGATGATCCGGCTGCGAACCGGGACTAGTCGGCGGTGCAGGAAGGGAATGGCGCCATCAGTACAGCCGTCTGTGCAGACCAGGACCTGCCGCGCCTGCACCGTCCCGGCCGAAGTCACGACACGGAGCCCGTCGCCTTCCCTGTTGATCAAAGTTACGTACATCCGCGAATTGACCGGCAATCCCGAAGCGAGCGCCACTCGCAGGAGTTCAGCGTGGAACTTGACCGGGTGCAGCCCGCCGATGTCCATCCGGACCGTGCCGCCGCGATAGAAGTCTGTGCCGATATAGTTGCGCTGCTCGGCATGCGGAACGGCATGAGACCCGATCCCGAGTTTCTTCGCCAGTACCTCGGCGCTGCGCGCCATCGTTTCGTACTGGTCATAGCCGATTGCTCCTTTGAACGGGCCAACCAGCTAGAAGTCGCAGTCGAGCTTCTCGGTCTTGGTGAAGTCATAAAGGAGTTCGCGTGTGATCTTGCCCTCGGCCTCGATCGTCATCACCTTCTCTTCGCCGAAGCGCCGAGTGATCGTGGCGTAATCCGGCCGGATGCTTCCACTGGTAATTCCGCCGTTGCGTGTAGAACCCCCCTCGCCCGGGTTCATCGCGTCGAAGGCTGCAACCGAACGCCCCTCCCGCGCCAGCACCAGCCCGGCTGACAGCCAGCATAGTCCGCGCCCACGATCGCCACGTCGAGCTTCTTGGCCAGCGGCTGCTGCGGCAGCGGCTTGACGGGTGTCTCTTCCCACCAGTAAGGCGTGTTCTCGTCTGCAACTCTGGGCTCGTGCATGTGACTGACCTCTCGTTAGCTCCAGACCACAATGTCACCGCTCCACCGAGCAACGACAGACGGAGAAGCGGCGAGATGATGGAAGATCTCTTCGACTTTCATGGTTGCCCAGCCGAAGGTTGGGACGGGTGCGTACTAAGACCGCTCTGATACCGCAACATGTGCCGAAATGCGTCCCGTCTTAGATGGAAAGTTCCGAATTTAAGTGCCAGTGAGGCGCATCCTATAGCGTGAATCTCGGATACTGATCTCCAACGGTACAATGCGGCCTGGTGGCCTCCGACACCGTGATACCGGGTTGCTCGGCGCTTCATTGACAGCTGAGATGGCACTGCCATCAGGCATCTGCGCACTGGCCACCCAGCCAATCAGATGAATAGCAAAAGGCCATAGAGGTCCTGCGATGCTGACCCATTCCATCCGCCTCCCGACTGATCACGGCCTCACACGGATCGAGCACGACCTGCTGGGAGATCTGGCGGTTCCTGCCAGCGCCTATTACGGCGTGCAGACGGCGCGCGCCCTGGACAACTTCCAGATCACCGGCATTCCACTCTCCCATTTCCCCAACTTCGTGCGCGCGCTGGCGATGGTGAAGAAGGCAGCCGCTCGCGCCAATGGCAAGCTCGGCCTTCTCCCGGAAAGTTTGGAAGATGCGATTGCAGCGGCCTGCGACGAGGTGCTCGCCGGACAATGGCATGATCAGTTCGTCGTCGACATGATCCAGGGTGGTGCCGGCACCTCCACCAACATGAACGCCAACGAGGTGATCGCCAATCGCGCCTTGGAGCTGATGCGCTACGAAAAGGGGCGGTACGAACACCTGCATCCCAACAACCACGTCAACCTGTCGCAATCCACCAACGACGTCTATCCGACCGCCCTCCGGCTGGGCATTCTCCTGAGCTACGGCGAACTTACCGGGGCGATGGAGAACCTCTGCGCGGCCTTTCAGGCGAAGGGCGAGGCGTTCGCGCATATCATCAAGATGGGACGCACCCAGTTGCAGGATGCGGTCCCCATGACTCTTGGCCAGGAGTTTCGCGCCTTCGCGACCACCATGCGCGAAGATGTGGAGCGGGTGCAGGAGCTGGTTCGACTATTCCGGGAAGTCAATCTGGGAGCGACCGCCATCGGCACCGGCATCAATACGGATCCGGGTTATGCGCCACTTGTGGTTTCCGAACTCTCCGAGATCAGCGGCGAAACCCTGGTGCTGGCGGCAGACCTCATCGAAGCTACCTCGGATACCGGTGCCTTCGTCACCTTTTCGGGCGTCCTGAAGCGCATCGCGGTGAAGATATCCAAGATCTGCAACGATCTGCGCCTCCTCTCCAGCGGCCCACGTGCGGGATTGGGGGAAATCAATCTGCCGCCGGTGCAGCCGGGTTCTTCCATCATGCCAGGCAAGGTCAATCCGGTGATTCCGGAGATGGTCAACCAAGTAGCCTATCAGGTCATCGGCAACGATCTGACGGTTACTTTCGCGGCCGAAGCCGGGCAGTTGCAGCTCAATGCTTTCGAGCCGGTGATCGCTCTCAACATTCTCCAGTCCATGCGCATCATGACCCGTGCCATGACGGCGCTGACCGAGCGCTGCATCAAGGGCATTACCGCCAATGAGGACCGTTGCCGGTTGTTGGTCACCCACAGCATAGCACTCGTCACTGCGCTCAACCCCATCATCGGCTATCAGAACGCGACCCGCATCGCGCAAAAGGCGCAGTCCACGGGCCGTGGCGTTGCCGACCTCGTGTTGGAGGAGGGCTTGCTCAACCCCGCTGAACTCGCCGACATTCTGCGGCCGGAAAACATGACGCGGCCGCGCAGAATCGCACCCCTCCCGTCGAACTGACGGAAGACAATCATGCTCGTCAGCGCTCCGAAATCAAAGCCCATGAATACCGCATCGGGCTCACCGGTTCCGTCGAAAACTCGAAGGATAGGCATTTTTTAGCGCTGGTCCGCGTCATGGCGGTGGTTCCAAGCCATTGATTCTCGAGCAGCCAGTCCGTGCGGAGCAGCTGGGGCTGGTAAGTAAAAACCGAATTTGGGACAGAACCCAAGGTCTAGCGAGGGGATTATGAATACAGTTGGCAGTGACGCTTCGAGGAAGATCTACGACGTGCCGTCCGAGTGGACGCCCCGCGCCTATGTTCCTTGCGCCTCAGGCACAAAGGACGCTGCTCAGATTGATCCGCTTCATTCTTCTGACCCTATTGTGGAAGAGCCGTCGCGCTGATTCCGGAGAGAAGCGCGAGCCTGCGGGGCAGTCATGTTATGGAGCCAAACAGATCGTGAGTGCTTGACTGAACCCGGCCGAATAGAGAAGACCCTTGTGCCGTCCGTGCTCCACTCTCGGCATGACTTGCCGTCTGGCGGCTCCACATGAGGGAAGTTTAACAGTGATGATGCGCTTGGGTGCCATGCCTTGCTTCTTCATCAATCGGGTCCGCAGACGTTTGGCCGCCTTGGTGTTGTGGCTGCTCTCGACAAGCCCATCGAGCACGTATCCGTCCTGGCCGACGGCCCACTGAAGCCAATATGTGGAGGCTCAGGGGAAAGTGGAAAATAGAGCCAGACCGCGAGGCTGATCACCTTGGCAGAGAAACGGTGGCGAGCGGAGAGCGATGGGCGAGGCTTCTTCATACCGCCCCACTGCCAGCTTCCGCTCGCATCTCGTTAGTATGACGATGCCAGCGGATCACCGTTAAGGTCGGTCTCGAGATGAATGTTCGTCGTGACATCTGCTCGTTCTGATCTGGCCGTCAATGGAACTTGAGCCTGGGTCTAACAACTCGGTTCACGTGCCCGACCAGAATGAGAGCAATTCCCTTCAACCATCCGTGGACCCCGATCAGATGCATTCGGTAGAGTGACAGGTAAACGATACGAGCGATCCGCCCCTCAACCGCCATGCGGCCGCCTACCAGGTTGCCCATCAGACTGCCAATCGTCGAGTAACGGCTAAGAGACACGAGCGACCCACGATCGCGGTAGACGAATGCCTCCAGCGGCCTGTCGGCGATCAGGGAGAGAACGTTGCGATAGGCTGTCCGGGCCATCTGGTGAGCCGCCTGCGCGCGCGGCGGCACCGGCCGGTCAGAGTTGTCCGGCTTGCAGTAGCAACAATCACCAATGGCGAAGATGCGATCGTCCCGCGTGGTTTGGAGCGTTGGACGGACGACGAGCTGGCTGCTACGGGTCGTCTCTAGATCTGCAATGTCCTTCAGGACATCCGGTGCCCGCACACCAGCCGCCCAGACCTTCAGGTCAGCTCCGATCACCTCGCCGGTGCGGGTGCCCATGCCGGTCGAGGTGGCCTCTGTGATCGCGGTGTTGACGAGCACCCGTACCCCAAGCGCCTCCAGTTCCTTGTGGGCGGCCTCAGCCAAGTCCTCGGGCAGAGCGGAGAGGATCCGGGGACCGGCCTCGACCAGGGTCACGCGCAGGCGGCTCTCGTCAAAGACCTCCAGCCCGTAGTGTTTCAGCGCGGAGGCAGCATTGAAGAGCTCGGCGGCGAGCTCGACACCGGTGGCACCACCACCAACAATGGTGACATTGACATAGGCATCTGCGCCGGAATCCGTGGTCATCGTGCGCGATACGCGCAGACAATGGTTCAGCAATTTTTGCCGGAAGCGGTCCGCCTGCTCGCGGTTGTCCAGGAAGAGACAGTGCTCACGCACACCCGGGGTACCAAAGTCGTTGGACACGGCGCCGAGGCAGAGGATCAGGTAATCGTAGCGTATCCTGTGGCGACCGATAACCTCGGTGCCATCCTCATCCAAGATCGGAGCCACCACAACCTGTCGCGCCTCCCGGTCGATCGCCTCAAGGCTGCCCAAGAAGAAACGGTATCCCCATCGATGCCCGTGACTGCGATAGCCAACCTCGTCCAGGTTAGCATCGAGCGATCCGGCTGCGACCTCATGCAGGAGCGGTTTCCAGATGTGGGTTCGGTTTCGCTCGATGAGGATCACGTCGTAAGCATCCCGGCCCAGCTTGGCGCCAAGCCGCCGTACGAGCTCGAGCCCTCCGGCTCCGCCTCCTACGATAACGATTTGAGTTTTCATGGCCTTTCCGAACGGCCTCCGATTAGGTGGGCTGCAGTTGGTTGAGCTGATGACACATTATCTCATATTATTGGAACGCGGCTTGTCCGAAGCCGTCGCGCTCTAAAACAGTCGGCTGCAAGATAGGGCCATTTAGGCTTGGGCTCGCGACCTTGTTGCCAAGCGGTACGCGGTATGGCGAGCAGGACGCGTAATCGAGGCTCGCCTCCTGGCAGAAGTGGATGGACGCCGGATCACCGCCATGCTCGCCGCAGATCCCGAGTTTGATGTTCGGCCTCGTCTTCTTGCCGACATGGGTCAGTGCGTTCTCGACCTGGGACTTCAGCTCCTCGGGATAAGCGCGGCCATGATCGTAGTGATAGGTGCAGACTTCCGTCGTGATGGTGAAGCCCGGCGGGACCGGCAGGCCCAGGTTGGACATCTCGGCCAAGTTGGCCCCCTTGCCGCTTAGCAGGTTCTTCATCCCCGCCTGACCCTCGGGCTTACCGTCCCCGACCGTATAGACCCACTGGGCTGTTGTGCGGCTTTCCTGCCAGACTGCGAAATTCCGATCATCCACGACGGGTCTCCACGATATAGGGATGCTCCGATGAGCCAATCTGGAGCTGGCCACGACCTCCGATGCCCGAAACGGATTCTGGTAGGCCTGCTCGACAGCGCGACGTAACAGACCTATGCGGCCTGAAAGCGCCATTCA
>NZ_LCYG01000063.1:0-28184 GCF_001017175.1 Microvirga vignae | reverse complement strand
TGTGCCACCGACCCGGATCCGGTTGCCCAGGCGGGTAATCCCGACCTTGAAGGTCTCGTCCATCACGGTCGAGACGGGCGCCGCGTCCGGGTTCACGATGGGCATGGTCAAGGAATAGCCCTTCACCGGGTAGACCGGCAGGTGGATGCCCAAGGGCTTCACCAGTTGGGGCGTGTAGCTGCCCATCGCCGCCACATAGGTGTCGGCGGTGAGCACCTCGCTGCCGTTCACCTGCACGCCGACAATGCGGTCCCCTTCCGTGAGCAACTTTTGAACAGACGTGCTGTATAGGAACCGGACGCCCAATTGCTCGGCGATGGCAGCGAGCCGCTGTGTAAACAGGTGGGCGTCCCCGGTTTCGTCACCGAGGAGGCGCAGGCCGCCGGCAACCTTGTCCCTGACGAGACCCAGCGCCGGCTCGACGCCGACGCATCCTTTGGGATCCAGGATCTCGTAGGGAACGCCATAGGCATCGAGAACAGCCGTGTCATCCCCGATTCCGTCAAGCTGCTTTTGCGTGCGGAAGAGCTGGAGCAGTCCTTTCTCTCGATGATCATAAGTGATGCCGGTCTCCTGCCGCAGGTCGCGCAGGCAGTCCCGGCTGTACTCGGCCAGGCTCACCATCCGGCTCTTGTTGCGCCGATACGCCTCCTCGCTGCAGTTGGCCAGCATATGCGCGAGCCAGCCCCAGAGGCGCAACTCGGTGCGCGGCCAGAGCACCAGAGGCCGATGCTTCATCATCAGCCACTTCATGGCCTTGATCGGGATGCCGGGAGCGGCCCACGGTGCGGAGTAGCCAGGTGAGACCTGTCCCGCATTGGCGAAGCTGGTCTCCATGCCGGCGGCGGGCTGGCGATCCACCACCGTCACCTCATGACCCTGTTTGGCGAGATAATAGGCCGATGCGACGCCGACGACGCCGCTGCCGAGAACGAGAACGCGCATGGTGTGTGATCCTCACGAATGGATGTACTGACGGTGGTAGCGGGATCCCAAACTGGTGAGCAGTTCGTAGCCGATCGTACCAGCCTTCCGCGCGAGGGCATCGAGGTCCTGGCCGGGATCGATCAGGTTGACCAGAGCTCTTGGCGGTACGGTCGCAAAACTTACTTTCTACTTGCCTATGCTAGCGGAAGCGCCGTGCCCCAGCGCCGTAGAATCAATGGCTTAGCACCGCCGCATCAATTGAAAACGACACTCTCCAGAAGCAGTGGACAGCCTCAAAAATCCGCAACCCTGCCCCATGCAGAGGCGCTTAGGCGTTCAGGCCGGTAGGGGCGTGGATCCACGATCGGTGGTTTACCCGTAATCAGGTCCGCAATGAGGTGGCCAGCCCCTGGTCCAATGCCGAAACCATGACCGCTGAAGCCGGCCGCCAGAATGAAGCCTGGAATACTCTCAACCTCGCCGATGGCAGGCACCCCGTCGGGCGTGCTGTCAATATATCCGGCCCATACGTTGGATATGGCCATTGGCCGCAAGCCTGGCATGAGGTCGCAAGCTCTCGAGTGGGTTAAGCGGATCTGCTTCATATCAGGCTTAGGATCGAGGATGCGGACTTTTTCCATTGGAGTCACTGCATCCAACCGCCATTTACGCAGAGTCTCATGTCCTTGACGCCATCCTTCCAGCCCTCCGGGCGCAAGGCTGCGCCACCGCCGCGCGAACATCGGAATGAACTCGCGAATAAAACGGAGTTGCTGCGGTGTTGGATCGACGCGCGCCCGACCGCTGATTGCAAGGGTATACCCGCCGTTGCTGCGCCGGGTCATTGAGATTTCTGCCGTATGTAATGCGTCGGGCAGATCGTTGGCGCCCGGTGCGACGGCCATGATCGAGGCTCGTATCGACGCCTGCGGGAAGCGAATGCCGAGCTGGTGACAGAAGGAAGATGCCCAGGCGCCGCCGGCCATGACGGCGACCCGTGTGCGTATGGTGCCCTTTTCCGTCACAACTGCGCTAACGCGGCCGGCGCTCACTTCAATGCCCCGTGCGGCGCAATTCTGATGTACGGTCCCGCCGGCCGACATAATGGCCCGTGCTGTAACAGGAACGGCTCGGGATGGGTCGGCCGTGCCATCACTTGGTGAGAAGACACCCCCCTTCCAAACACGACCGGTGGCTCGGCCACGTTCCGTTGCTTCCTGCTGGCTCAGCATATGAGTGGTGACGCCGACTGTCCGGGCGAAATCGCGCCATTTTGCCCAACCGGCCAGTTCGCTCTCATTTTGGGATAGATACAGGAGCCCGCAACGGCGGAAACCGGGGTCCTCTCCGGTTTCCTCGGCCAACTTCTCCCACAAATCGAGACTCTTTGTTGCCATGGGCAACTCGCGTGCGTCACGGTTCTGCTGGCGACACCAGCCCCAGTTCCGACTGGACTGTTCCGCACCGACAAGCCCCTTCTCCACCAGCGCGACCTTCACGCCGCGTCGGGCCAGATAGTACGCCGTGAAGACGCCGACCACACCGCCGCCGATGACGACGACGTCCGCCTCCTGCGGGAGATCGGGCGTTGTTTCAATATGTATGAGCGGCACTGACATGGCAGGTCTCCCGTCGTTTGGCGAGATCATAAGGGATTGCCCGCGGACCTATGCCCTGCAACGACACAGTGCGACGGAATCTCATGCTGTTCATACAAGGAATGACAGGCGATTGTTGTGGAAGACATCGATGACAATCGGCTTCGGGCGACCCATAAGGCGATTGCACGGCCAAGACCATTCACCCACACAAGCTTGTTCAGCCTCAGGAGCTGTTACACAGGCAAAACACGAGCGCCCACAGACGGGAGATTGCGGTGACGGCCAAAACCAGCATAATTCGGGAATATGAGATCGAGAATGCGCGGATACCAATGAAGCTCGACCGTATTGATCTGAAGATACTTTCAGAGTTGCAGAAGAACGGGCGCATCACCAATGTCGAGCTGGCAGAACTCGTCAATCTCTCACCCAGCCCCTGTCTGATGCGGGTCAAGAAACTTCAAACCGAAGGGTACATCGCCGGTTACTCGGCTCAAATCGATGTTTCCAAACTTGGCCAAACCCTGACCGTCTTCACGGAGATCACGCTCAAGAACCATCGTCAAATCGACTTTGCGCGCTTTCTCGCAACCGTCGATAAGATCGACGAGGTCATAGAGTGCCACCTTATTTCGGGCGGCTACGATTATCTGATGAAGTTCGTCACCTCCAGTATCGCAGAGTATCAGACGATTATGGAACGTCTCATTGATTTGGATGTCGGCATTGACAAATACTTCAGTTTTGTGGTGCTGAAGTCCCCGATCGTCAAAACGCACCTGCCACTCGACAAGATCTTCGAAGCCTGAACAAGGCCCTTCCGTTCCCTTCATCGTCTCGAATAGGCCTGCAGGAGTGCCGGGTCCTGCTCCAGGCTGTCGAGCCAACCCGTGTCGAGCTTCGGCACGGATGCAAACAACAGGCGGGAATAGGGGTGACTGGCCTCGCCGCCCATGGCATCCGGGTTTAATTGCTCGATCTTTTCACCGGCATACATCACCGCCACTTCGTCGCAGATCGCCCTGACTGTCGAAAGATCGTGACTGATGAAAAGATACGATAGGGAGAGTTCGCGCTGAAGCTCCTTGAGGAGCTCAATGATGGCGGCCCCAACGACGGTATCCAGTGCTGAGGTGATCTCATCGCAAAGAATGAGCTTGGCGTCAGCCGCTAAGGCGCGTGCCAGATTGATACGCTGCTTTTGTCCACCTGACAGCTCACCCGGCCTCCGATAGCGCAAAGCGCGTGGCAAGCGAACCATGTCGAGCAGGTGATCGACCCGTGCCTCAAGCTGCTTGCCGCCTATCCCATGATAAAAAATCAACGGGCGAGCCAGGATATCGGCAATCGATTTCGCCGGATTGAGTGCGGTGTCGGCGGATTGAAAGACGATCTGTATTTCGCGTAACTCATTGCGGCTGCGTTTGCGCAGATCCGGATCAAGCGGCTTGCCCTCGAACAGGATCTGGCCTTGCGCAGCAGGCAAAATCCCGGCGATCACGCGCGCTAGAGTTGATTTTCCACACCCCGACTCGCCGATGATTCCAAGATTCTTTCCACGAGGAAGCTCGAAGCTGACCTTGTTGATCACCCGCAGCGATGGCATTCTGGCATTGCCGATCTTGCCATACCCGGCCA
This sequence comes from Microvirga vignae, assembly GCF_001017175.1. Taxonomy (GTDB): domain Bacteria; phylum Pseudomonadota; class Alphaproteobacteria; order Rhizobiales; family Beijerinckiaceae; genus Microvirga; species Microvirga vignae. Next base: position 24,018 of record NZ_LCYG01000063.1, on the reverse strand, counting down.
CAATGTCCTTGACGACGAGAAGCGGCGCCTCGGGCTCATTGCGCCCGCCAGCGATCGGGACGCGCGGGGCCGGCTCGAAGGCGTCGAGCAACTCTCGCGTGTAGGGATGTTGCGGACGCTGCACGATATCTGTGGTCAGGCCGACTTCCTGGATTTCTCCGTTCTTCAAAACGATGATGCGGTCGGCAATCTGCGCGACGACCGCGAGGTCGTGCGAGACATAGACGCCGGCTATTGCGCCTTTCTTCATCACCGACTTGAACGCACGAAGTACCTCGACCTGCGTCGTCACGTCGAGGGCAGTTGTTGGCTCGTCGAAGATCACGAGCTTCGGATCACCAATCAGGGCCATCGCCGCTGAAAGGCGTTGCAACTGGCCACCGGATACCTGATGCGGGTAGCGGTCGCCGATCGTATCGGGATCAGGCAAGGCCAGTCCCCGAAAGAGCTCAACTGCCTTCTCGCGCGCCTGCTCAATCGGCATCAAATGGTGGATCTTCGTCACCTCGATGACTTGGTCCATGATCCTGTGGGCAGGATTGAAGGAGGCGGCAGCGCTCTGCGGAACGTAGGATACTTCGGTGCCACGCTTGCTCGCGCGTTTGCGCTCCGGCAACGCGGAAATTTCCTGTCCGGCCAGCTTGACGCTGCCCTCGACAATGCGACATCCCGAGCGTGTATACCCCATCAGGGTCAGTGCGATCGTCGTCTTGCCGGAGCCACTTTCACCTATAAGAGCGACAATCTCTCCTTCGGCGATATCGAAGGAAACGTTGCGGATGATTTCAACCGTACGGCCTGAATCCGTCTTTGCATTGACCCGCAGGTTGCGGACTTCGACAAGATTGCTCATGACTCGCTCCGGTCTCGGATCTTCTGGGGCAGATTGTCGATCAGCAAATTGACGCTGATGGTTAGACTGGCGATTGCGATCGATGGAAAGATCACTGCCGGCGCCGCGAACGACAGCCCGCCGATATTCTCCTTAACCAAGGCGCCCCAGTCGGCGAATGGCGGCTGCACGCCAAGACCCAGAAAGGACATGCTCGACAGCAAAAGCACGATGAACACGAATCGCAGCCCAAAATCGGCCAGAACTGGGCCAATGATGCCAGGGAGGATCTCGGAGCGGATCAAATAGCCCAGCCCCTCGCCCCGGGCGCGGGCGACCGTCACATAGTCCATTGTATTGATATTCACAGCCAGCGCACGCGCAATGCGGTAGCAACCGGGCGTGTAGATGATGGCCAAGGTCACGATGAGGATCGGGATCGACGAGCCAACGGCAGCCACGATGACGAGCGCCAGGATCTTGCTCGGGATGGAGGTGAGGGCATCGAGCGTCCGGCTCAGCACAGTGTCGAACCATCCGCCGATTACCGCGGCTGTCATTCCCAGTGTGATGCCGCACAAACAGGCCAGGCAAACGGCAGCGAGCGAGATGCCGACCGTATAGCGCGCGCCGAGCAGGATGCGCGAGAGCATGTCACGTCCAAGATAATCTGTCCCCAACGGAAATTCGGCGGTCATCGGGCCGAAGAAGTCGAAGTCGACGATATCTCCGACCGGATGCGGGGCGATGAACGGCGCGAAGATGGCGACGAGGATCCATGCGACAATAATGAGAAACGATATCACGCCGACAAGGGGAAACCGGTATCCGAAGCGCGGCAGCCTGGTTTTCTGCGGTTTCGGCAGGGAAAGGGTCATGGTCATTGAAGCCTCGGATTTGAGATGATGGCAACGAGGTCGGCAATGGTGATGAGAAGCAGGTAGGCCAGGCAGAAGATCATCGCGCAGCTCTGGATCAGCGGCAGGTCACGGGTCGAAACCGCGTCAAGCATGAGCTTCGCAATCCCAGGATAGTTGAAGATCGTTTCGACAATGATCACCCCACCCAACAGGTAAGAAAGTGACAGAGCCACAGCATTGACGATCGGGCCGAGCGCGTTCGGCAGCGCGTGGCGGAGGACCATGCGCCGGCGCGATGCACCCTTCAGAAGGGCCATTTCAACATAAGGGGTGTTGAGTGTTTCGAGCACGGCGGCGCGGCTCATGCGGATCATTTGCGCGGAAACGACGAAGCTCAGCGTGATCACCGGCATAGCAAAGGCCTTCAGCAAGCCGCCGATTGATGTGACCTCATTGGCCATGGAAAGCGCAGGCAGCCAGCCGAGGTAGACCGCAAAAACGATGACGGCGATCGTTGCAACCATGAACTCGGGCACAGAGATCACCGAGATCGTGAAGATCGACACGATGCGGTCGTAGAGTGTCCCTCGCTTGATGGCGGCCGTGATACCAAGGGCCAGCGCAATGGGAACCGAGATCACCGCCGTTACCCCGGCCAGCTTCAACGAGTTGGCGAGCCGCCCGCCAATAAGATCGGCAATTGGCAGCTTGTTGACGTAGGAAACGCCGAAATCGCCCGTGAACAACTCTCCGAGCCAGTAGATAAAACGCAGGAAAGCCGGCTGATCGAGGTTCATGGCTGTGCGCAGCCCAGCCACCGCTTCGGGCGTGGCGGCTTGGCCGAGGAGAACTTCCGCAACGTCCCCTGGCAGCATCTCGGTCGCGAAGAAGATCGTGAAAGCGACGAAGAGCAGCGTCAAGAATGCGATGACTAGGCGTTTTGCGGCGAGTCTAAGTATGAGTGAGTTCATGGGGCGACATCCGCTGATGCATGATAGTGCCTCGAGTCGGACGCGCAGACTTCATTCTGCGCGTCCAAGTCAGATCAACTCTTTAAGCCTCAAGCCAGGCATGTTCCGCGAAAGTGTAACCCATCATGCCTCCAAGCGGATTGGGGGTGAGTCCCTTCAGCTTGGGCGAAATGGCGTCAACATTCGACATAAAGACAGGGATGACCGTGCCTGCCCCATTGGAAATCATGGCCTGCATTTCGCCATAGATCTGCTTGCGCTTGGCCTCGTCGAGGAGTCCGCGCGCTTCGAGCAGCATGCTGTCAAACTTCTCCGACTTATAGCCAGTCTCGTTCCAGGCCGCGTCGGACTTATAGAGCAGCGAGAAAAGGATGTCGGGAGTCGGACGTGCGTTGATATTGCCGAAGTGGACGGCATCCTTGATCCAGTGATTGGACCAGTAGCCGTCGGATGGGACGCGGTTGATCGCCACCTTGAGGCCGATCTTGGACGCCGCCTGCTGCACGACCACCGCATAATCCAGCGAGGAGTTTGCCGCCTCGGCGGCCGTGATCCGGATCTCCTGGCCAAGTATGCCAGCTTTTGCGAAGAGGGACTTAGCCCGTTCCGGATCAAACTCGCGCTGCTTCAGTTCGGCATTGTGATACTTGTTCCAATCCGGAATCGGATGATCGTTGGCGATCTCGGCCAGTCCGCGCAGGACCGATTTCTTGATGACGTCGCGGTTGATGAGGTATTTGAAGCCTTCTGCAACCCCCTGCTTGTCGCCGGGTGCCATGTCCAGGCGAACATTCAGGTTGGTGTAGCTACCGAGTTTCGAGATGAACAGGTTGGCCGCCGGGTTGTTCTCAAGCACGCGGAGCGAGCGCGGGTTGAGGTTGGCGGCGAGTTGGATATCGCCGGAGAGCAGCGCGTTCATGCGCGCCGTCTCGTCCCCGATCGCGAAGAACTCAAACCCTTCGAGGTTCGCCTTCCGCTCCTTCCAGTAATTCTCGTTGCGCGCCGCGATCGAGCGCACCCCTGGCTGGAATTCCTTCAAGACGAAGGGTCCGGTACCGTTGCCCTTCGAGAAGTCGGTCGTACCGTCGGCAACGATCATGAAATGATGTAGCGCGAGGATTGTCGGAAGATCGGCGTTTGGTGCTTGAAGCGTGATTTCAGCCGTCTGATCATCGACAGCCTTCACTTGGGCAATCTGCTTGGCGAGCGCGTTGACCTTCGAGCCAACGGCTGGATCCAGATGACGGTTGAGCGAAAACACGACGTCGGCCGAGGTCAGGCTCTTTCCGTCATGGAAGGTTACACCCTTGCGCAGCTTGACGATCCAGACCTTTGCGTCACTGCTTTCGATGCTCTCAGCCAACTCCATCGTCGTTTCGCCGGCACCGTTGATGAAGGTCAGGCGATTGTAGAAGGCAGAACAACGAACATAGTCGGTGGCGTTCGATGCTTTCGCCGGGTCGAGCGTATCCGCGGTCGAGGCGGAGAAGCCCGCAGCCTTGATGAAGCCGCCCTTCACAGGCTCGGCGGCAACAGCCGCCGTCGCGCGCCCGAGAATGGTGGCGCCGGTGGTCGCAGCGACCCCGCCCATGAACATCATCTGCAGAAGTTCCCGGCGACTTGCACCGCGACGAATGGCATTTTCGACCATCGCATCGTCGGAAGCAGTCCAGTTAGCAATCTTGTCGCTCATAGCAGTTCCCTTTTTATCTAGTGGCTGACTTCTGGTTATTTTTGTTGGCCTCCTCGGCGTAATCTTAAAAATCTCAGGCTGACCCAGCTCCGCTACCGATAAGGATTAGTTTGGCGGCTATTCCGCGCCGATTGCGCTGAATCGTGGATGGCTCACGGCACAAAATTGCGAATATGACGCGTCGGCAACATTTGTGCCGCGAGGTTGCCGGCTATAAACCCACTCATCCCGCCATCGCCGCACGAACATCCGGATCCTCCAGCGTTTGATCGAGCGTCATCTGCGTGCGATCGATAATTCTGTCGATGTCATCATCTGTGCAGCAGAGTGGTGGAGCGTAACCGATAACGCCGTTGGCGAAGGCGCGGATCACGAGTCCGTTCTCCCAGGCTCTGTCGAAGATCCGACGTGAGGGATCTGCCGCTGCCGGCAGCGGCGTCTTGCGTTGTTTGTCGGTCACGAGTTCGATGGCCGCTAACATGCCGCGCCCCCGGACATCGCCAACCAGTGGGTGGTCAGCGAGGGACTGCAGGCCAGCCGTCAGGCGCTTGCCTGCTCGAACGCCGTTCTCCAGCAACCCGTTTTCGTAGAGGCTCAGGCACTCCAGCCCGACCGCGGCGCTCACAGGGTGTGCCGAGTAGGTGTAGCCGTGGCCGATCGCCGCCATGCCGGCGCCGTCAGCGATGGTGTTGTAGACCCTGTCGGACATGAAGACGGCACCCATCGGCACGTAGCCCGAGGTTAGCCCTTTGGCAGTGGTCATGAAATCAGGCACGATTTCGTCTTCGAGGCATGCGAACAGGGGGCCGGTCCGTCCAAAGCCCGTAATCACCTCGTCTGCCACGAACAGAATATCGAGCTCACGGCAAACGTCGCGCATGGCCTTCATCCAGCCCTTCGGCGGCACCAGAACGCCACCAGACCCCTGGATTGGCTCGACATAGAAGGCGGCCACGCGCTCAGCGCCCAATTCGTTCACCTTGGCTCGCAGCGCCGCCACGGAAGCATCGATGATGGCCTGAGGCTCCGAGCCGACCGGATTGCGATAGGCGTAGTGCGACGGGATCTTATGCTGCCAATCATACGGCACCCCGAATCCCGTGTGGAACACCGGCAGTGCCGTCAGGCCAGAGCCGGCCGTTGAGGACCCATGGTAGCCCTGCTCGACCGAGATGAACTGATCTTTTTTGGGGGTGCCCTTGGCGTGGTAGTAATAGCGGATGAAGCGGATGGTGCTGTCGACGGCGTCCGATCCGCCAAGAGTGAAATAGATGTGGTTGAGGTCACCTGGCGCACGGTCAGCAAGCTCTGCGGCCAGGCGGATCGCCGGTTCCGAACCCAGTCCGAAGTACCCGGTCGCATAGGGGAGCTCGCGCATCTGGCGGGTTGCGGCCTCCACGATGCTGTCTTGACCGTACCCGGCATTGACGCACCAAAGGCCCGCGAAGCCATCGACCAAGGTGTGCCCGGTCGAATCCGTCACCGATGCCCCCCTGCCGGATTTCAGGACGCGCACGCCTCTTTTCTCATGCCCGCGATAGGAGGCAACGGGATGGACCAGGTGGGCGCGATCAAGCTCGATCAGTGAATTGTTCAGCATGTTAGTCTCCAACTTAACCCAGCGCCTGGTTGACCAGTGCATAGGTACGGTATGATGTTTCGGCTCGTTCCAGCTTGCGACCGCGTTGCATCGGTATGCCACCGCCGACGCGAGCGAGCCCGCGCCCGATGAGCCAGGGACCAAGCCCGGTGGACAGTTCGGTGTCGAGGCGGACGAACTCCCCTTCATGGTGCGCGAGCAGGAAGTCGATCAGGTCCTTGGCTTGTTGGCTGCTCGCTGCAACGACCGGTCCGATGACGAGGCCGCGACCGAAGGCGCGCAACCCCGCAAATGCAACGACCTCTCCCTGTTCCCGGATGACTGCGAACTGGGCCGCTTGCCGAAGAACGCTCATGAGCTTGCTACGATCAAGATTGCAGGTTGCGCGATCGAGTGCGCACATCCTTCCATGCTCATCGTCGCGCGCCCAGAACACATTTGCCGGGGCCTCGACCTTCAGAGCTTGCCCCTGATGCTGGACGATCTCGCCAACCGCAACGAAACCGAGTTTTTTATAAAGTGGCAGGCCCTCTGTTGTCGCGACGAGCCGGCAGTTGCGCGCGCCAGCCTTTTCCAGCGCGGCATCCATCAGCTTCCGGCCAAGTCCGCACCCCCGCATGGCCGCATCCACAATCACCATGTTGATCACAGCGGCATCAGAGCCGAAAGGCGTCATCATGGTCGTCGCGACAACACGGCCATCGTGCAGCGCCACGATGCCCTCGCTGACCGACAACACCAACTCCCAATCCTCGCGGCGATGAGGCCAGCCCGCCTCGCGCGAGAGCAGGACGGCTCCGTCCAGATGTTCGGTCTCCATCGCTTCCAGCGAGATCTGTTCTGCAGTCATTCCGTTTTCCGCGTCGGGTTTCGTGTCGCTCTATGAATAGACCGGGCCCAGAAGCAGCTCCTCCTGACTCCAGCGCCTGATCAATGCTTTTGCGCTTTCTGTGGCCCCCACTTCCGCATCTTATGCCGCTCGCGCAACACTACGGGCCGATGCTGTGGGCTTCCGCCCCTAACGGCGAGTGCTTCTGGAAAACTCTCTGCCGCACCCGTCATCCAATACGGAACATTCTGCTTTCCGTCGGACCGAATGCGGTGATTAGTCCGCAAGGAGGATCCCTATGATGCGTGTAGGTCGGCATGCGGTGCCGGCGTCATTACAAGGATTGACCTCATGAGCCAGTTTCGGCCGAAATACATCACCTTCGACTGCTACGGCACGCTGACCAACTTTGACATGGCCGGCGCGGCAAAGAGAGTCTATGGCTCGCGGCTGTCCCCCGCTGCGATGGCACAGTTCATCAAGGATTTCGCGGCCTACCGGCTGGACGAGGTCCTCGGTGCCTGGAAACCCTACGCCGAGGTCGTGCACAGTTCCGTCGAGCGCACCTGCAAGCGCAACGGTGTCGCATTTCGACCGGAGGATGCCCAGTGCATTTATAAAGAGGTGCCGACATGGGGTCCGCACCCGGATGTCCCGGCGGGTTTGGCCAAGGTTGCCAAGGAGATTCCGCTGGTGATCCTTTCGAACTCCATGAACAGTCTGATCATGTCGAACGTGGAGAAGCTTGGTGCACCCTTCCACATGGTCATCACGGCGGAGGAAGCGGGTGCCTACAAGCCGCAGATGAAGGGCTTCGAGTATATGCTCGACAAGCTCGGCTGCGGACCCGAAGACATCACCCACGTTTCCTCCTCCTTCCGCTATGACCTGATGACTGCCTATGACATGGGTATAAAGAGCAAGGTCTGGGTGAACCGCGGCCACGAGCCTGCTAACTCCTTCTATGAGTACACGGAGATCAAGGACATCTCGGGCCTGGCTGGCGCAGTGGGTCTGTAATAAGGAACCGGCAAGATGCAGTTCAAGTCTTACTGGCACGACACCGCGCCTCCACTTATAAGAGCGGAGCAGGGGCCTGCCGAAGGACATTATGACGTCGCCATCGTCGGTGGCGGTTTCACGGGTCTTTCTGCTGCGCTGCATCTTGCCAAGGCTGGCGTGCGTGTCGCCGTTCTGGAGGGCGGAACGGTTGGCTCCGGCGCGTCCGGGCGAAACGGCGGTCACCTCAACAACGGCATCGCCCACAGCTACCTGGCCGCCAAAGCGCATCTTGGGGCGGATCGTGCTAAGGCGCTCTACCGCGCCTTTGACGACTCGATTGACTCGATCGAACGCATCGTCAGGGAAGAGACGATTGACTGCGCCTTTCGTCGTTCCGGCAAGCTGAAACTCGCGTCAAAGCCGGCGCATATGGATGCACTGGCCCGCAACTTCGAGGTTCTTCACCGGGAGGTGGACCCAGACACGGCGCTCTTGCGCCGCGAAGACCTTGCCGCCGAGGTTGGATCGGACGCATTCCACGGCGCGATGCTCTCGCGAAAGAGCGCTATGATGCATATGGGGCGGTACGTCACGGGGCTCGCCACGGCAGCTACCCGTTATGGAGCCACCATTTACGAGAATGCGCTTGTCACGCAACGCCGTCAAAGCGACGGCCGAACCGAACTTGTGACCCCCCGCGGCACCGTTGCGGCCAATACAGTCATATTGGCAACCGGGGCCTATACGACGGAGAACTTCCCGTATTTTCGCCGCCGGATCATTCCCGTCGCGAGCTTCATCATCGCCACAAGGCCGCTGAGCGAGAGCGAGATCGCCGCGACCATGCCGGGCAACCGCACCTACGTGACGTCGATGAATATCGGCAATTATTTCCGTCTGGCCCCGGACCGACGCATGATCTTCGGGGGCCGGGCGCGCTTTTCTGCCACGTCCGACCAAAGATCCGACGCCAAGAGCGGTGAGATCCTGCGCGCCAGCCTCGCAAGGCTCTTCCCGCATTTGGCCCGGGTGGAGATCGATTACTGCTGGGGAGGTCTTGTCGACATGACACAGGATCGGTTCCCACGCGCCGGTTTCGCCGATGGCGTGTGGTTTGCCATGGGTTATTCAGGCCACGGCGCGCAGATGTCGACACAAATGGGCATACTGCTCGCCGACGCGATCATGGGCAAAAGCGATCGCAACCCGGTCAATGGCCTCGAATGGCCGGCCATTGCCGGGTACTCTGGCAAGCCATGGTTCCTGCCGATGGTCGGCCTCTACTACAAGATGCTCGACAAGATCCAGTGAGTGGGCTCCGACGATGAGAGCAATTGAGAAAGGCGGCTTGTGCCGCCTTTCTCATATATTGCGTGCTGCGGGCATCGACAACGCCTGACAGAGATGATCTTCCGGCGCACCGCGCCGGCCTAGCTCAACCCTCCCACATGCAAGGTTTTTACCTCCAGATACTCTTCGATGCCGAGTTGCGATCCTTCACGCCCGATGCCCGACTGCTTGACGCCACCAAACGGCGCCACTTCTGTGGAGATGGCGCCGGTATTCAGCCCGACCATCCCGAATTCCAGTGCCTCGGCCACGCGCCACGAACGGCTGAGATTCTGCGTATAGAAGTAGGCTGCAAGTCCGAACGGCGTGCCGTTGGCAATCTCGATGGCCTCATCTTCGGCTTCGAAGCGAAAGAGCGGCGCGACTGGTCCGAAGGTTTCTTCCGACGCAATCAGCATCTCAGTGGTTGCGCCACCCAGCACGAGAGGCCTTGCATATTGCTGGCCAGCTGGAACAAAGTTGCTTTCCGAGAGGATGTGTGCGCCCTTCGACAATGCATCCTCGACGTGCCGTTCGATCTTATCGATGGCGGCCGCGTTAATCATCGGGCCGATCACCACTCCGTCCTCGGTACCAGGGCCAACCTTCATCTGTGCCACGCGTTCGGCCAGTTTGCGCGCAAAAGAATCGTAGATACCGGATTGGACGAGGATGCGGTTGGCGCACACGCAGGTCTGGCCACCGTTACGGAACTTCGATGAGATGGCGCCTTCCACCGCGAGATTGACATCAGCATCGTCGAACACGATGAACGGAGCGTTTCCACCCAGCTCGAGGCTCAGCCGCTTGATGCTATCGGCCGCGCCGCGCATCAGGAGTGCGCCGACGCGTGTCGACCCTGTGAAGGAAATCTTCCGCACGGTTTCGTTGCCGATCAGCTCACCACCAATCTCGGCGGGCATGCCTGTGACGATGTTGATGACACCTGCCGGGATTCCGGCCCGCTCGGCCAGAACGCCGAGAGCAAGTGCCGAGTAGGGCGTAAATTCAGACGGTTTTATTACTACCGTGCAGCCGGCCGCGAGCGCAGGCGCAACTTTACGGGTGATCATTGCATTGGGAAAGTTCCAAGGTGTAATGATCCCGCAGACGCCGACGGCCTCCTTCAGAACCAGGATCCGCCGATCTGGTGTTGGCGACGGAATGGTACTCCCGCCGATGCGGCGCGCCTCTTCGGCAAACCATTTGACGAAGCCAGCGCCATATCGAATCTCGCCGCGCGCCTCGGCAAGCGGCTTGCCCTGCTCGAGCGTCAGGATAAGGGCGAGATCCTCTTCATGTTTGAGCATGAGTGCGTGCCAAGCCTCAAGGAGCGCTGCCCGCTCTGCATGCGTCTTCTTCTTCCAGTCCTTGAGAGCGCGTGATGCCACCTCGATTGCGTCACGGGTTTCCGCCGCGCCCATGTCGGGAATTGTTCCGAGCACCGACTGTGTGGCCGGGCTGATGACGTCAACGGTTTTGCCAGAGTTTGCATTCTGCCACGCTTCCCCAATCAAGCCGCGCTGGCGAAATAGGTCAGTATCCTTCAACTGCATGTCAGGTTTCCTTTTTGCTTAAACCATTGCTGCCAGAACGGCATCTGTAATCACCCCTGTCCTGTCTTTGCCGGGCGCGGTGCCAATGCCTCTGGCAGTAATCGCTTCGATCGCGCCCATCACATCCCTCGACGCATCCGCCTCGCCGAGATGCTCCAGCATCATCGCGCCTGACCAAATAGCAGCGATGGGGTTGGCAATGTTGAGATGAGCGATGTCGGGGGCGGAGCCGTGCACCGGCTCGAACATCGAGGGAGCGGTGCGATCCGGGTTGATGTTCGCTGATGCGGCAAAGCCCAATCCGCCTTGGATTGCCGCACCGAGATCCGTTAGGATGTCACCAAAGAGGTTGGAAGCAACCACGACGTCCAGCGATTCCGGCGCCATCACCATGCGAGCCGCCATGGCATCGATGTGGTAGTGCGACACCTCGACGTCTGGGTACTCGCGCGCAACGTCCCGTGTCACCTCATCCCAGAACACCATGGTGTACTTCTGGGCGTTCGACTTGGTCACGGAGGCCAGCTTGCCGCGACGGGCTCTCGCCCGGTCGAACCCGAAGCGAACGATGCGCTCAACGCCCTTGCGGGTGAAAATCGCTGTTTCGACTGCTATCTCGTCCGAAGTGCCCGAATGCACCCGTCCGCCGGCTCCGGAATACTCTCCTTCGGTGTTCTCGCGAATGCAAAGGATATCAAAGCCCTGCGCACGCAGGGGACCGGTGATTCCTGGCAGCAGCCGGTGCGGGCGAATGTTGGCGTATTGAATGAATGCCTTACGGATCGGCAGGAGGAGACCGTGCAGCGACACCGCGTCGGGCACCTCTGCCGGCCAGCCCACCGCGCCGAGATAGATCGCATCGAAGGTACGCAGCGTCTCAATCCCGTCCTCTGGCATCATCGCACCGGTCTGTTTGTAGTGCTCGCAGGACCAAGGAAATGTCGTACCCTCGAGGTTGAAATTGTGCTTGCTTGCGGCGGCCTGCAGTACGGCCCAGGCGGCTGCGGTGACGTCCTTGCCGATACCATCACCTGGGATGAGCGCTATGGAATAGGTCTTCATGAATTGCCTTCTCAGAGGTCGATGAGCACGCTTTTCGATTTGCGACTGGCGAGATAGGCCTCCCGCCCGAGGTCCTTGCCGATACCCGAGCTCTTGTACCCACCGGTTGGCAAAATGTGGTCACGCGACCGGCCGTACCGGTTGACCCACACGGTTCCCGCCTGCAGGGCTTTGGTGATGCGCAAGGCGCGGGAGAGGTCGCGCGTGAACAGGCCGGCCGCAAGCCCGTATGTCGGGTGATCGGCGAGCGCAAGCGCTTCCTCCTCGCTGTGGAAGGTCTGCATCGTCAGCACTGGGCCGAAAATCTCCTCGGTCACCGCATGTGAAGACGAATCGACACCGACCAGCAGCGTCGGCTCGTAGAAGTAGCCGGGCCGTTCCATGATCTGCCCGCCGACGACGCACTGGGCCCCTTCCGCTACGCTTTTGCGCACGATCGCATCAATCCGATCGAGCTGACGCCGGGAGATAATCGGCGAGTACTGCGTCTCCGCGTCCCAGGTCACGCCGGGCCTGATATTAGCCATGTGACGGGCAATGGCCGCACTGAGCGCTTCGGCGATCTCTTCCGAGGCGATCAGACGCGATCCGGCAACGCACGCCTGTCCCGCATTGGCGAGAATGCCACGCGCGATCGCCGATGCCGCAAGGTCCAGGTCTGCATCGGCGAACACGACTTGAGGGCTTTTGCCCCCTAGCTCCAGCGTCATCGGCTTGATGCCGGTCCGCGCGATGTTTTGCATGATAGCGGCGCCGGCCATGGTCGAGCCAGTGAAGCTGACCTTCGCAATGTCAGGGTGCCCAGTGATGGCGTTGCCGGTAGTTTGACCGTCACCAAGGACGATGTTGATGAGGCCGCGCGGGATGCCGGCCCTGACTGCCAACTCGGCCATATAGAGGGTGGAGAACGGCGTCATCTCGGATGGCTTCAACACTACGGCGTTGCCAGCGGCAAGCGCGGGACCCAGCTTCCAGCCGGCCATCGAAACCGGAAAGTTCCAGGGCGTGATCGCACCAATGATCCCGTAGGGCTCGGTCAGCGTCATACCGAAAGTGGTACCCGAGGTCGGGACGACGTCGCTTCCCTCCTTGTCCGCGAATTCGGCAAAGAAGCGGATCTGCTCGGCTGTGACGGCGATGTCACCCTCTATCAACTGGGCGATCGGTCGTGTCGAAGATGCGGCCTCCAGACGCGCAAGCGTCACCGCCTCCTGCTCCATCAGATCCGCCCAGCGTTGCATCGCCTTGACGCGCTCGCGCGGGCGCGCATCGCCCCAGCCGCTGGTCTTCAGCGCCCTCTTGGCACTCTGCACCGCGCGATCGACAAGCTCCGCGCCCGCGACGGGGCACTCGCCATAGGCGCGGCCATCCGAGGGCCGGCGCATTTCCGGCCCACCGTCACCAACCGCCGCGACCGGCTCGCCATCGATGACATGATAGAAGGGAAACGCGAGCGTTTCGGGATCGAAGCTCAAGGTCATGCGGCACCTCGCCCTGCTGTTCGATTAGAGGCTAGCGCCAAGTGCGCCGCATTTTACATCGACGTCTGCGCCTCGGACGGTGCAGAATCGTGCCGAAAGGCTGTCTTGCGGTGAATTGTTTGGGAGACAGGCGGGCGACGTTACTCACCCACCCGCTTCCTGGATCATTCGTAGACGCAGACGTAGATCTTACGGACTGTCTCGATGGTCCTCCAGACGCCGACGAAGCCGGGCTTCATCACAAAGCTGTCCCCAGCACGGTAGGTTTTGGTCTCACCATCTTTTTCCTCAATCTCGACAAGACCCGAGATGAGATGGCAGAACTCGTATGTGGTGCCCTTGATCGAGTGCGTTTCGCCGGGAGTCGCCTCCCAAACGCCTGTCAGCACCTTGTCCTGACGAGAGGCGTCCTGCGCCCATGTCTTGAACGATGGATTGCCGGAAATCAGCCGTTCCGGCATGGGCAGTGTTTCCTTCGGTGAGAAGTCTGGATTGGTATCGATGGTGACGAGAAGTGACATACTTTTCTCCTGGGCTTCAATAGCCGCGTATCCGATCGACGAGGCCGATCGGTTCCTGACCGGCACGATGGCGCCGGATATTATCAATGACCGAGCGGGCTGCCGTGTGAGGCTGGGTCACGCTGGCGATGTGTGGGGTCAGCATCACCTTTGGGTGGCTCCAAAGCGGGTGACCTTGCGGCAGAGGTTCGGGATCGGTCACGTCGAGAACCGCCCCGGAGAGCTTTCCGGTGTCGAGGGCAGCGAGGAGCGCCTGTTGGTCGAGCTGCGGGCCACGACCGACATGCAAAAGCCCAGCACCCTGCGGCAGGTGCTCGAACAAGCGAGTGTCCAGAATTCCACGCGTTTCATCGGTCAGGGGCAGCAGGCAGACCAGGATGTCCGTCTGCGCCAGGAATTCCGGCAGCTGCTTGGTGCCATGAAAGCACCGGACCCCGGTTAAGTCCCGTGCGCTCCGGCTCCAGCCGGCCAAAGGAAACTGGAACGGCGCAAGCCGCTCGATCGCCGCTTGCGCGAGCATGCCAAGACCAAGGAAACCGAGCCGCCGCTCGGGCGCCTGCGGAATAGGGCGCGCTCGCCACTCCTGCGCCCACTGCTGTTCGCGATATGCGGGCATATCCCGATGCAGGGAAAGGACGCCGAGTGTCACATATTCCTGCATCATGCGGACAATACCCTCTTCCACCATCCGCACGAGCTTCACGCTCTCAGGGACGCTGCCGGGCCGGAACTGGTCCACCCCAGCGCCGATGGAAAACAAAACCTCGAGATTGCGGTATCGGTCTATCTCCTCAGGTGCTGTCCAGGTCAGGAGGTAACGAACCCGTTCCGGTAGGACAAAGTCTCCCCTCTGCACGACCTCGATGTCTGGCAGTTCGCGAGCGAAAATCTCGCGGAACACGGCGCCGCGCTCAGGATCTGAATTAAAAAGAAACACCTTTTCGCCAGCCTGTCGTTTGGAGGTCATCCTGAGAGCCGCGCACCCAAAGCTTCAATCATCTGCTGGCAGGCATGCAATTCACCTACTGTGATGTATTCCTCGGGGCGATGGGCGCGGCCGATGTCGCCGGGACCGCAGATGATCGCGTCGATGCCCGCCTGCTGGTAAAGGCCGGCTTCGGTGCCGTAGCTGACCGCCGCCAGAGCCTCCTTGCCTGTCAGCTCCGTCAGCAGGTGCGCAAGGGGACTGTCGGCGGCTAGCGAAAGGGCTGGATAGGCTGAGAGCTCACGCCAAGTCGTCCTGAAGTTCTTGGTCTGCAGGGCTTCGAGATGCGCCTTCACCGGCTCCAACAGCGTCAAGGGCAACGTGCCGGACACGGCACGCACCTCGATATCGGCGGTGCAACGATCCGGGATGATGTTGACCGCCTGGCCGCCGGCGATGACACCGACTTGCAGCGACGAGTAGGGGGGCTCGAAGTTCCGGTCGAATGGCCCTTTGGCAAGCAACTCGCCATAGGCTACAGCCTGGATGATGACACCTGCCATGGCGTGCACGGCATTCAAGCCAAGATGGGGTTGAGAGGAGTGCCCGGACCGACCGATCACTTCGAGGCGCACAGCTGCCTTGCCCTTGTGCGCCCGCACGGCCTGCATCCGGCTGGGCTCTCCGATGATGGCGCCGACAGGCGTCTTGCACAGATGGGGAAGAGCCGCGATGAGATGCGGAACACCGCGGCAGCCGGCCTCTTCGTCATACGAAAAGGCCAAATGAATAGGCTGGCTTAGGTCACTGGTGGCGAGTTTGGGAAGAGCCGCAAGCACACAAGCAAGAAAGCCCTTCATATCTGTCGTACCGCGGCCGTAGCGCCGGTCCCCCTCTGCCCGCAAGGAAAAAGGGTCGGAGCTCCATTCGGCT
Organism: Microvirga vignae; assembly: GCF_001017175.1. Classification (GTDB taxonomy): domain Bacteria; phylum Pseudomonadota; class Alphaproteobacteria; order Rhizobiales; family Beijerinckiaceae; genus Microvirga; species Microvirga vignae. Next base: position 8,424 of record NZ_LCYG01000063.1, on the reverse strand, counting down.
TCGCCTGCTGGCACGACGTCCATGTGGCCGGACAGGATGTAACCGGCCTTGTCGCGCGGGCCGATAGTGGCGAACAGGTTGCAGCGGTCTCCCTCGGGACCAGGCAGAACCGCGACCGTTGCACCGTGCGACCTGCAATAGTCGGCGATAAAGGTGACGATCGCGCCATTGGGCGTGCCCACAACAGACGGGAAGGCAACCAGTCGTGCCAGAAGATCTTCTACCATCATGGGGCACCAAACCTATTTGCGCAGGACCTGCACCATTGAGGCGACGGTAGCTCTCCGGCCAGAACTTTTCATGCCGGATTATGACTAGCCACGGGTAAAAGATTTCGAATGCCAGGGCATATCGAGTCAAATCTACTGCTGGTCCTCTGCAATGCTGTGGCCAAGCGGCAGTGGCCGAGCGACGATTCCGAAAGCGGCGCGATCGCCAGAGTTCCGGCAGTATGGAGCATTGGCGATGTGACTTGGCGCCAGGAAGGCAGTAATACAGCAATGCAAAACCATTTACGCGCGGAGTCCTTTGAACTTAGCTCAAGCGACATTGCACCTGTTGATGTAAAGATGGAGTGCATGAGATTGTGGGGCAGCTACTGAGATGGTCTTCACTGGAAGGCTGCGATGAGACTGGGTCGGCAGCAGTGCAATGAGAGCTACGACCGCGCGCAACATTGTCGCTCCACATTTCCTTATGCTCCCCTAGTTGGGGAGTGTAAGATAAGACTGCTTGGGCGCTGCCGACAGAAGAAAGGCCGTTTCAGAACGAAAAGAGATTGGCGTGTGCCGTCTGTTTACTACAGATTTCAATCTGCTGGTTGACTGCCACACACAACCATAAGTCTCCTGATTTGCTTCGAATCAAGCAGAGGGGCCGGACTGGTCAACCGTCACGTGGGGCAGTAACAGGCAAAGTAAGCTGAGCGAGTCAAATTGCTGATGGCACAGGTATAGGCCGCCAACTCTCCAGAGGCAATCTCGTCATGAAGAACAAGCCCGTAGATAGCAAAGGCCAGGATCATCAGATTCCGCATGGCCCCGGTCCAGGTCGCGCCCGTATAGATGCCGTCGAAAGCGAAGGCGGCGGCCCCGATGAAAGGCGTGAGGGCTGCAAAGACCAGGTAGTCCCTGGCGTAGACGCGAACGTCAGGGCTCGTGCTGACGAAATCGATGAACAATCCTCCTCCTACCAGGAAGACGGCGGAAACGCCGAGACCGAAACCCAGGCTCCAGCCGAGGCTCAAGCGAATGGCGCGGCGGAAGCCGCGTTCGTCGCGGGCTCCGAGCGCGCTGAAGATCGCGAAAGCGAGGATGAGCGCCACGTTGCGAATCATGGAGCGACAGGGCCGGAGTGAGTACGTAATAGTTGAGCGGGTGCGACTTGAAGTTCTTCACCTTGGTCGAATGATACGCGTCGTAGGTGGTCTCGTGGATGAGAAAGACCGTCAGCGCCTCCGACTGGATCTGCTTGGCGATGTCAGCATACATCGGCAGCCGCTTCTCTGGCTCAGGGGTCGCGTAAATCGCCTCGAGCTTGGCGTCCATTTCTGAGGTGCAGTATTGCGAGATGTTGAAAGCGCCTTTGCATTTGTAGTCGGCGTTCAGATAGCTCGCTGGCTCGGCCGCATCGGTGAGATAGCCGCGGGACATCAGGCCCATGTCATAGTTGCCGGACAGCATGTCGGGCTCGATGGCGTTGTATTCCGCAACCCTGATATCGACCTGAATGCCAATGTTCTTGAGCATCTCCTGGATGACGGCCGCCACGTCCTTCAACTCCGACTTATTCAAATAGGCGAGGAGATTGACCTTGAGGGTGCCAGGCTTCACCCCGGCCTCCTCGAGAAGCGCCTTGGCCTTGTTGACGTCATAGGCCGGCTTCATGCCCTTCGGCGCCCACGGATCCGTGGGGACGAACGGGCCCACGGCCGGTTGCACCGCACCCTCGTACACCGCCGCCGCGAGGGCGGCGTTGTCGATGGCAGCCTGAATCGCCTGGCGCACCTTGATGTTGTCGAAGGGCGCCTTCTTGTTGTTCATCAACAGCATTGTGGTGCGCGGGGCGTTGACCGCCTCGAGCTTTACGCCCGGCGTACCCTTCAGTTTGCGCACGATCCATGGCGGGATCAAACGAGCGATATCGGTCTCACCGGTGCGTACTTGCGTAGCACGGGTGTTCGCATCTGCGATGAAGCGGATTTCTGCGCCGTCGAGGGCGGGCTTTCCACCCCAGTAGCTCTCGTTGCGCTTGACGGTCGCGCGGGTCGGGTCCACCTCGGTGATGATAAACGGTCCGGTACAGGCATTGATCGGGTTGATCTTCCCGTCCTTATAAGCAGACGGGGACAGGATTGACGTGGCAGGGCTTGCCATCTGCAGGGGTAGCAGCACCGAAGGCTCAAGGGTGGTGATCTTGACGACCTTGTCGCCAACTGCCTCGACCGACTTGATCACCTTGGGCGAAAAGGCGCGCGCCGGCATTTCTGCCTTCAGGAGATTGTTGAGCGCGTTGGCCGCACTCTCCGCGTTCAGGGGCAGCCCATCCTGGAACTTCACGTTGTCCCGAAGGGTAAACTCCCAGGTGGTCGGAGAGGTCTGGGTCCACGATGTTGCGAGGGACGGCTGAAGGGTATTGTCGAAGCCGATCCGCGCAAGGCTCTCGTAGCAGCCCGAGCGCGAGCCGACAAACGCATCGTCCGAGGCCATCTCCCAGCCCGTTTTGGGACTCCACCAGTCGACCATCCGAACCGTGTTGGAGCCGGCCGCCTGAGCGAAGGCTGATGTTGAGAGCGTTGCCGCGCAGAGTGCGAACGCTAGGCTGTAATTGCGCATGTTCCCCATTCCTTCTGTGGTCGCGGCAGATGCCTAGGGGCATCGTCCGGCGTGAGTGAACCGCATTGCTTTAACGTTCTAGCGCGTCCGTGTTGATCGGACCGTCTGTCCGCCGGGGCTCCCGCCGCAGGTCGGCATCTGCACGGATGCGGGGGCGCACCGGATGACAGGTTCTTTTCGCAGAATTCCTATCTCTCCCGACGGTGCGAACCGCCCGTATTGAACGACCTTCCCCTTTGGGAATGTCAAGTATCTTCAGAATCGTCTTCTTAATTCGGCCGGATCTGCTGCTGAGGGCCGTGTTATAAGTCAGTTGTGCTAGGCCGTGTGGACGGATTGAGATGAGTAATGGGTGAGTGGATTCCCAAATCAGTGTGGCGGTGATTCATGGCGGGTCGGCTTCAGGAGGCGCGACCATGTTGACGGGGATGAGGGAGGAAGATTGGGCAACGGTGCTGCGGGTGTTTGCCGCCTCGTGCTCCCGGCGCGGCGCCAAGGGCCGCAATGACCGCCGCTTCCTGGAGGCACTTCACTATTTCACGGTTCACAACATCACCTGGCGAGCCCTGCCCTCCTGTTTCGGAAATTGGAACTCGGTCTGGAAACGCTTTTGGCGCTTGAGCCGGGCGGGCGTGTTTGAGGCCTTCTTCGAGGCCCTGGCGGCCCTGAGCGAGACCGCGCACCTGGTGCAGATGTTCGATTCCACCATCGTGCGGGCCCATGTCTCGGCGGCTGGGGCAAAAGGGGGCAGAGCCGGCAGGCGCTGGGCCGCTCGCGGGGCGGCTTCTCGACCAAGATCCATCTCAAGACCGACTGGGACGGTGGCCCGCTGGGCTTCCACCTGACCGGCGGGTAGGCCAGCGACAGCCCTCACTTCGAAACGCTGCTCGATCTCGGTCCCGATGTCACACCTCGCGCTGCGGTGGGCGACAAGGGCTATGACTCGGGGGCCAACCGACAGGCCGCCCGGTCTCGCGGCATCTGCCCGGCCATTCCGTACCGCACGACGACCAAAGAGAAGCCGAAGTTCTTTCCCAACATGCTCTATCGCGGGCGGGCTCGCATCGAGCAGACCATGGGAAAGCTCAAGCGGTTTAAGCGCGTTGCTCTACGCTGTGAGAAGACAGACGAGAACTACCGCTCGTTCGTTGCTCTTGCTCTCAGTTTCATGCTCATCAAATCCGTCCACGCGACCTAGCCTAACTGGCGCTGGCCTGAGTAGCGCCAACCTGACCTACGCTGACCTGCGCGAGGCCAACCTGTTCAGTGCCAAGCTGGACAGCGCTGATCTAAGCAACGCCGATCTGCGCGACGCCACCCTGACCGGCGCTTTCGTTAGTGCCTTCAGCAGACAGGGGTGGAACGGGCCGCCACCGGGTTGGAAGGTGTACAATGATCAAGGCCGGGCCTGCCTTCGGCGAAGCGATGCACCCCCATCAGAACCGACTCCGCAATGAGTCGGTTCTGATGGGGTGGACGCCCCCCGACGGCCTCGGTGTGCCAAAGTGGAGGTGTTGAACACCACTTGAGGGAGGCGTCCATGGGAGAGGTTAGCACAATCGGCTTGGATCTGGCGAAGAACGTCTTTCAGGCGCATGGGGCTGATGCATCGGGCGCGGTCCTGTTCCGCAAGACGCTGCGGCGGCATCAGGTTCTCACCTTCTTTGCCGGCCAACCGCCATGCACGGTGGCGATGGAGGCCTGCGGCAGCGCGCACCATTGGGCCCGCGAGATCGGCAAGCTAGGTCATCGTGTGCGACTGATTCCACCCGCTTACGTGAAGCCCTTTGTGAAGCGCCAGAAGAACGATGCCGCGGATGCCGAGGCGATCTGCGAGGCGGCTCAGCGCCCGACCATGCGCTTCGTGGTGGTCAAGAGCGAGCAGACGCAAGCCGCCGCCCTCGTGTTCCGCGCGCGTGACCTCCTGGTGCGGCAGCGGACCCAGATCATCAATGCGCTGCGCGGTCATCTGGCCGAGTTCGGCATCGTGGCGGCGAAAGGACCAGCTCGTGTTCCGCAGCTCATGCAGGCTGTCGAGGATCCGACCGAGCCGATCCCGGAGCTCGCTCGTCCAATCCTCCAGATGCTGATCGAGACGCTTCGGGGATTGGACGAGCAGATCACACGTCTGGACCAGGAGATCATCGAGCGAGCGAAAGAGGATGAGACAGCACGTCGGCTGATGACCATTCCCGGTATCGGCCCGGTGACCGCAGTCGCCCTTGCAGCACTGGCCCCACCGGCTGAGGTCTTCAAGCGCGGACGGGACTTTGCCGCCTGGGTCGGGCTCACGCCCTCGGAGCACTCCACCGGCGGCAAGCAGAAGCTGGGAGCAACCTCGAAGATGGGTGAGCGGACCTTGCGTCGCCTGCTGATCATCGGCGCCAGTGCCGTTGTGAGCTGGGTGGCTCGCAACGGGGCTCCCGCGGGATCTTGGATCGCGCGGATGGTGGCGCGTAAGCCGCCGATGCTGGTGCGGGTGGCGCTGGCTAACAAAATGGCTCGCATCGTCTGGGCCCTGATGGCACGAGGCGGGGTTTACCAGGCTCCGGCTGCGGCGGCATAAGCCGTCGCCGCTGTGGGGCTGTTGGGGCGTGGGAAGATCGAAGGAGAGAGATGGCGCAACGGTCACGAGACGGAATCAGGAAAACCAGCTTTGCGACAGGTGCCGTGAGCACGTGGTTGTGAGCACGTGGTTGTGTATTGGACCTGATCCACGAACTCCCATCCGGGCCCGCGGCGTGTGAACGGCCGCATCAGAGGCCGAACACATGTCCGCATCTGACCACGCGCTGCATCAAACCTGAAGATTCCTCTTGCGTCACACGGGGCGTCTACACATGTCGCAAACTCGGAGAGGAGACGCGAAACGGGCAACTACTCAGTAGCAATCTCAGGCGGCGAGCAGGTCGAACTGCTCCGCGAGTGACGGTTGTGCATTACAGGCATACTTCGCCTGCTGCTTGCGCATCATATGGATCATCTCGATGCCGCCGAGGATCACACGGGCAGAGGCCATGGACTGGAAGCCCAGCATCGACCGCACCCGCCTCTTGATGGCCCGATGATCCTGTTCGATGCGATTGTTGAGGTAGCGACTCTGCCGGATCCGGATCGGCTGCAGCTTGCGTCTTGATCGATCCTGGAACCGGTCTGTTGTATCACGGAATAGGATTGCCTCTTTGTTTGTCTGGCTGCCATCAATGGTGATCCGTTCCACTCGATCATCCCATTCAGCGCACGAGCCAGAAGGCGCTTCGCGGCAGTGAGATTGCGCCGTTCACTGGACCAGAATTCGATCGTGTCGCCGTTGCTGTCGACCGCTCCGGAGATATTTTCACTTACCTCGAACTTTGATGTAAGTTTTGTCGAGATGCCATTTGCCCATGACGGCCCTCTTGCGCTGGTTGAAGCGCTCGAGCAGCTGAGGCGAATAGCTAATAACCCATCTTTGAATCATCGCATCGTCGACTGAAATGCCTCATTCGGCCATCATCTCCTCGAGATGATGTCAGACGCGAGAAGAGTGTACGTCGTCTGATAGTACGGGTCATCGGCTGAGATGCCGAGAATTTTGGCTATAGCTTTGACTTCATATGGGTTCTTTGGCTGCTGAGGACGTGTCGCGGCCAAGGAACCGGTAGCGTCAGAGAGGAACCATTCCGAGTTTGTCCGGTTTGGCGCGGTTTATTGCACAAACCTTGCGCTCCCCTCGACATCTGCGTGGTTTGAGCGCGTTCCGCGCGCCCAAGCGTCTACAGCCAGGGAGGAGGCTCTCTGCTGAGTTCATCGGCCGCGACGGCTGCAAAGAGCTCCATGGCTTGGCCTAAGATATGGCCGGCGAGAAAGGCGGGTTTGTTGATCGTCGCAAGCGCGGCAGGGAGTTCCTCTTCTTCAAGCTTCTTTAGCGCTCGATCCCGTTTTTTGTCGGTTTTAAGCTCCAGGACGAGCATTCCCAGATGTGCCGCAAGCTGGGCCAGCATCTCGTCGTCGGTGCCGGGATTGTCGAACCGGAATGGCGGCGGAAAAGATTGTCTCTTTTTCATCGGGTGCTCCGAGACGTTACCTTGGTCTGTCACGTTGAAGCCTTTTACAGACCGTGATGGCCTGTCCAGAATCACACGATCCCCTAGGCGCGGTAGCGGGTGCGGCCGGTGAGCTCCCGCGGGCTCCGCCGAGCTGGGCCAGCATCAGGTCGACAGCCTTGGGCGTGACCTTGAGCAGCTTGGCCCCGAGCGGCACCGTCACCAGCGGGCGCGACAGGAACAGCTCGACCAGCTCCGGCAGCTTCGAGTTGCTGCGGCACTTGTCCGTCACCCAGCTCATCGGCTCGCGGGCGAGGATCAGTCGATCCAGATCCTTGTTGTCGATGGCAATCGCCTCCTCCACCACCGTGCAGAAGCCCTCCAGCTTCTCCAGAATCCCTTCCCTCCCGCGCGGCCGGAATCTGGATTGCTTGAACCCGGCCGCGAGCGGCAGCAGATGGGTTGTCAGGCCCCTCGCCCGCAGGATTGCGGCTGCCATGATCAGACCGAGCCAGGGCAGACGGGTATAGAGATTCAGGCTCAGCCAAGCATCCCAGGCGATTGCCACGGCGACGATCACCGGTCAGTGGGCGGTGCGCTTGACCACATCCAACCAGAGATCCTCGTTCTCAGCTTCGTCCAGATCAGGATCATGGACCAGATGCGAGCGGCTCTTGGCCAAAGAGAGCGTCGATCTCGGTGAAGTGAGCCTTCCAGGGATCCACGTCGTTGGCAAATTTGGTAACGGAGGAATTTGAACTCCGACCCAAGATTATGCTGCATCTGCTCTAAAGTTCAGCCGCCTCATTGGTGCGCACGTGGTGCGCACGGGAAGGGATTACAACAGCACAAAAGGCAAGTATCAGCTTCCAGGAAACCCTTGCCGGTTAAGGGTTCGAGGTGGTGGGCGCGCTGGGACTCGCACCCAGGACCCTCTGCTTGAAAGTCAGAGGCTCTCACCGTTTCGTGCAGTCGGCTCGAATAAGAGCTCTGCTGCATCCCTTTCGCTCTCATCGGCAGGTGGCTCCATGCGAGCTTTGGGCCTGTTTCTCCTCGTTATCGTTTCCGATGGCGTGCGGGGTTCGACTGGATTGTGCCGAGCCCAGCCGCTGCTTCACAAGCTGGCGCATGCGCGCAAGCGCCTCCTGCACCTCACACCGGTCGGACACCTCCCGGGCCGAGAACTCGTGCCGGCACAGCCGACAGACCATGTCTGATCCAAACTGAAGATTGCTCAGCCGAACCTTGAACAACCGCTGGCAGTGGGGACAGGCCAGATCGATCCGTGTGCTCCCGTGATCCTCGACCAAGCTGCATCCTCCGGTTACGGTTCACCCGGCAGCCCTGAAGCAGGGCAGTAAGGCGACAAAGAGGCGTCTCCTGTGTGGATGGGCTCTACACGATGGCCCACGCCCTGTAGCGCGTTTGGCCGCTGAGCTCGCGCGGGGCCGGCCGAGCGGTTCTGATGGGGCGGACAGCGGCTACGGAATGATTTGGAATACTTTGAGCTCCGGCGGCTTCCCGTCGGTGATGAAGTCTCCCTCATAGCGACCCGCGTGGGTGTG
>NZ_LCYG01000062.1 GCF_001017175.1 Microvirga vignae | reverse complement strand
AAAGGGGGCCGTCCACCCCAACACCTGCCGGTGACGGCTCTTCCGCGCCGCTCGAACCGCTCTAGCAGGTCGGGCGAATAGCGCACGATCCATCTGTGAATGGTCGCGTGATCGACCGAGATGCCGCGCGCAGCCATCATCTCTTCGAGATCGCGTAGACTGAGGCTAGAGGTAATAAGCGAGATACCACCGGACGCACAGAAGGATAACCGAGCGATCGAAATGTCTACCCTTGGACACCCGTTCCTCCGCTACTGAGACCGCCATCCCAATCGCCGAAACTCTGAAACGAAAAGTTTGCGACAAAGCCAAGCAAACAGGTCTCGCCTCGACAACACTGCGTCTGACGCGTCCAGCTCAAGTGCTCCCAAGACCCGAGCGGGCTCCACCTGGGCAGCAGCACTACGGTAAAGACAGCCTCGCAGCCCTCACCAGCGAAGCCGGTGAGACGCTCGTTTCTCCTCGAAACGGTGAATCCATTACCAGGATCAACGCACCAACCAACCCGATTGCCCCCATGTGAAAGGCGATCAGCGTCATTCCGAAGGCGTCCAGTTTATGGCGCCCGTTCATAATCATTGCGCCAATGATGAAGACGGCCAACACCCACCAGAACACCGAAGGCACACTCTTTGTAGCGATCTCGAGCCGGCTCTGGCGCAGATCTTCCAGCTTCTCCACGTAAGCTCGTAAGGCGCCGGCGGCCGCGGGATTGTCCGCTGCCACCATGTTGACCTGCGCGACGAGCGACGCCATGGCACGATCTGTTTCCTCTGCAAGCGAGGGCTCATACTGGGCGAGCGTCTCCCACTCTGCCGAGACCGCCGACCTGACATAGTCCTTAACGCGCTCACTCGCGGTTGACGCATCCTCGGTCCCCAAAGCCTGGAGGTCTCGGACAAGCCGCGTGATGACGGAAGCTTCCCGAAGCTCCGCGTCATCAGCCTTCCCGAGATTGGAGCGGACTTCCGTCAGCACCAGAGCAAGAACGAAAACGGAGAATGCCAGAAGGCTTCCATGAACCACATCGGCCAGTTTGCTGTGGCTCTCCAACGCCTCGTCGTAGGGTGAAAAAAGAAGCCGCCGCGAGACCTGGGCGAGAACAAGGGCGAGAACGGCGGTGCTGATCGCTCCCCCGACGAGAATGACCGCATCGCTGCTATGAGCGATCAGCTTGTATAGCCAGTCCATGATCTCCGCCGCCTCGGCAAGCAGTATAGCCAGTCATTCAGGTGCGAGGAAGACACTCGGTTCCATCTGCACGGCGAGCACTCTCAGGATCGGGCCGAAACGAGGTAGCGACTATGCGTTCGTTCGGGGCTGGCGCAACGCAGTGCAAATATCTGCACCGAGTCCGGAACCGAAGGTCCCGGTCTGTCACGAAGATCTGCTTAGGCCGACTTAAGCAGACCAAAGCGTTACCTCCGAGAAGTGCCAATTACTTCCGAGAAGTGCCAGGAGCGGACCTTCATTCTGTCGCCGGCCCTTACTCCATGAACGTGATGCGCCCGCTGGCGACATCGTGCATCGCCGCAACGATCTTGAGCTCATTCCGGGTGACCAGATCACGAAGGATCTGGCTGTCCTGCTGAAGCCCTTGGGCTGCCAACCTAGCATTTGTGGTCGCCACCTGCCGCACGAAGTCCTTGTTCTTCGAGGTGTGCTCGCCTGGAGCGTTCCTGTTCGCCTCGACCGCCGGCTTGATGCGCTGGAGCAGCTGGGTGAGCTTTCCGAGTTCCACGTCATCAATGGCGCCCTTGACCGCGCCGCACTCGCTGTGACCCAGCACGACGATCAGCTTCGCCCCCTCCAGCTTGGTCGCGAACTCGGCGCTGCCGACGACATCGTCCTCGGCGACATTGCCGGCAATGCGGGCACTGAAGATGTCGCCGATGCGCTGGTCGAACACCAGCTCTGGGGGCACGCGGGAGTCAATACAGCCAATGACGACTGCGAAGGGATACTGGCCGCTGGCGGTCGCCCTCACCTGGCTGAGGAGGTCGCAGTTGCGCATGTTCTGCGACAGGAAGCGGTCATTGCCGGCCTTGAGCTCCCTCAGGGCGTCATCGGGGCTCATGGCAGCTTGCCGCTCCTGCGTCGGCGCCGCGCATTGGTCCGCCGCAAAAGCCCTGCCGAAGGTTGCTGCGGTGCTGGCCAGGGCACCGGCGCAGCAGAAGTGCCGACGTGACAACATCTCAACCTCCCTTTCAATCTCCCTTTGCCCATCTGGCGCCGTGGCGGCCGGATTGATCCCACCCGCGACCCTCTTGCCCAGCCGCATGCCCCCGCCGAACCATCCGGTTGGGCATGACCTGGTCGGAGGGGGCAAGCATCACCACCAACCCCGACGTATCTCCTCGACTCCACAATCGATTTCCTGACAATCACCGGGATCGCCTGCCCGGACCGAAGACCCGAGCTGATGCGAAGGCTAGGCCGATATTGAGCCGGGAATGAGGTCGTCAGGATTGGTGCGTACCGCAAATTCGGCATCTGGTCGTTCGGTCGTGTGGGACAGACCCGTGAAAGCGGGGAGCCCCCAATGGGGACCAGAGGTCAGCGTGCCGAACTTCCTCACGATCTGCAGCCTGTCGTGCTTGTGATGGTGGGTGATCCTGGTTGTGTGCACAGATGGTCGACAACAATCCAAATGTCTCTTGCGGGTCAAAGTAAGAAATTCAGGCGTGCCGAATGAAGGTCTGCTTACGGCGGGAGAACAGGCCTATCGGGATGAATGGCAGCCTGATCGGCGACAGCAATGCGATGGAGCCGAGATTGGGCGGAGAGCTCGCTGGGACTCGAACCCAGGACCCTCTGACTGAAAGTCAGATGGTGCATTCTTGCTGATCTGACGTTGACCCGGGCCAGCCTCGCCTCTGTCCGTCCAGGTGGATCAGCCTTTACTGAGCTTGCGGCTGAAGGGAAATCCCGGCGGGCACCTTGAGCTCGCCCTCACCGTCCTCAAGGTCAGTGAAGTGGCTGTCTCTGGGAATAACCAGCCCCTCCCCGATCCGGGGCAACTTGGTCAAAGCTCCGCAGGTGATCGCTGCCCTCACGCCGGATGCCGTCTCAACTCCGATCAGCTTGGCCCGAGACTGCCCTCGCGCATGGATGGTGCCGGCGATCTCCATGTGCTGGTCGGGAAAGCGCCAAGTAAAGCGGTCTGCCTTCTGCTCCCAGCGTCCGGGCCACTCACCCTCTTTCATGTTCGAGGCATCGAAGATGTAGGGGCTGACTTCGCCCTCCTGGATCTCCCCGCCGCCGACACCGCCCCCGGGATAGAAGGTGATCACAAACCGGGACTTGTCGGATGCCCGGGTGCACTGCCACAGGGAGCCAGCAAGGCTTGCACCGTCGGCAGAAGCTCCCGCCGAGAGGAGGGCGAGCACAAGGCTCATGCCGAGAACTGCTCTCATGGTCCTAATCCGGTGTGACAGAACCAGACTGATAGCCTGAAGACGTTACCGAACCGCTGTGGCCGATCGCACCCATAGGAGGGTTTCACGGTTTTAGCGTGATTCATGCTCGACCGCGCGTCATATCGGTGAGCATCCAGACGATGGGCTGGACGTTCGCTTCGGGCAGCTCTGCCGTAATCGTAGCGCCAACCTCGGAGAAACTCTCCTTGCTGATCCGCACGCCGGCAGTGCCGGTAAGCCGCGCCTTGACCAAGGCAAGATCGGATAAGGATACGACAATGGCGGCTTCACGAACGGCTACGCTCTCGATCGGTCTCCAGCCCGGAGGCATTCAGCGGCGGTGCCACCAATAGGCCCGGACGAGACTGCCGCTCCCAAAGAGAGCGCCGCCAAACCGGCGGGTCACGACAGCAGCGACATTGTCGAGAAGCAGCCGATCAATACCTGCAGGATCGGCTTGCCGGCCATGCCGCTGGGCTCACGATCATCGCCGCCACCTATAGCTCTGACCCACCAGGCCCAGCAGTTGTGGTTGGCTCCTGGATCGGAGTGCGCGGCAATGAAGTCCTTCGCGGCCTTCCTGGTCTTCGCTTGTCTTGGCAGTGGCATCGCAGCACCACTCGCGGTTTACTACTTGGGTCCACGCGCAGATTCCCCAGGACCGAGAGGGATGCCGGGCTGAGGCCGAACCTCCTCGTGCGACTGATGTTGCACCCGGGTGGATCGCAACAGATGGGGTGATCCGCCACGGCACCCAGGTCGATTGGGGACACGTCCCCTATTGCTGGAGACCCGGATAGGCCCATACCCCCGAGACCCGCATGAGGTCCCGGTAGATCACCAGGCGCTCGTCCTGCGAGACCTTGGCCGCCTCTTCCACAGAGGGAGCGTCCAGCGCCACCACAGGTACGATCCGGGTATCAAGATCGTATTGCCGGAACGCCTCTTCGAGCAGGGTGCGGGCCCGCCGCATGTGGCTGGCACTCGTCACCAGAATGACCGCGTCTGCTGTGTGGCGCTTCAGGAGATTGGCCACATTCAGCACGTTTCCCACCGTGTCCTTGGACTTGTCCTCGATCAGAATGCGGTCGCGGTCGACCGCCTTGTCGACCAGCCATTTGGTCATCACATCACCTTCCGTGACGCCAGCCTGAGGCTGCCCGCCTGTGACCATGATGCGGGCGGATGGATTGGCCTGGGCAGCCTTCAGTGCCACGTCCAAACGGTCGAGCAGTGGCTTCTCGGGCGTGCCGTCCTTGGCCAGCGCATAGCCGAGCGCTACAATCATGACCTTACCCGGGATGGTCGGCACATCCACGTTGGGGCGCTCGGTCATGATCGCTTCAGCCCGAACAAAGCGTTGGCGGTAGGCTTCCGCGCGGGTGCGATCGAGACCTGCCATAGCCTGGTCGGCAAGCGTCGCCATGGTTTGATTGCCTTCGATCCGGGCGAGCGCCGCAAGCCAAGCGTAGGCGTCAAAGGAGGCAGGATCCCGTGCCAGGATATCCTCGTAGGTCGCACGGGCACCGGCGACGTTCTTCTGCAGAATCTGGGACGATGCTACGGCGTAGCGGAAATCCAGACGGTGAGGGGCTAGAGCTGAGGCCTCTGCAAAAGCCTTCTCCACCACGTCATAGCGACCGTGGAGGGTGATGCCCTTGAATACCTCGGCCTCGGCTTTCTTCACATCGCCACCGGACCAGTAGTATTGCATGCCGGTGTCGACGAGGGTCTTGATCCGATCGGCGGTGCCCTCGTCAAGGGCATAGGTTGGAAGGGAGGAGCACGCTGTCAGGACGGCGGCCGCGCCAAGAACTGCGATCTTCCGCATAGGGCTGATCTCCGGGGTTGCCTCGGCAATTGAGGCTGAACCGTGTGACATGTCTGTGTCAACCGCGTGGACGGCGAATCTGCAAGGGCAGGTCTCTCTTGGAGCATCGGGGCGTGGAGCGACCTTCGCCGACAGTCCGGGACTGACTTGCGTTCCATGTCACGTACAGCGCTCTTGAGCCCCAGGCACCGGAGCAATGTCGTCCAGCGCCAGCAAGAGTGGTGGACTCTTAATCAGCGGGTCCAAGGTTCGAGTCCTTGTACACCCACCAAAATACTGGAAGAAAAACCAGAAGCTTGGATAATTCGCGCGCCTTAGCAGAGTGTGCATCGGTGCCTCGGGGAACGCCTGGGGTAACAAACTTGCCGCAGGAGGTCTCGATCCCTCCAGCTCCCCGATATCGATCCATTCCCGTACTGGCCGTTTCCCTGAACGTGCCGTCAGGTAACACAGAGGGTTACAGCAGGCCCAACTGGAGACAGGGTACCGCACTCGGATGATGGCAATCGCTCGATCGGGAACTCGGCTGGATAGAGCGTTGCCCAGAAGGTACGGGTCACACCTTCGAATCATGTCGGGTGCGCCATCATTCTCAATGGCTTAGCTGTCGCGCTCGACTCACCTGACAGGGGATGGGTAAGCAAGCGAAGCCATTTCGCGTGTTCTAGCTGTGGCTTTCGTCCTTTAGTCGTTGTGGCGCATTGTCCTCAAAATGGAGGGCACCGTGATTCGCTTCGCCGCCGTTATTAGCTGCTTGCAAGTAATCTGCTCGCCTGCTCTCGCACTTGAGCAACCGACCGTATGGCGCGACCCGGAGACAGGCTGTGCCTATCTACTCACCCCGCAAGGCGGGGTCGCCCCACGCTTGCGGCGGGATGGCACCGCCGACTGCCCCGATGCCAGTGCAAGCTCTCGCTTTGTTGATGATACCATGCGCGGGCTCTCGCGGGGGCTTGAAACATTGCAGCGTGAGTTGGAGGGCCTAAGGGAACGCCTCCGCAAAGAAACGCCGGCTGAACGGCTGGAGGAGAAAACCTAAATTAAACGCTCCTGGCATAGCGACAAGGAACTCTGCAGACGCTTCGCGGTTCTCCTGATCCGAAAAGGGAGCGCTCATGATCCTGCAGAACACCACCTACACAGGCACAATCCGGCATCGCGCCGAGGATGACCTTTTTCACTTTGACCGTTCCCGAGCTCCCAAGCCCACGGGGTGTGACACAGGCCTATTCAGCGGTAAAGCCTCAGCTCGACATTGGGTCGTCAGCATGCGCCCGCGTTGGCTGGTCAATCCAGCGCAGCCCCTCGTCCGCTCCCGTTGCGGGGAATGAAAAGTGTATAGCTTTTTCTGAACGGCTGCCTGCAGCCCCGCTTGCCTTGAGCTCCACAAGGAAGAGCGCCTGTTCGGCTGGCGCTCTAGCAGGGTGGCCACTGCGATCGATTCATTGAACCGACCGTGCCAAGATAAGCACGCAGTGAGCGGATCAATCTGTCAGACGGACGGTGTTGTCCTTGCACACATCGAACTCGTCCATCTGGATGGAGGCTTCGTCGGGGAAGCTCGCGGCGATAGCCACTTGGCAACCCGTCATCTTCGGCAGTTTGAGAGTGGTCTTTGCCTGAGGGGCTAGGGGCTTTTTGATCCTCACAGTTTGCCCATTGGCACCGACAGCGAGATCAGTCGCAGGTACCTCGCGAGCGTTGGTGATGACCAGCGCAGTAGCAGGCTTGGGCTTGGATGGCGCCGCAATGGCATGGCTTGCAACAAGCAGGAGGCCGGTAGCAGTCACGATGCGGAAAATCATGGTATTTCCTTCTCTGTACCGTTTGATGTGCGCAATGTATGCGAGGGCATTTTCAAGGCCCTCACCAATAAGACCGTCTTTCTGAAGACTGCTGACGGTCCCGGTCAATTTGGCCCAGGTCTGCTGCGTTCAGTGACAGGGCCCATCGAAGAAAGAGCGCCACACACTTGGCGCTCAAGGTAGGCCGCCTTTCACGGCCGGTTCCAGGGAGAACGATGACCGTGCCAACTCGGCACAGGAGAAGGCTGCGCCCGAAAAGCTAACAAATCGTAAGTTGGAATGACTTGATGTCGCCGGAATGAAAGCTGCCTAATCAGATTCTGCCGTAGAACTTCAGCATCCGCTCAGTGCACTCGACCACAAGCCCCTTTTCTTCCGAGGTCACGACCTATCCCGGAAACCTGCCCTTTGCCTGACCTCCCATGCTTCGCGGTCATCCTGCTAAGCGGGGGCAAGGCCTACTGTCCGGGGACACACATCTCGGCTGCCGGCATTTTGGCTCGTACCCGCTGTAACCTTTGTAACCCAAACAATATCAGCCACTTAGTGGTTACATGGCTTTGTAACGCTTGTACCCGGCCCAATGAGGCAAGTCGCCGGTCAAGATAAAGCCTAAAATCGGGGCTTCTCTTGCATAACCGAAACGAGAGTGTCCGCCATGGCCGATCCCAAGCCGTGTGAAGACTGCCAGAAGCTTGTTGCGCGGAACAGGAAAGAAGAGAGGCCGCACGACACCTTGGAATGGGTGGGAGATAAACTCGATATCGGAAGTCCTGTGGCCGATATTGGACGCGAGGCTGAATACCAGTGCGTCATCTGCGGCTCTATTCTTGTCCGCTCGGCGGTCGGGATGAGCCTAGGTTGGCGTTTCGGGTAATCAGCGCCATCATGGCCTGTCATCGAAGGCCAATAGATCCGACGGTGAGGCCGATGAGCTTTGGGAAGCCGGGATTGTATGGAAGAAAGTCCGGTGCGCTCCAACTGCTCAAGCCAGAGCGTTTTCTGCTCAAGTGAATTGCTCCATTCGCTTCTTTCGTAAGGCAATCTGTCAACCATAACACTTCTAACCCGGGTCCTGCGGCGTCGCCACGTAAACTCAGGCATGAAATCGAGCGGTGTCGATGGTCCGACATGACCAGGCCCATCAACTACAAACGCCATCGCTTGCCGCCTGAGATCATCGCTCACGCAGTCTGGTTATGTTTCTGATTTCCACTGAGCCTGCGCCTGGTTGAGGAGATGCTGCTGGAGCACGGCATTGTCGTCTCTACGCTTGCTGAAGCGTTCGGTGAAGAAGCAGGGCTGCCCGCCGTGGCGGATGATCACGGACGAGCTGGGCTCCTATGCGGCCACCCGACACCAGATCATGCCGGCCTTTGAGCACCGTTCGCACAAAGGCCTGAACAACCGCGCGGAGAATTCGCATCTGCCGCTGCGCCGGCAAGAACTTGCGATGCAGGACTTTCGATCAGCGGGAGATGCAGCGGTTCACCACAGTCTCTCAGCTGTCCGCAATTCCTTCGTCCCATCCCGCTCTCGCCGCTCTGCCCTTGTCATCCATCTTCACCGTCTCGACGCCATGGCGGAATGGAAAGCTGTGGCCTGTGTTGTCGCCTGAACCTATCAGGCAGTTGAATTCACCTCAGCACGCCCAACGCCGGTTAACGTGACATCGCCTGCCGAAGGGTTGGCGTGAAGGGGTGAAGGGAGGGCTAAAGGGCCTCTGGAGCGCACGCCAAGCGCCCTCAAGGGGTTCGCCTATCTGAGACCGTCTGCCCAAGAATATCTCAGCATCTGCTCATAGCACTCGACAGCACTGCTGTGTCTTGGCTTCATTCCGTCATCTGCAGCTACGAAGCCGATTGCGCAGGTATCTCAGCGGGGCTCGACGCTTCAGTCAGCCTCGCGAGAATGAGCGCCTCTTCCCGTAGTGCAGACGGCACTTTCATAGGGGCTTTGTCCATGACTGCATAAGCCAGTGCGATCCGCTCGGCAGCCAGGATATAGAGGTTGGGGATTTCACACTCTCCCCACTCGAACGCCTGATACTTTCGGGTATTCAGTTCGAGGAGGTGCGCCATCGCTGGCTGTGTGAATCCGAGATGCTTTCGGATCTCAGTCAGTTCGCTGGCTCGGTCCAGGTTGATCATAGCAGCCCCAAAGTACGTCAAGGCGAGAGAACGCGGATCAACCCGGCGTGTCCATTAGGCCAAAAGGCCTATCCGACGCTCCAATTCCTTGATGTCAGCAACTTGAGGCGCGGTGGAGCAAGACCTCTTGCGGGGGGCGTTCTGCCATCGTCTTGTGAATGACCTGAATGACCTCGTTCATCCGGTAAAGCTTTGGCATGTAACGTACCTCCGGAGCCACTCCGCTGAATCTGGATGGCAGCTTGCCTGAAACGACAATCCCCGCAATTTCCGGATAGCTCGTTTTGGCGGTGTGGGACAGATCCAAGCCGGTCAACTGACCGGGCATATCAGCGTCTGTGAAGAGCACGTTCACGTCGTCACAAGCGGTGAGAACGGTCACGGCATAACGGGCGGACGGAGCGTCGATCAGTTCGAAGCCTTCCTCCTCGACGAGGAGGACAATGTGGCGCGCAACCATGACAGCAGGATCCGACATGGGCGCGAAAAGCAGGATGGTTGTCCGATAGGGTTAAAGCCCGACTTCGGGGACAGTGGTCCTGGTTTCGAGGCTGCGTCCTTCGGCCATCAGCGTCACAACGGGCATACAGGTCTACGAGCGTCGCAACCTCCAAGCTGCCATCACCATGCGCGCCAGCGGCAAGACGGTGAGGCCCGCCAGCGAGCCTGCTACGACGATAATGAGAAGAGTCGTCACTGGAGTCCCTTCATGGTGTGCTCTTACGGGCATCTGGGAGAGGAACAGGCATTAGCCGAGGAAGCGGTATCCCGCGTGTCGTTGTGCCTGAATCGGGTCGTAACCGAGGCCCTGGCGCAATTTCTTGCGCAACTTGCTCACGTGCCCTTCGACCACACTCGCTTCCAATCCGTCAGAGGCATCGTAGATCGTGCGGTAAATCTGGCCTTTGCTGACCCAGCGGCCGCGGTGGCGCACGAGGTGTTCGAGGATATGACGCTCCCGGCGCGGCAGGGGCAGGCTGATGCCGTCGATTCTAGGGTCTCGCCCGTCAAAGTAGACTTTGAGACGCTCCTCTCCAGTCCCCGTTGCTTGGCCATTATTGATACGGCGCCAGATGGCTTCTGAGCGGGCCAGGATTTCGCGGATGTGAACGGGCTGGCGCACGACATCGTCGAACCGGGCTGAGAACAGGTCGAGGGTCTGCTCCAGAGAGCGGGCTTCGCACAAGGCGATAACCGGTGCCTGGGAGTGCCGGCGGATCGTTGCAGCAGTGACGATGCGGTCATCGCTCTCGCCGAGCAGAAAACCCTGCACCTGGTCCAGAGCGCGGCTCGCATTCGCCTGGAGCCAGTCGCGAAACTCTCCCGAGGACAACCCCAATGACGGGATGCGTTCCTGGTCAAAATTTGCGACGTATCCGGCCGTAACCATCGGCCGGTCATCCACGACAACATACATTGTTATGCCCCCCAAAGGCTATTCTGAAGATCACAATGCCGCTGTGCTGCCGATCAACACTTGTATTTATTTTATGACAGAGGCCTTCGGCACCTGGATACGCAACGTGGTGAGGACTTTGACAAAGTCTCTCTGGGCGACTGCCTCGTTGTTTTCGAATCAAACGGCTCTATGACTTTTGTCCTTGTTAATTTAGCGCTTGGATTCGGGTCCACTCAGCCAAACGGCCTAGATCATTTGGCAGAAGCGGTAGACCAAGACGGGGGTAAAACCGGCAACAGTAACGCACGTTCTGCGTCCCCACCCACAGGCCCTGCTGTGGCCTATGTGGTTTTTGATGAACATTGCCAATGTAGGTGTGTACCGGCTGTCGCTTCCCCGATCCGGCTTGTCCTCGTCGAAACAGGTGGATTGCGGCCCTGCCTTCTCGACCACGCGCGCCACACTGGCGGCCAAGTCTGCCGTGAGTGCCACCTGTCGCTGAGCCGAACGCATGACCCTGCTCCGCTTGATGGTGTCGATAATGAACTGGCGATGCGCGCGCCACTCCCAGAGGTCCTGTTGCAGCTTGAGCAGGCATTCCTCAGCCAAGGCCGTATCGTGGCGTGGCCGCTCTGGATCATCCACTCGATGAGACGAAGCTGTTCGGCCAAACGTTTGTTGTCCTCGGCGATATGCTGATCAGCCAGAGCGAGGTATTCGCGTTCTTGCCGTAGGTCTGGCACGCATTGCCAATCATGCGCTCAATCGAGCGTGCGAGCCACAACTTTTGCGTAAGCCCTTTGTGAATGGCCAAGCCACAGCAATAAAATAGAGTGCAGTAATGTAGGTTAAGGCGCTTTCGGGCAAGCCGACGTATGCTGTTGATCACAACCAAGCCAGAAGCTGGCAGCCGTCAGACACCTCATGAGGTGGTCCTTAAGCAGTAAGCGGGAGGGAGGCCGGATGCCCCATAATAAAGAAATCGGACCGCGTTCCACCAAGGATGTCCATTTGACCTCACGAACCTGGACGGTGCTACAGAGGAAGAACGTAAAGGCCAGACTCGAGACAGCAGGCGTGGCCACAGGGAAAGTCGCTGATGTGCCGTCCCTGGCAGAGCAGTCTCCCGATCAGGTCCAGTTCGTTAGTCCGTGGGCTGCATAACTCGCTCCAGCCCTTTATTGAACAGGTCCGGTGGTCTGCTGTCACTCCTGACGCCAGTCTTTGAGCTTCCGAAGTTTCAAAACTGGTGCGGAGGTGCGAGGTCCCTGCGGTCTGGCCTTGTAGTCCTCGGGTGTTGAGAATGGCCATGGCCTGGGCAACCGTGTCTTCAACCCGCCGTGCAGACCCGAACATTGGCAACCTCAACGTCCTGGCTCTCCTATCAAAAAGGGAAGAGGCAATCATCTGGCAGCGACGAACGGCACCTTGCCATTCTCGTCCGTCACCACCGTGATCTGGTCGGGCTGAAGCTCTGCAATGATGTCCGCCCACACCTCTGCGGCCCAGTCTGCGTCAGGGGTCAGCTTGAGGTCTGGCAACGCAACTCCAGTGCCATCCTATATTATCCTGTCATTGATATGATGGTGAAAGGAATAGCGCGGCATGGCGACCCTGTTCATATCAAACCATTCTCTGCACGCCTGCGTGTCTCCGCCATCAACTGAGTTAAATTGTTCGCGCTGGACCGGCTGCTGCTCTGAAAACTTGCTGTCATGTTTGACTCAGGTAATGGGAGCCCCCATCCAACGGCGTATTTTAAAGGCGTATATGGACGCATACTCCTCCCGAAATCTGAGGATCACTCCTGATCCTGCTCCCTCTGCGGCAGACGCTAAGGAGGAAGCTTCTTTCTGGAAGAAGAGGGTTCGGGTTCTCTCGTGCGAGGCGGCAGCCTGTCGCATGGAGTGACGAGCGCTCCGGCGCTTCGAGTGTGATCCGTCACAACCGCTTCCTGCTGACGAAGCCTGGTACGCCAAGCGAACGGAAGTTCGTCAATCTGACTGCCTGGCCGCCCCGTTCGACCGGGCTCATGTGCTTGCCTAACCCTCAGCAATTGCGATCGGCCAAGGCCGTTGAGGAGATCGGTACCGTGGCTCGGCGCCTGTGGGCACTTCTCTGGTTACTGTAACGAAGCCGAAGAAAGTGCGCCATGAATGGCTTCGAACGCCATGGGAGGCATCGGCTGATCGCTCCGGAAACGGTAGGCGAGGAGGTCGAGGCTATGGACGCCATCCTGGCTGCCAGCTGGCGGGCGCTCTCGACGATCGCATTTGTGCTGCCTGCAAGGACGCTCGGATGACCCACGACCTCACCTGCAGAGGGACAGTAACGAATGCGCATGTCGCCAAGACGGGCAGAACCGCCTCCGGACGTGTGCTGGAGACCTGAAAAATAGATTGCTGAAGCAGTTCGTAACAGCACGCCACTATTTGGGCCGATGTTGGGGCCATTCCATCCCGGGTCAAGTTTTCAGCATAGAAGACAAATACTTACCGCAGAAGATTGGCGGAGAGGGGAAGATTCGAACTTCCGATATGGTTGCCCGTATGCCGCATTTCGAGTGCGGTGCATTCAACCACTCTGCCACCTCTCCAGGGTGCGAAGGCCCTCGGGCCCGCTGGTTGAGGCGGGGTGGATGAGACCCTCTTGCGCATAAGCTTTCTGTCATTCTAGGTCTGAGTGCGCCGCTGCAGCGCCGCGAGTGTTAGCAATCTACCGCCTAGCGGCCAACTCTGGGAAGTTGAGCCATGCTCCGAGTGAGCAGGACAATTCATTTTTGCATCAGTCCTCCCCACTTAATATATTGCCAAGCTAAAGGCTGGGTAGCGTAGCGCGCCTCAACTTCAAACAACATTGCCTGAGAACCACGCCGAACGTCTTTAAGCCACCCATCGCAGGCTACCCCTTTTGCTCTATCAGCGGGATTAACCCTTGTTCTCTGTGCCGGTTACGGTCGGAGGTGGAACCTGAACTTAGACTACCCGTTCGCAGGTTGCGGCAGGCTGATGACGTTTGAGCCGTCCCGAATAAGTCCTGGCCGCGACATTGGAGGTTGCCATGGCGGCAACAAATGGCGCTGGCAGCATCAAGCTGCCAACGGATGACGAGTTTTTTGCACTCGTCGATGCGGACCCCGGCAAAACGCTGCAGGACTACGCCTTTAAGACTGGCTTGCCCGGTTACCCTAGGTCGTTGCTCCTGCGCCGTATTAGGCCGTTGCTCCGTGAAGGTGGATCGCGTCGTCACTACGTCACGAGTGGCAAGATCCGACCTAAGGTCCTGCACCCGAGGCCGGAAGTGGTGCCGCAGGAATTCGTTGGCGTTGACTTCCCTGCGGTCGAGGTGACGACCCCGAAGCCAAGAGATCCAACCGGAATGGAGGCGATCTTTGACACCTCCTTGCGGGATGAGGTCGAAAACGCCATCGCGGATGGCGTCGAGAAAGAGACGGCGATCAGTGTGGCCCTACGGGTCCGGCCGCCATCCGAAGCTCGCAACCATCTCAAATCGATGCGAATGGCGCTCCAACGTAAGGCGCATGAGGTGGATGTCCTCAAGGCCAAGAACGACGGGTTAGAGAAGACGGTTACCTCACTCGAGAAATTGAGTGAGATTACCGAAGCATGGAAGGAGGAGTTCAAAGCGCGGATCGAAGCCGAGACGCGCCTGCAACTCTTGGGCGCAGTGGACGAGCAGTCGCGTCCATCGCAGCGCCGCGCGTCTTAACCCGGTTCACAACGGAGGTCCCCGCCTTGTGCGGGGACCTTTCGCCTTGGGAGTGCTCCACATGGACGACAAAATTAACAAGTTGCTGCGCATGGGGTGCTCGGCTCCGAGCGCCGAAAGGGAAAATGCCCGAACAGCTTTCTGGGGTATCATTGATGCGGCCAAGCTTGGGCCGCACGACGTGGTTCTACTGCGGCGTGACCAAGCCGATAATCAACAGCTCCTCACGCTAGAGATAATTAAGGAAAATCGCGCGTTGCACGACAAAATCGCCGAGCTGATGCGTGATAAGAACCGGCTTCAGGCGATCCTCATGGAATACGGCCATGAGGATCGCCAGCAGGAATTCGATGCCAAGCAAATCGACCGGACATTGCCAAAGGTGAAATCCTTCGTCAGGCAGGCATTGCTGATGCGGCAGCGGCTGGACCTCTGGCTAGTGGCTCACGGGACTGACCGCAACTTCGTTCGGGATACCTGCCGTATGACCGGGCTGAGCAAGGACACCATCCACCGCGCCAAACGGCGCGGGACGGTTATAGACACGGAGATACTGAAGCGGCTTATAGGTGGTCCTCTCGACAATGCAGCCGACCTCGACGCGCTGTGCGGCCCTGCCGGCAATCGCGGCTTGTCGGTTGAGGAGCAGCGGGCCTACGTCGAGCGGAAGCTGGAGGAGGCTGCCGGGTTGCGGGCTGCATAGATCAGGAATCTCGGCGCATGGAGTGGCAGTGTGGTGTCGCAACGGCTCGTCTCGAGGGGCTCCACAATGTCAACCTTTGGGTTCTTGGATGCACTCGACGGAATTCTTTCTAACTCTGACGCTTGGAGACGATCGGCTCTAACATTCATTACTCGCTCCCCTTGCATTGTCGCCGGGCCCTAACGCTGGATGTGGGAGGCCAGTCTTAAGTGTCGAGAGTTGGTAATACCAAGATCTTCCGAGATCCATCATGGCATTTATGTCCAGTCAAAGAACAATGCTCTGATCAGAGCAATTTGGCAGAACGACGGGGCACGGACAGAAGGATAGCGCTTCCGCCAAAAACCATGATTGATCCAATTCTCAAGAACGCGTCGGAACTAGGCTGGCGATGACCTTATATCCCGCGAATAGCTACCGAGTATTCCGACACTGTTTCGTGTCTAGGCTCCGATGTCGGTTTCCGGCCCCTCTTGAGCGATCCCCTCATCTACAACCTTCGCCAAAGGGTTCTTCATTAGAGCATGCTTCGGGTCATGCATGATTGCGAGGAGGTCAGGTTTGAGTTCACTCCATGGTTTTGGCCAAGGCTGGCCAGCAGGCCTGGTTATGCCACGGTCTCGAAGCTCCCGTTTGAAGATGTCGGTGACATAGCTCTCAAGCTCTAAGCGCGAGCGAGGGCCTGTATAAGCAATCCAGTGGCCGTTCTTAAAGACTGACACTGTGGATTGGGGACCTATACGGGCAAGTGTCCGGGGCTCATAATGAGCGGTAGTCATATATGTTGTCTTCTTGCCATGTCTCGTCTCGTCATTGATCCACGCGCCAATCTGAATGGAGTTGGGACGTAGGGCTATCCAGTTCCATTTAGCGATTTTCATACCGTGTCTCCTATCGACACACAGCCGACCCTATTGCTTCACGCTCGAGTGCTATTCAATCCGAAGCCTCGTCGCCTGCGCTGTAAAGGGCACGATATTGGTCCACGAATTTCTGAACGCGGTCACGCGAGAAGTCGTGGATGTGCGCCTCCAAGTGCGTGATTGCATTCTCCAGAGATTCACCCTCAAAGCCAGTATGGACGATCCATTGAGCTACGTTGCCCTCTGGCGTTGCGCCGCCAGTGCGGAGAGCGCCAGAGACAAGCGGCAAGCCATGCATGTGCGACCATTGGCTACTCCAAACTCGCCACCGTGTGCGCTCAATATGATCACGGGGCAGGCCAGAAAACGCTCCTGGCGGCAAGAACCCGACAGCGACATTGAGGATAGGATGACTAGATGCGTCCCTCAGTGGCACGTCCCAGAGGATGACAGCATCTTCGCGTTCAATGCGCCCGTTTCTTAGGCGGTCAGCAAGGCGCTCAATCAGAAGTGTGGGGCAACGTTCTGAGCTCTTGCCAAGACCAGTCCAGCGCTCGGGCCAGTCCGACGCGGGCAGCGATTCAAGCAGTTCCACAATGGCCTCCAATGATCCGGGTTTTCCTTCGCCAGCTCCAATTTCGCCGGCGCGCCGACGAGACGCTCCGCGCTGCCATCTGAGGATCAATGCTGAAAGGGCACTTGAGGATCTTCGGGGCAAATAGCTCAGTCTGATGGAATGCCATGAAACGTGTCGCTAAATGGCAGAGTTCACGTCGGGCGTTATTGAGCCTCTCTCTTTGAAATTCCCTCTCGTGCTCATCCAACCCATCGAATGAATGGGCGTCTAAGGGAAGGCCATTTTTATGAAAAGACAGAGCAACCGCTATCTCAGACCGGAGTGTAGCGAAGGCCACCATCGGCTGAAAAACCAACGTTGTAATTAACCAAGCGAGGATGCCGCCTGCAAAGCCCCATAGTGCCTCTTCCACTAGTGTCCCTTCCATTTTCCTTCACCAAATACTTGTTTGGTAGGTCTGTGTCTGAAGTCCGAACTCCCTTCAGCGCAGGCGCCGGTAGTGCTCGGCCGTGAACTTCACGTCATCGTTCAGGTCGGACTTCTCCGCGACCCAAGCCAAGTAGTCCGCGGGGACCTCGCTCCATGGCATGCCCCGGTGCTTGCCAAACGTGACGCGAGGTAAAATCGCCGGCTCCATCGTCCAGGCCACGAGCTCCTCGACGGTGGCAAGCTCCAACAACTCGCGCAGGAGAAAGACCGTGACGTAGGCATCGGGCAGGGCGCGATGGGCGTTGCTGGCGAACACCGAGCACGAGCCCTTCGGCCGGAGCCAGTAGCGAAGTGCTTGGTTGCTGTGAGCGGGGGCATCGGGCCAGACCCGCAGTGCGCACTTGTAGGTGCAGATCACTGGGCGCCTATCCAGCTTGTCCCCAAGCCATTGACCATCGAAGCGCCAATTATGCGAGGCGAACACGTCAATGTCGGCGTCGCGGAAGTAGTCGAGATAGTGGGGCAGGAGTTCCTCAAGAGGGCGGCAGTGGCCCACGTCCTCACCGGTGAGGTGGTGCACGGCCGACGCCTGAGGCGGGATCTTGATGTGGGGCCGGACAAGGTCCGATCCGATAGGAACAACCTCTCGGCCGATGAGGTCGACTGCCGCGATCTCCACCACTGCATCATCAGGGCTGGTCCCGGTAGTCTCGAGATCGAGGACGCGGAAGCGGATGGGCTTGTCGGAGTAGATGGTCATGGCCGTCCTCTTCTCACTGACAATAAGTGCTCTTCGCTTGAAATTCTGTAGCGTCAAGCCAGCAAGTTTCCGGTGCCGGAGAAAGTAAGGGGCGGCCTGTGCCGCCCCTTATTCAGTTGGGAGGTCTATTCATCTTGCTTAGCAGTCTGTTGCCGCGAAGCTTCAAGCACACGCTGAAGGGTCTTCACGCACCAAGCATTGAGAGATTGATCCGCATCAATAGCAGCTTCAGAGAGACGCTTCTTAAGAGACTTACTCATACGCAAGGTAAGAGTAGTATCCTCATCTCCTGCCTCCTCCACATCAAAGTAATCATAGATCTTCTTGTTGTTATACTTTTCGAGCCACGCCATAGCCTTTTCCTTAGGAAGGGGCTCAATGGCATCCCTCAAATCAATCTCTTCGTTGTGGGGGTTATAGTATTCCTCATTATACTTAACAATAAAGTATGCTCCGTATCTAGTCTTATAAAGAGCCTCGCAGTATGGATACGGATCATCATCCCTTTCCGCAAAACACTCTTCGTGAATCATTTCTGACGTCGCCGTATTAAAGGACTTTCCGTTAATGACCTTTTTGATCGGCTTTTCGCCGTTGGACTTGGCTACGGGGTGGATGCGCTTGATATCCATCGCCACACCTTTGTGTTCATGTGATTATGAGATGAACATGAGGCCGATGAGATAAGAAGTCAAGTCACATGACTGCATATTTATTTAGTGACTTGAACACAATGATCAATTAGCGCCGTTATAACGATTAAAGCATTTGTTAAGCCCGTAGCCGTGAGATTGTCGAATGGCTTACATTATAGGAGCGGGCGATCTCGGTTAGGGGCTCGCCCGCTTCGCGCCGAGCCAATGCCTCTCGCCTCTGATGCACTGTCAGCTTCGGCTGGCGACCGAGCTTCACGCCTCTGGCTTTTGCCCGCTCACGCGCTTCGCCCGTTCGAGCCCGGATGAGCTCGCGCTCGAACTCCGCCAATCCCCCGAGCACCGTCAACATCAGTCGCCCGTGCGGGGGCGCCTTTCTTCGCGATCTCGTCGAGGACGTCGAGCAAGTCGCGGGTCGAGCGGGCCAAGCGATCGAGTCGGGTGACGAGGAGCACGTCGTCACGCCGGAGTAGCGATGACCTTCCTGAGGTGGGGGTGGTTGACCCGGACACCAGGGATCTTTTCATTAAAGACTTTCTCTATCCAAGCTGCCTTGAGCTGGTCGACTTGGCCTTGAGGATCTACCCCTCAGTTGAGACGGAGGTATAGGCAATTAGAGTATTCATCCTTTGGAGAATGCGCTCTGCACCTGCCTCCTGCCTCCAGTGGTTTCCTTGATCACGCAGGAATGTATACTCAGCTTACTGGGGGGCTATCGCATGTATAGACGTCAACAATCCTATCACTACGGCAAACGCCGCTGGCCAATTCCGGCACCACGCCAAGCAAAGAAGATGCTCGGTGTGGCTGTAGTCGGCTGGGTGTTCGTCGGGGCTCTGCTGGTCCATGACTTCATTGAAAACGGTCGCGCTGACCTGACTGGCTTTCTGGTAGTTGGGGGGCTCCTTACCTTGGGGGCCGCATTCAGTTGGAGCCTCTCTGCCCTTACCGCAATCAGCCTCTCGGGGCTGCGGTCGAACTTCCGGAAGGCCAAGCAAGCTTCTGGAGGGCGTGGTGGTGCTGTCTTAGGTAGAATAACGAGAAGGGCTTCAGGTCCTTGGGAGACGAGCAAGCCAGCGCCAGAAAGCAACTTATTTACGATCGGGCGTCAGCCTAGAGGCGGGGCGAAAACGCGGCTTCCGCGCTGGTCGTTATCGATCCCCCAATTGCTTCTGGTGGGGCTTGCCGGCGGCGCAATAGCCGGAGGCCTGGCGTTCAAATTCTTTCCGTCTTCCCAGCTCTTTACCCAATCCCACTCAGGTTCTGGAATCTCCTCTGCCACCTTCCGGTTATGTGGATCTTCGCTCGAGCGTAACTGCGTCATCGACGGAGACACGGTCCGTTATGAGGGAGTGAAGATCAGGCTCGCTGACTTCGACACGCCCGAGATTTCCAGCCCGAAGTGCACCTCTGAACTAGAACTTGGCCATAAAGCGAAGCTCCGCCTGCTGGACCTGATGAATGCTGGCCCATTCGAAGTTGCCTATCACGGCCGACGGGATGAGGACGTCTACGGACGCAAGCTCCGTATAATATCCCGCAACGGTCATTCGGTAGGCGAAACGCTGATCGCCGAAGGCCTAGCACGCCCTTGGGATGGAGCCCGCCGAAGCTGGTGCTAGAAGTTCACAGTCCTGGCCGATTGACCGCACCACACGTCCGGGTTGGCGAGGCAGACTGGCCGCAATTTCGGTGAATCCAATCGATTGAGTTCAGCATCTAGGAGGAATGAGTATGCCGTGGGGGCCTTTCCAGGAGCAAAGGATTTATAGTCGACGCCGTGATATCCATGCGGTTTATGGAGGCCAACAACAAGGCGGCATCTGCACGCCGGGTGAGCACCCCGTCATAATCGTCTTCACTGGCGAGAGCGGGGAGCAGCACGGCTACGCAGATGGTTGGACAAGCGAGGGCACCTTTCGCTACTTCGGCGAGGGTCAGGTTGGCGATATGGTCTTTCAACGCGGCAATCGCGCCATTCGCGACCACCTCATTGACGGCAAGGACCTCCTCGTTTTCCAGACACGAGGCCGGGAAGGGGTGCGGTTTCTAGGGCAGTTCGAATGTGCTGGCTACAGCTTCGAGACTGCACCCGATCGAGAGAGCAATCATCGCCGTGCTATTGTCTTCGAGTTGGTTCCCAGCAGCGCCGCAGACGAACAGATTGAGACAGAACACCCGGCTGACCAAGCTGAGATTGACCTCTCAGCTCTGCGCCGACGGGCTTTCACGGCTGCACAAAGCACGCCTCTGGCCACTGGCACCGAGGCTCGGCGCAGCCTTTACCGACGATCAGAGGCAGTGCGTCGCTACGTTCTTGCGAGAGCTGCAGGGGTATGTGAGAGCTGCAATCAGCCGGCGCCCTTTATGACCTTAAAAGGCGAGCCATATTTAGAGCCTCATCATACACGGCGCCTTAGTGATGGTGGGCCAGACGATCCTCGCTTCGTCGGAGCAGTCTGTCCAAGCTGCCACCGCGAGATCCATTATGGCGTCCATGGCCAATCGAAGAACGACGCTCTCATTGAGGCGGTTAAATGCAAAGAGGCTAGTATCAAAGCATGAGCCATCTTGCGGATCTCCAAGCGTTCTACTCTATTCTAGCTGAACTTGGCCGACGGACAGGCGAGGCAAGGCCGCTCCGATCCGAAGGAGAAAGGCGACGCTGGCCGCGGAGAGGTGTCTATTTCTTCTTTGAGCCTCATGAAACTAGAACAACTTCCGGCACGGGACCCCGTATCGTCCGGGTTGGCACTCATGCTCTCAAGGTTGGTGGGAGCGCCACACTTTCTGTTCGGTTAAATCAGCACCGTGGAGCTATCAGAACCGGCGGCGGGAACCACCGAGGCTCAATTTTCCGTCTCCTGGTCGGTCTTGCGCTTTCCCAGCGAGACGCGAGCATCGCAGTCGCAACTTGGGGGGACAAGAAGATTGAGCGTAAGGTTGCGGCACCCAAAGAGATGCAACTTGAGCGCGAGGTAAGCCAATATATAGGAGCGATGCCGGTGCTCGCGCTAGAAGTGCCTGACGAGCCGGGGCCCGATAGCCTTCGCGGCTACATAGAGCGCAATGCAATAGCTCTCTTGAGCGGTTTCAACTCGAGTGAGGCGGACAAGCCATCGAACCATTGGCTTGGCTACCACTGCCCACGCGACCGCGTGCGCAGATCCGGTCTCTGGAACAACAACCATGTCGATGAGACATATGATTCCCAGTTCCTCGGCATCATGGAGCAACTGATGCTCCAGCAGGCATCCTTCGAAAACGAATGAGCAACGAAGAGCGGATTCTTGAACTGCTGTTTGCTGAAAGCGGCAAGGACGACGACGAGCTCTCCTTGCGTTCCGGTGTGAAGCCAAGGCAGCAGGTCAATCAGATCTGCCGGCGGCTAGAGGCGAAAGGTCTTATTACGCGCCGCCTTGGGCCAAAGGGTAAAATTCTGAACTATGCGGTGCATAGCTGGGAAACAGCAGCCCCGTTGAACCAAGCGCTGCAAGCCCGCGCCAAAATCGGGTTAGATCAGATCGAAGCGGGTAAGAGAGGTCTACTCCAATGTGAGCCGGTGAGAACCCTCTTTCTAGTGCCTTGCTCGGCGTCAAAGTCAGATGGCGGACTTCCTCATTCAACGGGTCCAAGGCTCACTGATCATCTTTCGGAAGCAGTCAAGACACGATTGATTCAAGCACGCCAGGCAGTCGCCCGCCGGGCATACCTGAACGAGGAACTCTTACGACCAGCACTAGAACGCTATCAGGGCCATTTCTACCAAGTAGCAAGGGAGAAAATCAGAGAGGCGCGCGGGCGTGGCATCCACATTCTGATTATCAGTGGCGGGTATGGAGCGCTGTTGCCGGAGGAGCCCATCGGCAACTACGAGGCAGCCTTCTCGTCAAATTGGTGGCCGAAGGGGCTCCTGAGCGATGTCGTCCAGGCCTATGCTGCTCAACATAAGATCTTGTCGGTTCGAGCAATCGTTGCAGCGTCGACGACCTATCAAAAGGCTGTTGCCAGCATCGATTGGGCTGCCGCTGGCATTGACGACGTGGTCGTTGTGAGCCCTCAGGTTTCCGGGGGAGGGCAATGATAAAGAGCCCTCGGGCCCAAGCACAGGCATTCTGCGCGGCTTTAGACGGGGAGCTAACTGATGACTGGACAAGCCCGGATGGCATTCCGCTTTGTGCAGTCTCTCTCAGCAAGCAATAGTGAACTGCTCCGTAGCCGGCCTGACAAGATGCGCACTGAAAAAGCCCTCAGGACTCCTCGAGGCTGCTAGCTGATGCCACACGGCGGATAAGACCGCTGAGCCAGAATTCGCTTGCACGGTTCGGCCGGACATCTTCCGAGACCCAGATCTCTACGACTTCGAGATCTTGCATTGCCTTTAACTCAGTCCGGAGCGCCTCCTCAGTCATATCAGTGAAATGACGGCCGTCCTTATCACGGTCTGATGCACCATGCTTGAATGAAACATACCACATGCCTCCGGGCCTAAGAGCTCGCTTAAACTTACTCATTATCCCCGGCAATTCAGCCCGTGGCACATGGAGCAGGGAGGCGCTAGCCCAAATCCCGTCGAAGTAGCGGTTCCACTGCATGTCCTGAAAGGTCATCTGCCGGATCGGCAACCCAGTATGAGCAGCAGCCAAACGGACCATCTCTGCCGACGCATCGAACGCCTCGACTTCGTAACCTTGTCCCACGAAGGCTTTTGCATCGCGGCCGGATCCGCAACCTGCGTCCAGAATGCGACCACCCCTCGGAACATGCTGCAGGAAGCGGTTCTGGGCAGCGCTCATGTCCGCACTAACGGTCTGGGCGAAAAAGCTCTCGGAATTGCGGTCGTAGAACTCAATTGACATCGAACACCGCGCTCCCCCTCTGCTCCGGCTTCCAATCATGGATCCGCAGCTGTTTCGCCTCTGTATGAATTGCCTGGAGAAATCTTGAACGCTCCTGAGCCGACCTACCCGTTTGTAGCATGAGTGTTTCCCGGAGCGGATGGTGGCTCTGGATCAGATATTCATTTCGGGCGTGCAGCCGGCTGAGCAGGGTGACAGAAGGAATCCTGTCGGACTTCCCATCGGTGCCGCGGTTGCAGTCAACGCAGGCCAGCACGAGGTTCCAAACTCCATCAAGGTTGCCTGGAAGAAAGCGCTTGAGAACATGCGGGATAAAGTGATCAACGTCGGCCAATGTTGTTTCGCCTGGCACGATAGAAATGGGCGCAAAGCAGTAGAAGCAGTGTCCCTTCTGGTAACCATTCAACGCATGGCGGCACGAAGTGACGGCCTGCCGCCTATGTGACTGGCTGACGAAGAGGTCCTCTGTCTGATCATCGAAGGCGATTAGGGATCGACTGAGGCCGAGCTCCCAGGCAGTCTCAACCAGCCGCCAACGAGACTCTGTTTCATGTTTCAGCCCCTCGGGTGA
Organism: Microvirga vignae; assembly: GCF_001017175.1. Taxonomy (GTDB): domain Bacteria; phylum Pseudomonadota; class Alphaproteobacteria; order Rhizobiales; family Beijerinckiaceae; genus Microvirga; species Microvirga vignae. The sequence continues at coordinate 63,840 of NZ_LCYG01000062.1, read as the reverse complement.
TGAGGCACTGTTGAGACGCCAGAAATCGTCTGTTAAGCGAATACCGCCATTGGTTCGTCGCTCATCCACAAAGAACCGATTTGGAAGCTCGCGAGCATCGAGATTGTGGAAGGCATCTATGACGTTCACGAACCCGAGTTTCGCTGTCGCGTTGCGCAGTTGATCGTCTGTTAGCTCCCCGGCGTTCCATCGCTTGCAAGCCTCAAGGAAGCGGCTCGAGGAGTTGGTTGCCTGGCGCGGTGCAATCTTGAGGTGAGCACAAACTTCACGTGCGAAAGGTAGCGCAAGCTCCTCTAACTTGATCAATTCACCGGACGGCGAAAGTGACAGCAGCGCTTTTGACAAGGCAAATTTGTATGAGGCGGCGTTACGTCCAAAGAGGATGATAGCTCGCCATTGATTTTCGAGTGTGGGCTCAAGATCGAGAAAGTGTCTCGTCATAGAGGTAACCGCATAGAAGCTGATACAGATAGGTTGAATCCACAATACTACTTGCTACCCCAGCAGAAGCTGTGAGCCTCTTGTGAAAGTGAAGATTATTGTTCATGTCCGCGGGTTCTGCCTAGAGCTTCTTCAGGATCCTCAATCCTTCGCGGACCTCCTCAATCCGTTGACGTCGCAGATTTTGGTTTAGCCATATACCTTGCGCCGTTGGGTGCGGCAGGTCATCATCAAAAGGTATATCGTATTTGGCCATGCCGTCGCGAGCGACGCTTCCATAAGCAATGATTATCTGAGGCTGCCAAAAGGCGATCTCTCTCTTAAGCCAGTTAGCACCCAGCTCGATTGCTTCAGCATTGGGCTTTTCGGCTTCCTTCCCTGCTTTTTTGAAGGTTGTGCAACGAACCATATTCGTGAATATGACCTGCTGCGTAAGCTCTAACGGTGATAAGCGACACAAGCGGCATGCCTCGATCCGAGCCGTTGAAAGTGTGTTGGAGAACGGATTATCCCTCTCTAGGATTTCCCCGGAAAGTTTCCAGAGCCTCTCAACTAATTGACGGGGCGTTGCCCCAGCTTCAAGGCTTTTCTCTTTCAAGACAGGATCGCCTGGATTCTGCAAAACGAACACCCATTTGAGGGATCCTGGCTTTGCGCGGGTGAAGGTGCCCCTGGGCCGGCAGCCTGGCTCATTTCTGACCTTCGCACCGTGGTATCCCTCAAGTATCTCCGTATAGAAGTCGTGAAACGGAACCGTCATCCTAAGCTCCGAAAGTCGTCTTTGCAGGTTCCGAGGTTGCCACAGCTCATGTTCTAGGCCAAGGCAACTAGAGACTAAGCCAGGCGCGGTCACGTGGTTCAATATTGGAAGAACGAAGATATTGGGCCGCGCTGGGGCTATATGGGTCCCTCTGAGGCTGGAGCTTCATGACAGAGAATGGAAGGACTCGCCCCGGGTTCTACAAGTGGCTCAACAAGTATGGGATGGCCATTGAGGATGAGACCGCGATCAAGGCTGTGATTGATTTGAACCATCGTTGGAATGAGGTAAGGAAATCCCCTGTCTAGAGAACAGGAAAGAAGCGTCCAGCGGATTTGGTCAAGGGTGGTCCTCGGTAACGAGCATCGAACTAAGTGCCGGATTGGTCAAAAAACGTCGGAGAGGCTGTTTTAACTTAACTCGCCTTCAACTCGCTTTAACCGGTTGGAGCCCCGCCCGATTGTCCGGATTCGACGGAAGTGAACTTCTTTTGCGTCTCGGCAGTGTCGGAACGCTTGATCCTGGTCATTTTCACAGGACTCCAGGGCGTGGCACAGAGTATGCGCAAAGAAAATCACCGGCGCGACTGACTAAGGATATTCCTCGACAAGGCAATGTTTTTTCAGGAAGCTCCTTTAACCGCGACCGGCGTTAACCTGCTTTAACCGGCGGGTCGCTCGACAATATTGCTTAGGATGACCTCCTAGGACGAGCGCCGAGGAGGTGCTGGACTCATAGCCGAAGGCCTCCGAGCAGCATCACTCCTTCTAGGACTTCGCCTTGTTTGGCTCTCTCGCACCACGACTGACGCGCTGGAGGTAAGTCTCACACGCACACAGCCCGTAGAATCCATTCTAAGAGCCGCTGAGTGCGTTTTCTGGCGCTTGGGCTACCTACCCGCCCGCGAAGCACCACGACTCTCCTCGTGCTTTCCTGAAGCAACTTCACATGTGGAAGGCATGCCCCGCACGTCATCGCAGAAACCCGAGCTCCGAAACCGGAGGTTCGAGCCCAAAGGTTGAGAAGGCGCAAAGCGGGATCAGACGCCTGGTAATCCGGAGTAGTGCTACTTTCAGATTAGGGAGCCGAGAGGGCAAAGCCCGCGAGGAGGGCTAAAGTATCATCTACCTCTTTTTCCTTGTTAACCTCTCCGGAGAGAATGTTCAAACGAGTGACGATCCGGGAGCGAAGCGACCAGGATCGTCGTTGGCGAGCGAAGCTCGCCGTGAAAGGGGAAACGTCGTTAATATATCTATATACTCTTCTACTGTTTATATAGTCTATATAAAGGAATGGCGAATGTCCCGGAGTTTCGGAAAAGCTATGTGACCCAAGGACTTGCTCGTCTTGGGTCACGCAGGGTCAGGCCGAGCGCCGAAGGTCAGGGTGCGTTAGGCTGAGCGACTTGGATCACGCAGTCTTGCCCCTATCCAAGCGTCTTGTCAGCTTGTCCGGATCCCAGATACCACCCGGCTTCTCCAGATGGAGGATCACCTTGCTCCATGCGCGGATCTGGTGGCGAGTAACTGACTCCCTGGGATAGCTCTCGTTGTAGACTTGCGCGATCTTAGCAGGGCTCGCCTTCGGACCATATTTGCGATGAGCCAGCTGACGAGCCTTCCACGCTTTGACGTAAATCTCCTCGTTACCAGGGAGCTGCTCCACGCACTTGTCGCCGCGAGGTTTCTTTGTGCCAGCACGAAGCAGCCTCAGGCGCAGCACGCTTTCACGTTTGATCGCGTCGAGAGCTTTATACTCCTCAGTCTCTCGCTCAGCGCGCTTGGCTTCCTTCTTGGCTTCGTTGCGAGCGGCGTCTCTGCGAGCTTTGCGGTTCTTACTCTTGATTTTCTGCTCCGTCTCCCACCATTCCAGATACGACTTGTAAGGATGGGTTAGCGCGAGGCGAACCGCTTCCACTGTCTTGAGCTTCCTCTCAAACTCCCGGCACATATTGTTGATGGCGCGGCTCCAGATCCAAGAAAACTCTTCTGCTAGGTCCAAGTCGAGGGTTAATAGCTCCTCCAAATCCTTCTCTGTAAGGTAAGAGTAGGGGAGCTTATTGCGGTAGGAATCGCGGCTCGCGTAATCGCCATAATCTACATAGGCTTCATAATCTACGTAGTCTTCATCATCGTCATAGTAGGACATCATCAAACTCCATTGTGGATGATGTCTACATAACGGCCGATAGGCGGCTATGCGGCTTGGGGCTCAAAATGTGCCGCAAGCCGGGTATGCAAATATAGTCGCGCATAGCCACGAAATCGTAGTTATATAATATGTTTTGCCAAATTCCTGACCGATGGCACAATATCAGCCAATGCGAGCTAGGAGATCGACGGCCCGGAGGTGAGTATATCGGCTCAGCATGCGCATCTCTTTGTGGCCGCTGATTGTGCTGACCTCGACCACGTTCAAGTTCTTCTCGAAAAGGCGTGAGATTGCTTCATGGCGTAGGTCGTGGAAACGGAGGCCCTGCACACCAGCTCGGGCTTTCAGCCGAATCCAGGCTTGCTCGAGAGCGCCCTCGGTTAGCGGGAATGGACGATCGTTCGGTCCGGCCATCTTATGGTAGAGAGCTTGGAACGCCTCAGTAGCCCTCATAGAAAGTGGCACATCGCGGCTGCTGCCGTTCTTTGTGATCTCCAGGTGGGCAACTCGCGCCTGAAGATCGATGTCGGTCCACGCCAGGGACAATAGCTCTCCTCTGCGCATCCCAGTCTCAATTGCGACGATCAGAAGTGACTTGAGGCAAGGTGTCCGGCCCGTATCGCACGCATCGAGGAGCCGCTGCTCTTCATTGCTTTCTAGCCTCCGGTTGCGAGCGTTTGCTATCGTGGGTCGTCGAATCCGCTTCACCGGATTGAAGGGAAGGTGATAGCCCCACTCGCGCTGAGCGACTTCAACAGCGTGGGAGATGATGGCGAGCTCTCGGACGACTGTCGAGGGTGCCACTGCCTTTATGCGCTCGTCCCGGTAACTAGCGATGTCCGCGCTGCTAAGGCCAGCAAGGGTGCGATGACAGACATCATGGCGGACCAGGACATCAATGCGCTCGATTTCCTGCTGTGCCCCTCTCTTGGTTGGGGAGACCTCATCGCGATAGCGGGTGAGGAGGGCGCCCAAGGTGATGTTCTCGGCAGGACGAGTGTCAGGCGCGCGCCCGAAGCGGTCGACCTCCGCCTCAAGTTCTCGCGCCCAACGTTCGGCTTCTGCTTTGGTGTCAAACGACTTGGCTCTTGGCTTCATGCCTTTGCGGCGAACCGCAGCCTGCCAGCGCCCACGTAACTTTCGAATTGTTGCCATCGCACCCTCAACGGATCAGTTCAGAATGCGTAGGACGCCGGTGCAGGCCCGCCAAGGATTTTCCCGGCGGGACTGCAGGGGGAGTTCTTAGAGGCTCTCGAGCTCTGGGAACGGGCGCTGTGATCCGGAGACGAGACATGTCTCATCTGACCCAACAACCTGTCCATTGCGGATGTAGATTGCCGTTGACTTCCTGCCTGTATAGGCACCCATCCGATTCTTTGCGTTCGCTCTGACGCAGACCAACCATGCTGGGAGGCCGGCGTAGCTGCTCATCACAGGCTCTGTGATCGCAGCATCGCGAATGCTGTAGGGATCAAAGTAACTCTCCCGCACGTATGCAACGACAAGTTGCTTGTAGTTCGACGGTGGGCGGTTTGCCTGTTCAACGGCAAGTGGTCCGTTCGCGCCAGCCAGCTGGCCGACTCCGACCTCAGCTGATGATCCATCTGAGAATTTGGCAGTCCCACGCGCAGACACGAGGTCCGGCTGGAGGAGCGCCGTAAACGAGGCAGTGCGTCCATCGCTGCAATGGACGTCGGGCGCGTGGATCGTGCGGCTGTTATCTGTTGTGTAGTTGCCCTCGCACGTGGTGCCTTTTGTATTTGAGACCTTAACGACTCCGGAGAACGGTGGTCCTTCTGTGCGACCGCGGAACACCTCGCCTTTCGAGGTCGTGACCGCAACGGGTAAGGTGATGGTCGGAGCGCATGCAGTTGAAAGACTGATCAATGCAGTGCCTACGACGAAAGATAGCACTCTCACTATTGTTGCCCCTGTTGCCCTATAAACTTCATAACATTCTTCTCGAGCCCACTTCAGGCCAACCTAAGAGGGCACGATTTGCTGTCTAGCTTGAGGGGATAATGTTCGCAAGGACAGGGAAGGGTGGCAGGTGAGCAGGCTCTTAGGAGGAAGGGCACGGGTGCTATTGGCCCGCTTAAAGAGTTGTTCCGGAAGCGCCGCGAATGCGCCTCCCCAATCACAAACTTGATCTAGCACAGTCCGCCCAGGGATTACGGCCCCAAAAGCCCTATCAACTCAAAGGTTTAGGCTGGGCGCCATAGGTGCGCGAGTATTTGCGTATGCCGCACTTCGAATGCGGTTCACAGCTAGTGATTCATTGCCGTCGCGGGTTGAGCTGCTTTCGATGTGGCAATGTTCAGGCCGCATGCCGCTGTGATCGCTTTTGGATCAGCGCCCGCAAGCCTGCCACATCGCTGGGATTATCCATTCTGTGGATCATCCTGTGGCAATTAGAGCAGAGCACCGCAAAATCAGTGGCGGCGTTGTAGTCCACGCTCTCGCCTATCTGGAGTGTTGAAATAGGCCGCAAGTGGTGGGCTTCGATGAACCCGGTGCCGAGATCCCCGTAAAAGTCGGAATAGTCAAAGTCGCATGCTTGGCACTTAAAGCCGTGAAACGCCTTCGCCGCTGTGCTAGCCGCAGGGTTTCTCTCGATCCGCTTGTGGACCCGATATCGGCGCTTTTCAGTTACCGAGATGTTATCAGGAACATCGTTTTCTTCGTCGCTAGCTATACCTAGAATACTCTCCCAAAATTCAGGAGAAATATCAATCGACGTGTAGGTTGTAAAATGATGCCCTACTGTTCTCGCTCCAATAATATCGCTAAGCAATATTGAGTTTGGGAACATGATTACTTTATCGACTGGGCATTTAATCTTTAACCACTTCTTTGTTATGCTTCGGCGAACGTCCGCGGCCGGGCTGATCCTGGCGCTGGCGAGCTTCGCTGCAGCTAATTCCGATGTGCGTCTGGCGAGTATGCCTGAATTTTCGAAGTGGTTGAGAAGACCCTTATAGTCGCTGGCGTCTACAAGTGTCGCGCCATTGTAGGCACCTACGATACGCTTTTCTTTATTCGCGGGGTTTATTGCGTAGAACAGAATATCAAAGGTCTGCCCTGCTTTTACTCGCGGGGCTGTATACACGTAGCCGTATACATGGCCCTTGTAGGCGTCGGATAACTGGAAGTTCCATTCCTCATGGGCATATCCATGAGCTCCCGCGTAGCCCTTGTCGAGTTTTGCGGAGCCGTCTGGGCGCTGCCATCCGCTTGTGTTCCAACAAATCCTTTGTAGCACCGCTTTTGGCATTCCCGCCCCCATCAAAGTCTTTAAGGGTAGATTATTGTCCTGTTGATCGGGCGCAACAGCAAATCGTTTGAGCTACACATTCGTTGTGAATGGCGCCATTGAAACGTCAGGGGAATGCCGAGGCAGCTCATGCCTTCCCCATACAAGTTGCTGGCCTTAAATCGGCTTTTTGAAGGGGGATGGCTGGGTAGCGGGCACTGAGCGTATCCGCTGTATGAGGACGGCATGATATCGCGTTGCGTGCCCTTTCTTTCCCCATGCCGCATCCGGGTCATCAGGGTGGCCGTCTAATTGCCTGCCTACAGCTCCCTCGTCCGCGCCTTGGAACTCATGCCAATCAAACATGAAGCCTGGGTGCTGTGCCGCGTATGTCCCCAGGGCTGCTTTAAGATTGCTTTCGACTGCCTTGGCCTTTGCGAGCACACGATCCTCTGTGATCCAGTTTTCGCGAGCTGGCACATGGACTTGAAAGGCAACTATTCCGAGGGTCCGGTCACAAATCTGCGGTTTGAAAGCCGTCAGAAGGCGAGAAATCTTTGATATGTCTCCCTGAATATCTGCAAAGCGCCGAACCCTGATCTTGAACTCGATCACGGCAATGGGCGGGTTGAGCGAATCCTTGACCGTGATGTCGGCTCTTGTTCCCCGAAAAACGGACTTCTTGACCTGCTGAGCATTCAGGAGATTTACGAGATCCTTGTATGGGCACTCTACCGCAACATCAGTGCTAAATATCTCGGCAAGCGATCGGGCGGCGTCCGTAGTGAGGATATACTCTGTCTGAACAGGGCCGCCATGATACTCTGTTTGGAAGACCATCAGTTGCTTTGAAGTTTCGATTCCGAGGCGAATCTGTTCGAGTGCGGTCAAGTGATTGCTATCAAGTTGCATTTCGGGCCCTTTTTGATGCGCCGCTCTAACGCTCCCTCAAGAAAGAGCCAAGCTGCTCTGACGACAGCTACGTCAGCGCTGTCCCGGTTGTCTGGCCCAAATTCTCGGGGACGCCCGCCGGGGCATGAAGATGTTATTAGGTGACTCTAACTTTACTTGTCTCGCTCGCACTGCGTTAATCCTCACGCCCACCGCTTTTTAGCAAGCAGATCAAGCAATTCCTCAGCGCTCAAGCCTGTTGCGGCCACCGCACGGCGAGCAAACGAACGGGATGAATTTGCAACGTTCTCGGTTGAATGCTCGACAGGCAGTCCCGCTAAGTCTCGCAATCCCTTGCTCAACATTGTCCAGCTGCTGTGGGTCGTTTTCTTCAGGGCCTTAAGCACCTCGTCTGGGGAAGCACGGGAGTGGGGCTGTGCAACCAAATCGACGGCTTCTTCAGGGCGATTGGTCGTATCTAGCGAAATCCTGCTGGCTCCTTCCATCAGCACTCTTGCAACACCTCGCAGCATCTCGGCTACAACCTGGCGGAACTCGTCGTCAGTCATGGCAAGGCCCCTTGTTTAAGATCACCTGATGATGATAATCTCCCCATTAGGTGATCACAATGGTCTCCTCTCGCCGAGGCCTGGTCAGTTCGGAGAAGAGGGCATAGGATGTTGCACGAGCGGTTTACGGTCGGAGAGGAATATACGCGTTCCGACATATCTGAGATTGTTGAATACCCGATCGACAGCAAGTATCCCACCGGAATAGAAGTAATACCAGGACCAATTGGATCTCCCCAGGGTGTGATATTACTGGTCACATTAGATAAGACGACTATTCAAGAGGACTACGATTACTATGACTACTTTTTTATGGGTGGAAAGAGATTTCGTTGGGAGTCTCAGCGTCGCCACGGTAAAGATGCGCCGGTCCTAGAGATCCTCAAGACCGGTTCTGTAGAGAGCATGCTTTTCTGCCGGGTTACTCAGTATGCCGCTCCTAATGTCACGCGACCGCATACATATTGTGGACGGGTCAGGTGGCTGAATTCGTTTGAGGAGCATCCGGTCAAAGTCGATTTTACATGCCTGGATTATGTTGCGTCACCGCAAGGTTCCCTCGCTGAGTTGTATAGCTGGGAGCGATGACCAGGCCGACTGAAAAATTCAAGGCAGCGGGGCCACGCCGGTCACCCTGCTGCTTGGCTTTACATCGGGACGGGGGTCTTCTCGCTTTGCTCTAATTTGGGTTCACAGATCCAGCAACTGGGGGCTCGTTCTGGCCAAAAGTGGCCTCGAGGGAAGGGCCGTCTCAGGCGTGCCGCGATTGTGGCCGTCGCACACCAAACAGCAAATAGCCGCTCATACTTCAACCCTTAGGCAGAAGTGGCAGCAGCTAAGATGTTGAATATATTAACTTAAATGGCGGAGAGGGGGAGATTCGAACTCCCGATACGGTTGCCCGTATGCCGCATTTCGAGTGCGGTGCATTCAACCACTCTGCCACCTCTCCGGGGTGCGAAGGCCTTGGGACCCGCTGGTTGAGGCCGGGTGGATATCATGGGCTCGGCGGCTCTTCAAGCACCTTGAGGCATGTTTTTGCGGCCTTTTTGATTGACAAAGCTCAGGGCAGCCCGTAGATAGGCGTCCTCTATGAGCGGGTACGAGTGCCTGCTCGTATCCATGCGGCTGTGCCAAGCGGCCGTGAAACGAAGCCGGAAACTGCCAAAAAGCCAATCCTGCGGGCCAAAAGCCTCGTCGAGATTTGGGTTAGAACACGAGGATCAAGATGTTCGCAGTGATCAAGACCGGCGGCAAGCAGTATCGCGTTGCCGCCAACGACGTCATCACCGTCGCCACGCTCGCGGGCGAGCCGGGCACCGCCGTTACGTTCGACCAGGTTCTCATGGTCACCAACGACGGCACGACCCAGGTGGGCGCCCCCCTCGTCGAGGGCGTGACCGTGGCCGGCGAGGTGGTGGAGCACACCCGCGGCGAGAAGGTCATCTCCTTCAAGAAGCGCCGTCGGCAGAATTCGCGCCGCAAGCGCGGGCATCGCCAGGACTACACCGTGGTGCGGATCACTGAGATCCTCGCCGGTGGCGCGAAGCCCAAGAAGGCGGCCGCCAAGAAGACCACCAAGGCTGCGGCAGAAGACGCTGCGCCGGCCACCGCTGAATAAGCGTAGGCAACTGACACAGAACACGGGAGTACACCCATGGCTCACAAAAAAGCAGGCGGTTCGTCTCGCAACGGTCGCGACTCCGAAGGCCGTCGTCTCGGCGTCAAGAAGTTCGGCGATCAACAGGTTGTCGCCGGCAACATCATCATTCGTCAGCGCGGCACGAAATGGCATGCGGGCGCCAACGTTGGCATGGGCAAAGATCACACGCTCTTTGCTACGGCTGACGGTCGCGTCCGATTCCTTACGCGTCAGGGCCGAGCATTCGTATCGGTCATTCCGGCCCAAGAGGCCGCAGAGTAAACGGCGAGAGCAAAACGAAGGAGCTCCCGCCGGCATCACACCGACCCGGCGGATCTAAAGCTCCAAATAGGCCCAAAAAGCCAAGCTCAGATCCGAAAACCAACAGGGGAGGTGGGATGTCCACCTCCCCTTCGTGTTTTCCGGGCCAGGGAGGCCCAATTCGGATCGGAGCAAGAACCATGTTTCCCGACCTCACCCGTGACGATGTTTTCCGTCTCGAGACTCGCCGCCTGTGGCTGCGTTGGCCTCGCCTTGCGGATGCACAAGCCGTCGTACGCCTTGCCGGTGAGAAAGCTGTCGCGGACATGACGGCCCGAATTCCGCATCCGTACCACCCGGACCAAGCCGAGAGGTTCATCTTCCAGGCCCGGCGGTCCAACGCTAACGGCGAGGGGCTGCAGCTAGCGATCACCCCCAAGGGCAAGCCCAACAGTCTCATCGGCATGGTGGGCATCGGCCCTGACCCCGAGACGGGCAAGCCCAATCTCGGCTATTGGCTCGGGATGCCCTCATGGGGCCAGGGCTATGCCACGGAAGCGGCGCGCGCTTTGATCGATGCCTTCTTCGCCTATGGCGAGGGGGACGAGATCACGGCCTGCGCCCGGGTGATCAACCCGGCGTCCCGGCGTGTGCTGGAGAAGTGCGGCTTTGCCTACCAGGGCGCGGGGCTCTCGCAACTGCCCGCCCGGTGCGGCCTCTATCCGGTCGACCATTTCCGTCTCGACCGGCGAACCTGGGAGAGCCTGAAGGCCTGGGGGCATACGGGCTTCATCCCTGAGCCCGCCTCCGTCGAGGTCGAGATGGACCGCTCCATCTCGCTCGCGAGCTAACCAGGGCTTAAAATCCTGAGGCGCTCCCGAAACCATTCGGGGGCGCTTCTCTTTTGTCTGCGTTGCTCGCGCCCATGTTGTCCCCTAAAGGATACGGGTTATGAAATTTCTCGACCAAGCCAAGATCTATATTCGTTCCGGCAATGGCGGCGCAGGCGCCGTGTCGTTCCGCCGTGAAAAGTTCATCGAGTTCGGCGGGCCGGACGGCGGCGACGGCGGCCGCGGCGGCGACGTGTGGGCCGAATGCGTGGAGGGGCTGAACACCCTCATCGACTATCGCTATCAGCAGCATTTCAAGGCAAAGACCGGCGGTCACGGCATGGGCAAGAACCGCGCCGGCGCCAAGGGCGCGGACGTGGTGCTCAAAGTGCCGGCCGGCACGGAGATCCTGGACGAGGATGGGGAGACCGTCATCGCCGACATGACCCATGTGGGCCAGCGCGTGCTGCTCGCCAAAGGCGGCAACGGCGGCTTCGGCAATGCCTATTTCACCACCTCCACCAACCGCGCGCCGCGCCGGGCCAATCCGGGGCAGGAGGGCATCGAGCGCACGATCATCCTGCGCCTGAAGCTGATCGCAGATGCAGGCTTGGTGGGGTTGCCGAATGCAGGCAAGTCGACATTCCTCGCCACCGTCACCTCGGCAAAGCCCAAGATCGCGGATTACCCGTTCACCACGTTGCATCCGGGCCTTGGCGTCGTGCGTATCCATGGCCGCGAATTCGTGCTGGCCGACATTCCGGGTCTCATCGAAGGCGCGTCGGAAGGCATTGGCCTCGGCGATCGCTTCTTGAGCCATGTGGAGCGTTGCCGCGTGCTGCTGCATCTGGTCGAGGGCACGAGCGAGGATGCGGGCGAGGCCTACAAGACCGTACGCCACGAGATCGAGGCCTATGGCCATGGGCTTGCCGACAAGCCTGAGATCGTCGCTCTCTCGAAGGCCGATGCGCTCGATGAGGAGACGCTGAAGGAGCAGCTCAAGAAGCTGAAGAAGGCCTGCAAGCGCACGCCCCTCGTGGTCTCCTCCGCATCGAGTCAGGGCGTGCAGGAGGTCCTGCAATCTTTGCTTAACGTGATAGACAAGGCGAAGGCCGAAGAGCAAGAAACCGTCGAGACCCAGGAAGAGTGGCATCCGTGAGCCCGCAACTCAGCCAGTTTCGCCGCGTTGTTCTGAAAGTCGGCTCCGCGCTTCTCGTGGACCGCGCGCGCGGCCGCTTGAATCACGCATGGCTTGCGGCCCTCGCGGAGGATATTGCCGATCTTCACGCGAAGGGTGCTGATGTTCTCGTCGTCTCCTCTGGCGCCATCGCCATGGGGCGTACGGTTCTGGGTCTCCCCTCCGGCCTCCTGAAACTGGAGGAGAGCCAGGCGGCTGCTGCCGTCGGTCAGATCGCGCTCGCGCGCACTTGGTCGGAGGTGCTCGCCCATCATGGCATCACGGCGGGCCAGATTCTGGTGACACTCTCCGATACGGAAGAGCGGCGGCGCTATCTCAATGCGCGTGCAACCACGCTGAAGCTGCTCGACATGCGCGCCGTGCCCGTGATCAACGAGAACGACACGGTGGCGACGTCCGAAATCCGCTACGGCGACAATGATCGTCTGGCTGCACGCGTCGCCACCATGATCGGTGCGGATCTCCTGGTGCTGTTCTCCGATATCGACGGACTCTACACCGCGCCGCCTGCGTCCGATCCCAACGCGCAGCACATTCCCGTGGTCGAGCGCATCACCCCTGCCATCGAGGCGATGGCGGGAGGTGCTGCTTCCGAACTCTCGCGCGGCGGCATGCGCACGAAGATCGAAGCGGGCAAGATCGCGACCTCCGGCGGTACGCACATGATCATCGCCGATGGCCGCGCAAAGAATCCACTGAAACGCGTGACTGAGGGAGGACGCTGCACCTGGTTTCTCACGCCATCGAATCCCGTGACCGCGCGCAAGACCTGGATTGCCGGTGCGCTCGAACCGCGCGGTACGCTCGTTGTCGATGAAGGCGCTGCGCTTGCGCTGCAGGGTGGGGCAAGCCTGCTGCCGGTCGGTGTGCGCCGGATCGAGGGGACGTTCCACCGTGGTGACGCGGTGATGATCCGCGACGAGAATCGCGTTCTCGGGCGTGGCCTTGTGGCTTACGACGCGGATGAAGCCGCGCGCATCATCGGCCGTCCGAGCCGTGAGATCGAAACGATCCTGGGCTATGTCGGACGCACCGAAATGGTTCACCGGGACGACATGGCGCTGAGCGACTGACCGTCTTTCAATAGTCTCAACAAAGTTCGAGCGTCGCCAGGCGCGGCGCTTTTGATGTCGTTGTCGAAATAGACGTAAACATCACGCCCCTTCTGCCGCCACTCTGCGATCTGGTGGGCCCAGTTCTGCAGCGTCTCTTCGCTGTAGCTTCCGGCATAGCGTCCGTTGGTGCCGTGACCTCTAACATAAACGAAATCAGCAGTAGTTACCCACGGCGCGGGCGCATCGGCGTGATCGGACAGGCAGAGCGCTGCGTTGTGGTCGTGCAAGATGCGAAAAGTGGTTTCCTCGTACCAGCTCGGATGCCGGAACTCGAAAGCGATGCGCCGATCGGGTGGCACAAGCGACAGGCATCGTGCCACCCGCTCCCGCGTCTCGCCATTGGCCTTGAGCATCGGCGGAAGCTGGAACAGGACAGGCCCGAAGGTGTCGCCCAGGCCCCCCATTCGGCCGAACACGAGATTGATGCTCTCCTCAATGTCTTTGAGTTTTTTCATATGCGTGATGAAGCGTGAGGCTTTCCAAGCGAAGAGAAATCCTTCGGGCACGCTCTTCTGCCACGCTCGGACGGCCTGTTCGGTCGGCAGCCGGTAGAAGGAATTGTTGATCTCCGCCGTATCGAATTGCCCGACATAGTAGGATAGGAAATCCTTGATCTTTAAGTCCTTCGGGTAGAAAGGTCCGTGCCAGGATCGATAATGCCAGCCTGAGGTTCCCACCCGGATCTCGGGGTGCGTTGCGTCAGGTCGTATGGAATAGCTTGGCCCCGGGGCGGCCCGGCGTGCTATGGATTGCGAATGGTAGGTTTCCCTCTGGAGATCAGAGGGTTGGGACTTGGACATGGATGACACTCGAGCCTTGAGCGCAAATTCGCTCGCTGAACATCTCAACGCGTCAGGTGCAGCGTCGGTTGAGCATCCGGATGTCCCGGCTCTTATGGCCGATCTGGGCCGCCGCGCCCGTCAAGCCGCCCGGCGCGTCGCCCTGGCCTCGGACGAGCAGAAGAACACTGCCTTGCGCGCCATGGCCGCACGCATTCGGGCGCGCGCATCAGCCATTCTTGCCGCAAATGCCGAGGACCTCGCCGAGGCCAAAGCCAAGGGGCAGACAGCGGCCTTTATTGATCGTCTCACTCTCAATGGCGAACGTCTCGAAGCCATTGCAGCAGCGGTGGAGAGCGTTGCCGTTTTGCCCGACCCGGTCGGACGCGTGCTGGCGAAGTTCGAGCGCCCCAATGGATTGCAGATCGAGCGCGTGGCAACGCCGCTTGGCGTCATCGGCGTGATCTTCGAAAGCCGGCCGAATGTCACGGCGGATGCGGGTGCACTTTGCTTGAAAGCAGGCAATGCCGCGATCCTGCGCACGGGTTCGGAGAGCTTCCGTTCCGCGCTCGCGATCGCCGAGGCGATGAGCGAGGGATTGGAGAAGGCAGGCTTGCCTGCCGACGCCATTCGCCTCGTGCCGACGCGAGATCGCGCGGCAGTGGGCGCGATGCTCTCGGGCCTCAATGGCAATATCGATGTCATTGTGCCCCGAGGCGGCAAAAGCCTCGTGGCGCGTGTGCAGGAAGAAGCGCGCGTGCCTGTCTTCGCGCATCTTGAGGGCATCTGCCATGTGTTCGTGCACGAGAAGGCCGATCTCGCGATGGCCAAGAGGATCGTGCTGAATGCCAAGATGCGCCGCACCGGCGTGTGCGGTTCGGCGGAGACGCTTCTCGTGGATCGCGCCTGCGCTCCAACCCATCTCAAGCCGCTCGCAGCGATACTCCTTGATGCAGGTTGCGCCATCCGTGGCGATGAGACTGTTCAGGCCGCTGATCCGCGCGTGACGGCTGCGACGGAACAGGATTGGCGCACTGAATATCTCGATGCGATCATCTCCGTGCGTGTCGTTAACGGCTTGGATGAAGCCATCGCACATGTCGAGACTTACGGCTCGCATCACACCGATTCCATCGTCACGGATGATCCGGCCGCTGCGGAGCGCTTCCTGGCGGAAGTCGATTCCGCCATCGTGCTCCACAATGCCTCAACGCAATTCGCTGATGGCGGCGAGTTCGGCTTCGGCGCCGAGATCGGCATCGCCACGGGCCGCATGCATGCGCGGGGACCCGTGGGCGTGGAGCAGCTGACCTCGTTCAAATATCGCATCCACGGTTCGGGTCAGACGCGCCCGTGAGTTCTCCCCCCTCTTTCCGCATCAGGCCTTCGGGTCTTGTTCGCCTGCCGCCGGCTGCGCCCGGCATGCGCATCGGGCTTTATGGCGGCTCCTTCAATCCCGCCCATGCGGGGCACCGGCATGTGAGCCTGATGGCGCTCAAGCGTTTGAGGCTCGATCGCCTCTGGTGGGTCGTGACGCCCGGCAATCCGTTGAAAGATACGGGAGAGCTTGCCTCCACCGCCATGCGCGTGAAGCAGGCAAAGGAAATGGCCGAGGATCCGCGCATCGATGTGACGGCCTTCGAAGGGGAGATCTGCGCGCGCTACACCATCGATACGCTCGCTTATCTCAAGCGGCGTTTCCCGGGTGTGCATTTCGTGTGGGTGATGGGGGCGGATAATCTCGCAGGCTTCCATCGCTGGCGCGGCTGGCGGCGCATCGCCCGGATGATGCCGATGGCCATCATCGACCGCCCCGGCTGGACCCTGAAGGCGATGCGCTCCCGTACTGCCGTTGCCCTATCGTCAGGCCGAATCAGCGAGGGCAGGGCACCGGCTCTGGCAGGTCTCAGGCCGCCCGCCTGGGTCTTCCTGCACGGGCCGCGCTCGCACCTCTCCTCCACCATGCTGCGGCGAATGGGGCGAACTTCTCCTTCCGGGGGACGTTGAAAAATGGGAGCGTTCGATCTTATCTTAAGGGTCGGCGCCATCCTATGAGCGCTGCTTAGAAAGGGCTTGAACCTGAACCGACTGAATTCTGTCGAAGCGGACACGAACACGCTTCCCCCTCTCTCCGGAGCGACTGCTCCGCAGGATGAGGATATCCGGGCCGTCGCCCTGGCTTCTATCGAGGACATGAAGGCCGAAAACACGGTCGAGATCGACTTGGCCGGTAAGACCTCGCTTGCAGACACCATGATCGTTACATCGGGCCGTTCCCACCGTCACGTGGGCGCGATTGCCGACCGTCTGGTCAAGGACCTCAAGGACAAGGGGTTCGGCACTCCGCGCGTGGAAGGCCTGCCTGCCTGCGATTGGGTGCTGATCGATGCTGGCGACATTCTCGTTCACATTTTCCGTCCCGAGGTGCGTGGTTTCTACAACCTCGAGAAGATGTGGGGCGCCGATCGTCCTCAGGACCGCGCGAGCTGAAGAAGGCCTGAACCGTTGCGACTGAGCTTGCTGGCCGTGGGCCGTCTCAAGAGCGGCCCCGAACGGGAGCTGGTCGAGCGATACAGGCAGAGAGTCGAAGGCATGGGCCGGGCCTTGGGCTTGGCCGGGCTCGACATTGTCGAGCTCCCGGAGAGCCGGGCGCGCCGGGATGACGACCGCCGTGCGGAAGAGGCGGCCGCGCTTCTGGAAAAGGCCGAGTCCTCCGTGCTGATCGTCTTCGACGAGCGCGGCAAGAGCCCCTCCAGCGAAGCCTTCGCCGAGCGAATCAGGCAATGGCGTGACGAGGGGCGGGCTGGTGTGGCCTGCGTCATCGGCGGGCCTGACGGGCTCGATCCCAAGATCCGCCAGCGGGCGGAAATGGTGGTTTCCTTCGGTGCGCTCACTATGCCGCACCAGATCGTCCGGGCGCTCGTGGCCGAGCAGCTTTATAGGGCACTGACAATCATTGCCGGACACCCTTATCATCGCGCCGGTCACGATGATTCCTGACGAATGATCTGCTCTCAAACCGTTCTCCCCCGCAGGGCCTTGGGTCTTGCCGTAATGCTCGCTGTGTCCGCCCTGGGTCCCGTGCAGGCCCAGCAGGCGCCTGCGTCTGCGGCCGGGACGCCCCAGGTCGCGCCGGAGACGTTGGAGCAGAGGCAGAAGCGCCAGAACGACCTCAAGGTTCTGGAAGATGCGATGAATGCGAACGCCGAGGCTCAAAAGCGCCTTCAGGCGGAAATCGACGAGATCAGGACGGACCGGGCGAAGCTCAATGCCACGTTGATCGAGACCGCTGGTCGGGTCCGGGACACCGAGGACCGGATTCGTGGCCTGGAGCAGCGGCTTCAGACCCTTACCGCATCGGAAACGGCGATCCGCCGCTCGCTGGAGAGCCGCCGGGGCGTGATCGTCGAGGTTTTCGCCTCCCTTCAGCGCATGGGCCGCCGCCCACCGCCCGCCGTTCTGGTCCGTCCGGAGGACATGCTCGAGGCGGTGCGGGCCTCCATCATGCTGGGGGCGGTGCTCCCCGAACTTCGGGTCGAAGCCGAGATTCTGGCCTCCGATCTTGCCGAACTGGTGCGTCTCAAGGAGGCCATCGCCACCGACCGGTCCACCCTCAACGCCGAACTCGGCGCTCTCAATAGCGAGCAGCAGCGCCTGACGGCTCTCATGGCAGCCCGCCAGAGCCGGATGGTCGAGGTGGAACGCAGCATGGGAGCCGAGCGGGATAAGGCGGCGGAACTCGCCCGCAAGGCCGGCACTCTCAAAGAGTTGATCGACCGGATGGAGGCGGAGATCGCAGGCGCCCAGAGGGCCGCCGAGGAGGCGCGCAAGGCTACGGAAGCGCAGGAACGTGAGGCCAAGGAACGCTTCGCCCAGGCAGCCTTCCGCGATCCGGCGCGGCTCGTGCCCAAAATTCCGTTCTCCGAGGCCAAGGGCCTGCTGCCGAAGCCGGTCAGCGGCGACATTGCGCTGGATTTCGGCGCTGCAGACGGCTATGGCGGAACGACGCGCGGCATTTCGATCACGACCCGTCCGAAGGCGGCTGTTGTATCACCAGCGGACGGCTGGGTGGCCTTCGCGGGGCCCTTCCGATCCTATGGTCGACTCTTGATCATCAACGCGGGCGGGGGATATTATATTCTCTTGGCCGGTATGGACCAAATCAACGTCGATGTCGGGCAATTCGTGCTCGCTGGTGAGCCAGTCGCAATCATGGGAGATACTCCTCTCATGAGTTTGACCGGCGGTGCCATAGAAAAGAACAATCCCGTCCTCTATGTTGAGTTCAGGAAAGACGGCGGTTCGATCGACCCAGGTCCCTGGTGGGCGAAATCGCAAAGCGAAAAGGTTCGCGGATAATGCGCAAAATCTCCCTATTGATTCTCGGTGCGGCTATCGGCGCAGGCAGCGCGACCATGGTGTCGCAGACGAGCCTGATGTCCTCAGGGGCGGTTGCCGCCTCGGCCGATACGTACCGACAGCTGAGCCTTTTCGGAGACGTCTTCGAAAAGGTCCGCACGGATTATGTTGAAAAGCCTGAAGAATCGAAACTCATCGAGTCGGCCATCAATGGCATGCTGACCTCGCTCGATCCACATTCGAGCTACATGGACTCCAAGAGCTTCCGAGATATGCAGGTTCAGACCCGCGGTGAGTTCGGTGGTCTCGGTATCGAGGTCACTATGGAAGAAGGCCTCGTGAAGGTGGTGACGCCCATCGACGATACGCCTGCTTCCCGCGCTGGCGTTCTGGCGAATGACGTCATCACGCATATCGACAACGAGCCCGTTCAGGGTCTCAACCTGAATCAGGCTGTCGACAAGATGCGCGGCCCGGTCAATTCCTCGGTCACGCTGAAGATCCAGCGCAAGGAAGCCAAGGATCCGATCGAAGTGAAGCTCACCCGCGAGACCATCAAGGTTCGCCCGGTGCGTGCCCGCGTCGAGGGCGATATCGGTGTTCTGCGCGTCACGCAGTTCAACGAGCAGACCTATGAGGCCCTGCGCACCGGCATCGACAAGCTCACCCAGGACATCGGTGCGGACAAGGTGGCGGGCTTCGTCATCGACCTGCGCAATAACCCGGGCGGCCTGCTCGATCAGGCCATCATGGTGTCCGATGCTTTCCTCGATCGCGGCGAGATCGTTTCGACCCGCAGCCGCAATGCCGAGGATACGCAGCGCTTCAGCGCCAAGGCAGGCGATCTGACGAAGGGCAAGTCTCTCGTCGTGCTCGTGAACGGCGGTTCGGCTTCCGCGTCCGAGATCGTGGCCGGTGCTCTCCAGGACCACAAGCGTGCGACGGTGCTCGGCACCCGCTCCTTCGGCAAGGGCTCGGTGCAGACCATCATCCCGCTCGGCGGCAATGGCGCTGTTCGCCTGACCACGGCGCGCTACTACACGCCGTCCGGCCGCTCGATCCAGGCCAAGGGCATCGATCCGGATATCGAGGTACTGCAGGACGTGCCTGAGGAGCTGAAGGGCAAGGACGAGACCAAGGGCGAAGCCGGTCTTCGCGGCCACCTGCAGAATGGTGGAGAGAAGGAAGAACGCGGTGGTTCCTCCGCTTACGTTCCGCCGGATCCGACCAAGGACAAGCAGCTGCTGGCTGCCTATGACCTGCTCCACGGTGTCCGCAAGGGTGCCGCCAACACCACGACGTCTCCGAACTAAAGTTTAACGGCTCTGCTGCTCTTCTCAGCGGCATGACGAAAAAGGAAGCCTGGCAGCCCATCAGCCGCCAGGCTTTTTCATTGAGGCTTTGACAACCGCACGTAACGGCTTGTGCTGGCTTTTATGACGCGGCACTCTTTGGCCCTAACCTTTGGAACCATCGACAAAAGCCGACGATACTTGAAATGATCGGCAAACGTGGGGGCGAGGCAAGGGAGTGAGTGTCGGATGAGAAACGCCAAAAGCCCGCAGAGCAGGAAGGAATTGCCCTATCGCTCCTGCGTCGGCGTCATGCTGCTGAACAAGCAGGGCCGGGTTTTCATCGGGCGGCGTCATTCCAATTCCGGCGATCATGTTGCCGACGGCTATGCGTGGCAGATGCCACAAGGCGGAATCGATCCAGGCGAGGATCCTTATCAGGCAGCCCTGCGCGAGCTGTACGAAGAAACCAGCGTGCGCTCCGTGAGCCTCTTGGCGGAAGCGCCTGAATGGTACTCCTACGATCTACCCTCTATGGTGGCAGGTCGCGCTTGGCGCGGCCGCTATCGGGGACAAGTCCAGAAATGGTTCGCTTTTCGGTTCGAAGGCGACGACAGCGAGATCAACATCACGCAGCCCGGTGGCGGTCATCACAAGCCGGAATTCGACGAGTGGCGCTGGGAAGACATGCACCGTCTGCCGGAGCTGATCATTCCCTTCAAGCGTGGAGTTTATGAGAGCGTGGTTGCAGCGTTCAGTCATTTATCCGTGCAGGAAACGAAAGCCTGAGCACGGGCCGAGTTTGCAAAGATTCCCTTCCCCTTTGCAGGAATAAAGTCTGGATGAAGCAGTTATTTCCGGCCTTTCCAGAACTGCCGAGCTCAGCCTTGTCGAAGGCGCCTCTCAACCACGATCCGCGCAATCCTTTGGTCAACGATTTCCGGATCTTTCTTGATCCTGGATCCCTCGTCGCATTGTCTCTCAGCTTGCTGCTGCTCGCTTGCGCGGGCGGCGTCATTCTTTATGCGAACTTCAAATACGGAATTTCGCCGATCTAGTGCCGATGCGGGGCCGTAATAGGAACGGAACCCTCACGAACGCTTCCCGTTGATACGATCACCAGAGGGGCAAGGATCTGCTCCTCGTCAATCGGAGGGTTCTCTATGCGTGTAGCTTTGTTGACGACCGTTGCCGCAGCCGCTTTGTCCTTGAGTATGGCTGCCATCGCACAGACGAGCGGTGGCTCTGGCGGCAGCACGGGAGGAACCTCGGGTGGCACGTCTGGTAGCGTTTCCGGCGGCGCTTCGGGCGGTGCGTCCGGCGGCACTTCAGGTACGACGTCGGGAACCTCGAGCGGTGCGTCGGGGACGAGCTCCGGCACCACGTCGGGCGGAGCCTCATCCGGTACGTCCGGTGGGACTTCCGGCAGCACCCCTAGCGGTGGTACATCAGGCACCTCGGGTGGTGCCGCATCGGGCACGACGAGTGGAACGTCCAGCACGACAGGCGGCTCAGCCAGCACGACCGGCAGCACCTCCAGCTCGACCAATATCAACGTAACGACCGAGCAGCGCACCGAGATTACGCGCGCCTTCAGCAGCGTCAGAACTCAGCCGCTGAACGATGTGAACTTCTCGGTCAGTGTGGGCACGGTGGTGCCTGACACGGTCATCACTCGCCTGGAGGCATGTCCGAACGAGGTCATTCGCATCCTGCAAGGATTGCCTGAATGCCGCTATGTGATCGTTCGCGATCAGGTGGTGATCGTTGAGCCTAAGACCCGGCGGATCGTGACGGTCATCGAGCGTCGCGGCTGAGTCTTTCGAAAGGGCCGATACAGCAGCGCCCGTGGCGGATGAGCGTCACGGGCGTTCTTCTATGGCGGCAAGACGGTTGCGTGTTGCGTGAAATCAGGCTGCGTATGGGAACGCGTGCTTTTGGGCCTCGGGGGCGTCTCGCTCCTGCCGGGGCAGCATCGCAATGGCTGCGCGGGCATAGCGGCGGAACTCCTCTTTCAGGATCTCGGGCTCGGCTTCCCAAATCAACGCATCGTCCTCGGCTTCATAGAGGGCACGAGCGACAAATTCGACTTCTTGGTCCATGGTAATGCCCCTTGTAACAAGGTGATTGATTCTTGCGGCTTCCCTGCGGCCCGCTTCTTGGTCTTGAATGCTAGCAGGGCAGGGGGCTATGCCGTTCGACGGGATCATTTGCGCCAAAGGTTCCCGATTTGGCAAAGGTGCAAAAGGGGTAGCTCAACGGTTCTAGGCCGTTCGGCCGAGGCCCTCTCGGTCTTAGAACGAATTGGGTTTTTCGGATAGGGGCCCGCCGTTAGTTCCAGCGGGGCTCGATATCAAACATGCTTCGGGCCAGAGACGATGATCGGAATCTCACCTCGGATAATGAGATCCGGATTCTGGCCGAAGGTGAGGTTAACGGGGCAATCCTCGTTGCCTCCTGTACTCTCAGCTGGCGGAGTGCCTGCGAAACTAGGCGGCCCGATGATGATGCGGTCAGGGCTCAGTTCCTCATCCTGAATCTGGACGCTGCTATTGATGTCGAGCCAGAGCACGCCGCTATCGGGATCATAGGCGGAGATGACCTCGGCGATTGAGGTGAAGCCATAGATTGTCAGATCGAGACGATCGTCGGCATCGAAGCCTGAGATGGTATCGCGGCCATCACCCGGAGCGAGGAAAACAGGTATCGGCGCCCTCATCGCCGTTCATCTCGTCATCACCGGCACGCCATCATGCAGCTCATCATAACCGCGCCACCTTCGAGGCTGTCATTGTCAGCGCCGCCATAAGGCAGGTCGGAGCCATCCTCGCCACGCAGGCTGTCATCTCCCAGCCCGCCACGAAGGGTATCGGCAAAACGCGAGCCGATATAATCATCATCACCATCAGTGCCGGTGAATGTCACGGCTGCCGTGCGCGAGCCGAAGATCTGCCCGTACACATTCAGGCGGATCGTGACGCCAGGCGGGCCGACATCCGGCCACAAAGCGACGAAGCGCCCATCCGGCAACGCCGTCTTAATGGGAGGAAACTCTGCGCCAACGGTATGAAACAGAGGAGGCGGAGAATGCCACGGTCGGTACCTCATGCCAGTGAGTGGATGAGAACGACGCCTCGGAATCGCAATGCCTCGGGCTGCTTCGTCGAAGGCTTGCACGGTATGCGGAACGCATGCCGGTCCCGCATGTTTGATTCATAAGGCTTCCGAAGTGGGGGCCGGGTTCGCAACGAACTTCGAGAATGACGTGAATGATTGGGCGGGAGGCGGTTCGCGGCCTCTCGTCTGGCTCGGAGGTTCTCCCATGGCGAAAAAATCTCAGGACACAAAACCGCAAGAAGGCGCGGCATCGGAAAGTGCGCCAGCGGTCGATTACGTGCGCACGAAGCAGGAACTGGATGCCGCTGAGGCAAAGCGACAGGCGGAAACCGACCTCGCCGCGGCGCATGGACGAGCAGGAGCCGATCCGTCGTCACCTGCGAAGAGCCATCCGAAAGTGCACAGGAGCGAAGAGGCGGGACCGATAGAGGACACCTCCAGTGAGCCTGTCGTCGAGGACGAGCCGTAGCCGCTTGCGCCTCACAGAAACAGGTTAGGACGCGCTCACATCACCTTTTCGCGGTATTGAGAATGATGCTGCAAAAGGCGTCACGAATGTCGCCCAGCTGCTCATGAGCGCATCCGCGTAACGCTCGCCTACAGTTCCTGTCCGATGCCACCTGCGGGTGGATGAGGCTCGGGGATCAGCTCGTCCCAGAGATCCTCACTGGTGTCGCAGTCGGTTCCCGGTTGTCCCCGTACAGGCTTGATCGGCGCGCCGGGCATCTCCATACCTGCGATCTCACGAACAATCTTGTTCTTGGTCTCTGTCAGTAGCCGCTCGCGCTCGCGGATCGGGATCATGAAAGCACCTGAACCTCCAATCACGCAGTCGCGGTAGTATGCGTCGATCGTAGCGTTCTCCCGCCGATCAGGGGCCTTGAGCAGGATGGGGAGGCCATTGATGGTGACACCTCGCGCAATGGCATTGTCGCGAGCCTCCGTCACGAGGCGTCCCTGGTTGTTTGAACCATCCCCTGAAATGTCGATTACCTGCCGTGCGGCCCGAAAGTGACCGGATGAAAACAGGGCCATGCTGAAATCAATGACCTGTGAGATCGAGGTGCCTGCCGCACGGTGAATAGGGGCGTGGGCCAGCCGGTCGGCGAAGGAGATGCTGTCCTTGGGATCGTCCAAGACGACCCAGGGCACGATAACTCTCTGGAAGTGCGGATGAGCTCCTGCCCATTCCACGTAGGTCACCGCGATGCGTCCGAGCATGCCGGTGCGAATCGCCTGATGGACCAAGGGAGAGCGGAACGCTTCGACATAGCCCTGTCTCTGGAGGGCTTGCTCGTCCGGGTCCATGGAGGTGGAGACATCGACGGCCAGGACAAGAGCGAGATCAACCTCGGTGGGAGCGCGGTGCCAAGCAGGGGTAAGGGTCAGAAGTCCCGTGAGGAGAACGGGGAGCAGCCACAAAGTCTTGGGATGTCGCATGGCGACCTCTCCCAGCAAAAACCCACTGTCTCTTCAGCCCCCACTCGTCTTATCAGGTTTCCTTCTTGCGGTAGGTCTCATGGCAGCCGCCACAATTCTGGCCGACCCTCTGGACTGCACCTTGCAAGCTGGCCTGATCCGTGATCCCGTTCTGAGCCGCCTTGGCATCCTGTCCGAGCTTGGTCGCACGTGCGTCAAAGTCGGCTTTTCGCTCCCAGATGACCGGGAGGGCACTGGTCTTGCCCTGCTGCGAGTTTGCCGGGAACAGCATAGGAATTTGCTGAGCGTTCTGCTCGATGCGTTGGAGAGCGGCTTGGGCCTGCGTCGCGTTGAACGGAACCTGTCCTCGGGACATTCCGGTCAACAAGCGCACCTGCTCCTGATTGCTTTTCATCAAATCTTGGCGCTGTCGGATAGGATCGCCCTGCTGGGCCAAAACCCCAAACCCGCTCACCATCGACACACCGATTGCGGCAATGATTGTTGGTCGCATGATAGCCATCCTTTCTGCCAGGAAGGATGTCTCTCCGCTATCCGCAGGGCCATATGAAACTTAGGGGTAGAGCAGGTTATTCGGCTCAGGTGCCGTGTCCTATGTCTTACCCTGGGCCTCTACCAAGCACACGCTAGGCGGCAATATTTTCGTAAACTGCCACCCTCCTGGTGCAAAGCGTGTATCACCACGAGTGCACCTGTGTAGCTCTAAGGGGCTGAACTTAAATAGAAAACCAGGAAAGTCTTAATCATTTTTCCGCACGTCCGCTCGTTGATGGTTCCATCAATGCCGCAGAAGCAGGTTCAGGTGATCCATCGCGGCACCAATGCCGATCAGCAGGCCGTGGATTTGAGTAGTTCGTCTCAGCGTGGTGTGCTGAAACCTCTTCGGCGACTCCTGCCCCGGCGCGGCATCAAGTGGAATGGACAGGAGGACTTGTCCTGATCTGTCGGTGACATTGAGTTGCCAGTCCTGCCAGTCTTCGTTGGCTGCGCTGTCGTCCTCTCGGAGTTCGTTGATTGCCTTCAACGCTTCAGCTTCCGCTGTCTCGAGGTCCGTGACTTCAATGCCGGTCTCGTCAAAGATGGCATCGTGATAGCTCACGAGATGAAAATAGCAGCGCATCTGTGGCATTTCCCTTGAAGCAAGCCCGCACAATGCTGCTTGCGCCTCTGCTGTTCTATAGAGAAAGCGGGTGGAGGCCCCTCTCCACCCGCTCCGCGTCTCTACCGTGAGGACATTCGGCTCATCAGGTTGCACAGAGCCGTCATGTCCGCCTCGTAATTATCGGGAGACGCAAGCACACTCGCACAACTGCGGCGCAGTTGCTGCCGTTGGGGTTCACTCATACGATTCAGTTCGGCCGTGAGGCGAGCCGTTGTTGCTCGATCAACCGTCCCTGGTGACGCCAGGCCGGGGTTAATGCTGCCTGTCGTGGCGGGATTACGAATGCCTCCGGGCTGCGCAGGAGGGGAGAAGCCGCCCCCACCAACATTTCCCGGCGAAGCTCCGCCGGAACTGCCGCCAATGCTGGCTCCTACCCCGGCAGTCGCACCACTCGCTCCACCGATGCTGGCACCAAGGCCGACGTCGACGCCGCCAGATCCGCCGATATCGGCTCCCACACCAGCGCTGGCTCCATTAGATCCGCCGAGACTGGCACCGCCGCCGGCCGCTACGCCGTCTGAGCCGCCCAGGCTGGCACCTGCTCCAGCGGTGGCGCCGGTGGAGCTACCCAGGCTTGCTCCCCCACCTGCGGAGAGCCCACCCGATCCACCGACATTCGCTCCAGCGCCCGCACTGGTGCCGCCCGATCCGCCAATGCTGGCACCTGCTCCGGCGCTAACGCCATCAGAACCACCGATGTTGGCCCCAGCGCCGGCATTGACCCCGTCGGAGCCTCCAATGCTTGCTCCGCCCCCGACACTGACCTGTCCAATGGAGGGCTCCGAAGCTAAGCAGGCTACGAGGATTACTGCCGCACCATAAATTACTTCTCGGCGATGGCGGCACAGCAACTTAGACGAACTCATTTCCACTCTCCCATGGACAAGCGGTTCAGGGCCCCCGCCCAGGAAAAGTAGGAAAATACGCTGGAAGTTCCGACAAATCTTCACAAGGAAGTAGCCACAAAGTATTACAGGTTGGGAATGGAAGCGGAATGTTGGTCTCTTCGTTAGCCCAGCAAACCTCAACAGTGGCGTTCCTGCTCAACTGAGTATAAGCGACTATTTATTTGTTGTTCGGATCGTGTCCACAAAACTCGACCGGCCGCAGCTCAGTAGTGACCAAGATAAAAATAGTATCGACCCAAACTGCCTTCGCTCGGTCAAGGTGAAACCCTTTCTTCTCTTAGGGGTTAACTCGGCGTAGGTGCGGCTTGCCTGCCCGTACCTGCGAATTGGAAATCCCAGGTAAGTGGTACAGCCATGCTGGTGAAGGAGAGCATTTGGAGCAGACGGCTCTACACTCCCCCGCCCACCGGCTATGGGGATCTCATGGCTCATCTGGGCGAAGAACTCGCGCGGGTATACGAGAACTCGATCCAAGAGGCTTTGCCTGAATATTGGTCGCAACTCCTCACGCGGCTGCCATGACAGCGCAAAGAGCAATGCCCCAGCCGGAGCTGAGGCGCGAGGGCAGATGAGATAAAGCGAATGAGGAATCTCCCGACATCGCGCGATCCTTAATCAATGATTGAACAGTTCCAAGGACGATCAAGGAGGCGGCAAATGGCAATCCCGGGACGGTGCGGATTGGCGATAGCCGCGTTGCTGCTCGCCAATCCCGGGCATTCAGGTTCGCCTCAGGCGGCGACAAAATCCGAGAGGGCGCTGGGACCAACAACACATGTCGTTTTGACGGCGCAGCGCTTGGCTGTGCTGCGGCAGGTCAATCAACATGTGAATCGCACCATAACGGAAGTTTCCGATTGGGAGCAGTACGGGCAAGAGGACGTGTGGACTCTTCCCGCCAGTGGCAAAGGGGACTGCGAGGATTTCGCTCTGCTCAAGCGCAAGCTGCTAACAGAACGTGGCTGGCCCAACGCGACGCTTCTCGTGACTGCTGTCCAAACTGCAGCGGGGGAGCCGCATGCGGTTCTCGTCGCCCGAACGAACAAGGGAGATTATGCTCTCGACAACAAGACGAGCGAGATTCGCCCCCTTGTGGCGACGGGCTATAGAATCCTGTCGCAGCAGTCCCAACAGTCCCCGAGCAAATGGATTTCGGGCAGCACGGGCGAGACAACGGACGGGCCAGTTGCCGATTTCCCGGTGCGGTAGAGGAGGCTCCTCTCATAGCAAGAAGATGGCCGAGGCACATAGGAAGCCCGTAGCAGATCCCGGTAGATCATCGTCTGGTTTTCCAGATGCTGGGCAATATCCATGAAATTGGAGATCTTTATGCTCTTTCGTGCCATTGCGATTTTCGCCCTGTCGTCCACAGTTCTCGCCGCTGATCTATCGCAAGCTCCAGCTGTTCTCGCTGATCAATCGCAGATAGCCGAGGTCGAAACCGACTCGGGCGGCACGATCACGATGGCACCGGGCATCACCAACATCCTGCGCATCACACGTCCTGTGCGCACAGTCCTTATTGGCAATCCTGGCGTTCTCGACACCACCCTGGTTGATGACAAAACACTCGCTCTGACTGCCAAGGCCGCCGGCACGACCAATTTGATCCTCCTCGACGAGAACAATGCCGAGCTTCTGCAGGCCACGGTGCAGGTTGGGCCCCGCGCACACCGGATCCAAGCCTTCTACGGAGACCAAATGCAGACCTACTCTTGCACCCCGGAATGCATCGGAGATCCCAGACCGGTGCCGACCAGTCAATATACGACGACTTATGAGACCCGTGATGCTCAGGGCAACGTCGTCAACACGACGCGGTCAAGTACCAACGTCGCCCCTCCGCCACCTGGCATGCCACCTGTCTCGCCCCCGGCACCCGGAGTTCCCGTCAGGTGATCGACAGGACTGCCCTGCAGGAGTTTGAGAGCCTCTCCCCGCTATCTGCTTGATGCCCTGGTACCATGGCGCCTCGGGCTCGGGGCCAACATCGAGCGGCCCGGGACGAATCAACTTCGGCTCTTTTCCATCTCGTGCCGACATCGTGCCGACACGGGAGGCTACACATAAAAAAGGGCCCACCAAGTGAGGGAAAATCCAGCAATAACATCAGAATGGTGCCCCTGGCCTCTGTCTAACTGAGGTATAGAAGGCTATAAAAATCAACGAGTCCAGAGCTTTGCCTTAATTAGGAGGTACAAAGCATGGTACAAGGTCAAACTCGTAAGCTTTCTCGTGGCAATTTCATAAATATGACTAACATTCAGAAGACTAAGGCTGGAATTTACCGCTACCGTAAGACTGTTCCTGCTGAATTACGTAAGATTATTGGTAAGAGGGAGATTCTGAAGACCCTTAATACTAAAGATGAGCGGATTGCTTTGATGAGAGCTATGCCCTTGGATAAGCAGTACGATGAGCTTTTCCGTAGGCTCAGGTTTGATCAAGCCAAGCTGATTGGTGAGCTTGAGAAGTTTGAAAAGGCGCGGGAGCTGGTGACTGCTCTTGGGCCGTACCCTGACGAACTGAAGATTTGGGCGGGTGATTGGGTGGTTCAGCGTCATGGGTACTCAGACGTTGACGATTGGGAGAGGCGAGCGCCACGAAACATCGAGTTCGATATTGTCAGCAAGGCTGTTGCCCTTGCAGAAGGCAGTAAGGTTACGCCGCGTCTCACGATACGGGATGCTCTCAAACTCTATCTTCGTGATCGCTCCGATAAAGGAAAGGACAACAGGAAAAAGTTCGAGAAAGATCGTGGACGGTCGATTGATCGGCTGATCGCTCACCTTGGAACAGATAAGTTCGTGGGTGATGTGTCCCGTATTGAAGCCCGTGCGTACTTCGATGAGGTGAAGACTCGCTTCAAGCCTGAAACAGTAAACAAGGAAATATATCTGTTCAAAGCTGTGTTTGCCGCTGCTTTCCGTGAGTTGGAGTTGGACAAGACTAATCCTTGGGATGGGTTGAGGGCGCATGATGATGTGCCTGACCGGGATAAGCGAGACTCATTCACCCTTGAACAAGGACGAGCAGTCATTGCTTGCCTTGATACGGCAAACACGGACTTGCAAAGGATCGGGCTTGTCTCAGCCCTTACAGGTGCACGGCTTAAAGAAGTAACGGGACTTCTTGCAGAGGATGTGAACCTGACGTGCGATGTGCCTTCGCTGACCATCTATCCAAACGGAATCAGAACGGTGAAGAATAAGTCGAGCCGCCGGATCATCGCTCCTGTTGGGCCTGCTCTGACGGCGCTCATAGAAGCGAAGGAGGAGAATCCAACCGGGCCGCTGTTTCCTCGCTATGCTGAGGGAGCCAAGGGAGCTACAGCGGCGTCAGCCGCGCTCATGAAGATGCTTCGCGAGAGGGCAGGGATTAAAGATCGTCGTGTGGTTTGGCATAGTTGGCGTCATACGGTGAAAGACCTGATGCGGAACGCTAACGTACCCTCCGACGTACAGGATCGCATCCTTGGTCATTCTGGCGGGGGAGTGAGCGCCAACTATGGCAAAGGGTATGACCTGAAGGTACTTGCCGAGGCGCTACAGCGATCTATTCAGCCGTTGCTCTAACAGTTTGTGATGGTCCTCTGAACTCTTTAAGATGAGGCATTCGGAGGACCACCCCAAGGGGGAACAGCGCTGAACACGGGTTGAGCGATAGGCTCAGAGATTTTTGAAACAAACCTCAGAGCATGGTGGGCTTCATGGGCCGGGTCAAATGGCCAAATGCGGTACAAAGCCATTTTTTTGCCTTGATGTAGGGGGAGGTGCCGCGCGTCGCGAAGGTTAAGCTTGAAACCAATGGCCGCGACTGTCGAATAGGAATCGCCCTTTATGAAAAGAATTGTATTGCTTGCTGCGGTTGCGCTTGGGTCTAGCCTTTGCATCGCATCGCCCTCAATGGCTCAGCCGACACTCCAGTTTGGCATTGGTTCAGACGGTCGCCCTCAGATCGGGGTTCGTGATCCTCAGCAGGAGGAATATGAGCGTCGTGAGCGTTGGCGTCAGCGGCGGGAGGCGGAACGCGCACGGGCATACGAGCAGGGACGGCGTGATGCTGAGCGTGAGCGGCGCTATGGTGCTTATGAAGAACGCTGCCGAAACATCACCATTGAAGAACAGGACCGCTGGGGTCGCACTGTGACGCGGCGGATTCGTCGCTGCAACTAATGGATCTTCAATCCCGCGTGTGATCTTGGAAGTTTGTTACACGCGGGACGCTACCTACGGGGATAGGGCTCACAGGCCCAGCCATCGCTATCCCGGTCATGCTGCGGCCAGTATCCCGGCTGACCCATGTAGGCTGGGGCTAATCCGACTAGACGAGCGGCGGAACAGTTGGGGAAGGCCGCGATGTGCTTCGCCATCATTGCCACAGTCCAAGAGCTAGACGATAGGACTGACCACGGTTTGAAGGTCAGCAAGCCCCAAGTCACGGCGAATGAGCCGACCATAAGCAGTATGGCTAGGGTCGCAAAGCGGTAGGACCGCCGGAGTTTAAGGCTGCGGAAGTAGCGGTTTGATACCTTCTGAAAGCGACCTTTGAGACGGCGTAGCTCTGCCTCAGGATCACGGCCTTGGTGAACGCTCCAAGGACTCGGCGTCTTCTTCATTCAACTCCCCCATACGGGGACTATAGCGTGACCCAAGGGAATGGCTACGCTTGTTGCTTCGTGATTGTCGTCAATGGCAGAGGAGAAGTGAGGCTGAGGAGGTTGAACACGAATGGGTTTAACCGCCGCTATTGCGGATTTTGACAGATGAAATGTGGGTCTGTGTATAAATAGGCTTCTCGTTTCACACTAATTTGGCACTGTTCCTCTACCCAGTCGCGTGACTAAATATAAAATAGCCACACTAAGCATTGAATGGAAGCCGATCAAAATAAAGACAGTCCGCATGACTTGGCTGTCAGTACCTAGATTGTGAAGCATGGCTAAGAATGCGAAAAATATGATGTTAAAATTAACCCATATGCTCATTAGCCCTGGTCGGAATTGATCGAGTCTATGCCTTAGTGCCCATGTTAAAACAAATGATAGGATATTCAATGCAAATCCTATCAATGAAACCAGCACAACTAAGGAATCGTCACTGATATCTGCTTGACTTGCGATGATTAGTGCCACAATAGAAATTAGGAGAAAAGTGATAAACGCTGTAATCAATGGAAGCATAGACATCACTATACTATAATTGTCGTCGTCCATGCTAGTGTAATAATCTTCAGCTCTCGGTTCCGGCAATGGATACGAAGACTTGGATCCACCGCCTAGGAGCCCACTGATGTCTGCGATAAGTTGCTGGCATTCAGGATGATCAGCTTGCCCGTGCCAGTCTGATAGGTTGGCAGATTGGAGTTGACGGAAGCCAAACGGCGGCTCTACCCGATCAAAGAGAACTGGTAACAGGATGTCGCGCTTGCGTCCCTCTCCGGCCTCATCAATAACCCAGCCAGAGCCGAGAGCCTCGGTAGACCAGACGACAATAACGCAGCGGGCTGTGGCAAGCTGTTCTTTAATCACCTGCTCAAAGGTTTTCCCGACTGGAATTTTTCGATCCCACCATACGGTCCATCCCTGGGCTTCAAGGAGGCGAACAAAAGGAATGATCCTATCCCGATCCTCTCTGGCATAGCTGATGAAAATATCCGCCATCCTGGGCTTTCCGAGGGAGTTCTAGCTCAATGAGTGTGCGATGAAGGCAATGCACCTCATGCTTTCCAGCAGATGTTCAGCCAAGAAGTCGCAAATGTGTTGCATTAATGCTAATTATAGCATCGAAAGTGGGATGTAGCGATCATCGTAAGCCACGGGCTAGACTTTACCTACCTACCCGTGGATTCGCAGTGCATAGGCATGTTGGACGAGGACTGACCTGATACTGTCCGGCTTATGGTCACTTACCCCAAGAAAATACCTGGACAAGCCCACAGATCAGAATCCCTCTCGGTTGCGGTGGTTAGCTTCCAAGAGAGTGATCGTTAAGCGGTAGGAAGCCGTTATTGCATCCCTACACCTTGCCTTAGCGCCTCAGCCGCTTTCTCAGCCTCAGCATTAGCAAGTCTATCAACCCGCTCGTTCTGCTCATGCCCAGCATGACCCTTGACCCATTGCCAAGTGATCTGTCGCTCAACGTTGAGCCTATCTAAAACCTCCCATAGCTCACGGTTTGCGACAGGCTGACGTGCCGCATTTTTCCAGCCCTTCGCCTTCCATCCTGTGAGCCATTCGTTCATCCCCTTGATGACGATCTGGCTATCGCTGTGAAGGATCGCTTTCGCGCCAGCAGGAAGGGCCTCAAGCGCCTTGATGGCTGCGGTCATTTCCATGCGATTGTTAGTCGTGGCCGGATCGCCTCCGGTAATAACTTTCTCCTCGCCATCGATAAGGATCAGGGCGGCATAACCTCCTGGTCCGGGGTTCTTCAGGCAAGCGCCATCGGTGAAGACAATGGCTTGTCCAGTTGCTTCTTGTGTCATGTGTTCTCATTGTAAATTGAAGATCAGGGGGCCTTACGACGCCCTATAAAGGAGATGGTTAGATAGGTAGTTATACAGGATGGGTGACTATCCTCTTTCTTATCCCACCTGTAATAGACCATTGATGTTAAACAGTGGGTGACGATCCTTACTCAATTCAACAGATACAGGACAATCAACTCCAACCTCATCCTTGAATGTATCTATCATCACAGCTTTAGCCTCAGCCTCACTTGGTATGACCAACCCGTCATGAATAGGCAAAGCCACGATAGACTGCTCCCTCAGCCTGAGAAGCACCTTCACCATCACCTGACTCTCAATGAACTGAGCCTTGTGTCCAACCTCAGTTCCAAGAAGGTGAGCGATAGCAGGATGGGCTTGCAGGATGAGGTCAACTACCTCCTGAATAGACAAGTCAGGTGGAAGGATGCTCTTAGTCTCCATCGGCTTACGCTTGGGTAAACCATCGGAGAACATCAGGGCGTTCATCACCTTCTTTACGCCTTCCCTGTACGATCGTCCGTTGACCGTGGTTAGGCCGGGAATGTCGTATAGGTCGCCTTCTGGTGGTTGAGCCTTTGCAAGCCCGTACAAGATGCGGGGGGCCATTTGTCCGTAGTCTAAACCCACAACGTTCTCACCATTGATGATGAGTCCTTCAAGGCGCTCCTCCTCGCTCAACCCTTGCCAGAACCCGCCGAACAGTCTTCCTCCACTTTCGAACGACCCTTGGCTGAAATAGCGCCTGAGCGTGAGGTTGCCTGTGTCGATAGGGCGGTCTCGTTCAAGCGCAGCCTCGTCAAACTCAATGCTTGCCCCAGCAAGCCATGAGTTGATGATACGCATTTCCTCACGATAGCGGTTGGTCAGCGCCGTATCATCGTAGGGGAGGTATGCTCCCTTATCCCAATAGTCCTCCTTCTCGGCTTTGAGGATGATGACTTCCTCGGTCTTACAGCGCCCAAGGCCGCGCAACTCGACTTCAAACTCTTTCATGTTGTCGACGAGGCGTTGCGTGGGCTTGATAAGCGTCCGTTGATTGCGCCCAAAGTGATTGATGTACCCACGTTCCTCGACAAGCCATTCCAAGGCATTGCTCCCAAGCGCATCAAGAACGTAAGGAAGCTGACGGTTCTCAGCAGGAGCTTGGTATCGATCACCCCTGCCCAGCACTTGGTTGGACCGTGGGATTGCAATACCTCGCTGATCCTGCATGAGAACGGCGTGCATCAGGTCGCACATCACCGCTGAGACGGTCGCCTCATGTGTCTCCTGATCCTTCCTTCTGCGCTTTCGCTGACGAAGGTTGTAATACTCCTCATAAACTTGGACGTTGCCGATGATCTTGCAGATAAGCGTCTTCGTTCCTTCTGACCGCGGGATTCTCCACGGATCAAAGAACCTGTCCTCATCTTGCTCGTTCGTCTGGGTCTCATCAAACTCGATGGCAGGAAGCGTCATTCCATGCTCCCTAACGCATCACGAAAGGCCAGCAACGCCTCTTGCTTCTTCTCATGATCCTTGCGTTCAAGCCGAGCGAACATGATCCCCGCTGGACCCAAAGCCTCAGCAATCCAGCCACCCATGATGGTCACGGTACGCTGGCCCAGGTCACGATAGACGAGCTTCCTCTTTCCGGTCTTCGCATCAGTCCATGCGTCGGCGTTGAGCCGAGTCAGACCTCGGACTCTACGGACCTTTTGTGTCCTGAACGCCTGATCGCTTTTGAAGCAGCGAGGCTGTTGATCTTGCATCACGTACATTGCCAAGACGGTTTCGATCACATCCCCCGGCTGAACGTTCTTGCCGATCCTCAGCATTTCAATCGCGGCTTCACGTCTATACCGAACCATAGGCTTTCGCCGCGCCTCTTCACGGACACTTTCGGCATAGGTGAGGACTGCTCCCCAACGAGCTTCAAGCTGCGTCAGAAGAGGCTTGTCCTTGTTCTTCTCAAGCCGTGCTGCGACCAAAGCCCGGTAGAGCTTCAAGTCAGCCTTGGTAATCGCTCTTTGGCCGATAGCCCCGTGCCGCCTGAGCTGAGCCTTATGAGAAGAGCAATAAATGCCGTAACGAGTAGCAGCGCGGGAGCCACATCCCGGCGCTTGGCAAATGTAAAACATTATTCCTTTTCCGTATCCACACCCGAACAGACAGAACGAAACAAATGCGGATTGGCACGGAAAGTATTTATTAGTCAATACTTAGTATAAACATAGTTAAAACAATTCGAGAACTTATATTTAAGCATATCAATAAAACTATCCTGACAATTATAGGATATATGCACTAATGAGTTTTTCTATAGGGCGAGGAAAATCATTGGCTTAGTCCTAATAGGAAGCGTCAGGGCCAATGCTAACTGTCATAGTTGCCGTAATTTACCCTGAAGGGCTTGGTCCACCCGGTGCCGCATGGGTAGTTGGAGGAGCTGGTGGCAAGGCACCGGAACCGTGCTGTAGTTTCAACTTCTGAAGTTCATAGCTATGTCGAAGAATCATCATTAGCGAAGCGAATATCCCGCAAGCAACAATTCCAGCAATAGCAGTAAGCCCTGCAAAAGGATCTTGGTCAGCGGAAGAGAATTGACCCGAAATATCTGCCTTGCCGTTAACTCGGAGGTAGAAGCTGATGGCTAACTTTTTTCCCCATGTGGCTACAATGATGTAAAGAGCACCCTCGGTGAACCAAGCGGCTATCGCATAGTTTTTGTCAAATAACATAAGGAGCGAGGTTGCAAGAACCAGAACAATAAAGGCCCATATCGCGGAGGTTGCGAAAGCATTTAGGAAGCTATCCATTGGGATCGCCCCAAATTTCTGCAAGCTGTGGAACAATATACGCTAGTATGCCAACAGCAATGAATCCGAAGCCAACGGCATATTGATGGAATTCTTGGTTCTCGTAGTGGCCATATACAATTAGCAGGGACCCGATGATTGCTGTTGCTGCTCCACCTATCTCGAAGAACCGGAAGATCAGCTTCGGATCAAAGGCATCGCCCGTTACGGCATGTGCAATGCTAGACTTTATGTCAGCGAGGAAGTCGCGCCTTTTCTGCTCTTCTTCATGCTCAATTCCGCCGCCTATTGATCCGGCCATGATCTGCCTCACCAGATAAGCTCTCATCTAACATACCGCGTAACGCTACACAGAACTGCATAGGATTAAGGATTAGAGACGCCACATTCCGAGATGAACCTCCTGAATTAGATCCTATGTCGTAGCGTACGAATACTTGATTGGGCCGGACTTCCGACGGGCACTTTTACTGATGGCGGGTAGATGCCAACACCCGATAAACACTGGCAACACCTATCCCAAGCTCTTTGGCTATCTGCTCACGGCTCAGACCTGTCTCAGCCAAGCGCATAACCTCATCAGCCTTGGCCCTAGCTGTGGGTTTACGGCCCTTGTATTTGCCTTCACCCTTAGCCTTAGCGATTCCTTCACGCTGACGCTCAAGCATCAGCTCACGCTCAAACTGAGCGATTGAGCCAAGCATATTCAGCATCAGCTTTCCGGTTGGGGTTTCAGTGTCCAGATTCAGGTTGAGGACACGCAAGGATGCGCCCTTAGCTTCAAGTTGCTTGGTGATGCTCACCAGTTCAGCGACAGACCGGGCAAGCCTGTCGAGCTTGGTGACAACAAGGGTGTCGCCATGTCTTGCGTAGTCGATAGCCTCAGCCAGCGCCTTGCGCGGCCCTGTGGCGCTTGTCTGCTCCTGATAGAGTCGTTCCACGCCAGCGGCCCTAAGATCGCGCTCCTGCGCCTCTAATCCGGCTTTCTGGTCTGTCGTGCTGGTCCTTGCATATCCAATGATCATGTCAGCCTCTGCCTATCAATAGACTCGAAGAAGATGTGATCGGTGCCTATCAAAATGTCAACATGGATTTATATGATAGGTTATGGACGAGCTTGGATCGGCTATCACTGGGGCAGGACCTATTGAGATGATGAGAAGCTAGAGTCACTAATGGGTTAGGACTCTATTTCCAATGACAGAAGCAAGCTTAGCGGTCAGCTTCTTACACGAACAGTACCATCAGCTGCCCCTAGATGGATCACTGTTCACTACCTTGGGATCAGGAGCTGCCCCCGCTTCTGGTCCCTCTTTTTGACCAAGCCTCAAAGATAGAATGGGCGGCTGCTCCCGATCATTGGCGTCAGACTCTTGAAGAATAGTCGGCCAGATCGTGTTGTGAGGATGAACCGAGTCACCTCAGCGGTTCATTTCCTCGATCACACCGCTGAGCCTATGAAAAGCAGGACCTGGCCACCGGGGGATTCTACTTCAGGGGCCGTTATCGAATAGGCTCACAAATTTTTCGGCAAAATCTCAAGGCATGTTTCAGTGTTGATAAAAAGTGTTCGTCGACTAGAAGCGGCTGATTATCTTCTCTAGTTCCCGCTCAATCCGCCTTGCTTGTCGCCGGACGACCTTGGACCTAAGCTCCTCAGCGGCTCGTCGGGCATATGATGAGAAGTTGCGCAGGGGCAAGGGCGCGAACCTCTTACGTAGCTTCCGTGTATAAATCTTCTTCGCGCGACCAGCGGCGATAGCTTCGTTACCGGCTTTCTCAATCCGTTTTGCGGCTTGTCTTAGCTTCCGCCATTGTCGCGATAGGGAACTTGGGCGGATAGCCGCGCCCTTAGGATTAAGCAAAAACCCGAGGTACTGAGCGCTTCGATAATTAGCGCGGTCAAACAGTGTGCGTTCAATCTTGTCGGTATTGAGCGCCAATCGCTCATTATCAACTGCATCAAGCACAACTGACTCTAACCGTAGTGCATCCTCGGGCTTACAAATGATCAGGATGTCATCTGAGTACCGTCGATAAAATGCTCCGGCCTTCGTGCAAGCAGATGCAATCTTGCGATCAACCTCAATCATATAGAGGTTCGCAAAGGTGCTACTTATCGGGGTACCCTGTGGGATACCATGCTGATTGGGATTTGGCGTGATTGTAATACCCGCGGCTTTGACCTCCGCGACCGTAGCGATGGGCCGACGTGCCTTATCCTTGATCCGCGCCCCAAAGGTGGAATGCGCCTTGAGGTCGTCGAGAGCGATCTTGCGGAACTTAGTGACTTGTCGAAAGACAGCGTACCAGTCGGGAGAAAGTTCAGAGACCTCTAAGATGTCCTTGAGCCGCTGTTTCAGAATGCCGTGATCAAGGCTGTCGAAGAAACCAGATACATCGTACGCAAGTATCATGCAGGGCGCATTCGCCTCTGCGTACCGAAGTGCTTCAGCAGAGAAATGATAGTTCGCCTTTCCGAGAGCACGGTAGGCAATGACATTGTCACCAAGCGCTGACTCTGCGTATAACTTTTCTAGACGTAGCCCAAGCTGCGCGGAATAATACCCAAGAATACAGGCGTCGCGATGGGACGCATACATAATCTCGCGGGTCTTGATCTTTATCTGACGCCCAAGATGCGGATTCTTCGGATCGAGCCGATAACGCTTGTCGCTCTTGATATAGGAGATGTGAGGAGAGAACGGATGCTGGGCTGCGAAGTCAGTTGCAACGACTTTCTCCGCGAAGCCAATCCCCACTGGGACATCAAAGTGCCTGTAATTGCGCGGCTTAAACCAGTGAGGCTTCACAGAAACCTCATAGCAGAGTTCGAGGGACTAGTCCTAGCCCGGGACTTCAGGAAACCCTGAGCGTCCCTCGAACGCACACCATAATCCACCAGATCCTTCCTGACGTGTCGCATCAAGCTCTCACAAGTGCGGGCCTAATAAACGCTATGCGGTATATTGTAACCGAGGAGGTCCGAGCTATGCCCGGCGTCGCATCCCTGCTTCACCTTGTGTCGGCGATCTTCATCGAAGTCGTCGTCACCTGGATCGTCAACGAACTTGACGGTCTCAACAGTCGCACCGATCAGCCAATCCTGACGGCCAAGCTGAGGTAAGTACCAAGCTTAGCGGTTTCAAGGGATGTGCAGAATTTTTTCAGAAGAATTTAGAATTTTTTCTGTGGCATCTCGCTGAACTTGAGCTGGGAACCCAGAAGCTCAGCCCATGTGATTCTCTAAAGGATATTTCCTGGCATGACGGGATGCTGGAGCTAAGCTAAGGAAACAGCATTCGGTGGTACAAAAGGACGTACAAAGATGGGCTTGCCAGTGTCTTGCCATCCGACTAGCCTCTGTAGGCTTAAGCTCTGATTTCGTTGATATTTCTTCGGCTTTCTGCCGTACCATCTGAAAAGGGATGGTGCCCCTGGCCGGGATCGAACCAGCACTCCTTGCGGAACTCGATTTTGAGTCGAGCGCGTCTACCAATTCCGCCACAGGGGCAAGGACCTGCGAAGTACCATGAGGGATGAAGCCCGGTCAATCGGAGAGATGTGAAGCCACGCCGCAAGGCTTGCCTCTCGCTATTCCGGCCGGCTTGTGCTCAAAGAGGCCTTAGCGCGCAGCCCTGTTGCCCATGAAATTGCTGGGATCCTATGCTCAGACGCCTCTACGACTGGACCCTTTCCCTCGCGGCCCGGCCTTCGGCACCCTACGCGCTGGCGGCCGTCTCCTTCGCGGAAAGCTCGTTCTTTCCCGTTCCGCCGGATGTCATGCTCGTGCCCATGATGTTGGCGCGGCCCGATCGGGCCTGGTCTTATGCGCTGATCTGCACGATCACCTCGGTCGTAGGGGGTGTCCTGGGCTATGTGATCGGCTTGGCGCTCTACGATTCCATCGGAGCCTGGCTTTTCCAGCTCTATGGCCTCACGGAGGGCGCGGAGACGTTCCGGCATGCCTACGCCACCTACGGCCATTGGGTGATCCTGTTGAAGGGCCTCACGCCGATCCCCTACAAGCTCGTGACGATCACGTCGGGCTTTGCCGGGTATCATCTGGGCTGGTTCATCCTGCTCTCAATCCTGACCCGTGGCGCCCGTTTCTTCATCATCGCGTTGCTGATGAGCAAGTTCGGGCCGCGCATCAAGTCGATCATCGACAACAACTTCAATGTTGTGGCGACGCTGGCCATCGTTGCCTTCATCGGTGGCTTCGTGGCCTTCCGCTACCTGTTCTAAAGGGAATTGGCGATGAGCCTTCGCCTCAACCTGCGCCAAGCCGCTCTCGCAGTCGTTCTCGGCGCCGCTGCCACGATCGGCGGCGCGCTCGTGTTCGAGCACGTGTTCGGTTATGTGCCCTGCAAGCTGTGCCTCATTCAGCGTAATCCCTATTACATCGCCATGCCGCTGGGGCTCGTGGCGGCCTTTCTGCCGCCGCGCTGGACGCGGGTGGGGCTGTGGCTCATCGCGCTCATCTTCCTCGTGAGCGCGGGACTTGGCGCCTATCATTCGGGCGTCGAGTGGGGTTTCTTCGCAGGGCCTAGCGATTGCGGCGGCGGGGCAGGGGCAGGCGCGGGCAACGTGGGCGATTTCCTCAATCAACTGCAGAACACGCGCGTGGTGAGCTGCACGGAGGCCGCATGGCGGTTCCTCGGGCTGTCGCTGGCTGGATGGAACGTGCTGATCTCGCTCGCGCTAGCCGCTTTCGCGGCCAAGGCTGCGGTGGATAAGGGACTTGCGATCGGCCGGTGAGGGACTCTTACGGTTCCAGCTCGCTGTCCCAGTAGAGATAGTCCATCCAGCTTTCGTGCAGGTAGTTCGGCGGGAAGAGGCGTCCGTTCGAGTGCAGATCGTGGACGGTGGGGGCGAAGGGATGCTGGCGCGGCCACATTTCCACTTCGCGGGGCATCTTGTCCCCTTTTTTCAAATTGCAGGGAGCGCAGGCGGCGACGACGTTTTCCCAGGTGGTCTGTCCGCCCTTGGAGCGGGGGACGACGTGGTCGAAGGTCAGATCATCGCGAGCGCCGCAATATTGGCAGCTGAAACGGTCGCGCAGGAAAACGTTGAAGCGGGTAAAGGCGGGGTGCCGCGAGGGCTGAACGTAGGTCTTGAGAGAGATGACCGAGGGGAGACGGACTTCGAAGCTCGGACTTCGCACGACTTTGTCGTATTCGGAGACGATGTTCACCCGGTCCAGGAACACCGCCTTGATCGCATCCTGCCAACACCAGATGGACAAGGGGTAGTAACTCAAGGGCCGGTAATCGGCATTGAGAACAAGGGCCGGACAGGCCTCCGGCCTCACAACAGGCTGGACGTGGATCGTCACATCACCTCCTCTTCAAGAAGAGTAGTCCCGTCCGATTAGACTATAGGGATCGTGACGCTGTTGTGAAGCGCGCACGCGGGACGTTTGTGACGCACCCGGGCTGATTTCGGTGAACAACCTTTCGGGCAAAGTCCTTTAGCGGGTCGGAACCGGGTGCTCGCCGCGATAATCGTAGAAGCCGCGCTTGGTCTTGCGGCCAAGCCAGCCGGCCTCGACGTATTTCACGAGAAGCGGGCAGGGGCGATACTTGGAATCGGCCAAGCCTTCGTAGAGCACCTGCATGATCGACAGGCAGGTATCGAGGCCGATGAAGTCGGCGAGCTGCAGCGGGCCCATGGGGTGATTCGCGCCAAGGCGCATGGCCGTATCGATGGCATCCACCGAGCCCACGCCCTCGTAGAGGGTGTAGATCGCCTCGTTGATCATCGGCAGCAGGATGCGGTTGACGATGAAGGCCGGGAAATCTTCCGAAGCCGTTGCGGTCTTGCCGAGCTTGCCGATGAATTCCTTGGCGGATTCGTAGGTGGGATCATCAGTTGCGATACCACGGATCAGCTCCACGAGCTGCATCACGGGCACCGGGTTCATGAAGTGGATGCCGATGAACTTTTCCGGACGGTCCGTGGAAGCGGCAAGGCGGGTGATGGAGATCGACGACGTATTGGTCGCGACCATCGCGTCCGGGCGCAGCGAGGGGCAGAGATTGGTGAAGATCTTGCGCTTCACCTCCTCGTTTTCGGTCGCGGCCTCGATCACGATGTCGCAGGTGGACAGGTCGTCATAGCCGAGCGCGGGCTTGATGCGCTCGAGCGCAGCCTGACGGTCGGCATCGGTGATGGCGCCCTTGGCGACCTTGCGGGCCATGTTGCCGGTGATGGTGGCGAGGCCCGCATTGATGCGTTCCTCCGAGAGATCGTTGAGCCGGACGCTGAAGCCCGCGAGCGAACAGACATGAGCAATGCCACTGCCCATCTGTCCCGCGCCGATCACGCCAACCGTTTTGATCTCAATGCCCATCTGACTTCGCCTGACATCCATGCCCAAATTGTCCGGGCAAGCCTTCCCGCCCGGATTGCAATCATCGTACTTATTCCTGGACCGATTAACCGGCCTTGGTCAACTCATCCTTCAGTTCAGGAAGGATCTGGAAGAGGTCGCCGACGAGGCCGTAATCGGCCACCTGGAAGATCGGGGCCTCCTCGTCCTTGTTGATCGCCACGATCACCTTGGAATCCTTCATACCAGCCAGATGCTGAATGGCCCCTGAAATCCCCACCGCGATGTAGAGATCGGGCGCCACCACCTTGCCGGTCTGGCCGACCTGCCAGTCATTGGGCGCGTAGCCCGCATCGACGGCCGCGCGCGAGGCGCCCATGGCCGCGCCGAGCGTGTCGGCGATCGGCTCGATATACTGCTTGAAGTTCTCGGCCGAGCCGAGCGAACGGCCCCCGGAGATGATGATCCGGGCCGAAGTCAGCTCGGGCCGGTCCGACTTGGCGATCTCCTCGCCCTTGAAGCTCGATACCTGAGGATCGCTCGCGGCATTCACGGTCTCGATCGAGGCCGAGCCGCCTTCGCCCGCCGCCGGGAAGGCGGCCGTGCGCACCGTGATCACCTTCTTGGCATCGGTGGCCTGCACGGTCTGGAGGGCATTGCCGGCATAGATCGGCCGCTCGAAGGTATCGGGTGACACCACCTTGATGATGTCGGAGACCTGCATCACGTCGAGCAGGGCGGCCACGCGCGGCATGATGTTCTTGCCGTTCGAGGTCGAGGGCGCCACCAGCGCATCGTAGGAGGAGGCGAGCGACACGATCAGCGCGGCGGTCGGCTCGGCGAGCTGGTGCTCATAAGCAGGGCTCTCGGCCAGCAGCACCTTTTCGACGCCTTCCAACTTCGCCGCGGCCTCGGCGGCCGCACGGGCGTTGGCACCGGCGACCAGCACATGCACGGGCGCGCCGAGCGCCTTGGCGGCCGAGAGCGCCTTGTGGGTGGCGTCCTTCAGGTGAGCGTTGTCGTGCTCGGCAATCAGCAACGTGGTCATTGTTCTTGTTCTCCC
This sequence comes from Microvirga vignae, assembly GCF_001017175.1. Taxonomy (GTDB): domain Bacteria; phylum Pseudomonadota; class Alphaproteobacteria; order Rhizobiales; family Beijerinckiaceae; genus Microvirga; species Microvirga vignae. Next base: position 20,985 of record NZ_LCYG01000062.1, on the reverse strand, counting down.
TTAGAGCACGCCGGCTTCGGTCTTGAGCTTCTGCACGAGTTCGGCCACCGAGCCGACCTTCACGCCGGCCTTGCGGCCGCCGGGCTCGGCGGTCTTGAGCACCTTCAGGCGCGGCGAGACGTCGATGCCGAGCGCCTCGGGCGAGGTCTCGTCGAGCGGCTTCTTCTTGGCCTTCATGATGTTGGGGAGGCTGGCATAGCGCGGCTCGTTGAGGCGCAGGTCCGTGGTGACGATGGCGGGCAGCTTGAGGCCCACCGTCTGCAGGCCGCCATCGACCTCGCGGGTGACATCCACCGCGCCCTCGCCCACATTTACCTTGAAGGCGAAGGTGCCCTGCGGCCAGCCGAGCAGGGCGGCGAGCATCTGGCCGGTCTGGTTGGCATCGTCGTCGATGGCCTGCTTGCCCATGATCACGAGATCGGGCTGTTCCTGCGCGATCACGCCCTTGAGGATCTTGGCCACGGCGAGCGGCTCGACAGCCGCATCGGTCTTGACCAAGAGGCCGCGGTCGGCGCCCATGGCAAGCGCCGTGCGCAGCGTCTCAGCCGCTTGGCTCGGGCCAATGGAGACGGCAACGATCTCGGTGGCCTTGCCCTGCTCTTTGAGGCGCACGGCCTCCTCGACGGCGATCTCGTCGAAGGGGTTCATCGACATCTTGACGTTGGCCAGCTCGACCCCAGACCCGTCACCCTTCACGCGGATCTTCACGTTGAAATCAACAACCCGCTTCACACACACAAGAAGCTTCATTCGTCTGTCCTCAATTGAAGGTCAGGTCCGGATATGGCCCATGACAAGCTCTCCGGACAGATAGGAAAAAGGCGGATGGGACCGTAGCCTCAAGCCTTCGAAAGTCAACGCGGCGTCTGCAATTCTTGCGCCGCGGCGCGGGCCAGAACCGGATCGTAGCGGTGACGCATGAGGGGAATGAGGATAGCGCCCGCAACGAACCCGCCAAGATGGGCAAACCAGCCCACCCCGTCGTCGCTGCCGAGAATGGCGGAGGCAAGCTGCACGGCCAACCAGAAGCCGATGGCCCAGTAGGCCGGAAGCCGCAACGGAATTCCGCCGAGGAAGAGAGCCCAGATCCGCACGCGCGGATAAAGGATCACGTAGGCAGCTACGACTCCCGCCACGCCACCGGAGGCGCCGATGAGAGGACGTTGCGGTGTCGGCAGCATGAAACTCTCCGGCGTGCCCGCACCCACGATGGTGAAGGAGGCGACGGCGTGCACGAAACTGGCGATGGCGCCGCAGAGCACGAAGAACACGAGAAAGCGTAAGTGCCCCATCGCGTCTTCCACGTTGTCGCCGAACACCCAGAGGAACAGCATGTTGCCGATCAGGTGAAACCACGATCCGTGCAGGAAGATGTTGGTGAACAGCGTCATCCACACCGGCACGAAGGGATAGCCCTCGGGCAGGAACTCGAGGCCGAAGAGAACGGCGGGGATGAGACCGAGACCACCCACCATTTCATCCTGACTCAACGGCCCCAAAACGAAGACGAGATGGATGAGCGTGCAGGCCACGATCAGGGACCGCGCCACGACCGGCGTCTTCATATGCTGGAGAGGAACGCCGTCGTGAAGCGGAAGAAACATGGCCCGTCCTCAACGGTTCTGGCCAGGAATCCAGAGAACGTCCAAGGCGCCCTTGTCGTTAACGTAGCGTGAGGCGACGAAAAGAAAATCGGAGAGCCGGTTGAGGTATTTCACCGCCTCGGGAGACACCTTCTCGTTCGGCTTACCGGTGAGCTCCACCACATTGCGCTCGGCCCGGCGGCAGACAGTGCGGGCGAGATGCAGGGCGGTGGCGGCGGGCGTTCCGCCCGGCAGGACGAAAGAGCGGAGGGGGCTAAGCTCAGCATTCAACTCGTCGATCTCCCGCTCCAGGCGGTCCACCTGACCTTGCGTGATTCGCAAAGGCTCATAGGGAAGGGGCTTGTCGGTCTCGACGGTGGCAAGATCGGCGCCGAGATCGAAGAGATCGTTCTGAATCCGGTTCAGCATCGCATCGATGGGCAGGTCTTTCGTGTGCAGGCGAACCATGCCGATGCAGGCATTGGTTTCGTCCACCGTGCCGAAGGCTTCGATGCGCAGGTCGTGCTTGGGGCGGCGTCCGCCGGCGGCCAGGGCTGTCGTGCCCTTATCCCCGGTGCGGGTGTAGATGCGATTGAGAACGACCATGAAGGGCCCGGGTTTCGAGGATTAGATCAGAACGAATACCCAACCCGTGCGCCGACATTCGTCAAGCCCCGATTGTCGGAGCAGGTACCGGCATTGGAGAGATGCTCGATGGTGGCCATTACGCTCCAGTTGGCGGAGAGACGCACGCCCACGGAGCCGGATTCACGAAACAGGGGCGAGCAGCCCAGGGCCTGACGGTCCGAGAAGGGGTCGTTGACCTTGTCCTTGCCGTTATGGAAGGCGCCACCCACGCTGCCTTCCACGAAGACATCAGGCGTGACGTCAATCGTCCAGGTGAGGCCCGTATAGGCGAAGCTTGTCCGACCATCGAAGTTCAGGCTTCCGCCGAAATGGGGGCGGGGGATGAAGTAGCTCGTGAACAGATCCGAGGCCGTGAAGGGCTTTGCGAGGAGAATTTCGCCGGTGAGATTGGCCGACCCGTCCTCGCCCTCGGGACCCCACGGGTCCTGCGCAGAAAAGCCGATGCGGAATTCCGAGAGAAGGCTCGGCTGGGCCGAGGCGGCGGAGAGGGGCTTCTTGGCATCGGCAGCAAAAAGGCTCGTCGATCCTATGAACAGGACCAGAAGGCTAAAGCCTAAGGCTTTGCTGACGCGCATTTAAGAGAATCCACCGCTCAATGAATGAGGCCACCAGGCTACGCCCGCTATGGCTAATGTTCTCTTAATACAAACCGTGGCGAAAAAGTGTCAATACAGGGACGGCTAAGCTGCTCTCCACCAGATCACGCCCATGATGACGATGATGGCGAGAAATTGAAGCAGCACACGCATTCTCATGAGGTGCTGCGACCGGTTGGCGCTGCCGCCACGAAGCATGTTGATGAGGCCGAGAAGCAGCACGAAGGCAACGGCCAGAACGGCAATCGGGACAAGGAGGTCGGCAAAGCTGGTCATCGGGATTCCACAGGCGGAGAAAGGGGCCGGCGATTCGGACCCTTTGGACGGGAAAGGAGCTTACTCGCGTGAAGCCGATCCTGTCTTAACCCTAAACCTAGTTCCTGCGAAGCAGGCGCTCGAAGTAGTCGAGCTCCTCCTGCGGCCGCATCGGGTCGCCGAGCTTGCGTCGAAGCTCTTCCAGGATGCGCTGAGCCCGCTGGGCAGGCGATTCATTGACGTTAGGGACGCCGTCCCGCGTATTGTCCACGTAGCCCCTGTTCCGGGTGGGACGGCCTAAAGGATCGTTGTTCTGCTGTCCGGCCTGATTCTGACCCTGCGGTTCGCCCTGACCGGGTTGATCGCCCGCCTGCTCGTTGCCCTGGCCTTGCTGCATTTGCTGCATCTGTTGAGCCATGCCCTGCATGCCGCGTCGAAGATTTTCGAGGGCGCGCCCTTGCGCATCGACGGCAGGTCCGTCCTGTCCTTGGCCGAGAGCTCCTTCAGCCTCGCGCATGGCTTCTTCAGCCTCGCCGAAGCCCTGCTCGCTCTGCATGCCCATGCCCTCCATGCGCCGCTGCAGTTCCTGAAGCCGCTCGCGCAGCGCCTGCTGCCTCTGCTGAAGGCCTTGCTGGTCCGGGGTGCCGTTTTCGCCCTGCTCCTGGCCTTCGCCCTGCTGCCCCCGTTGGCCTTGCTGGCGCTGTCCCTGCTGACGCTGGCCTTGTCGCTGTCCCTGGCGGGGAGCGTTGCGGTCGCCTTGCTGCATGCGCCGGTTCTGGCCCTCGCGGAACGTTTCGTCACGCAGGTTCTGCTGCTCGCGCGCCATGTCTTCGAGATCGCGCATGGCCTGGTTCATCTCCCGCGAGAGCGGGTCGGTCATGCGGCTGTTGGGCTGCGCCGTCTGGAGATTTTCGAGGATGTTGCGCAATTGCTCAAGGAGCCGCTGCGCCTCCGCCATGTCGCCGCGGCGCATGGCGTCCTCCATCTGCTGCAGCATGCGGTTGAGATCATCCTGCGTGATCATCCGATCGGGGGCGCGCTGGTTCTGGTTCTCGGTCTGCTGGTTCTGCTGCATCCGCTGGGCGAACTCGCGCAGGAACTTGTCCATGGCCTGACGCAATTCGTCCGTGAGGCGCCGGATCTCGTCGTCCGTCGCACCGCGCTCCATGGCCTCTTTCAGGCGTTCTTGGGCAGCACGCAGTTCCCGCTCCGCATCGGAGAGGTTCCCGTCCTCGATCTGCAGTGCCATGGACCAGAGCCAGTCGGCGACTTCAATCAGCGCCTCGTCGGTCTTCGCGACACGCAGACGCTCGGCGGCGGTGCGCAGACCCATGAACACGCCCCATTGCGGCGTGAATTCCTCAGGGGCGATCAGAAGGGCATCGAGGGCGATCTGCACACGCTTGCGGTCATCGGGAGCAAGCACGAGATTGCGTCGTTGCTCGACGAGGGCTTTCGCGAGCGGATTGGTGAAGGGACGCTGCGGCAGGGTGAGGGTGATGGCCTCGCTCGTCGCTTCCTGGCCCGCTTCGTCCTTGGCCTTGAGCCTGATGGTCACCGGCGCGCCGGCCCAGGGATGGTTCGTGAGATCGACCGGAGAGCGGGTGTCGGGCGCATTCTCCTCGTGACTCGGGAGGGTCAGCGTGAGCGAGGGGACCGGAACCAGGGAGCGGCCCTTGCTGCCGTCGGCCTTCTCCACCAAGCCTTCGAGGGAGGTAATGCCGTAATCGTCCCTGCCCTTGTAGACGAGGGTGAAGGTGCCGCGCACATTGATCTCGGGCGGGCCGGTGAAGGCGATCTCAGGCATGCGGTCGGGAATGGCTTCCAATTTAAGCGTCACGCTGTGGGCAAAGCCTGTGCTGACGGTCAGCTCGGTGCTGCCGTCGAGCGTATAGCGCTCCTCGCGCAGATCCGCGCGCTGGTTGCCCTTGGGGGGCAGAGGAGTAAGGCCCTTACCAGGCTTGATTTCCGCCGTGCCGTCGCCAGCGACGCGAATGACGACGGTGGAGCGGATCGGCGCGCGGAGGTCCTGGCCCTTGGCCAGATCGATCATGAGCGGGGGCGTGCGAGTGTAGAGCGGCGGATCGATCCAACCGTCGATGCGGAAGGCGGGCGCCGAGGCCGATGCTTCCCGCCAGTCGAAGGCCGCCTTGAGGCGCGAGCCGATCTCGGGTCCTGCCACGAAGGCGCTCGTCACGAGAGCAAGAATCCCCGCCGCCCGAAGCGCATAACGGTCGCGCCGGGGCATGTCCGGGCGGGGCGGGGCAACCCGCATCCGGCCGATAGCCTCTTCAGCCCGCTTGCGATGAAGGGACCAGAGGGCCCGCGTGCCGGGATCGGTTGAGCCGAGCGCCAGGGTATCGTCGAGCACGCGCGCGGGGCCGTGGCTCAGACCGGTGTCTCGGTCGAGACGGTCGAGAGCGCGCGTGCGGCTGGGCATGCGCAGGCGCAGCAGGGGCCACAGAGACAGGAGAAAAGCGGCGGTGAAGAGGCCCAGCCCCACCGAGCGCCAGAAAGGCGCAATATCGAGCCAGAGGCCGAACCAGGACAGCGTGAGGAAGAGAAGAACGATGGCGAGCGGCAGCCACAGCCGGGGCCAGGCATCCTCCCACCACAGCGACCAGCGCGCATGCGTGATCAGGCGCCCGAACCTCTTGCTCAGGTTACTCTGCGCAGGCGACGGGTTCGGGCCTTCGCTCATGCCAAAAGTCTCCGTAGCACGTCTGTGCTAACGCCCCCGTCGAGAAGCTAGCACGACATGCCCGGATGACCAGCCGTCAAATGGGCATAAAGCGCCGCAAGGGGATTTTCCCGCCTCACATCCTCGTCAGTGCCAAGACAACGGCGGAGCCTGATCCCCGGTTCGAAGCCAAGAGCCTTAAGCCAGCCAATCGGGAACCCGGTCGAGACCGATCAGATCCTCGTAGGACGGACGGGGCCGCACCACAGCACTCTCCGCGCCGCGCACCAGAACTTCCGGCACGAGCCGACGCGTGTTGTAGGTGGTAGCCTGCACAGCACCATAGGCGCCTGCGGTCATCACGGCGATGAGATCTCCCGGCTTCACCGCCGGCATGTCACGGGAAAGCGCGAGATAGTCGCCCGTCTCGCACACGGGGCCGACCACATCGGCGACGATGTGTGGCGTGTTGGGCGAAGGCTCCACCACGGGCTTGATGTTATGGAAGGCATCGTACAGCGTCGGACGAATGAGATCGTTCATCGCCGCGTCGACGATCACGAAGGTGCGATCCGCACCTTCCTTCACGTAGACGACCTGGGCGATCAGCACGCCCGCATTGCCCGCGATCAGACGGCCCATTTCGAAGACGAGCCTGAGGCCGAGATCCTTCGTGTGGCGCTTGATGATCTGCGCATAGGCTTGCGGGTCCGGCGGAGGCGCATTGTCCTCGCGATAGGGCACGCCGAGACCGCCGCCGAGATCGATGTGATGGAGCTTGTGCCCATCTGCCATCAGGTCGCGGGCGAGTTCGGCGAGAAGCGCGGTGGCGTTGTCGTAGGGCGTAAGATCCGTGATCTGGCTGCCGATATGCATGTCGACGCCGGTGATCTCGAGGCCCTTCAGCTTGGCGGCGCGGGCATAGACTTCGCGGGCGCGGGAGATCGGAATGCCGAACTTGTTCTCGGACTTGCCCGTCGAAATCTTCTTGTGCGTCTTGGCATCCACATCCGGGTTGATGCGGATCGAGATCGGCGCGCGCCGCCCCTGGGAGAGCGCGACCTCGGAGAGAGCTTCCAACTCAGGTTCGGATTCGACGTTGAAGCAGAGAATGCCGCTGTCGAGGGCAAAGGCCATCTCAGTCTTCGTCTTGCCGACGCCGGAGAACACCACGCGTTCGCCCGGTACGCCAGCGGCCAACGCGCGGCGCAACTCGCCTTCCGAGACGATGTCCATGCCGGCACCCAGGCGCGCCAGCGTCTTCAGCACCGCCTGATTGGAATTCGCCTTCATGGCGTAGCAGACGAGAGCGTCGGTGTCCGCGAAGGCTTCGGCAAAGACCCGGTAATGGCGCTCGAGAGTGGCGGTGGAATAGCAATAAAATGGGGTTCCGACCTCATCCGCGAGGCGGCGCAGGCTGACATCCTCCGCGTGGAGGACGCCATCGCGATAAGCAAAATGATGCATCGGGCCAGCCTTACAGCAGCGGGTCGAGGATAAAGGGCTCTTTGGGGATGGTATAGCCGCGATTGGGCCTTGAGCGGGGCGTGCCGACGGGGGACGGGAGGGTGGCCTGATCGGCGGCTCCCTGCGGCTGCGCCTGGGGAGCGGACCCATCCGGCGGCGGCTCGAGCGCGCCGCGACGGCCGCAAGCCGAGAGGCCGAGGACGATGAGGCCAGCAACCAGGGCCGCCCGGGAGAAAGAAACGCAGGTGGACATTCAAAGGCTCCGAAACGTGGCCGCACCATAACGGGAAGCGTTGGCCAACGCGAGAGGCAAGGTGAGGGGACGTAGTCCTGTCCCGTCCTTGTAGCGTTCCACGGCATCGTGATGGGAGATTCCCATGCCGGGGCTTGAGGCTTGGCCGAAAAAGGGCCAAATCGGGCCCATGTCGCATGCACCGGAAACCCCGAAAACCCGCAACCGCTTCTGGCTCGCCGGCCTTGCCGTCCTCGCTGTTTTAGGCGCAGGCGCTGCCTGGTACGGCGTCTCCCGGACCGGAACCGATCTTGCTCAGGCTGGCGAATGTCGCGCCTCCAAGGCTGTTTCGGAGCGTCTCAAGCCTCTGGCGAGGGGAGAGTTGGCTGCCGTCGGTGTCAGCAATGCACCGAAGCCGCCGCCGGTGATCGCTTTTGCAGGCACTGACGGGCAGCCGATGGGCCTTGCCGACTTCAAAGGCAAGACGATCCTCGTCAATCTTTGGGCGACCTGGTGCGTGCCCTGTCGCGAAGAAATGCCGGCTCTCGACAAGCTCCAGGCGGAGCTGGGCGGCGCCGATTTCCAGGTGGTCGCCATCAACGTGGATACGCGCAATCCCGACAAGCCGAAAGCTTGGCTGCAGGAGAACGGCATCAAGAACCTGGCTTACTATGCCGATCCGGCAGGCAAGCTGCTCCAGGTCCTGCAGAGGTCGGGCCATGTGGTCGGCCTGCCGACGACTCTTGTCGTCGATGCGACGGGTTGCGAGATCGCGCTCCTGAAAGGTCCGGCGGAATGGGCCTCGCCCGATGCGCTGGCCTTTATCCGCACGGCGCTGGGACGCTCTTAGCGCGTCATGCGGAAAAATGAGCCGGTTTTCCGCATGAAGCTCTAGCACCGGAAAGCGCCTTCGCCGTCAGGGAGACCAAACTCGCCGGAAAAAGCGGGCTTCGAAAGACGCCACGGCCGCTCCATGGCTTTCCGGGCTTCACCCTTCTGCAGCAAGCGTGGAGTGCCGTCGGCGAAAATTTCCTCGATCACGAGAAAGCCGAGACGTTGCAGCATCAGGCATGCCATCTTGGTGGCGACATCGTCCGCCCGCACAGCGATTGAACCGGCTGCATAGACCCGCTCCAGAAGGGTTTTGGGATGATGCGTCACCGCCGCGCGCGGCTTGAAGGCGACGACATTCGTCTCCGGCTCGAACATGAAATTGGCCCCCGTCTCAAGCCGCCGCATTCTGTTGTTATGGCCGCGGCCTTCGGAAAAGAACGAAGAGCCATTGTGCCGGAAACGTGGCTGTTGAAGGAATGCGACAAAACACGCTCCCGTTCGGGAGAGCGTGGCGATTGAGGCAACAAAAAAGCGGGGCTAGGCCCCGCCTTCATGTGTTGGTCCCATAAGGACCGATCAGGCGCTCTGCTGAACCTGGATGCCCTTGTCGGCGAAGAGCTGCTGCAGCTCGCCGGCCTGGAACATCTCACGGGTGATGTCGCAGCCGCCGATGAACTCGCCCTTCACATAGAGCTGGGGAATGGTCGGCCAGTTGGAATAGTCCTTGATGCCCTGGCGGATGGTCTCGTCCTCAAGCACGTTGATGCCCTTGTAGGGCACGCCCAGGTAGTTGAGGATCTGGACCACTTGGCTCGAGAACCCGCACATGGGGAATTGCGGCGTGCCCTTCATGAACAGCACGACGTCGTTGGACTTCACTTCGTTATCAATGATCTGGTTGGCGTCAGCCATGGACTTCTCCTGTCTCATAGCATTTTCCGCAAAAGTGGTCCCGGTTTTGCGAAGAAAATGCGAGTAAAAAACACCTTGGGCGGTCAAGGCGCCGGGTTCGTGTCTCAATTGTCGGGTGCCAGCGTCGTCAATGCAAGGGCATGGAGCGCACCACCCATGCGGCCCTGCAGCGCTGCATAGACCATCTGGTGTTGCTGGACCCGGGATTTTCCCTTGAAGGCCGACGACGTGACGGTGGCGGCATAATGGTCGCCATCACCCGCCAGATCCTTGATCTCGACGATCGCATCCGGCAGGGCAGCCTTGATCATGCTCTCGATATCGCGTGCATCCATTGCCATGGATCAAACTCCTTAAGCCTTGCCGGCCATGTAGTCGGGCAGCCAGGATTCGTGAGCAGTCTTCAGCTGCTTCACGGATATGGCCTGCTGACCCGGCAGAATCAACGAATCGCCGCCCGTCACGCCCAGCGTCACGGCGGGAATGCCGACAGCGCCGGCCTCGTAGAGAATGTCGGCGGCCGCATCCTCATCGATGGCGATGAGATAGCGCGCCTGATCCTCGCCGAAGAGGAAGGCGTGGAGCGGCATGCCTTCCGGCACCGCCGTGATCTCCGCGCCGACATTGCCTGCCATCGCCATCTCGGCGAGCGCGAGCGCAAGGCCGCCGTCGGAGCAATCGTGCACCGTCTTCACCTGACCGGAGCGGACGAGCTGGCGGATGAAGTCGCCGTTGCGCTTTTCCGCAGCGAGATCCACCGGCGGCGGAGCCCCTTCCTCACGGCCGCAGACGTCGCGGAGGTAGATCGACTGACCGAGCCAGCCCTGCGTGGCGCCGATCAGAATGATTGCCTCGCCCTCGTTCTTGAAGGCGATGGAGGCATTCACCGTCACGTCGTCGATGAGGCCAACGCCGCCGATGGCAGGGGTGGGGAGAATGCCCTGGCCGTTGGTCTCGTTATAGAGCGAGACGTTGCCGGACACGACGGGGAAGTCGAGAGCACGGCAGGCCTCGCCGATGCCCTTCAGGCAGCCCACGAACTGGCCCATGGATTCCGGCCGCTCGGGGCTTGCGAAGTTGAGGTTGTCGGTGAGCGCAAGCGGCAGGCCACCGACCGCCGTGATGTTGCGCCAGGCTTCCGCCACCGCCTGCTTGCCGCCCTCGAGGGGATCGGCCTCGCAATAGCGCGGGGTCACGTCGGTGGTGAGCGCAAGGCCCTTCGGCCCGTCCTCGATGCGCACGATGGCGGCATCGCCGCCTGGCGTCTGCACCGTGTTGCCGAGGATGAGGTGATCGTACTGCTCCCATACCCACCGCTTCGAGCACTGGTCCGGCGAGCCCACGAGCTTCAGAAGCGCTTCCGCTTCCGACATCGGAGCCTTCACGCTCGAAGGTTCGATCACGGGCTGCTTCGGGCTTTCCACCCACGGACGGTCATAGACCGGAGCCTCGTCGCCGAGCTCCTTGATCGGAAGATCAGCCTTCACCTCGCCCTGGTGCTTGATGACGAAGCGCAGCGTGTCGGTGGTCTTGCCGATCACCGCGAAATCGAGACCCCACTTGTGGAAGATGGTCTCTGCTTCTTTTTCCATGCCGGGCTTGAGCACCATGAGCATGCGCTCCTGACTCTCGGAGAGCATCATCTCATAGGCCGTCATGCCTTCTTCGCGGCAGGGCACCTTGTCGAGATCGAGCTCGACGCCGAGATTGCCCTTCGCGCCCATCTCGACCGCGGAGCTGGTGAGACCGGCCGCGCCCATGTCCTGAATCGCGATCACCGCACCGGACTTCATGAGCTCAAGGCAGGCTTCGAGCAGCAGCTTCTCGGCGAAGGGATCGCCCACCTGCACGGTGGGGCGCTTCTCCTCCGACGCATCGTCGAATTCGGCGGACGCCATCGTCGCGCCGTGGATGCCGTCGCGGCCGGTCTTGGAGCCGAGATAGACGATCGGATTTCCGACCCCGGTGGCCTTTGCGTAGAAGATCTCGTCCGTGCGCGCGAGGCCGACCGCCATCGCGTTGACGAGGATGTTGCCGTTGTAGCGCTTGTCAAAGCCGACGCTGCCGCCGACGGTGGGAACGCCGAACGAATTGCCGTAGCCGCCGATGCCCGCAACAACACCGGACACGAGGTGCGGCGTCTTCGGATGATCAGGCTCGCCGAAACGCAGGAAGTTGAGGGATGCAATCGGCCGCGCACCCATGGTGAACACGTCGCGAAGAATGCCGCCGACGCCCGTCGCCGCGCCCTGATAGGGCTCGATGAAGGACGGATGGTTGTGGCTTTCCATCTTGAAGATGCAGGCCAGCCCATCGCCGATATCGATCACGCCTGCATTCTCGCCCGGGCCCTGGATGACCCACGATGCCTTCGTCGGCAGGCCGCGCAGATGGATGCGCGAGGATTTGTACGAGCAGTGCTCGTTCCACATGGCGGAGACGATGCCGAGCTCGGTGAGCGTCGGCTCGCGGCCGATCAGCTTCACGAAGCGGTCGTATTCGTCAGGCTTCAGCCCGTGCTCCTTGACCAGCTCCGGGGTGATGGCGACGTCGTTGCGGATCATCAGTGTCTCGTCTCTTGAAGAAATCAGGCAGCGCGGGGGAAAGACGACACGAGGCTCTCGAACAGGCCACGCCCATCGGTGCCCCCCACGAGATCTTCGATCAGGTTTTCCGGATGAGGCATCATGCCGAGCACGTTGAGGTTGTCGGAATAGATGCCGGCAATCGAGTTCATCGAGCCGTTGCGATTGGCATCGGCGGTCACATGGCCGTGGGCATCGCAGTAACGGAAGGCGACGAGGCCTTCGCCTTCGAGCCGCTTCAGCGTCTCCACGTCCGCCGTGTAATTGCCCTCGCCATGCGCGACGCAGACATCGATGGCCTGATCCTGCACGTAAGCCTTGGTGAAGGCGGTGTCGTTGCGCTCGACCTTCAAGAACTGGCGATGGCAGATGAATTTGAGGTTCGCGTTGCGCATCAGGATGCCAGGCAGAAGCCCCGACTCGCAGAGGATCTGGAAGCCGTTGCAGATGCCGAGCACCAAGCCGCCGCGCGCCGCATGGGCGCGAACTGCATCCATGACCGCTGCGCGGCCCGCGATGGCGCCGCAGCGCAGATAGTCGCCATAAGAAAAGCCGCCCGGCAGGACCACGAGATCGGTGCCCTTGGGCAGCTCGTGTTCGGCATGCCAGACCTTCTGGACGTCGGAGCCGGCCTGCTTGAGGGCCCGCACCACATCGCCTTCGCGATTGGAGCCGGGGAAGACGATGACAGCGGATCTCATCTTTTCATCCTTCTATCGTCATGGCCGGTCTCGTCCCGGCCATTTACGCCTTGAGGCGCGGGAAAACGTGGAAGTCACGCCTTTGGCGCGCCCTTCCGGTCCGGAACAAGTCCGGGCATGACGGTCAGATCAGTTCGACGCGGTAGTTTTCGATGACGGTGTTCGCGAGCAGCTTCTCGCAGGCCGCCTTCAGCGAGGTTTCGGCCTGGACCTTGTCGGCGGTTTCCAGCTCGATGTCGAAGACCTTGCCCTGGCGCACACCGGCGATGCCGTCCACGCCGAGGGACTTCAAGGCCCCTTCGATGGCCTTGCCTTGGGGGTCGAGAACGCCGTTCTTGAGGGTGACGGTGACGCGAGCTTTCATGGGAGGCCTCAGGCTGTTGAGATGTGCCCCACGCCATAAAGCCATTGGCCGCAAGAAACAACGGGTTAGGAGCCCAATTCACGGGCAGCGACTTCACGGACAGTCTGTTGCACCACCTTGGAGGAGAGGCCGATCACCAGGACGACCTCCAGATCCCTGCCGGAGCGGCGGCCCAGGGCAGCGCCGAAGGCGGGGGGCTTTTTGCCGTCCACGGGGGCCAGGCTGATCGTGAAGCCGGGATAGGGAGCATTCTCCAGGCGCTCCACGGAAACCTCCGTCTGCACTGGTTTCTCCCGGTCGGCAGGGGAACGGAGGGCGCGCGCGAGGCGCTCCGGGTCCTTGAGGATTGCCTCCGTCACTTGCGCGTCCTTTCCCTTCAGGCGGATGACGCTGACGGCCAGCCCCGGGCTGCATTGGGGCGGAGCGCAGAAGGAGAGCGCGATGGGCTCCGCCCGGTCCTCGGCGAGCCACTTGCGTAAAGGGAGGGCATCCCAGGAGGTGTCGGACGGCAGGCCTGCGACAGTGCGGGGAATGTAGTCGCAGCCTACGAGGCCGATGCCGAGGCCTAACCCCAACAACAATGCCCGGCACGGAGCCGGGCATTGGATCATCTTCTTTATAAGAGCCAGGGCGCTCACTGCACGAGGCGCGGGCCGCCGGTGATGATGCTCTCGTTCTCGGCCAGGATGCCGAGGCGGCGAGCGACCTCCGTGTAGGCCTCCACCAGCCCGCCCATGTCGCGGCGGAAGCGGTCCTTGTCGAGCTTGTCCTTGGACTTGATGTCCCAGAGACGGCAGGAATCGGGGGAGATCTCGTCGGCAACGACGATGCGCATCAGCTCGCCCTCCCAGAGGCGGCCCGTCTCCAGCTTGAAGTCGACAAGGCGGATGCCGACGCCGAGGAAGAGGCCGGACAGGAAGTCGTTGACGCGGATGGCGAGCGCCATGATGTCGTCGATTTCCTGGGGCGAGGCCCAGCCGAAGGCGGTGATGTGCTCTTCCGAGACCATCGGATCGCCCAGCTCATCGTTCTTGTAATAGAATTCGATGATCGAGCGGGGGAGCTGCGTACCCTCCTCGAGACCGAGCCTCTTGGCGAGCGAGCCTGCCGCCACGTTCCGCACGACGACCTCAAGAGGAATGATCTCCACCTCGCGAATCAGCTGCTCGCGCATGTTCAGGCGGCGGATGAAGTGGGTGGGGACGCCGATCTCGTTCAGATGCTGGAAGAGGAATTCCGAGATCCGGTTGTTCAGCACGCCCTTGCCGTCGATCACTTCATGTTTCTTGGCGTTGAAGGCGGTCGCATCATCCTTGAAGTGCTGGATGAGCGTTCCGGGTTCGGGGCCCTCATAGAGGACCTTCGCCTTGCCCTCATAGACGCGACGGCGACGATTCATAGGCGTGTACCGTGGTTTGAGAAAATCCATTGTGCCGTGGGCTCTCCTGGCTAGACATGGTGCAGATCCGCGGCTGGCGTAGGCGCGGCTTTAGACCAGCGCTCCGCTTGAGGGCAACCTATCCGATCAAGGGGACGAGCACAACGCGCAGAGGAGGGATCAGGGCCTGGAGCCCTTTTTGAACACCTTCCTTTAGATATGGATGGCATGCCTTTAGATGTGGATGACATGGCGGCGGCGCGAGTGCGCCCATATATCGCATGAAGGGGGCAGCCACGGGAGGATCCTTCATGACCCTTTTCAACGAGCGCGAAAACGCTTTCGAGAAGCAGTTCATCCATAACGAGGAGCTTCGCTTCAAGGCCGCGGCCCGCCGCAACAAGCTCTTGGGCCTCTGGGTCGCCGAACGGCTGGGCAAGACCGGACCTGAGGCTGAGGCCTATGCCAGAACCGTCGTCCAGGCCGATTTCCAGGAGCCGGGGGATGCCGACGTGCTGCGGAAGATCCGGCAGGATCTCGAAAGTGCCGGCAAAGCCATAGACGAAGCCGAGCTTAGAGCTAAGGTGCAGCAGCTGACGGACCGTGCCATTGCGGAGATCAAGGCGGGGTCATAAGCCCCGCCTGCCGTTCAAGCTACGCTTCGGCCGAACAGAAACGCCATTGCAAGAAAAGAGCATCATGCTGACAAATCCATCCTTTCCCGACCTCCTCAAAGGGGGCACGCCCCTGCTCACCGCCTGGTGCGGCATTCCGGAGCCCTCCATTCCGGGGCTTCTCGCGCGGGAGGAGTTCGATGCGGTGGTGATGGACATGCAGCACGGCACCATCGACTTTGCCGCCGCTCTCCGGGCCGTGCCGCTGATCGCAGCGGTCGGAAAGCCGGCACTCGTACGGGTTCCGGTGGGCGAGTTCGCCTCTGCCTCGCGCTTCCTGGACGCCGGGGTCTCGGGGGTGATCGCGCCTATGATCAACACCATAGAGGATGCTCGGCGCTTCGCCTCCTTCATGAAGTTCCCGCCCGTGGGCGCGCGGAGCTGGGGCGCCTATGGGGCGATCTCCCTCTCAGGGCTGGAGCCGGCGGAGTACCTGCGCCAGGCCAATGATCTCACCGTCTCCTTCGCCATGGTGGAGACTCGGGAGGCGCTCGCCATTCTCGACGACATCTTGGAGGTCCCCGGTATTGACGGCGTCTTCGTCGGCCCGGCGGACCTCTCTATCGCGCTGTCGGGCGGCAAGGGCGTGGACCCGGCCAGTGCCGAGGTCGACAAGGCCCTGGACCACGTGCTCGCCCGGGTGAAGGCGGCCGACAAAATCGCCGGCATCTATGCATCTTCGGGCGCACGCGCCGGGGAACTCGCCCGTAAAGGCTTCAACATGGTCTCCATCGGCAGCGACAGCAGCATGCTGCGGGCCGGCGCCCAGGCCTCGCTGGCCGCGGCCCAGCAGGGCTAGAGCATCAATCCCAAAAGTGGACTTGCACTTTTGGGGCTCGTCCGATGCTCCCTTCTTAACTGGCGCATCGTTTGGGGCGGAAAACCGGGTCCGCTTTTCGCTGACGCGGCCCTTCGGGTCCGCACGATGCGCTAGCGCATTACGTGACGGGGCTGCCCTCTCGCGCCTTGGCCACGCGGTAATAGGCCCAAAGCACCTTGGCGGCCACACCCCGCCAAGGCCGCCAGCGCTCCGCAAGATCTGCCAACGCCCTCGCATCAGGCCGCACGTCCAATCCATACGCGATCCGGGCAGCCTCCTGAACGGCGAGATCCCCACCCGGAAAGGCGTCGGGATGGCCGAGGCAGAAGAGCAGGTAGATGTCCGCCGTCCAGGGGCCGATGCCTTTCACCTGAGTGAGGATGTTATGAGCCTCATCAGCAGGAAGCTCATGCAGCCGATCAAGTGGCAGTGATCCCTCCACGATTGCGGTGGCGGTTGCACGGATCGTTCTGACCTTCATGGCCGAGAGGCCTGCCGTACGCAGCTCTTCGTCCGAAAGGCTCAAGAAACTTTCCGGGCTCGGTGGATCGAGGATCATTCTCAGCCGGCCCCAGATCGCCGCGGCGCTCGCCGTCGAGACCTGCTGTCCGACGATGATCCAGGCCAGGCCCTCGAAACCCGGCGGGCGCTTGCGCAGCTTCGGGGTGACGCCATCGGCGACAAGTCCTGCCATGACGGGGTCGGCCTCGGCGAGCGCCTTCAGTCCCCTCTTGAGAACCGCTTCCGTTTCGAGGAGGGTGGCCACCAATTCTGTTCCTTGCTTCTTGAAGGCCGTCCGTGACGAAGCCCGTATTCCGATTTGCCCCTAGCCCCAACGGACGGCTTCATCTCGGCCATGCCTATTCGGCCCTGCTCAACGATGCGCTCGCCCGCCGGTTCGATGGCCGCTTCCTGCTGCGCATTGAGGATATCGATATCGCACGCTGCCGTCCGGAATACGAGAGGGCGATTTACGAGGATCTCGTCTGGCTCGGTCTGGAGTGGGAAAAGCCGGTCCGCCGCCAGGCGGAGCATTTTACGGATTACCGGACCGCCTTCCAGACGTTGAAGGGGAGGGGGCTCGTCTATCCGTGCTTCTGTTCCCGCAAGCACATTGCGGATAAGGTTGAGGCAGTCGAGGCGCAGAGGGGCAAGGCTTGGCCGCGTGATCCTGACGGCGCTCCCCTTTATCCGGGCACCTGCAAGGGGCTTTCTCCTGAGGACGTCGCGGGAAGGATCAGCGCTGGCGAGCCGCATACGTTGCGTATTGACAGCGAGGCCGTACGTAAACTTTTTCCCGGTCCTTACCCCTTCACGCGTTTTTCTCTCGATGGCGACGAAGAGATTGTCGAAGTCGATCCCTGGCGCTGGGGCGATGCCGTGATCGTGCGCAAGGAGGTGCCGACGAGCTATCATCTCTCCGTTGTCGTGGACGATGCGCTGCAGGGCGTCACTCATGTGGTGCGCGGGCAGGACCTCGAGGCCGCAACCGATCTGCACGTGCTCCTGCAGAAACTGCTCGGCTTGAGTACGCCGCTCTACCACCATCACGGGCTGATCCTCGATCCGGGCGGGGACAAGCTCGCAAAGAGTAGAAGGTCGGAAGCCTTGTTCGAATTGCGGGCGCGAGGTGTGTCGGCTGCCGAGATCAGGCAAAAGCTCGGCTTTGCGCCTCAGCCCACACCGAGCACGTAGAGCCATAGGAGCGTGGTGCCCAGCGCCAGCACGGTGGAGAGCGTGACGGCACTGGATGCCAGAGCCACGCCTTCGCCATAGCGTTCGGCGAACAGATAAGCATTGATGCCTGAAGGACATGAGGCGAAGAGCACGGCCACACCTGCCCAGACAGGCGGCATCTCGAAGACCTGCGTGGCCAGCATCAACACCACGAGCGGGTGTACCACGAGCTTGAGAACGGAAATAGCGGTCGGCAGCTTCCATCCCATCTTCAATCCGTAACGGCGAAGCGCGATGCCCATGGAGATCAGCGCGCAAGGAACGGCCGCGCTCGCAAGCAGGTCCATGATCTGCCAGATCGGTGCAGGGACGACGGGAGCAATGGGGCGGAAGGCCGAACCAGCCAGAATGCCGATGACGATGGGATGCGTTGCAAGACGGCGCAGGATGATGAGAGGGGAGGCCTGCCTCCCTTCCGCCAGCACCGTCGCCAGGGTCATGGTCACGGGCAGATGCACCGCGATCAGCATGAATAACGGAACCGCGCCCTCGTCCCCATAAGCCTTGAGGATCATAGGCACGCCGACAAAGATGGTATTGGCCTGGCCCGCCGAGAAACCGGCCACCACGCCGGACACGCCTTTGATACCGAAGAGGCGTTTGCCGATGAAGGTCGCCAGGACCCACACCACGGCCACGCCTGCGAAGTAGGAGATCCAATACCCCCAGGGCTGCACCGCGGGAATCTCGGCCTTCACGAGAGTGCGGAAGATCAGGCATGGCACGGAGAGGGTGAAGACGAATTCGGAGAGACCCTCGCCCATGCGCTCGGACACGAAGCCCGTCTGGCGCGCGATATAGCCGATCCCGATCAAGCCGAAGACCGGGAAGACGATCATAACTGAGTCAAGCATGAGGTTCAGCGTAGGTCTGCGCGCTGGGAGAGGCTCGCCGATGCGCCCGCATGGGCCATGAGCTCGTCCACCTGCTCGCGTTGGCGCTTGAAATCGGCAAGGCTGCGGCCATCGAGCTCACGCCCTTGAGGCAGGCGGATCTTCAGCGGATCGACGAAGCTGCCGTTGATAATGACTTCGTAATGGAGGTGCGGTCCCGTGGAGAGGCCTGAGTTACCCAGGTACCCGATGACCTGACCCTGCCGCACCTTTCTGCCGGGTGCGATTTCCTTGGCAAAGCCCGACATGTGGGAATAGGCGGTCACGTAGCCGTTGGTGTGCTGCAGCTCCACGCGGCGGCCATAGCCTGAATCCCACTCGGCCTTGATGACCGTGCCATTGCCGGCGGCGAGAATGGGCGTGCCGATCCTGTTGGCCCAGTCGACACCCGTATGCGGGCGCGAATAGCCGAGGATCGGATGGAAGCGCGAGCCGAAGCCCGAACGCAGGATGCCATCGGAGATGGGTTTGCGGATCAGGAACTTCTTGAGGGAGCGTCCGGTCGTGTCGAAGTAATCGATGGTGCCGTCATCGCCTTGGTAGCGATAGACGCTGCGCGGTTCCCCGCCCACTGTCAGCGAGGCATAGAGAACTTCCGGCGACCCGCCATCGTCATCCGTACCGAAGAAGACCTCGAAGGTGTCCCCCTGTGAGACGCGGCGCTGGAAATCGATGTCGTAACCGAAGATGCGCACGAGCTCGTCCACGGTTTGGCGCGGAAGGTCGTTCTTGAGGGCGGTCTCGTAGAGGCTCTCGTAGAGGCGGATGCCGCCGCGTTCCTCTTCCTCGCCTACATCGTCCTCCTCGGGGGCCTCGTTGCTCTTGCTGTCGGAGGGATCCACCGGAGGCGTCACGGATACGAAGATGCCGCGGTCATTCGTGGCGGCAATTCCTTCGATCCCTTTTTCGCCAAAGGCGATGACGCGCACGATCTGCCTCGGGTCGCCCAGGCGCGGACCGGGCGCGATGAGAATGCGAAGGCGCTGTCCTTCCGCCATCGCCGCAACCTGCATCCGTGCCGACAGAGCCGTGGTGATCGCCGCGATCTGCTGCGGGGTCGCTCCGTAGCTGCGCAGGACCGTCTCCAGCGTCTCGCCCTTCCGGAGAACCACATCGCGCTCCTCGATCAGGGGCGCGATGGCCTTCTGTTCGATCTTGGGCAACTCGGTGACGTTCTCCGGCATGACCCGGACTTCGATCGTGCTGAAGGCGGTATCGACGACGCGGGCATAGCCCAAAGCATCGCCGAGCCCATCGGGCTGGCGCAAGGTACGCGACAGCATCTGCTGAGCCGGGATCGGAACGGAGGTGCGGCGCCCCGTTTCGCCCGCAACGCGGCGCTCCTCTTCCAGAATGGCCATGACATCGTTGTCGGTCAGAGACGGCGCGCTGGCCTCAATGGCTATGGCAGCCAGGTCCCGCCGGACCACGGAGACATCCGCGTCCGAGATTTCAGGCACCTGGTCAATCTTTTCCTGCACATCCTCAGCAAAGAGGCGAAGAGGATTGAAAGGAGGAATGTCGGAGGCGTAGGTGCCGGCCGTCAGGGAGAGATTGGTGGCAACCCGGACGAACTGCCGAACCTTGATGGCCTCGCGATCACCATTGCGGATCGTCATGGGAGCCTTGAAGCTCTGCTTCGCGGACGCCGTCAGCTCCGTCATGTTCAGCTTGTCGCCCTTGCGGGCAACATTTGAGGCGCGCTCTTCTCCCGTATCGGACTGAGGCCGAGCATTCAGGGCCGCACGCTCGGGAGGCTGAGCGGATGTGGTCGCGGCCTCGATCGCAACATGGATCGAAGCGCCAATCAGAACTGCGCCGGTGATACCCGTCAGGATACTGGCGCCGAGCCAGCGCAGGTTGATGTCCCACTTGTCCAGTTCTGGAGCCGTCGCACCGTTGGAGCTCAAAGCGGGCTCATGGCCGAGTTCAATCCCGGACGACAGGCGCAAGACTTCCCGTCGGGAAGCCCTCGGCAGGCTGTCATCTGGAGGAACATGGCTCATGACAATCTTTATCGCGGTCGACTGGTTATCTTACTGCATAGGTGCCGAAGGCGCTCTAGCACAACAGAGGTCGCCGGCACAGGCTTAACAGGAGAAGCCTGCGCGGGACTGTCTCTCTGAAATGAGGCACCGTCGGGAGCGCTGCTTCGATCCTCACTGTGTCCGCAGTGAGGCAAGGCCTACGAAATCATGTGCAGTAGTCCTGGTAAAGGCCGAGCTTGAGCGTTTTCCGGAGGCCGTCAAAAAACTTTCATAAGCGTGTTGACAGCCGAAAGAGCACGGGCTTATAACCCGCCCATCGACGCGGCCGCTGATTGCGGACGGCGTCAAGACCCCTTCGGAATGCAGGCTGTTTGGTCTGACGCAAGTCAGGGCAAAAGCAGGTTCCCCGGAGGCCTCATCTTCGGGTGAGGTTTGGCTCGGTTCTCGGGTTTCTCGAAAACGGGGTTGACAAAGAAGACGAATGATCCTAAATCAGGTTCATCGCGACGCTGCCAGGGAATGGCGGCTCCGATGTTTCCCTGACAGGCTGGCGGCTCAAGCCGGGTAAAACCGGACTGAGGCGCTGTTGTCTTCGGAAACTGCATCTTGTGATGCTGCTCTTTGACAAGTGAAGAAAG